>DASPHC010000079.1:0-75402 GCA_035629865.1 Thermoanaerobaculia bacterium | reverse complement strand
CCGCCGTTCGCGTCCTCACGGAGCGCCGGTCTTCGACCGGCCGGTCCGCCGACCTTCGGTCGGCAGTGTGCGGAACGCGTCGCCCGAGACTGCCGGCAGAATGCCGGCGGACCGGCCGACGGAACGTCGGCGCTCCGTGGGCCGGCGTCGCCGACGCTACGTTAACTCTGAGCACCGGGTGGCTGATCGGGATCACGGCGTTCTGGTCGGGGCTGGGATCTGTGGGTGGGCTGGGGGCAGAGCTTCGTTTTTCTGCAGAAGAACGAAGGTGTGACCCCAGGTGCACTGATTACCCCAGGTGCACTGATTTGAAATCGAGCGGTTCAGCTCTGAGACGCAGAGCCGCGACCTAAGAATTCAGCGATGAAGCCTGGCGATGTAGAGAAACAACTCGGATTTGTTGCTTCGCGGCTCTGACTTTCAGAGCTGGATGCCGCGTGGTGACGGCCATTCCCGCAGGATGGACACTTTCGGCTCTGACTTTCAGAGCCGCGACCTCAGAATTCAGCGATGAAACCCGACGATGCCGCGAAACAACTCGAACTTGTTGCCTCGCGGCTCTGACTTTCAGAGCTGGATGCCGAGTGGTGACGGCCATTCCCCGCAGGATGGACGCTTTCGGCTCTGACTTTCAGAGCCGCGACCTCACTAACTAAAAGTCTGGCCCACATGACTGTTCAGGGCTTCTTTTCTCGAGAAGAACGAAGGTGTGACCCCAGGTGCCTACGGAGCGCCGACGTTCCGTGGGCCGGTCCGCCGACCTTCGGTCGGCAGTCTCTGGACAAGTGTGAAGATCACCGGCCTCCCGAGGGCGGCCGCGCGAAAAAGGTGGGGTATCCCGCGAGACTGCCGGCCGAAGGCCGGCGGACCGGCCGGTCGAAGACCGGCGCTCCGTTTCGACGTCGGCGCTCCGTTGGTTGGCGTCGCCGGCACTCCCGCTAATCCTGATAGTCTCCTTCCCCCGATATGAACGCCCCAAAAGTCCGCCGCTATACACTCAAACAGGCGGCGAAGCCTCAGAAGCAGTACAAGGTCAAGTACGAAGAGGAGCTGAACCAGGAACAGCTCGAAGTGGTGATGGCCGGCGAGGGGCCGATGCTGGTCATCGCCGGGGCGGGGTCGGGGAAGACGCGGACTCTCACCTATCGCGTGTCGCGGCTGATCGAGGACGGGATCGATCCTTCCGAGATCCTGATCGTCACCTTCACCAACAAGGCCGCGCGGGAGATGCTCAGCCGGGTCGAGCAGCTCGTCACCACGGACACGCGGCGGATCTGGGGCGGGACGTTTCATTCGATCGGGAATCGATTGCTGCGGCGGCATGCGGAGGCGATCGGTTACCGCCCGAACTTTTCGATCCTCGACGCGGAGGATGCGAAGGAGATGATGGAATCGGCCATCTCGTCCCTCGGCATCAAGACGCTGGAGAAGCGTTTCCCGAAGGGCGACGTCCTCCTCGACATCTATTCGTTCCTCATCAACACCCGCACGCCGCTGGAGCTGCATCTCGAGCAGAACTACCCGCATTTCATGATGTACGGCGACGAGATGGTGAACGTGTTCCGCCGCTACAAGGAGCGGAAGCGCGACGCGAATGCGATGGACTTCGACGACCTGCTGGTCTTCTGGAAGGTGCTGCTCGATGACCACGCCGAGGTCGCGGAGTCGTTGCGGCGACGCTACCGGGCCATCCTGGTCGACGAGTACCAGGACACGAACAAGCTGCAGGCGGACATCATCGACTCGATGGCCGCGGTGCGCCGGAATGTGATGGTGGTGGGAGACGACGCGCAGTCGATCTACTCGTTCCGCGGGGCTTCGTTCGAAAACATCCTCACCTTCCCGCTGCGCTTCGCCGAGGCAACGATTTACAAGCTGGAGACGAACTACCGGTCGACGCGGCAGATCCTGCAGCTCGCCAACGCCTCCATCTCCGCCAACCGCTTCCAGTTCCGGAAAGAGCTGCAGGCGGTGCGCGGCGACGGGCCGGAGCCGGCGGTGGTCGGCGTCGACGACGTGTTCGAGCAGGCGCAGTTCATCGCCCAGCGCATCCTGGAGTTGCGCGACGAGGGGGAGAGTCTCGACGACATCGCTGTGCTTTACCGCTCGCACTACCAGTCGCTGGAGCTGCAGATGGAGCTGTCGCGGCGGAACATCCCGTACGAGATCCGCTCCGGCGTCCGCTTCTTCGAGCAGGCCCACATCAAGGACGTGCTGGCGTACCTGAAGGTGGTCACGAACACGCGCGACGAGCTGTCGTGGAAGCGGATGCTGAAGCTCTACCCGAAGATCGGCGAGAAGGTCGCCGCCGACGTGTGGACGCGCATCAGCCAGTCGCCGAACCCGCTCGACCGCTTCGTGCGCGGCGTCGAGGGGTTGAGCGGACGCGGCGTGGCGGGGTCGATCAAGAGCGCGGCCGGACTGCTCGCTTTGATCGGCTCGGACTCGATGAAGCGGAATCCGTCGGAGTCGATCCGGCTGGTGGTGGAGCGCGGGTATGCCGATTACGCCCGGACGAAGTTCCCGAACGCGCAGGCGCGGCTGGACGATCTCGAGCAGCTCTCGCAGTACGCGCTCCGCTACGAGGACGTGGAGACATTCCTCGACGACGTCGCGCTGTCGAACCCGATCGCCGGCGAGGACGTGGCGGTGGTCGCCCCCGAGGACGAGAAGATCGTGCTGTCGTCGGTACACCAGGCGAAGGGGCTGGAGTGGCGGAGCGTCTTCGTGATCTGGCTCGCCGATGGGCGTTTCCCTTCGCAGCGCGCTCTGCGGGTTCCCGGGGGGATCGTGCGCATTCCGCCGAACCGGCTGCACGAGGCGCTGCCGCTTCTGGAAGGGGCGACGCAGGACGCGCCGGTGATCGACGAGGCAGGGACGCGCGAGCTGGTGATCCCCGGTGAGGAGGAGGAGCGCCGCCTCTTCTACGTCGCCGTCACCCGCGCCAAACAGGAGCTCTACCTGGTCTTCCCGGTCATGGCCCGCGACCGCGGCGGCATGGACATCCTCATGGAGCCGTCCCGGTTCGTGCGGGAGCTGCCCGGGGAGCTTTATGAGAAGTGGGTGATCGGGAGCGAGTGATCTGTGGCTGGTTGCTGGTTGCTTGCGGGGTTGGGGGCGAGGTTACGTGCTCGCGAGTGCCGAGGCAGGACGTAACCGCCTCTCTGCCGCCGTAGGCGGCAAAAGATCTGTAGGCCCGGCCTTCAGGCCGGGTAGACGTGGGTAGATCATCGAGTCCGCATAGCGGGCGACAGAACACTTCACCGCGCGGACGGTCTTTTCTGTCGCCCGCTTCGCAGGCTCGCCTGTTGGCCGCGCGTTGTACCCGGCCTGAAGGCCGGGTCTACAGATCTTTCGCCGCCTTCGGCGGCTTCGGGTTGGCGCTTCGGCCTCCACCGTTCACAGCTCTGACAAGACTTCTGCCCTCCCCCGCCCTACCTTGATCTCATGCTGCTGCTGGAGCTCACCCTCTGGCTCATCGCCACCTTCGCCCCGGCGCCGCAGGCGGCGCCGCCGAGGAACGTCGATTTTGCGAAGGACGTGCGGCCGATCCTGGAAAAGCGCTGTCAGCCGTGTCACTTCGAAGGCGGCAAGATGTACGCGCACCTTCCTTTCGACAAGGCGGCGACGGTGGACAAGCTGGGGACGCAGCTGTTCACGCGGATCAAGGCGGACGAGGAGCAGGCGGTGATTCGCGCGTTCCTTACACGGGATCGACGGGCGGCAGACTAAAATCGGCGCGCAGATGCGCCGCTTCCTCGCTTCGCTCGTTCTCGCGATCCTCGCGGCGTGTACGCGCGAGACGCCCGCGCCACCTCCTCCCGCACCGGCTCCGCCGGTCCAGCGCGACGGCGGCCAGGTCGTCATCCGCCTCTCCGGCGACGTGCAGACGCTGAACTACATCCTGCACGCCACCGAGAACGAGCGCCAGGTGCTCGACCTGCTGTACGACCCGATGATCGCGCTCGACGCGAACATGGCCCCGATCCCCGCGACCATCGCCCGTTGGGAGATCCTCAACGGCGGGAAGACGTTCATGCTCCACGTCGACCCGCGGGCGACGTTCAGCGACGGGACGCCGGTGCGGGCCAGGGACGTGGTGTTCACGGTCGAGAGCATCGTCAGGCAGGAGTCGATGCAGTTCGCCGGGGCGTTCGAGACGCTGGACCTCGAGATGACGAAGATCGTCGACGACCACACCGCCCGGGTCGTGTTCACCGAGGCGCGTGCGGGACAGCTCCTCAGCTTCAACATCGGCGTACTGCCGCAGCACATCTACGGCCGGGGCGACTTCAAGAAGAACACGCAGGTGATCGGGAACGGACCGTACGTGCTGAAGGCGCGCGGCCGCGACCGGAGCCTCCTGCTGACCCGCCGCGAGGACTACTGGCGCGAGAAGCCGCGCCTCGAGTCGATCCGCTTCCGGGTCATCTCCGACGACGCGGTGGTCTGGAAGGCGCTGCAGCGCGGCGACATCGATGTCGGCCGGATCGACAACGATGTCTGGGTGCGGGTGAAGGACGATCCGAGCGCCGCCAGCCTCGTCTTCAACGAGATCTATCGCCTCGCCTACAACTGCATCGCCTGGAACACGTCCGACCCGCTGCTGGACGACGTCCGCGTCCGCCGCGCGCTGGCGATGCTGTTCGACCGGCAGACGGTGATCGACCGGTTGTACGCCGGCCAGGCGCGCCCGGTGAGCGGTCCGTTCACTCCCGACCAGTGGGCGCACAATGCGGAGATCCAGCCGATCGCCTTCAACCCGCCCGCGGCCTCGGCGCTGCTGTCGTCGGCCGGCTGGACCGATTCGGACGGCGACGGCGTGCTCGATCGCGAAGGGAAGAAGTTCACCCTGGCGCTCCTCATCATCGCCGGCAGCAAGGTCTCCCGCGACCTCGGCCAGGTCTACCAGGAGTCGCTCCGCCAGGCCGGCGTGCAACTGGAGCTGCGGGTGATCGACGAGGCGGCATTCTACGAGTCGGTCCTGCAGCGGAACTTTCAGGCGGCCTTTCTGTCATGGGTCAACGAGCCCGATCCCGATCCGTACGGCCTCTTCCACTCCTCGCAGTTCGCCCCCACGGGGATGAACGTGGTGGGCTACCGCAGCGAAGAGGCGGACCAGTTGATGACCGAGGCGCGGAGCGAAGTCGATCGCGCCCGCCGCGCCGACCTCTATCACCAGCTCCACGACGTCCTCTCCCGCGACCAGCCGTATCTCTGGACGGTGCAGGTGGCGGAGAAGTGGGCCGTCAACCGCCGCGTGGAAAACGTGCAGGTGGCGAAGGGGCTGGGGTTGTTCGGCTGGTATCCGGGGGTGAGGGCGTGGGGAGCGAAAGAAAAGAGATGAGATGAGAGATGAGCGGCGTTCCGCATGTTCATCTCTCATCGCTCATCGTTCCTCTCTCGCCTCTTTGCTATCCTCGGTCCGCTCATGCGCCTGCTCCTGATCTCCAGCTCCGTCGTCCACGGCTACGGCTTTCTCGACCACTCCGAGAGTGACATCCGCCGGCACCTCGAGGGAGTGCGCAACGTCGCCTTCGTCCCGTTCGCGCAACACGACGTCGACGCCTACACGGCGCGCGTGCGCGACCGGCTGACGCTGATGGACCTCGGCGCGACGCAGGTGCGCGGACGCGCTGACGTCGAGGCGGCGGAAGCGATCTTCATCGGCGGCGGGAACACCTTCCGCCTGCTCTCCCGTCTCTACGAGCTCGATCTGCTGGACGCCATCCGCGACCGCGTCCGCAACGGCGCCCCCTACATCGGCTCCAGCGCCGGAACGAACGTCGCCACCCCGACGATCAAGACGACGAACGACATGCCGATCGTCTATCCCCCCTCCTTCGACGCCCTCGGTCTGGTGCCATTCCAGATCAACCCCCACTACCTCGACCCCGACCCGGCGTCCCCGCACAAAGGCGAGACCCGCGAGGACCGGATCCGCGAGTTTCACGAGGAAAACACGACGATGGTGGTCGGGCTGCGAGAGGGATCGGCGCTGCAGGTCGACGGCGATGTCGTCACTTTGATCGGCATGCGCCCGGCGCGCATCTTTCGCCGCGGGGCGGCGCCTGTGGAGATTGAGGTCGGGTCGCGCATCGAGAGCTGAGGAGTAGAATCGCGGGAAGACAGGATGGGAAAGCCGCTCTCTCAGACGACGTTTCAAGACGAGCCTGGTTCTTCGTGGAGCAAGAACGGCCATTACGCAACCCGGCTTTCCGGTGGTGCACGTACGGTCGTCGCCCACGGCGCAACACCCGAAGAGTCTCAGCTCCGGGCTGCACGCATGTGGGACGCAAGAGACAGGCAGATCGCTGAGGTTGCGGGCAGCGATGTCGAAGAGGGGCTGACCGTTGCGTTCGAGGAGCTCGTCCTGTCGTGGTCCTCAGCCACCGCCCACCTCTCGTCTCCTACCAAGCTGGTCGAGCATCCCGCTTATCGGCAGATCATCGGTCTCGGCCCGGCGGTGCTCCCGCTGATCCTGCGTGATCTCGCGGACAGCGCCCGCTTCTGGTTTCCTGCTTTGAACGCCATTACAGGCGAGAACCCGGTGCCTGACGACGCGGCCGGGGACGTCGCCCGCATGACGGAAGCCTGGCTCGGGTGGGGTCGCGCGAACAGCCTGATCTGATGCGCGAGTTGATTCAACGGCTCTTCCCGCAGCTGGAAGCGTTTGAGATCACGAGTCCTCGGGACGGCCGCTACAACTGTATTGCCTGGGCAGCGGGTGACACTACGAGGTGGTGGTGGCCCGGAGAACCGCAGTTCTCATTCTGGCCAGCGGGTGTGCGCCGGGAAGAATCGATCGGAAGTTTCATCGAGGCCTTCGCCACGCTCGGCTTCGAGCCCAGTGATTCCGGCAATCACCACGCCGCGTTCGAGAAAGTCGCGATATTCGCGTCGCGTGACGATGTCCCCACGCACATGGCCCGTCAACTTCCGGATGGTTCCTGGACGAGTAAGCTCGGCGGTCTGGAGGACATCGCCCATGTCGACGTCACCGGCGTCGCAGGGAGCGACTACGGTGCCGTCGTCGTATTTCTCCATCGCCGGAAATAGGACCTGCCCCCCGGTACTCCCGGCCGGCTGCAGGTCGACGATTCCGGTGTCACGCTCATCGGAATGCGTCCCGCGCGAATCTTCCGGAAGGGAATGGAACCGGTGGAGCTTGCCGTGGGATTGAAAATCGACGTGTAGCCATCGATTTTCGTGACGTTGCCATCGATTTTGATGGCCTTGTCATCGATTTCGATGGTGTGGCCATCGATTTTGATTGCGTCGCCATCGATTTCGATTGCATGGCCATCGATTTCGATTGCATGGCCATCGATTTCGATGGCGCGGTAATCGATTTCGATGGCGTTGGCATCGATTCCGATGGCGCGGCAATCGATTTTGATGGCGTTGCCAGCGATTTTGATGGCGTTGCCAGCGATTTCGATGGTGTGGCCAGCGATTTCGCCGTTCGCATCGGGGGAACGATAGGACTGATAGGACCTATAGCTTCAACGCCTTCAACTCCGGCGGTTTCCCCGGCACCAACCGGAACTGCACGATCCCGATGGCGGCCCCGCTCTCCGACTCGGCGGTGACACGCCAGGTGCCGGGCACTACGTTCTGCTTGTAGGTGAAGCCGCGGTAGCCGGTCTGGCGGCCGCCTTCGATCGGGAAGGAGCGCAGGGTGGTGGTCACCCATTGGTCTTTCCCGTCGTCGAAGAGCTCCCAGCGGTGGCGGATGATGGTCTTGATGCCGTTGGGGACGAAGACGGAGGTGAAGCAGTAGACGCGCTCGGAGCCGGCGCGGTGGAAGGTGGTGGAGGAACGGCGCCAGAAGCGCCAGCCGGGGGACTCGACGCGGGCGACGTACCCGCCACCGCTCCTCCGGACGTCGTGGGCGATCAGCATCTCCTTCTTCACCAGCGGGACCGGGGGGATGACGTTGAAGACGTGGAGGAGGAGCATTACGGCGGCGACGCCGATCGAGGGTTGGATGCTGGCCGATTCGTGGCGCGACATTCCCCGCAGGACGAGCAGGAGCAGGACGGCCAAAAGCGTGCCGAGGTAGAACCAGAAGGTGCTGATGCTGCGGAAGAGGTGCGCCAGCGCGAAGTTGAAGAACATGATCGCGCTGAGGGTGAAGAAGGCCAGCGAGAGGGTCAGCTCGCCGTAGGCGCTCCGGAGGAATTCGTTCCCGATCAGCAGCGCCGCCAGCCCTAAGACGAAGAGATAGGCCGGCAGGCCGCTGGAGCTGAGGAAGTAGAAGATGAAGAGGGCGCTGAGGATGCCCCCGAAGAAGAACTGCAGGACGGCATTCAGGTACTGCGAGCCGCGAAACACGACGCCGCGGCCGAGGGCCACCACGATCACGGCCGCGCCGAGGAGGTAGCCGCTGAGGATGAACAGATCGGTCGGCTTGATGACCCGGCCGAGCGTGACGGCATCCCAAAGGAAGCCCGAGAGGAAGAATACGGCGGGGGCGTAACGCCTCAGCCGGCCGAACGATGAGCGATGAACGATGAGCGATGAGCCCCACCGCTCCGGTTCATCGCTCATCTCTCCTCGCTCATCGTTCTCTTTCGGCATTTCTGCGCCCGCATTTTGCGTTAAATCGCACCTGATGCTGCCACCGCAGACCGACTACGAAGAAGCGGCACTGGCCGAGAGCAAGGAAAAGGTCGAGGAGCCGCCCCTCTTCAAGGTTCTCCTTCACAACGACGACTACACGACCATGGAGTTCGTGGTCTGGGTCCTGGAGTCGATCTTCAACATGCCGGAGGAGCAGGCCATCCAGGTCATGCTCAACGTCCACCTGCGCGGAACCGGGGTGGCCGGCATCTATACATTCGAGATCGCCGAGACGAAGGTGGAGAAGACCACCTCGCTGGCGCGCGAGCACGAGTATCCGTTGCTCGCTACCATGGAAGAAGTCTGATGATTGCCAAAGCCCTGCAGGCCAGTTTCGAGTTCGCGGTGAACGAGGCCATTCGCCGCCGCCATGAGTACGTCACCCTGGAACATCTCCTCTTCGCGCTGCTGCACGACCGCGGCGCGGCGGCGGCCGTCCGCGAATGCGGCGGCGACGTGGAGTCGCTCAAAAAGCAGCTCGACGAGTTCATCGACAAGACCTACGAGCAGGTCGACGGCGACGACATCCAGCCGGCGCTCACGACCATGCTCCAGCGGGTGATCCAGTACGCGCAGCTGCACGCCCAGAGCTCCGGCCGGAAGGAAGTCGACACCGGGCAGATGCTGGCCGCGCTCTATCAGGCCGAGAAGTCGCACGCGGTCTTCCTCCTCCGCAGCCAGGGAGTGGAGAAGCTGGACGTCCTCACCTATCTGTCGCACGGCGTCGGCAAGGGGACGCCCGGGCACGATCCGGCCTTCGCACCGGTCGCCGACGAGAGCGGGCCGACGGGCGATCCGCTGAAGAACTACACCGTGAACCTGCTGGAGCGGGCGAAGAACGGCGACATCGACCCGGTCATCGGCCGCGCGCACGAGCTGGAGCGGACCATCCAGGTCCTCTGCCGGCGGCGCAAGAACAACCCGCTGTACGTCGGCGAGCCGGGGGTCGGCAAGACCGCAATCGCCGAGGGGCTGGCGCGGAAGATCCAGCTCGGCGACGTGCCGCCGGTGCTGAAGAACGCCGAGGTGTGGTCGCTCGATCTCGGGTCGCTGCTGGCGGGGACGAAGTACCGCGGCGAGTTCGAGCAGCGCCTGAAGGCGGTCATCGCCGCGCTGGTAGAGAAGAAGGACGCCATCCTGTTCATCGACGAGATCCACACCATCGTCGGCGCCGGCGCGGTGAGCGGCGGGACGATGGACGCCTCGAACATGCTCAAGCCGGCCATCGCCTCGGGGAAGCTGCGGGTGATCGGCTCGACGACGTACGGCGAGTACAAGCAGTCGTTCGAGCGCGACCGGGCTCTCGCTCGAAGGTTCCAGAAGATCGAGGTCGGCGAGCCGACCGTCGCCGAGACGATTGAGATCCTGAAGGGACTCAAGGGCTACTACGAAGAGCACCACGGCGTGACCTTCACCGACGAGGCGCTGCAACTCGCGGCCGAGTTGTCGGCGAAATACATCCACGACCGGCATCTGCCGGACAAGGCCATCGACGTGCTGGATGAGGCGGGGGCGCGGGCGCGGATGATGCGGGGGACAGAGGGCCAAGGGCCGAGGGCCGAGGGCCGAGGGGTGCCTTCGGCCACCGTGTCGCCTGAATCCTCTTCTCCCTCGGCCCTCGGCCCTCGGCCCTCGGCCCTTCCCCCCGACATCATCGACGTCCATGAAGTCGAGGCCGTGGTCGCGCGGATGGCGAAGATTCCGCCGCGCACCGTGGCGGTCTCGGAGAAGGACCGGCTGAAGGTGCTGGAGGACGATCTGCGGCGCGTCATCTACGGACAGGATCACGCCATCAAGCAGGTCGTGAATGCGATCAAGCTGTCGCGCTCCGGGCTCGGGAATCCGGACAAGCCGATCGGGTCGTTCCTCTTCTCCGGACCGACCGGCGTTGGGAAGACCGAGCTGGCGAAGCAGCTCGCGCAGTCGCTGGGGGTGGAGTTCATCCGCTTCGACATGAGCGAGTACATGGAGCCGCACACGGTGTCGCGCCTGATCGGCGCCCCTCCCGGCTACGTCGGCTTCGACCAGGGAGGCCTGCTGACCGACGCAATCACGAAGACGCCGTACGCGGTGCTGGTGCTCGACGAGATCGAGAAGGCGCACCCGAATCTCTTCTCGATCCTGCTGCAGGTGATGGATCACGCCACGCTCACCGACAACAACGGCAAGAAGGCCGACTTCCGGAACGTGATCCTGATCATGACCACCAACGCCGGCGGCCGGGAGATGACCGAGGCCTCGCCCGGCTTCATGCAGAACGCGGCCAGCGGTCATGGCCGCGGAGTGATCGAGCGGACGTTCGCGCCGGAGTTCCGCAACCGCCTCGACGCCTGGATCGCCTTCGAGCCGCTCTCCTTCGAGACGATCGAGCAGGTGGTCGACAAGTTCATGGCCGAGCTGCGCGCGCAACTGGCGGCAAAGAACGTCACCATCGAGCTCACCGAGGCCGGCCGCGCCTGGCTCGCCACGCACGGCTACGACCGCGCCTTCGGCGCCCGCCCCATGGCCCGCCTGATCTCGACGAAGATCAAGGATGCGCTGGTGGATGCGGTGTTGTTTGGCTCGCTGGCCGGTGGCGGAAGTGTGGTGGTGGATGCGGAGGGCGGGGAGCTGAAGTTGAGTTTCTAGACCGGGATTGAGGATTGAGAATTGAGGATGACCCGCCACCCTCCGAATCCTCAATTCTCAATCCTCAATTCTCAATCCATCATGTCCACCTTCCCTGACCCGCGCTATGCCCGCAGCGACGTTGTCGCGATGGGTGAGGATCTGCGCGTGGAGACGTTGCGGGAGGCGTATCGGAAGGGGATCTTTCCGTGGCCGCATGAGGGGATTCCGCTGCCGTGGTTCTCGCCGCGGCGGCGGGCGGTAGTGCTGTTCGACGAGCTGCACGTCGGGCGTTCGCTGCGGAAGGCGCAGCGGCGGAGTGCGTTCACGTTCACGATCGACCGCGATTTCCGTTCCGTGATCCGCGCCTGCGCGGAGGCGTATCGTCCGGACCAGGACGGGACGTGGATCGCGCCGAGCATCATCGCCGCGTACACCCGCCTGCACGACGCCGGCGACGCGCACAGTGTGGAGGTGTGGGAGGGGGATGCGCTGGTGGGCGGGGTGTACGGCGTGGATGCCGGCGGGGTCTTCGCGGGGGAGAGCATGTTTCACCGGCAGCCGGATGCGTCGAAGCTGGCCCTGTTGTTTCTGATGGACCATCTGCGGGCGCGTGGCTCGCTCTTCCTCGACTGCCAGGTGTTGACGCCTCACATGGAAGCGCTGGGAGCGCGGGAGATTTCGCGGGCGAGGTTTCTCGATGCGCTGGCCGAGGCGCAGGCGAAGGGGATCCGGTTGTTCTGACGGTCCCCCCCGGACCGCCCGCGTTCCCGCGGGCCGGTCCGCCCACGTCCTCGTGGGCAGCGCTCGCGACACACTCCCCCACCCACCCGGGGCCCGCGCGACGCGGGCGGACCGGCCCGCGCGGGACGCGGGCGGTCCGCGGGGCGGCGCCTGAGGCGCCTTGAATGTGGTCCGGACTTTTAGTCCGGGAGCCCTCGGGAGAGGCGAGCCTGGATGGCGGAACGTACGGCGGCTACGGCGCCGAGCATGTGCCACCGTAACGACAGCAGCAGATGGCGGAACGCGCCCCGCGCCTCCCCTTTCCGCATCAACCGCATTGCCGCTCTGGCGAACCGGCTCGCGTGCAGCAGGCGCACGCGTGACCGTTGCCGCGGGGCGGCGGAAAACCTCCCGAAGGTCTCGCGCAGAACGGCATCGGCCAAAGGCGCCGCCGTGGCGGAAGGGGCCGCAAACCAGATGCTTCCCACCGCCTCCGCTTCCTCCTGCGTCGCTGCGCGGCCGAGGAGATGGGTGAGGCCGCGGCGGGCGATGGTGACGGCGTTGGCCATCTGTTCGGTGCCGTGGACGACGCTGACGCCGCCCGGGTGGCGCCGGTAGTGGATGCCGACGTCGTGCAGGACGACGACGCGGCCGAGCCGGCAGAGGCGGGTCGAGATCTCCCATCCCTGGGAGACGCGGAAGGCACCCTCCCAGCCGCCGAGCTGACGGACCGCGGCGGCGCGGAACATGAGCTGGCCGCCGGCGCCGAGGGCCGGGGCGAAGTGGAGGAGGTGATGCAGCACCTCCGGCTCCTCGTACGGATCGATCCGGTCCTGCAGCCTTCCCTGCGCGTCGATGTGGCGATAGGCCATCGAGACCACGACCACGTCCGGCGAGGCATCGAACGACGCGACCTGCCTGCTGAAACGGAACGGCGCCGCGATGTCGTCGGAGTCCTGCCGCGCGAAGTATTCGCCGCGCGCGACAGGCAGTGCGGCATTGAGCGCTCGGGCCGTGCCGCCGTTCTCGTTTCGCCGCAGCACCACCACGCGAGAATCCCGTGCAGCCCATTCCGCAGCAACCCGCGGCGTGTCGTCGGTCGAACCGTCGTCGATGACCACCAGCTCGAGATCGCGAAAGTCCTGCCCCAGAACGCTGGCGATCGACTCCCCGAGGTAACGCGCGCCGTTGTAGACCGGCATCAACACCGAGAGACGCGGCACCTAGGCCCGCGCTCCCGGAATCATCCCCAGCGGCCGGTTGCGCAGCCGTTCCGCATACTCCCCATGATCGGCCTCGATCAGCAGGGTCAGCTCCAGCAGGCGGGCCAGGCGGTCGACCCAGCCGCGGGTGTCGAGCTCGTCGAGGGAGGCGAGGGTGTACGCGAGCGCGTCGGTCTCGCGCGGGAAGTGTTTGCGCGTGCGCGACAGGACGAGCTCCTGGCTTCCGTCCTTGTTCATCACCCGGAGGGCGTCGAGGACGAGGATGTTGGTGGTCCCTTCCCAGATCGGCAGGACCTGGGCGTCGCGCAGGAGGCGCGGCATCGGGCTCTCTTCGATGTAGCCGTTGCCGCCGAGGAGCTCCATCGCCTCGGAGACGCACGGCACGGCGAGCTTGCCGGTCACCGCCTTCACGATGGGCGTGAGGAAGCGCAGCAGACGGGCCGCGTCGGCGTCGCCGGCGTCGGCTTTGCCGAGGCAGTCGACGGTCTCGAACGTCAGCAGCAGCGCCGCCGCGTGCTCGGCCTCGATGTCGAAAAACGTCTGCTGCGCCAGCGGCCATTCGATGACCGGCCGGCCGAAGGCCTGACGGCGCTCGATGTAGTGCCGGGCCTCGTACACCGCGCGTCCCATCACCCCGACCGAGGCGACGGCGTTGTAGAGACGGGAGAGGTTGAGCATGTCGGTCATCGCGCCGAAGCCGCCCACCTCCTCCGCGCGCGCGTTCGTCAGCGTCACCTCGCCGGTGGCCATCGAGCGGACACCGAGCTTTTCCTTCAGCCGCTCGATGCAGAAGCCGGGGTTGTCGCGGGTCAGCATCAGGAAGGTGCGCAGGCCGCGCGTCCCCTCCCCCGCTCCCTCGACTTTGGCGGTGACGAGCACTGCCTCGGCGTCGACATTCGAGCAGAACCATTTGTGCCCGGTGAGGCGCCAGGAGCCGTCGGCGTCCTTGCGCGCGACGGTCTGGTTCGCGCCGACGTCGGAGCCGCCGGCGCGCTCGGTGAGGAACATCCCGCCGGTCCAGAGCGTGGCCGGGTCGGCGGAGGTGAGGTGCGGCACGACCCGCATGACCTGCTCGTTCGTGCCGTGCCGGGTCAGCACGCGGGCGACGCCGTCAGTCATGCACAACGGGCAGTAAAGCCCCGATTCGGCCATGGCGAAGAGATAACCGAGGGCGAAGCCGGTGAACTGCGACGCCGCGGAGTGATCGTGGGTCTGGTACCTCATGGCGATCATGCCGGAGCCGTACGCGATCCGCTCCATCTCCCGGTAGGAGTGGTGGTAGTCGACCCGGTTGATCCGCTCGCCGCGCGGATCGTGGGTGACGAGGCGGGGGCGTTCCCGGTCGGCCTCGGCGGCCAGCGGGGCGACTTCCTTCGCCGCGGTCTCCCCCATCGCCGCGAGCTGCGGCTCGGCCCAGGACCACGCCTCGGGAGTCAGTTTCCGGCGGCAGAGGGCGCGGAAATCGGGCGAGGCGGTCCAATAGGATTCCGTAGGGGTGGCAGGAATTAACGGTTCGGTCACGCGCACCTCATAGTATTCTTGAAGCTCACGATGACAAGCATAGGCATGGCGGAGAGGACCGCACAATTCCTTACCCGAAGCGAGAAGCTGCCCTGCAGCTTCCGCATGCACTTTCCTTCCGGCGAGACGCAGGCGTTCGGCGACGGTACACCGGAGTTCGACCTGCATGTGAAGAACGAGGCGGGACTGCAGGCGCTGCGGTCGCTGTCGGAGCTGCGCATCGCAGACGCCTACGTGCGCGGTGATCTCGACATCACCGGCGACATCGTCAAGGCGATGTGGCTGCGCAACCTCTTCTCCGACCGCAACATCTGGCTGAAGATGTGGCGCCGCCTCCAGCCGCTGATCCTCGGGCGGGAGAAGCTCAACCCGGCCTGGATCGCGAAGCACTACGACTCGAAGAACATCCAGTTGCTGGCGCTGGACCGCGACTACTTCGCCTATACGCCCGGCATCTACCTCAACGACGACGAGACCCTGGAGCAGAGCTCCCAGCGCAAGTACGAATTCGCGTGGGAGTCCCTCGGCCTGCAGCCGGGGCAGGAGCTGCTGGAGATCGGCTGCGGCTGGGGCGGGATGACCCGCTTCTGCGCGAGCCGCGGCGTGCGCGTGACCGGCATCACCCTCTCGAAGGACCAGCTCGGGTTCACCCGCGGGATCATCGAGAAGTACGGCCTCGAGAACGCGACCGCGGACTACCAGGACTTCTTCACCTTCCAGCCGGGCCGACGCTTCGACGCGATCTCCTGCATGGGAGTCATCGAAGACCTCTCCGACTATCCGCGGGTGATGCAGCGCTTCACGGAGCTGCTGAAGCCGGGAGCACGGGCGTATCTCGACTTCGCCTCCGGCAAGGAGCCGTTCGGAACGTCGAGCTTCATCACCAAGTACGTCTGGCCCGGCACGTTCCGGATGACGTACATGCCGGAGCTGATGGAGGCGATCGACAACTCCCGCATCCAGCTCGTCGGCCTTTACAACGACCGCCACAACTACCACCTCTGGGCCCGCAACGGCCAGCGGCGATGGGAAGAGAACAAAGAGCAGGTGGTCGCCCAGGCGGGCATGGAGATCTACCGCCTGTTCAACCTCCTCTTCGCCGGCACCTCGGGCGTCATGAACGACCCGGCGCAGAAGGTGACGGCGTACCGGCTGGTGCTGGAGCTGGCGAGGTAAGGCAGTCCTCCTGTGTGCTGATGTGACGAACGAAGCCGGCTGAGGGTTGCCGCTACATCTCGACCTGGGCGCCCAGCTCGATCACCTGGTTGGCCGGGAGGCTGAAGAAGGTCGAGGCGCTGGAGGCGTTGCGCATCATCCAGGCGAAGACGTGCTCGCGCCAGATGGCCATGCCGGGCTGCCGGGTGGGGATGAGCGTCTCCCGGCCGAGGAAATAGCTCGTGGTCATCGGGTTGAAGGCCACCGGCTCCGGCCCCAGGCGCTCCAGCACCGCCGGGATGTCCGGGTCTTCCATGAACCCGAACCGGAGGTTCAGCCGGTAGACGCCATGGCCGAGGTCCTGCCACTCCGACCGTTCCTCCTCGGCCAGGTGCGAGATCTCTTCCCACTGGACGGTGAGCAGGATCACCCGCTGGTGGACGACTTTATTGTGCTTGATGTTGTGCAGGAGCGTCGTCGGCACTCCCTCGGCGCTGCGGGTCATGAAGATGGCGATGCCCGGTACGCGATGGATGCGGCCCGCGGACAGCTCGCGGAGGAACGCGTCGGTCGAGAGCGCCTGCGACGCCAGCCGCTCGTTCAGGACCTTCCGGCCGAGGCGCCAGGTCGACATCATCGTGAAGATGAACGCGCCGACGGCCAGCGGGAACCAGCCGCCATCCCACACCTTGACCACGTTCGCACCGAAGAACGAGAGGTCGAAGCAGAGGAAGAATATCGCGAACGCGATCGCGCCCCCCAGGGGCCACTTCCAGCGGTCGCGCGCGTAGACGGAGATCATGGTCGTGGTGATGGCCATGGTCGCCGTCACCGCCACGCCGTACGCCGCTGCCAGGTTGCTCGAGCTCTTGAACGCCAGCACGAGGCCGATCGCCGAGAACATCAGGAGCCAGTTGATCGAGGCGATGTAGATCTGCCCGATCTCCCGCGCCGAGGTGTGCGTCACCCGGATGCGGGGCAGGTAGCCGAGCTGCACCGCCTGCCGCGTCAGCGAGAACGCACCGGAGATCACGGCCTGGGAGGCGATGCACGCCGCGGTGGTGGAGAGCATGACCAGCGGGATCAGCGCCCATTTCGGCGCCATCATGAAGAACGGGTTCGCCACCCCTTCGGGCGAGTGCAGCAGGTACGCTCCCTGGCCGAAGTAATTGAGCAGCAGCGCCGGGAAGACGAAGCTGAACCAGACCCGCCGGATCGGCCGCGCGCCGAAGTGGCCCATGTCGGCATACAGCGCCTCGCCGCCGGTGATGACCAGGAAGACGGAGCCGAGGACCAGGAAGCCGGTGAGCTGGTTGCGGATGAAGAAGTTGATGGCGTGCGTCGGCAGCACCGCCTGCAGCACGCTCGGCTCGCGGATGATGTGCGAGATCCCGAGGACCGACAGGACGGTGAACCAGACGATCATGATCGGCCCGAAGACCGCCCCCACCTTCGCCGTCCCGAACTTCTGGACGAAGAAGAGGACGAAGATCACCGCGATAGTGATCCAGACCACGTACGGCCCGAAGACCGGAGTGACCACCTTGAGTCCTTCGATCGCAGAAAGGACGGAGATCGCCGGGGTGATCATGCCGTCGCCGTAGAGCAGCGCGGCGCCGAACAGGCCGAGGCCGATCAGGAACATCCGCCGCTTCGACAACTTGTCCTTCTGGCTCACCAGCGACATCAGCGCGACGATTCCCCCCTCTCCCCGGTTGTCCGCGCGCATGACGAAGCAGAGGTACTCGACGGAGATGATCAGGACCAGCGCCCAGAAGATCAGCGAGAGCACGCCGAGGATGTTGTCCGGCGAAGGGGCGAGATGATGCTCCTTCGCGAAGCACTCGCGGAATGCGTACAGCGGGCTGGTGCCGATGTCGCCGTACACGACTCCGAGCGCGCCGAGCGACAGGGTGAGAAGGTACCGCTTACTGTGCTGCTGCGCTGACGGCTCCATGCAACGTCAGTCAACGTAGCATAAGACAGGCCGGATTGGACCCCTCATCGCAGCTCCTGCAGGTGGGCGGCGAAGACGTCGTTGAAGAGCGCGCCCGGGCGGCGCTCCCGCATCCGCCTCACCACTTCCTCCCCCGGCATGCCGAGAGCGTGGAGGATCCGGCCGGCGACGAGCGCGGAGCGGTTGAACCCCAGCCCGCAGTGCGAGAGGACACGATGGCCGGAGGCGACCAGGTGCGCCCCGAGCTTCGCCACCGCCTCGAGCCGCGCCAGGTCGGGCAGGTCCTCGTCGAAGATCGGGAAGTAGACGTAGATGCACGAGTTCGGATGCGTCGGAATGCACTCGTCGAGACCGCCCTCCATGTCCAGAACGGCGGTGACGCCATACGCCGCCACGGCATCCCAGTCATGGATCACCGGCGAGATGTAGAGCAGACCGTCGTCATCGACGGGATAGAGCTTCCACTCCGGGAGAGGCATGGGGGGATCTTAGCAAAGGACGAGAGATGAGAGCGGAGAGATGAGCGATGAGAGATGAGCGATGAACGCCCGGCCCCCGGTTTTTGCTCATCGCTCATCTCTCATCGCTCATCTCTCTCGTTACAGCTGCTCGTTGAACAGGAACGCCCCGAAATCCTTCAGCTTGTGCAGGACCGGCCGGTGCTTCCACGGCTCGAAATGGACCTGCTTCGCGTGCTTCAGGTCCTCCTCGAACACTCCTTCCAGCTCGCGGGTAAAGTCTTCGTCGTAGACGACGAGGGTGACCTCGTCGTTGACCTCGAAGGAGCGGTCGTCGAAGTTGGTGGAGCCGACCGCGGCCCAGCAGCCGTCCACCGAGATCACTTTCTGGTGGAGGAGCGTCCGCTGGTAGTCGTAGATTTCCACTCCCCCCTTGATCAGCGTGCCGTAGTGGTGGTGGCTGGCGTGCTGCACGATCGGGGAGTCGGTGACCTCGGCGGCGGGAATCATGATGCGCACGCGGACGCCGCGCTTCACCGCGGCGACCAGTGCGTCGCGGGCGTCGGGGTCGGGGAGAAAGTAGGGGTTCTGGATAGTGATGCTCTTCTTCGCGGCGTGGATGACCATGTAGTGCAGCAGCTTCACCGTCGACGGGCTGCCGGCCGGCGACGTCCAGACCACATGCGCCTTCATCTTCCCCGCCGGCTCGAGCTTCGGGAAGAACTCGTCGCCTCCCGGCACCTCGCCGCTCTCTTCGATCCAGTTCTCCGCCCACGCCGACTGCAATTGCGCGACGACCGGCCCTTCCACACGCACGGAGATGTCGCGGAAGTGCTTCCGGTCCTCGGCTTCGCCAAGCCAGGAGTCGACGAGGCAATGGCCGCCGACGTAACCGATCCGCCCGTCGATGACGAAGATCTTGCGGTGGTCGCGATTGTTGATCAGGCCGAGGTTGCGCAGCTCGAGGGGGTGGTACTTGTGCACCTTGATCCCGGCCTCGCACATGTCGGCGAGGCCCTTCTTGCCGAAGTCCTTCCCGCCGCTGCCGTCGAGCATCACCCGCACCTGCACCCCCTCTTTCGCCTTTCGGCAGAGGACCTCGGACATCCGGCGGGTCAGCTCCCCTTCCTTCGAGAGGAACGTCTCGTAGTTGACGGTCAGCTTCGCCTTCTCGATGTCGCGGAAGACCCACTCCCAGAACTCTCCGTTCTGCACCAGCTCGACCTTGTTGCCGTCGAGGATGGTCCCCTGGGTCAGGCCGGCGATGGAGGCGATGAGGTTGTGGATGTCGCCTTCATGCTGCAGCGAGAGGTGCGGCCGGCGGCGGCGCTTGACCGACCAGAGGATGAGAATGAGGACCAGGATGATCAGCCCGAGGAGGACGATGACCCAGATCGGAACGGCGACTTTCATCTCAATCCTCCGGTTTCTATTCGGTGCGCAATCGCAGGTCGACGACCAGCGCCCAATGGTCGGACGGCCCGCGGCGGATGACCTCGGAGCCGACGAACTCCCAGCGCGGATCGCAGAAGACGTAGTCGAGACGCTGCCGGGTCATCGGGAAGGTGACTTCCTTCGTGTCGCCGCAGACGCGGAGATGGCCGTGCGCGAGGAGCGTGCGCACTTCCTCCGCCGCCGGCGGGACGTTGAAATCGCCCACCAGGACGTGCGGCAGCGAGCCTCGGGCGATGATGTCGCCGAGCTCCTCGATCTGCCGCTTGCGGGCCTCGCGCAGCAGCCGCCCCCACGAGGCGAGGTGGGTGACGAAGAAGGCGAAGGTGAAGCCGTCGAGCTCGATGTCGGCTTCCAGTACCGAGCGCGGCTCGCCGGAACCGGGGAGCGGGTGGACGTGGCTCTTGACGATCCGGCCGCGGGTGAGGACGGCGTTGCCATACTCGCCGCCGTCCATGGCCGTGCTGCGGCCGAAGTGGAGATCCATCCCGGTCAGACGTGCGAGCGCCTCCCCTTGATGGATCGGGCCCACGCGAGTGTGATGATGCACTTCCTGCAACCCGACGACGTCGGGCCTGGCCGCGGCGATCACCTCGGCGAGCTTGGGCAGATGATCCTCCCGCCGCACCGCCGCGTGTCCCTGGATGTTGTACGACATGATCTTCAGACTGCTCATCCCGGGTCAGAGCATACCGAAGCGAGATTGATGCCGCGCTAGCTTTCGCACCAGGCACGGGTAACTTTGTGCCGGATGATGCTTTCGGCGATGAATTGCATGGCCTCCCCTGTCATCCTGAGCCGCAGGAACTTCTCCTCGAAGCGGAGAACATGGCGGCGAAGGACCCCCCTCCAACTGGACGCGATGCGTTCAACCGGAGGGGGTCCTTCGCCGCCATGCTCTCCGCTTCGTGGGCTAATTCCTGCGGCTCAGGATGACAGGGCCTCACCAAGCTCGTTCAGAAACCCTGCCTGCGCGGCCAGAATCCGTTCCCGCGCTTCCGGAAGCGTGAACCACGCCGCCCGGTCGACCTCGGGGAACTCCTGCAGCTTGCCGGACTTCGACGGCCAGATCATCGAGAAAGTGTTACTTCGCAGATCGGCCGGATCGCAGTCGCCTTCGACCGCCCAGGCGTGAACGACCTTCCCTCCGGTCTGACGGATCGGCTGCAAGAGGCGAAAGTCGCCGGAGACGGAAAACCCGGTCTCTTCGGTGAATTCGCGGATGGCCGTCTGCAACGGGTCCTCCCCCTCGCCGATCTCCCCTTTCGGGATCGACCAGGCACCCGCGTCTTTCTTCGCCCAGAACGGCCCGCCCGGGTGTACCAGAAAGACTTCGAGCTCGTCACGGCGGCGGTAGAGCAAAAGACCGGCACTGGTTTTCGCGGCCATACCGACACTCTACAATCCGCAACGATGCTCCGCGATCTCGATCTGCTGCTGCGCGAACGCCACATCGACACCGTCATCGTTCCGATGCACGAGGCGATGCACCCGTCCTTCCGCTGGCTGACGCGCGGCGCGAAGGTCACCCGCGGCTACGCCGTCAAGATGCCGGAACGCGACCCGCTGCTCGTCACCTATCCGATGGAGCGCGAGGAGGCGAAGGCGACCGGGCTGGAGGTGCGGCTGGCGGCGGAATTCGGCTACGACCAGATCTTCCGCACCGCCGCGAACGGCAGCGAGGCCTACGCCGAATTCTTCACGAACATCCTCCGCGACCTCGGCTCCGGCGACTCGGTCGCCTTCTTCGGCAACGTCCCCGTCCAGCTCTACCTCGGCCTTGCCGACGGGATGGAACGCCGCGGCTGGCGCGTCCACCGCGCCAACGGCGAGGACCTGATCCAGCTCGCGCGCAAGCGGAAGGAGGCGTGGGAGATCGACGCCATTCGTTCTGTAGGAGAACGCACCGAGCAAGTCGTGGACGGAGTCCGGGAGATGCTCCGCAACTGGGCGCCCTCTCTCACCCTCGGCGACCTGAAACGCTTCGTCTCGACGGAGATCGTCCGCCTCGGGATGATCGAAGACCACGACACGATCCTCTCCCAGGGACACGACGCCGGAGTGCCGCACGCGCGCGGCGACGCCTCGGCGCTGGTCCGGCCGTCCGTCCCGATCGTCCTCGACATCTTCCCGGCCGACAAGAACAGCGGCTACTTCTTCGACCTCACCCGTACGTTCTGCATCGGACCCATCCCCGAAGAGCTCCGGCGCCTCCACGGACACGTCTTCGAAGCCTTCATCCGCGCCCGCGACGCCATGCGTCCCGGCACCCTCGCCTCGTCCTACCAGACGCTCGTCTGCGACTATTTCGAGTCGCTCGGCTACGAGACCGTCCGCTCCAATCCCCGCACCCTCTCCGGCTACGTCCACGGCCTCGGCCACGGCGTCGGCCTGGAGATCCACGAGAAACCGTCCTTCTCCCTCCACTCCACCAATCGCGACCCGATCGAAGTGGGCGACATCGTCACCATCGAACCGGGCCTCTACTTTCCCGAACGGGAGCTGGGAGTGAGGATCGAGGACACGTTCGTGGTGACGGAGGAGGGGGTGGAGACGTTGTGCCGGGGGGATTACGGGTTGGAGCCGTGACGGCGTTGTCGGTTGTCAGTTATCTGCCATTCAGCGCGTAAGGGGTTCGGACAACTGACAACCGACAACAGAAAACGCCGGCCAGCGGCCGGCGTTTTCGGGACAACAGCTCGCGCGAACGCGAGCGAATTACAGATTCCGGTCGATGAACGACTGCAACGCACCCTTCGGCTGAGCACCGACGACGCGGTCGACAAGCTTCCCGTTCTTGAACATCATCAGGGTCGGGATCGACGTCACGCCGTAACGCTGCGCGACCATCGGGTTGTCGTCCACGTTCACTTTGGCGATGACGGCCCGGCCGTCATAGGTCGGGGCCAGCTCTTCGACGATCGGTCCGACGATGCGGCAGGGACCGCACCACGGCGCCCAGAAGTCCACGAACACCGGCTTGCCGCCGCTCAGGACATTGTCGAAGTCGGCGTCGCCGATCTGCTGTACTGCGTTCGATTCTGCCATCTGCAAGATCTCCTCTACGTTCGATCTCAAAGTCGAGTCCGGCGATGCATATTCCACGTGCTACCGACACGTTACACTGCGCATTTGATGCCTGCGGGAGGTAGGCGTACAACCACCGGGAGCTGGCACGAGCCTCGCGAAGGGAACCGGTCACAGATGTCTGATCGGCGTAACGATTCAAGGCCCGGTACACGGGAGCGGCGTTCTTTTCCCAGACCTCCGCTCTGGCTCAACTTGCTTCTCCTCGTCCTCGGCGTTGCCGGGGTGCTCTACGGCCGCCATCACCGCGAACAGGTGGCGACCCAGTTCTCGGACGTCATCGCGGCGGAGGCTCGAACGCCCGGCGACATCCGCAAGGCGAAGGAGGAGCTCGCGGAGATGGACCTCAGCCGCCAGGAGCTCGAGCGGGAGCTCGACGGGCGGATGAAGCATCTCTCCCTCCTCAAATCCGAGAACTTCTATCTCTCCGTCGACACGCGCCAGAAGAAGCTCCGCTTCTACTACGGCGATACCGTCCTGCGCGAGACGGAGATGGCCGTCGGCGACTCGAAGACCATCAAGTCGGGCGACAAGAGCTGGACGTTCGTTCCGCTCAAAGGGGCGTTTCCCATCGAAGCGAAGATCGTCGGCTACGACTGGCGGGTCGCGGAGTGGCTGTATCCGATGAACGACCAGCCGGTCCCCGAAAACCGGCCGGTGATCGAGGACGGCCTCGGCAAGTACGTCCTCTTCCTGCCGAACGGGTACGTCATCCACACGCAGCCGAGCGAGGAGAGCCCGCTCAAAGGCCCCAAGCCCGGCTCGTACATGGTCACGGAAGAGTTCATGAGCGCCGTCTGGCCGCGCATCCACAAGGGAACACAGGTTTTCATCTACTAGGAGAGTCGATGCCTCGTTGGGTTGGATTGCTGGGGTCGTGGGCGCTGCTGGTGCTCGGACTGGGAGTGCTCGGATATGCCGTCGCCGCCGAGGCGATCACCGTGTCGGACGCGCGAAAGCTGCAGCGCGTGCGGACCGTCGACCGCGTCATCGAAGAGCAGGTGAAACAGCAGCTCGAAGCGTTGCAGAAAGAGGTCTCGCAGAAAACGTCCCGGGTGACGAACCTGCAGTCGGAAGTGGCCTCGACCGAGAAACAGCTCGAGGACCTGCACGACAGCAACTTCGTCATCACCGTCTCGACCACCGAGAACAAGGTCTACGCGCACCGCGACGGGCAGCCCGTCTTCGAGGCGGTCTGCTCGACGGGCAGCAACTCCACCCTCCGCACCGGCGGCGAAACGAAGGTCTTCCGGACGCCGATCGGCCGCTTCCGGATCAAGTCGAAGGAAGAGAACCCGAAGTGGGTCCCGCCCGACTGGCACTACGTCGAGGAGGCGCAGAAGTCCGGGATGAGCCTCGTCCACCTGCGGCGCGGGCAGTCCGTCGGCGGCCTGTACGTCAGTGGCAACAATGTCTACGACGGCGGCTACGAGCTTCCGGAGGGACAGCTCATCGTCCGCGGCGGCGCGGTGATCATCCCCCCGGTCGGCACGCGCCAGCGCCAGTTCCCCGACGTCCTCGGCACGCACCGCCTGAACCTCGGCGACGGCTACGCCCTGCACGGCACCCAGAACGTCCGCCAGCTCGGCCAGAGCGTCTCCCACGGCTGCGTGCGCCTCCACAACGACGACATCTCCCGGCTGTTCTCGATGGCGAACGTGGGGGATGAGGTGATCATCTACTGAACACAGAGATGAGCGATGAGAGATGAGCGATGAGAGATGAGCGATGAGAGATGAGCTATGAACGGAGCCGGGCGGCGTTCATCTCCCATCTCTCATCGCTCATCTCTCGTCCGCGCCACACTGATCCCTTCTATCCACTCCCCTACTACAATCCGCGAACATGAACGTCTGGCGCGACCGCCTGCACCGCTGGCTTGCGCCGCTGGCGCAGCGCTGCCCCCTCTCGCCGAATGCGATCACCCTGATCGCGCTGGCGCTGAACGTCGCCGCGGCGATCCTCCTCTACCAGCGGCAGTTCCTCGTGGCGATGGTGCTGCTGGCGCTCGGCGGGGCGGCCGACGCCTTCGACGGCATCGTGGCCCGGGTGCAGCAGAAGACGTCGGCGTTCGGCGACTTCCTCGACCATTTCTGCGACCGCGTCAGCGACACCCTGCTCATCACCGGCTGGCTGCTCGGCAATCACGTCCGGCTGGAGATCACGCTGGCCGCGGTCATCGGCACGCTGCTGAACGGCTACATCGGCACGCAGATCGAGGCGACGTGGCGCGAGCGCAACTACGACACCGTCGGCCGGGGAGAGTTCGTCATCGCGCTGGTCATCTACCCGATCGTCTCGCACATTCTCGTGCGAAACGGCTGGGACACCATCGCCCCGGCGACGTTCACCATCGCCGAGTGGATGACGCTCCTCCTGATCCTCGGGGCGATCATCGGGATCGCCCAGCGCTTCCAGCTCGCCTTACATCTGAGCCGGCGGAGCTGAGCTCTCCTTGTTGATCGTCATCCTCACCTCCGACGCCCCAACCGGTGCGGCCGCGGTCTCGACGGCGGCGGCGGCCGCCGCGGCCTCCTCCGTGATCGCTCCCGGGAACGGCTTGCCCTGCTGCAGCTCGTAGATCAGGGCGACGACGTAGTCCGACCGCAGGTCGAGAGCGATGTGGTTCAGCGCCTCGACCGGCATCCCCACCTTGTCCGCCAGGCTCGCCAGCAGTTTCTCCTCCCCGCGCATGTGAATCACCGCGAGGTCGATCGCGCCGCGAATGCCCATCGCGCGCGAGAGGGTGATGTTGCGGCGGATCGAGCGCATGAGCAGCGCCTGGTCCATCCAGTCGAGGATGCGGTCGAGCGGCAACAGCGTACCGTCGCACAGGACGCCGGGCTCCGTCGTCGCTAGATGCTGGATCGACCCGATGCCGTGCTCCGCGAGCAGCTCCGCGGTCGTGTCGTCGATGCCTTCCACCATCGTCAGGGGCGCCTCCTCGGAGACGTCCGCGGCGGCGCCGAACATCTTCACCGCTCGCTTCCGAAGCGAGTCGATGGCCATGTTGTGGAACAGCCCCGTCACGAACAGGACGGCGTTCGAAGCGAGGCCCTGGGTGGCGTTCGAGGGATCGGGCGCCCCCACCAGCATGGTCACGCCGACGATGCCGCCCACCCAGCCGATCACCACCGCCGAGGCCGTGCGCAGCGCGCTCGTGACCAGGAACCGCGAGGAGAGTGCGTTCGCATACAGGCGCGCCACCATGTAATACAGCACCGCGACGTACGAGCCGAGGCCCGCGTACATCATCCCCTGCACGCCGTTGTACGCGGCACCGCGCTGCTGGCTCGCCTCGTAGCCGGCGAAGACGGCGATGAGCAGGAAGATGCCGGTCAGGAAGAGCGCCGCCGCGACCGCCCCGAGCGGATCGCTCGACGACGCGTCGGTTTGCACCGCCACCGTCTCCTGAGGCCGCGCACCGCTCCGCGAGTTGCGGAACGCGTAGTACTGCTGCAGCATCTCCCGTCCCTGCCGCCGGCGCGTGGTGGCGCTGACGATCTGGTAGACGATGGCGATCGACCCGGGCAGGAGGCCGAGGGAGAAGAAGAAGCCGCTCGCGTCCAGGTCGTTCAGGTGGTAGCCCTGGACCTCGAAATCGGTGATGAAGAAGAACGGCAGCGACGCGAATACGATCGCCAATGCGAGGACGATTCGCTTCTGCCAGGCGGACAGCCCGGACGACGAGGCGGTCTGCGGCACGGACGGCACGACGGTCGTTTCTGACGTGATTTCGGACACGGGTTCTCTCCTGTAAAAGGGTTGTCCCTATTGTACGCGTGATAGATTCGATCGTGTCTTTCCGCACGAATCCGATCACCGGCGAACCGGTTGTGTTCGCTCCCGAGCGCGCCGAGCGCCCGCGCGCCTTCGGCGAGGAAGACAGCGCCCGCTGCCCCTTCTGTCCCGGCCACGAAAGCGACACGCCACCCCAGATCGTCTCCTGCGGAGAACCTTGGCGCGTGCGCATCTTCCCGAACAAGTTCCCTCCCCTGCCGCTGGCCGAGGTGATCGTCGAGTCGCCGGAGCACCGGGCGACGTTCGATCGCATCGAGCATGGCGCCGAGGTGGTGGCGGCGTACGTGGAGCGCTACCGCGCGCACGATCGCGTCCCCTATACAGCGGTCTTCAAGAACGAAGGGCCGCGCGGTGGGGCGTCCATTCCGCATGTCCATTCGCAGGTGATCCCGGTGCGCTTCACGCCGCCGCGGATCGCGAACGAGGGCGCCGGCTTCCTGCGCGGCGCGTCGTGCCCGCTCTGCGGAGAGCTCGACGGCACGATCATCGGCGGGAACGAATCGTTCGCCTGGCTCGCGCCCAAGGGGTCGAAGATGCCGTACCAGCAGTGGCTCGTGCCGCGCCGTCACATGGGCGAGATGTCGGAGCTGACCTCGCGGGAGATCGACGACCTCGCGGCGATGCTCCGGATCGCGTCGCGGGCGATGCTCACCATCGCCGACTCCTACAACTGGATGTTCCTGAACTTCCCGCGCCAGACGTCCGCGCACTGGTACGTCGACCTGTTCCCGCGTGTGACCAGCATCGCCGGGTTCGAGCTCGGCACGGGCACGTTTGTTGAGATCGTCGATCCAGCGGCCGCAGCGGAACGGTTGCGCCAGTCATGATTCCCCTTCGAGACGACAACCCCCGCCGCACGTTTCCGTTCGTCACCTATGCGCTGGTCGCGATCAACATCCTCGCCTTCCTCTGGGAGCTCTCCCTCGGCCAGAATCTGGACCGGGCCATCTTCTCGATCGCCTTCATCCCGGCCCGCTTCTGGGTGCCGGGCAACTGGATCGCCGACCTGCTGACCATCGTCGTCTCGATGTTCCTGCACGGTGGCCTGATGCACATCGGCAGCAACCTGCTCTACCTCTGGATCTTCGGCGACAACATCGAAGACCGCCTCGGCCACACGCGCTACCTGATCTTCTACCTCGTCTGCGGCTTCGTCGCGACCTACGCCCACGCCATCTTCAGCAGCGGCTCGCGCATCCCCGCCATCGGCGCCTCCGGAGCCATCGCCGGCGTCCTCGGCGCGTACCTCATCCTCTACCCGCACGCGCGGGTCATGACCCTCATCCCGATCTTCTTCTTCATCACCATCCGCGAGCTCCCCGCCATCATCATCCTGGGCCTCTGGTTCGTCCTCCAGCTCTTCAGCGGCGTCGGCTCGTTAGGCGTCCAGGACGCCCAGGACATGGGCGGCGTCGCCTACTTCGCCCACATCGGAGGGTTCGTGGCGGGAATGGTGCTGATCGGCCTGTTCGGAGGCTTCGCCAAACCAAGACGCCCCCAACCGCCGGCGCCGTGGTGGGCGGAGCGGAGATAGGAGTACACGGGGCGACGCCGAAGCGGCTCGGATGGCCGCAAAGCGGCGTAAGGCGGATAGCCGCGGAGCGGCGAAAGAATGTAGCCCACGGCGTTAGCCGTGGGTAACGCGGAACAGAGAGTCAGCCGCGGAGCGGCGAAAGAACGAAATGTGGTCCTACGCGGCGTTCGTTCTTTCGCCGCTCCGCGGCTGACTCTCTCGCGCGTACGAACCCACGGCTGACGCCGTGGGCTACATTCTTACGCCGCTCCGCGGCTCGGATGGAAATCTCTCCCCCCGCCCTCACCGCCAGTGCTTCACCTTCGGCCACAACTCGGGCAGCGGCTCCTTCAACCCGCGGCCGTGGAAGATCGGGGCGTTCTCGTAGGGCATGGCGTAAGGGTGAAAGCGGTCGTCGACTTTGGTGAGGGACTGCCATAGCTCGTAGTCGGGGTCGGGGTCGTCGTCGACGAGGATGACGGATTCGCCGGTGTAGCCGCGCGGTCCCCAGAGGAAGTAGTTCTGGTGGCCGCTGATGGCGGGCGGCAGGCCGTATTTCGGGCCGTAGAAGTCGATGGCTCCCGCTTCGCCGTAGTTGCCGCAGAAGATGGCGGTCTTCTTCCGCTCCTCGGGCGGCAGCGAGTGGTAGTAGCGGGCAACCTTGCGCACGGTCTCTTCCCACCCGAACTGGTCGGCGAAGAGCTGGGGCATCTCGGAGGTGTGCGAGACCTCGGTTGCCTGCGGCTTGATGCCGAGGGCGCGCTGGTATGAGAGGTACTGCTCCGGCGGGAAGAGCGGCAGCACCAGCGGCGCGGAGATGAGGCCTCCGATGACGATCAGTCCGAGGACGGCCGCGTAGGCGAGGCGCCGGCGCGTCACCAGGACGGCTCCGGCCGCGAAGAGCATCGGGTAGACCGGCGCGAGGTAGTAGTCCTTGGCCTCGAGGCGGATCATCACCGCGAGCACGATCAGGTACGTCCAGCCGAGGACGCGATAGCGCCGGCTCAGGAAAAGCGCCGCGAGGCCGGACAGCCAGAGCGGCGCGGAGAAGGGATTCAGCATCATCCCCTGCTGGATCAGGAACGACACGGGATCGAGGACGACGTTCTTGCCGCTCTCCTTGACGTTGCGCAACAGCTCCAGCGTCGGGAAGTCGTGCTGGATCTGCCAGATCAGGTTCGGCAGGAAGATCAGGAGCGCGAGTGCGCCGCCGAGGTAGATCCACTGCCGCAGCAGCGAGCGGCGCATCGGCGTGAGGAGCATCGCCACCACCAGTGCGACGCCGAGGAAGACCATGGAGTGCTTGTTCTGCAGCCCGAGGCCGGCCAGCGCGCCGAAGAGGAGCCAGAGCTTCTCGCTGCCGCCGTTCGCGATCTCGACGACTACCAGGATGCAGGCGAGCCAGAAGAGGTGCTCGAACGCGTTCATGGAGAGGATGCTGTCCATGCCGAGATAGATCGGCGCCAGGAAGACGGCCGTGCACGCGAGCGCCTGCGCCGCGCGGCCGCCGCCGAGGCGGGCGGTCAGGAGGCCGGTCAGGACGATGCGCATCGCGCCGGCGACGACGGCCAGGAAGCGGAAGCCGCGCAGCGACGGCCCGAGAAGCTCACCGAACCGGGCGTAAAGCGCGACCAGCGGTGGATGGTCGACGTAGCCCCAGTCGAGGTGGCGTCCGCAGGCGATGAAGTAGAGCTCATCGCGGAAGTAGCCGTAGCTCCCGCTGGTGTAGAGGTGCAGAAGGAACTTCACGGCCGCGAAGGCGAGAATGACGGGCCAGTACGGAGGCGCGGGTATCGTCGCCAAGCTGGCAGAGCGCGAAGGATCGTCCCGCGGTACGTCACTCACCGGAGCAGTTTACGGTTCCGGCAGGGATTCGTTCTCCTCATTCGCGGCCATGAGATCGCCGGAGGCGCGCGGTCTAGGGCGTTTTGCCGAAGTAGTTCTCGAGGTGCGTCTGCGCCTGCCTGAGTCCCTCGGTCGGGGCGCGGAGCTCGGCGAAGGCTTCGCGCCAGACGCCGCTGACGCGCTGGGCGTTGCGCTCCCGGAGGCCGAAGAGGACTTCGCGGAGGGCCTCCCCTTCCTGCGGGGTGAGCTCGGGACGGGCCACTTCGCGCTCGAGGAGCATCTGCGCGGCGCGGAGGTCTTCTTCCGATCCCGGCTGGGTGAGGCTCATGGCCGGGATCTTCATCGTGGTCGGGCGCTCGGCGGCAATCTCACGCGGCTGGGAGCCGCCGCTCATGTCGACGCCGCCGGCCGGGAGCTCTTTGAGCTGCGGGCTGAACTTCCCCATCATGAAGAAGAGCTCTTTCTCGTTGGCGAAGTTGCCGACCAGGCGGGCGGTCTTGGCCAGCTCGAGATGCTCCGACTCCTGGAGCATGATGAAGGCGCGGGCGCGGTCTTCGAGGGCGATCCGCTTGGCGTGCACGCGCCACGCGGTCAGGGTCCCCTGGATGAAGCAGGCCTGGCCGGCGCGGATGCTCACCGCTTCGACGGTGACGTTCTCCTCGATGCGGATCGACCCGTTGGTCGACTCGATCTCGGAGTAGACGCCGGAGTTCTGGATGACCAGGTTGCCGGGCGTCTTGATGGAGAGTTGTCCGTGCGCGTTGACCCGGATCTCGGTCCCGCGCGGGATGATCATCGTCGGAAAATTTGCCTGATCGGTGGCTGTACTCATCACGACCTCCGCTTCCCACCACTATTCGAGTAGCCGACAAACGCCGAGGGCAAGGGATCGAAATTCCGGTAGTCCTTGGTCGTACGCGCCCGCATGAGCAGCACGGCCTCGTTGCTCCACTGATGGTTGAGGATGTAGATCCGGGGGTCGACCGGCGCGTAGGTGCCGGGGGTCTCGAGGTCGCTGCGGACCTCGTAGTGCAGGTGCGAGTTCGTGCTCCAGCCGGTCGAGCCGACCGTGGCGATGAGATCGCCCTGCTTGACGGTCTGACCGTCGCGGACGCGGACCTCGTCGCAATGTGCGTAGATGGTGACGAAGCGCTCGGCGTGCTTGATGGTGACGACGTTCCCGAACCGCCACCAGGCCACGCTCTGGCGCAACGGGTAGCGTCCGGCGAAGGTGATCACGCCGTCCGCGGCCGCGTAGATCGGCGTGCCGGTGGGAGCGGAGAGGTCGAGTCCTTTGTGGAAGTCGGACGCGCGGGTGAACGGCGAGACGCGGTTGCCGAACGGCGAGGTCAGGACGAAGCGGTCCGACGGAACCGGGAGGATGGAGGGGGTATGGCGGACGATCTCCGCATTGGCGGCCTCGTAGCGGGTGAGCAGATCGAGCTGCGCCTGCAGCCGGATCATCGCGTTCATCAGCGAAGCCTCGCGGCGGCGGGCATCGTCGAGCGGCTCGTCGACGGCCTGGCCGGTCTGGGCCGGCGTCGAGAAACCGCCGACGCCGAGGGTGCGGTCGAGACCGTAGACGGTGATCAGCTTCTCGACCCGGATGCGCTGCTCTTCCAGGCTCCGCTCGAGAGAGCTCATCTGAACGACGTTCTCCCGAAGCCGCTCGCGCTGGATGTCGCGCTCCTGGCGCTGCTCCATGAGGAAGTTCGTCTTGTAGACCCGGCGGATGACCGTAGGAGCGGCCGCCATCGACCCGATCAGCCCCGCCAGCAGGAACGAGAGCAGCACGATCCCGACCACCACGCGGCGGCGGTCGCAGAAAAAGTACCGCACGCGCCGGCGGATATCGCTGGGGTGGATCTGGATCTCGATCATGGTTACAGGGCCACGCAGGACAGCCGCGTGGGTCGGCCAGTGTAGCACACGGGGTGCACAGGGATCGGTGCGGTTTGGGGGTGGGCTACTCGATCACGAGAGTGAGCGTAGCTGGATCAAGGACACCTTACGGCGGGACGCCGTCCGCTGGCGGGACGCCGCCGGTCCAGCCGACGCGACGTCGGCGCTCCGGCGCATGACCACGGTCTTCGTGAACTGAGCGTCCGCGTATCCGAACCTGGTGTCCGCGCGTGGAGCGCACGCGTCGCGCGGGCTGGCGCGGCGGCGTCCCGCCGGCGCACGGCGTCTCGCCGTAAGGGGTGTTGACGAATCAACCGAACGAAATTGGACTGATAGGACCTATGGAACTAATGGCGACTCATTCGTCCCATTGGTCTCATTAGTCACATTCGTCCCATCGCGCCTTGCCAGGCGTTTCACCAGCGTCGGCAGCAGCACCATCGACAGCATGAGCACGCACACCACCGCCAGCCGTTTCACGACCGCGCCTTCGCTCAGGGTGCCGTTGAACAAGGCGTCCGCGCAGTAGGTGAAGACGAATTTCGAGGGGGCGATGCCGATGAGGGTGGCGAAGAAGTAGTCGCGGAAACGCACGCCCGCCACTCCCGCCCCGTAGTTCAGCACCGCGAAGGGGATGCCGGGGATGTTGCGGGCCACGAGGAGGGATTTGAAGCCGGCGTGGTCGACCTGTTTGGCGACGATGCGGCCCATCTTGCCGAAGCGGTCCAGCAGCCCTTCGCCCACGAAGCGGGCCACGAAGAAGGAGATGACGGCGCCGCTCATGCCGCCGGCCATGGCGTAGGCACCGCCGAGGAGCCAGCCCCAGATGAAGCCGGCCGAGATGACGAAGATCGAGGCCGGCATGGCCACCACGCAGCCGATGGCGTAGGCGGCGATGAAGACGATCGGGGCGTACCAGAGCGTGCGGATGTGGTTGACCGCCGCGCGGATGTTCTCGCGGGTCAGGTGCTCGCGCAGCGGCGAGAACCAGACGGCGGCGAAGGCCGCGGCGAGCAGCACGACTGCCGCGACTTTGAGGAGGGTCCGCCGGGACATTAGTTTTTGCGCGGCTCCACGACGACCATGTTCGGCTCGACATATCCGGTCAGGCCGAACTGCATCATCACGGTGCGGAACGCGGTCGGGCAGGCCACTTCGCGGAAGTAGATGGTGCCGGCGCCCTTGACGTCCTTGTCGATCACCAGGTTCCTGATGCCGCACTGTTTCTGCATCGATTTGAGGATGACCCGCACCTCGGCGTCTTTGACGTCGAGGGTGACGGTCTTCGGCTTCTCTTCGGCGCTCGCCGCGGTCGCGAGGACGACGGCGGCGAGCAGGAGCAGCGCGCGTTTCACGCGAGGCTCTCCACGATCATGGCGATCCCCTGCCCGCCGCCGATGCAGGCGGAGGCGAGTCCGTAGCGCTGCTTGCGGCGGCGCAGCTCGTACAGGAGGGTGAGCAGCAGCCGCGTGCCCGATGCACCGAGCGGGTGGCCGAGGGCGATGGCGCCGCCGTTGACGTTCAGCTTGTCCTGGTCGATGCCCAGCTCCTTCGCGACGGCGAGGATCTGGCCGGCAAAGGCTTCGTTGATCTCGATCAGGTCGAGGTCGCCGATCTTCATCCCCGCCTTCTTCAGCGCGATCTGCGTAGCCGGCACGGGACCGATGCCCATGATCTCCGGATCGCAGCCGGCGATACCCCAGGAGACGATGCGCCCGAGGGGCGTCTTCCCCTTCTCCTTCGCCTTCTCGGCGCTGGAGACGACGAGCATGGCCGCGCCGTCGACGATGCCGCTGGCGTTGCCGGCGGTGACGAAGCCGTCTTTCGCGAAGGCGGGCTTGAGCTTCGCCAGCCCTTCCATGGTCGTGTCGGAACGCAGGTGGTCGTCGTTGGTAATGAGCTCACCCTTGCGGCCGACCGGCACGGCGACGATCTCGTCCTGCAGGCGGCCGTTCTGCACGGCGTCGCCGGCGCAGGTCTGGCTGCGGAGCGCGTATTCGTCCTGCGCCTCGCGGGAGATCTCGTACTTGCGGGCGAGATTATCCGAGGTCTGAGCCATGTAGAGACCGGCGTAGGTGTCGAGGAGCGCCACCATCAGCGAGTCTTCCATGGGGGTCTGGCCGAGCTTGAGGCCCTTGCGCGCGCCGCGGATGACGTGCGGCGCCTGGGACATGTTCTCCATCCCGCCGGCCAGCACCGCGTTCGCCTCGCCGAGCTCGATCTGCTCGGCGGCGTTGACGATCGACTGGATGCCGGAGCCGCAGAGGCGGTTCACGGTGAGGGCCGGGACGCTCTTCGGGACGCCGGCCTTGAGGCCGACGTGGCGGGCGCCGTAGATCGCGTCGCCCGAGGTCTGGAGGGCGTTGCCGACGATCACGTGGTCCATCTCCTCGGCGGCAAAGCCGCTGCGGGAGATCGCTTCCTTCGAGGCGATGACCGCCAGGTCGATCGCGCTGATGTCGCTGAAGTGTCCGTTGTACTCCGCCATCGGCGTCCGGGCGCCGTCGACGATCACGATGTCTTTCATTCTCACTCCGTTACATAGCGATGGGACCTATAGGACGGGATAGGACCTATAGGACAAGCAGAATGCAGAACCGGGCTGACTCATTCTGCATTCTTGGCTCGCAGCCAGAGCAGCCCGATCGCTCCGAGCTCCATCACCGTCATCCAGACGCTCCCTTCGATCCCAAACTCCCCTCCGGTCAGCAGTTCCGGCCCTGTCCCCTCCTCGGTGAGCACGGTCATGACGGCCTCGTAGCCGCTGACCTCGTGTCCGAGGATGGGACCGCTCATCAGGTTCCAGGCGAGGTGAAGGCCGATCGGGAACCAGAGGCGTTCGTACCGTGCGTAGGCCAGGCCCAACAGGATGCCGCCCAGGAAGATGTTGGCCAGGCCGAGCGGCGTGACGGAGGTGTTCCCCATGTGCAGGGCGGCAAAGAGGACGGCGATGAAGAGGATGGCGAAGCCGCGCTTCCAGCGGTAAAGCTTCTGGAAGGCATACCCGCGGAAGAGGAGCTCCTCGTGGATGGCCGCGGGGAGGAAGACGGCGAACAGCTCCAGCCACGGAAATCCACGGCCGGGCTCGTGCCGTACGTTTGTGGAGAGCACGACCAGCCCGGCGCCGGCGGCGACGAGCACACTCCCCCACAGCAGTCCTTTCAGCAACTCGGGGAGGGCGAGACGCGGCGGGACGAAAAGGCCGAGAGGCCAGCGGAAGCGCTCGAAGATGCCGACGGTGAGGATCGTCGCGACGACGACGCAGACCAGGCCCCGCCACTGGATGAACGGGAAACGGAGCCACAACAGCCCGATGAGTGTGGCAACATAGAAGAACACGAACAAGAGAAATGGCGCGATGAGCTGGTCGGCCGAGACGGCCCGCTGCCTGAACGTTCCGGAGGAGGGGCCATGTCCAAGGTCACTAGCGACGCTGCCGCGCTGATCCTGCGGCTGGCCGCGGGAGCGATCTTCCTCCCCCATGGCTGGTCCAAGGTCGCCGGAGAGGGAGGAGCTGCCGCCTTCGCTGCCGACGTCGCCGCGAACTACGGAATCCCCGCCTTCCTCGGCTACGTCGCGGCGTACGCCGAGGTCGCCGGGGCGATCCTGCTCATCCTCGGGCTTTTCACGCGTGTCGATGCGCTCCTCCTGGCCGGCACGATGTTCGTGGCGGCCTTCATCGTCCAGTTGCCGGATGCATTGTTCGAGGTTCCGCCCGGCGCAATCAAGGCTTTCGTGGCGGTGCGGGGGATCGAGACGCCGCTGGCGATGTTCGCGATCTGCGTCTCACTGCTGCTGACCGGGCCGGGGCGCCTGTCGCTCGACCACCTGTTGCACATCGAGGAGCGGGCGCGGGGGATGTTCGGCAAAAAGAAAGCGGCGGCCGAAGCCGCCGCTCTCGAAGCGTAAAAATCTATTGAAGTGCTACTGCGCGAGGGCGCCGGCCGCGGCCGGGGTGCTGGACGGGTCTTCGACGATGATGCCGATGTTGCGGGCACCGCTGGCGCGAGCCACGTCGAGGAACTTCATGGTGGTGTCGTAATCGACGTCGCGGGCACCGGAGAAGAAGACCATCTTGGCGGTGTTGCCGCGCAGAATCTCGCGCACCCGCGCGGGAAACTGCTCGACGGTCATCTCTTCCTTGTTGATCATGACCCGGCCCTGGCCGACCAGCCGCAGGATGATCTGATCCTGCACCGCGGACGGAGGGAGGTTCGCGGGCGCTTTGGGCGGGACCTTGACCAGGTACCCCATCTGGACGACCGGCGTGATGACCATGAAGATGATCAGGAGCACGAGCACAACGTCCACCAACGGTGTGACGTTGATGTCCGAGTTCATGGAACCGCTGCCGCTAACTTGCATGTGACTATGCCTCTCCCGGGGATCTTCTGGGCTGGGCGATCAGGCCGACGTCGTTGAAGCCCACATCGCGGCAGGCCTTGAGGACGTCGATGACGTCCCCGTACTTCACGAGACGGTCGCCTTTGACGGCGACCTCACGATCGGGAGTGCGCTCCTGGATGGCCTTGAGCGCACTCTCCACCTCTTCCTTGCGGACGACGTTCGGTCCGAGATAGACCGAGCCGTCCGCCTTGACTGAGATCAGCAACTGCTTGTCCGTGTCGGGTGTCTTCTCGGGCGCTTCCGTGGTCGGCAGGTTCACCGGCACACCCTTCTGCAGCATGGGTGTAACGACCATGAAGATGATCAGCAGCACGAGGCAGACGTCGACGAGAGGAGTAACGTTGATGTCGGAGGTCAGCGCCGCGTGCGACAGCTTTGAGAGCGAGCTACCCGACAGCTTTTTCATTTCCGACACCCACTTCCTTCATGAAGTAGATTGCCATCTCCGACCCCGAGTTCGACATCTCGACCGTGAAGCGGTCGACGCGGTTCTGGAAGTAGTTGTACGCCCAGACCGCGGGAATCGCCACGAGGAGACCGCCCGCCGTGGTGAGCAGCGCCTCTGCGATACCGGCCGAGACCGAGGCGATACCGCCGCCCGACTTGGCCATGCCTTCGAACGCGCGGATGATGCCCATGACGGTGCCGAAGAGTCCGACGAACGGCGCCGTTGCACCGATCGTGGCGAGAACGCCGAGGTTCTCCTTCAGCTCCGCGACGGTGATCATGGCCGTGCGGTCCATGCCCTGGCGCGCGGCTTCGACGGCCAGCTCCGGGTCGGTGTTGCGTTTGTCGCGGCGCGAGGCCTCGAACTCGAGCAGGCCGGCGGCGATGACTTTCGCCAGGTGGCTCTGCTTGTACTTCTTGGTGACCTCGATCGCCTGCGCGTAGTCACCCTTGGTGAGCAGGTTCGAAAGCGCACCGAGCAGCTTCAGCGACTGGTTCTTCGCCTTCTGGAAGGTGATGAAGCGCTCGACCATCACCCACAACGAATAAACGGACATCAGGAACATCAGGACGACGACCGACTTCCCGACGAATCCCATCTCTCTCCACAGATGGCCCCAGGACATATCCATTGAACAATCCCTCCTAATCGGGGACCGCGGCGATCAACCGCGGCCCGTGTCTTTTAATTGAGTTTGAAGTTGACGGTGAGGTTGAAGATGACGTCGACCGGCTGGCCGTTGAGCGTGCCCGGCTTGAATCTCCACTTCTGGACCGCGTCCGCGGCGGCCTGGTCGAGGCCGAACGGCAGCGGCTTGAGCACCTTCACATCGCGGACGATGCCGTCCTTGGTGATGATGCACTCCACGATGACGATGCCGGAGATACGGGCCTTGCGGGCCACTTCCGGGTAGTGCGGCTCGATACGGCTGATGATGACCGGCGCCTTGACGTCGCCGCCGACACGCAGCGGGGCGGTCTCTTTCGGAGGCGGAGGCATGGTGTCGGTGATGATGCCGCCCATGACCCCTCCGACGACGCCGCCGACCACACCACCTTCGACGCCGCCCTCCACTCCGCCTTCGACACCGGCGTCAGGGGAGGACGCAGCTTCCACCACCTTGACCTGGTCGGGAACCGTGGTCGGGGCGAGGTCCTGAAGGTCCTTCGGGATCTCCACCGGCCGCACTTCCACCGGCTTGACCGAGGCCGCTTTCGGCGGCGGCGGCGGGGGCGGGGGCGGGGGCGGGGGCGCGGCGGCGACGGAATACTGCGCCACCTGCGCGGGCGAGTTGGTCGGGAACTCGACGTTCCAGACGGCGCCGAAGACCATGCCGACGATCACGATGACGTGAAGGCCGAGCGAGACCGGCAGCGTCAGGTACTTCTGGATCCCGACTTTTTGCTTCCTGGATTCGACGACTGTTGATTCGAACATGGCTCGATTGTCCTGGTTAGCTCTTGGCACCGGCAGCGGCCGCGGTGGCTTTTGCCTTCTGGGCGCGGACGATGGCGATGGCGTCGTTGCGGATCTTGTCGGCCGTAGCCACGATTTGCTGCTGTTTCACCGGGTCGGTCTCGAGCGGCGCCTGCTGCCGGTACAGGAGGGAGAGATAGACCATCGACTCGAAGTAATCCTTCCTCAAGGTGATCGCCTTCTCCAGCGCGCGCTGTCCCTTGGCGATGATCTGCAGGCGCTCGTTGATGTCCGCCGGCGGGTTCTTCGCCACCTTCTCGTAGCAGACCACGCCGTAGACGTAGTAGGCCTCGGGGTTCTTGGCGTCGATGAGGGTGATCTTCTCGTACCAGTTGAGGGCCTCGTTGAAGTTGCCCTGTTTCGAGTAGAGGGTGGCGATGGAGCGGACCGCCTCGATGTCCCCCGGATGGGTCTTGAGCCAGTCGCGGAAGTAGTTGATCGCGTCCGTGGTCCGCTCGGCGTTGAGGTAGAGGTTGATGAGCGCCTCGCGGGCGATCCGGTCCTCAGGCTTGTCGTTGAGGTACCGGCGAAGCTCCACGACCGCCGAGTCGGCGTTCTTCACGTTCGCCGCCGACTTGTCCTCCGGAACGTACAGGCCGATCAGGGAGTACCCGACCATCCGGTTCAGTTCGGGAAAGCTTTTGCCGTCGATCTCGCGCGCTCTGCGGTAGTGCTTCAGGGCGGTGGCGTAGTCTTCTTTCGCGTACGCGTCGTTCGCGTCGCGGATCTCCATGCGCGCCTGCACTTTCGTGCAGCCGGCCAGAGACACTAGGGAAAGAGAAAGTGCCGCAATGAGGCACAACTTCTTCTTCATGTGATTCCGAACTCCCTGATGAGTGATCGCAGAACTTTGCAGGGTGCGCTGTCAGGCTGCTTCCCGGCCCGCGTCAGGCAATGTTGCGCGAATATACAGATCGACCTATTCACCGTCAACAACATTGGTAGTACCTGAAACCGAAAGTTTTAGCTCGGAATGCGCGCTCCAAAAAACATTTCAGGATCACCGGTTTCGAGGCCGCGAACCGGCTCTCGAAAGCGGCGGAGCTCTCTCTCCCGTTTGTTTGACACCCCGCCTCGCTGAAAGGAAACCAGGAGGACGAAGTTCCCCGGATTCCCGGGGCTCCTCGGATTCGCTCCGAGGAACCCGAGGAAGGGTTTCCGTTACTGCACGACCTTGAACGTCTCGCTCACCTCGTACGACTTGTCGAGGGTCATGTCGGTGATCTTCACCGTCATCGTGTAGGTGCCGGGCTTGATCGTCGCCAGCGGAATGGCCTGGCCGACTCCCCAGTGACCGGTCACACCCTTCAGCTCGATCGGCTGGACGACCTCGGCCGGACCGGCGATCTTCACCGGCTTGTCTTCGTTGGTCTTCCCGTTGATCGTCACCTTCATCGAGATCTTCGGCTGGGTCGTGGCCGGGTCGATGCCGGGGTTCCGCGTTTCGACGAAGTACCAGAGGTCCTCCGCCTGGCGGAAAATCTGGTTGCTGCGCGGCACGACCTTGAGGCCGCCGAACGCGAACGGATCGGTCGGCAGCTGCGCCTCCGAGAGGGGGTAAACATTTCCTGACAGCAGCAGCCTGGAGACGCCCGGGGCGGCCTTGTCGAGACCCTGCACCACGATCGGCTTTGCGATGACCGAGACCGGCTTGCCGTCCTTGGCCAGACCGAACACGCCGGTGTACTTGCCGGGGCCCAGCGCGATCGACTTCGCGTAAAAGACGTCGTCGTTCGAAGCGACCAGGGTCGCCGGCTCTTCGTAGATCGCGACCTGCTCGCCGACCTCGTTGACCACGCTGCCGAAGAAGGTCATCCCCGGACCGGCCGTGAGACCGGCCGACTTCGGGGCGTAGAGCTGGACCGGCACGAAGTGCTCCCCCTCGGCGGTGATGAACTCACCATACGAGAGGAAAAGCGCGTCGGATGCAGCCTTGCTGGCACGCGCCTCGTCGATCGCAACGCGGAGGGTGTCGCTGGAGAACGCCGTCAGCTTCGCCGGGGCGACAGCGGCGGTGGTCGTGAGCGCCACCGGCGCGGACGCGGTCAGCGCCACCGGGGCCGCGCTCGCGTACTGCGGGACTTCGGTCAGGTTCGGCTGGGTGATCCAGGCGTTCTTCGCGATGCGCTCGAAGAGCGACTTGTTGTCGGTGGAGTTCACCTTCTCCATCTTGTAGTCGCCGGAACCGTACTGGTCGATGAAGGCGATCTCCGCGATCGGCTGGCCGAGCGTGTACTGCACCTTGGCCTGCTCGTACGTCCAGAGCTCTTTCGGGCTGTAGTCCTGCACCGAGGAGGAGTTGGAAGGGGTGCCCATGCCGCCCGTGGTGTTCATCTGCGCCGGTGTCTGGATCGTGCTCTTCGGGCCGGAACCGGAGCGCAGGATCCTCGTGGGGCCGCCCATCAGGATGAACACTTTGCCCCGATCCGTGAGTGAGCCCTTTTTCGCCGGCTCGCGGAAATTGCCGTCGGCCGTCTGGACGAGCCGGTCGAAGAGGTCGCGGCTCTCGTTGGCGGCCGTGCCCGGCGACGGGTCGCGACGCGCCCAGAAGAGGTCGATGAACGCCTTGGCGGCGTCGTCGCTCTTGATGTTCTTCCACTGCGTCCGCTCTTCCTCGGTGAGGAGGTGCTGGGCAGGACCCTTGGGGAAATCGGCGTATTCCTTCGACAGGGCAGCATCGCTGTTCGTCGCGGCGACGACCAGCAACAGCGCACATGCGTACAGCCGGAGATTTCTCATGCTGAAGCTCCTAGTAAGTCGGTTTGTACTCTGCGGTGAGCGCGCTGATTGCCGCCCAAAGCTCTGGAAACAGGGGTTCGCGGGTTCCTGCTTCCAGCTGAGCTGCAGGAACGCCTTTCAGTGACATAACTTTGTCACCGATGATCCGGAAAGCAAGGCGCATGTGGGTGTAACGCCATTTGAGGAACGCCTCGTCGTAGTCGAGCATCGCCTGCAGCAGCCGGAACAGGTCGTGATGCTGCCGCGGCGCCCGTTCGAGGTCGAGGATGGTCGTGCCGCGCCGCACCAATTGCTCCTGGAAGTGCGGCCAGATCCGCTTGCCGACCTCGAGCAGGAGGTGAAAGCCGGGCGACTCCTGGCCGCTGCCGCGGCCGAGCGAGGTGATCCGGAGGACGTGGTAGTCGGCGGGCGCCATCGTTTCGAGGATGACGATCTGCTCGCGGAGCAGGTCGAGGATCAGCCGGCAGCGGTGGAGAAGATCGGCGGCGAGGTGCGGCTCGTCAGCCTGGAGATGTGCAATCAGGCGGCCCACTTCGTAGTCGATGTGGTGCAGCCAGAGCTCGGCGCTCTGGTGCGTGACCTGGAACAGACGCTCTTCCGGATTCGACAGCTTGTCGACCGGTTTCTGCAGCGCGAGCAGCTCAGGCACGCGCACGTAGCGCTCGTAATCCGAGTCGCCTTTGCCCTCGAGGATGGGACCGATATGTGGCATGGCGCGCGGGATGATACACGCGCAAGAGAGAGATGAGAGATGAACGATGAGAGATGAACAGGGGCCGGTTCCCCGTTCATCGCTCATCTCTCATCGTTCATCTCTCTTCTCTACGTTGTCTACACCAGCTCCAGGATGTGCCCCAGCTTCCTCTTCTTCGTCTCGAGGTACTTCTGGGTGGTCAGGGACGGGGCGATCTCCAGCGGCACGCGCTCGACGATCTCCAGGCCGAAGCCTTCGATGGCGACGTACTTGGCCGGGTTGTTCGTCATCAGGCGGATCTTGCGGACGCCGAGGTCGCGGAGGATCTGCGAGCCGGTGCCGTAGTCGCGGATGTCGGGGGCGAAGCCGAGCTTCGCGTTCGCCTCGATGGTGTCGTCGCCCTGGTCCTGCAGCTCGTACGCGCGCAGCTTGTTCACCAGGCCGATGCCGCGTCCCTCCTGCAATAGATAGAGGATGACCCCCTGCCCTTCCGAGGCCACCCGCTCGAAGGCGCGCTGCAGCTGGTCGCCGCAGTCGCAGCGGCTGGAGTGGAAGACGTCCCCGGTGAGGCACGACGAGTGGACGCGGACCAGCACCTCGTCGTTCTCGTGGATCTCTCCCTTCACCAGCGCCACATGCTCCTCGCCGCTGATGTCGCTGCGGTAGGCGTAGACGCGGAACTCGCCGTGGTCGGTCGGCAGCACCGGCGACGCGAGGCAGTGCACGTGCTTCTCGGTCTGCATCCGGTACTTGATGATGTCCGCGACCGAGATGATCTTCAGGCCGTGGTGGATGGCGAACTCCTTCAGATCCGGGAGCCGGGCCATGGTGCCGTCTTCGTTCATGATCTCGCAGATGACGGCCGCCGGCGTCATGCCGGCGATCGTCGCAAGGTCGACCGAGGCCTCGGTCTGGCCGGCGCGCTTGAGCACGCCGCCCTTTTTGGCGCGCAGCGGGAACACATGTCCCGGCCGGGCGAGATCGTGCGGACGCGTTTTCGGGTCGATCGCCACCCGCACCGTCTCGGCGCGGTCTTTGGCGGAAATGCCTGTGGTGACGCGGCCCCGCGCCTCGATCGAGACGGTGAAGGCCGTCCCGAAGTTGGTCGTGTTGTGCTCGACCATCAGCGGCAGCTCGAGCTCGCTGCAGCGCTCTTCGGTCAAGGCGAGGCAGATCAGCCCCCGGCCGAACCGGGCCATGAAGTTGACGGTCTCGGCGGTGACCCGTTCCGCGGCGATGCAGAGATCGCCTTCGTTCTCGCGGTCTTCGTCATCGACGATGATGACCATCTCCCCGCGGCGATACAGCTCGGCTGCTTCCTGAACGGTCGTGAACGGCATAGGTATGGTGCCCCCCGATCCCCGGGGAACTACCTCCGGGCGAATTGTATGTTAGTCGGCGACGCGGAAGCGGTCGGACAGCGTGTAGGACGCTTTCCGGACCGTGTCGATCACCTTGAGCGTGAACGTGTACTCGCCCGGTGGGAACGATGCGAGAGGGATTGCACTTCCCACTCCGTAGTGGCCGGGGACGCCTTTCATCGGCGTCGCCTCGACCTCCCGCGGCGGGGCGAGCATCTTCTTCGGCCCCTGGACGTCGATGCGCACCTGGACTTTCGGTGCGGAGCCGCCGGCCAGGAGCTCGGTGACGCCCGGGTTCACCAGCTCGACGAAATACCAGAGCTCGTCCGTCCGGCGGAAGGTCTTGTCGGCCTTCGGGATCACCTTCACACCGCCGAACGTGAACGGCGCGTCGGGCGGTTGGGCCGCGGTCAGCGGATAGACGTTGTTCGAAAGGATCAGCGGCGAAGTGGCGGGCGCTGACGGGTCGACCGAGGCCGCCACTTCGATGTCGCTCGTGGCGATCGCCAGAGGCTTCCCGTTCTGTGCGACACCGAAGAAGCCGCGAAGCTTCCCGGCCGGCACGCCGCGCAGGGAGTGGTCGATGTAGAAGTCGTCGCGCGTCGCGGCCAGCTTCGCCGGCGTCTCGAACACAGCCACGTTCTTTCCGCCCTCGTCCTGCAACACGCCGAAGAACGTCAGGTCCTGCGACGGGAGGCCGGCCGACTTCGGGACGTACAGCATCACCGGCACGAACGTCTCGCCGGCCGCGGTCAGGTACTGGCCGGAAGTCGCGAAGGCCCTTTTCTCGTATGGATTCTTCGCCGCGGCCTTGAAGTCGTTGACGGCGGCGCGGAGCGACTCGGTCGTCAGCTCGACCGGCAGCGCCGGCGGGGGCGGAAGGACCGCGGCAAGCAGGGCCGCCTCGGTGAGCGCCGGCTGCGTCACCATGCGCGCGATCGCACGCTGCTCGGCCGCCTCGACGTTCAGCGTACCGCGCTCCAGCTTGTACTCGCCGGTGCCGAAGCGGTCGACGAAGCGGATCTGCGCGCGCGGCGTGCCGAAGACCTCCTTCACCGACGGGTCGTCTTCATAGACCCACTGCATCCAGACCGTACCCTGGCGCTCGTCGTTGTCGCCGAGGGTGGTCGTGTTCTGGCCGCGCGACCGGAGGACGGTTTTGGGTGCGCCGAACAGGATGAGAGCCCGGCCGCGGTCGGTCATCGAGCCCTTGACCCGATTCCCGATGCTGAAAGTCCGGTCGGCTTCCACGACCCTGCGCGCGTACTCGTCGACAAACTCGTTCTGCGGAGTGCCGGGCGTCGGGTCGCGGCGGGCCGCGAAAAGCGCGATGAAACGCTGCGCCTCGTCGTCCGTGGCGACCGTCTTCCACCGCGCCGTCTCTTCCGCGGTCATCAGATACTGCGCGGGGCCTCGGCCCCACTCGATGTGCTCGGTGGAAAGGGCGTGGCTGCTCAGCGAGAAGCCGGCGGCGGCGACGATCGCCAGGACGAGCGGACGGGTCTTCATCGAAGCTCCCGCAACAGGAGAAGGTTTACCCTATTCCTATTGCTGCTCGAAGTTCTCCATTTCGTCGTACAGACGATCCATCTCGGCATCGATCTCTTCCTGTTTCACGATGCCTTTTTTCACCAGCAACGTGGCCAGACTGTGCAGCAGGATGCCGTTCTCGATGATCATCTGTTCGATCTGCTCATCGTCGTCTTCGTAGTCCGCGCCGTTGTTGCGTTCGATCTCGTCCATGCGTTTCTCCTTCAACCTCTCCGATGTATCACTGGCAACCGCCAACTGTCCACACTTAGAATCGGCGTAAATGAAAGAAGCAGTACTTACTTCCGTCCTCCTGCTCTCGCTCGCCTGCGGCCAACGCGAGCCCGACGCGGCCACCGCAAGTGCCGCGCCTACGGACACCGCGGCGCCGGCAACCGCAGCGCGCGGCGGCGAGCCCTTCCGCGTCGGCCTCCTCACCCCCGGCTCGATCACCGACGGCGGCTGGAACGCCCTCGCCTGGGAGGGAGCGCAGCGCATCAAGAACGACCTCGGCGCGGAGATCTCCCATCAGGAGACCAGGACCCCGCCGGAGATGCTGGAAGGCTTCCGCGCATTCGGCGCCAAAGGCTTCGATCTCGCCTTCGGCCACGGCTTCGAATACCAGGATCCGGCGAAGGCCGCCGGCGAGCAGTACCCGAACACGATCTTCATCACCACTTCCGGAAGCACGATCGCGAAAAACGTCGCCCCGATGCGTTTCCAGATCGAAGAGGCAACCTACCTCCTCGGCGTCATCGCCGCCCGTGAGTCGAAGACGGGGAAGGCGGGTCTGGTCGGCGGCATCAACGTCCCGTCCATTGCATCGAGCTTCCTCGCCTTCAAGGCCGGCGCGCAGTCGGTAAACCCGAAGTTCGAGGTGAAGGAGATCTACACCGGCAACTTCGACGACCTCGGCGCCGCCAAAGTGGCCACGCTCTCGCTGATCAACGCCGGCGTCGACTACGTCTTCCACCAGGCCAACGAAGCCGGCCGCGGCGTCTTCCAGGCGTGCACCGAACGGAAGATCCGCTGCTTCGGCGCCAACGCCGACCAGAGCGAGCTCGCCCCCGACTCCATCGTCGCCTCCGCGGTCGTCGACGTACCGAGCGCCTACGTCGCCATGGCCAGGGTCGTCCGCGAAGGAAAGTTCAAGCCCGAGATCCAGCACTTCGGCATGAACCAGGGAACGATCTCGGTGGTCTGGAACGAGCGCCTGAGATCGTCCATCAAGCCCGAGACCATCGCCGAGGTGGATCGCCTGACGAACGAGATCAAGGCCGGGACGGTCAAGCCACCCGCCGGGTTCTAAGACCGGGCGAGAGCGTACCCTTCAGCGCCTGTGGCACAGCCCCTCACCCCGTCCGGCACCTGGTCTTCTAACATTCCGTATCCAGTCCTAACTTCGGCAGTGACCTGCCACGCGCAGGTGCCGAACATCCCTCTCCCCGGCTGGGCGGGGAGAGGGGCAACAACCGGCTCGTATGAAAGATGATCGTGTTGAAACGGTGTGTTGCCCCTCTCCCCTCTCGCAGGGGAGAGGGATGCCGGGCACCTGCGCGCGGCTGTACGAAAAGGTCGCAACACATATGGAGAGACGGTTAGAAGACCAGGTGCCCGGCGGGGTGAGGGGTCGTGCCTCGGGCCTCGAGTGAACAACCTGGGGATGACATAGAACGCATGCTTCAGCTGAGCCACGTCACTAAATCCTTCGGCGCTACGCGCGCCGTCGACGACGTGTCTCTGGAGATCGCGAGCGGCGGGATCGTCGCGCTGGTCGGCGAGAACGGCGCGGGCAAGACCACACTGATGCGCATCGCCGCGGGTGAGCTGGCCGCCGAGAGCGGCAGCGTCACCCGCACCGGCGGCATCGGCTTCGTCCACCAGCACTTCCAACTGGTCGGCGAGCTGACCATCGCCGAGAACCTCGCCCTCGCCTCTTCCACCCGCTTCCGTTTCGCCACCGCCCGCACGCTCGAGCGCGAGGCGGAGACGACGATCGCCGCGACCGGGATCGCGATGACGAACGTCTCGCGCCGCGTCGCCGACCTCTCGGTCGGCGAGAAGTCGAAGCTCGAGCTGATCAAGGCGATCGCGAAGAAGCCCGCCACGCTGATCCTCGACGAGCCGACGTCTGTCCTGACGCCGTACGAAGCGGAGGAGCTGTTCCGGGTCATGCGCCGGCTCGCGGCCGCCGGAACGGCGGTGGTGTTCATCAGCCACAAACTCCCGGAGGTCCTGGCCGTCGCCGACCGCGTAGTGGTGATGCGCGGAGGAAAGATCGTCGCCGAGACGCGAGCCAGTGACAGCACCGCCGAGGATCTGGCGAGGGCCATGGTGCCATTGGTCAGTCGCTCGGGTTCGTACGATGACAAGCAGAACCCCGAGGGACTCCCTCGTGAAGGCGAGATCGCCGCCATCGTCGGCGTCGCCGGCAACGGCCAGACCGAGCTCGCCGCACGTCTCCGCGACCGCTTCCCCGACGCCGCCCACATCCCCGAAGACCGCACCCGCGACGGCCTCGTCGCCGAAATGACGATCGCCGAGAACCTGGCCTTGCGCTCGTCGCGGAGCTGGAACCCGCGCGAAGCCGCACGCCACGCCGAGGAGATGATCGCCCTTTACTCCGTGCGGGCCTCCGGCCCCTACCAAAGAGCCGGCGATCTCTCCGGCGGCAACCAGCAGAAAGTCATCCTTGCCAGAGAGTTGTCCCATCTGTCCCATAGGTCCCATTCGTCCCATGAGTCCCATCACCTCATCGTCGCCGCCGAGCCCACCCGCGGACTCGACATCGAAGCCACCCGCTTCGTCCACGACCAGCTCCGCGCCGCCGCGGACAGCGGCGCGGCCATCCTCCTCATCACCTCCGACCTCGACGAAGCCTTCGCCCTCGCCGATACCATCCAGGTCATCTACCGCGGCACGCTCAGCGAGCGGATGACGCCGGACATCGCCTCCGGGAAAGTCGCCAACCTCATGGCAGGCATCGCGTGAAGCGCGCACTCTCCGGTTTCAACCGCTCTCTTACCGGCTTCGCCGCCGCCGCCGTGGCCGTCCTTCTGCTCGCCCTCTCCGGCGCCGCATTCGGGCACTCGCCGCTCGAGTTGCTCACCATCCTCGTCAACGGCTCCGTCGGCTCGCGTTTCGCGCTCGAAGGGACGCTGCTCAAATCCGTCCCGCTACTGCTCACGGGACTCAGCGTCGCCATCGCCTTCCGCGCCGGCGTCTGGAACATCGGCGGCGAAGGACAGTTCATCGTCGGCGCACTCGCCGCACTGCTCGCGTCGCGGTGGGGCGTCGCCGCCTCGCTGCTCGCGGCGATGCTCGCCGGTGCCGCCTGGGCATCGATCGCCGCGGCCATGCGGCTCCTGCGCAATGCCCCCGAGGTGCTGACCACCATCCTCCTCAACTTCATCGCCATCCACCTCCTCGGCTGGTGCGTCAACGGACCGCTGCGCGAGCGCGCCGGGCAATACCCGCAGTCCGACGCCGCCGCGGCCGCGCTTCCGCTGTTCGGCAGCGTGCACGCCGGCGTCTTCCTCGCCGTCGCCGCGAGCGTCGCCGCCTGGTGGCTTCTCTACCGCACCGCCGAAGGCCTCCGCCTCCGCGCCACCGGCTTCAATCCATCAGCCGCAAAGTGGGCCGGCATCAACGTGAAGGGGCAGCTCGCACGCGCCATGGCGATCTCCGGCGCCGCCGCGGGCCTGGCGGGCGGCATCGAGCTCCTCGGCGTCACCCACCGCCTCTTCGAGCGTTTCGCCGCCGGCTACGGCTACTCCGGCATCGCCGTCGCGCTCCTCGCCCAGCTCCATCCGCTCGCCACCATCGTCTCCGCGCTCTTCTTCGGCGCCCTCGTCACCGGCGCGGGCGAGCTGCAGCGCACCGCCAACATCTCCGCCGCCGTCGCCATCTTCGGCCAGGCGGTGGTCATTCTCGTACTGATCGGATTCGAACGTGCTCGATCTCGTCCTTGACGCTATCCCGCTCGCGATCGTCGCGTCCGTCCCGCTCCTCCTGGCGGTGCAGGGAGAGCTCGTCGTCCAGCGCGGCGGCATCATCAATTTAGGAATCGAAGGAACGATGCTCGTCGCCGCCATGACCGCCGTCCTGGCTGCGCAGGCGACGGACAGCGTTCTCCTCGGCTTCGCGGGCGGCATCGCCGGCGCCCTGCTCGTCGCCCTGCTCTTCGGCACGTTCGTGATCCTGCTGCGCACCGACCAGATCGTCACCGGCACCGCGATCAATCTCCTGGCCCTCGGCCTGACCAGTTTCATTTACCGGGAGCTGCAGCAGGACGGCGTCTTCGTCGACTCCATCCCGCGCATCGAGCACGACGTCGTCGTCCCGCTCGCATGGATCGGCATCCCCATCGTGCTGGCGATCCTGCTCTGGAACACCACCTTCGGTCTCCGCCTCCGCGCCTGCGGCGAGAACCCCGACGCCGTCGCGGCCTCGATCCGCTCCCACCGCGCCCTCGCCCTCGGCATCGAAGCCCTGCTCGCCGGACTCGCCGGCGCCTATCTCTCCCTCGGCCTCTCCAGCGGCTTCGCCGAAAACATGACCTCCGGCCGCGGCTTCATCGCCCTCTCCATCGTCATCTTCGGACGCTGGAAGGTGAAAGGCGCCCTCCTCGGCACCGCCGTCTTCGGCCTCGCCGCCGCCTTGCAGTACGCCATGCAGGCAGCATCGAGCGGCATCCCGTTCCACCTCCTGCTGGCGCTGCCGTACGTGGTAACGCTGGCGATTCTGTGCGGGGTCGCGGGGCGGGTGCGGGCGCCGGAGGCTTTGGGGAAGAATTGAAAATTGAAAATTGAAAATCGCGGCGCCACTGCTTCCCCGTTTTCAATTTTCAATTTTCAATTTTCAATTCGCCCTAGAATGCGCCGTCCATGAACGTTCGCAAGCTGCTGCTCTGCAGCCTCATCCTCGCACTCACCCTTCCGGCCGCAGCGCAGCGCCGCCGCTCCACCGGTTCCGGTTCCGTCACCCTCATCGACCTCGGCGGCCTCTTCTCGTTGACCGGTGACGGCGCGACGCTCGGCGCGGCGAGCGCCGCATCCCTCGAACTGGCCGCGCGCGACATCAACGCCGAATTCGACGCCCTCGACGTGCCGTATCGCGTCACCACCTCCATCGTCGACTCCCAGCTCGTCCCCTCCGTCGCCGCCGACCAGTTCGCGATCCTTGCGGAACGCGGTGTGCCGTTCGTCATCGGGCCGCAGTCGAGCGCCGAGGCGGCCGCGATCCGCGAGAGCGCGGGCGAGCATGACGTCATCGTGATCAGCCAGGGGAGCACCGCCTCCACCCTCGCCATTGCCGGCGACAACCTCTTTCGCCTCGCGCCGAACGACCGTCTCGAAGGCGACGCCATGGCTTCGCTCATGCGCGCCGACGGCATCGACACCATGCTCCCGATGTGGCGCGACGACACCGGCAACCGCGGTCTCTACACCGGCGTGACCGACTACTTCCGGACCGGCGGCGGCACCGTCCTCACCGGCCTCTCCTACGATCCCGCCACCACCGACTTCACTTCCCAGGTGACCGCCCTCGGCGCCGCACTGCGCGCCTGGCGCGCGGAGCATCCGAACGCGAAGATCGGCGTCTACGTCGCCGCCTTCGAAGAAGCGGTCGAGATCTTCAAGCTCGCCCGCCTCGATGCCGACCTCTCCTCCGTCCGCTGGTACGCCGGCGACGGCATCACCCGCAGCCAGGCCATCCTCAACGACACCAACGCCATGCAGTTCGCGGCATCGACCTTCCTCACGGCGCCGAACGTCGGTCTCGACGAGGTTCTGCGCGACCGCTGGGAGCCGATCCAGAACGAGCTCGCTCTCGCCCTCGGCTTCGTCCCCGACACCTACGCCCTCTCCGTCTACGACGCCGCCTGGGTGGCCGCGCTGTCGGCCGTCGAAGTCCAGCTCCGCCGCCACAACCTGCGCGAAGCCTTCGTCCGCAACATCCAGCGCTACTGGGGCCTCACCGGCCCGACCGCCCTCGATGCCGCCGGCGACCGCAAGCTCGCCAGCTTCGACCTCTGGACCGTCCGCCTCACCATTGAAGGCGGGCCGGAATGGGTCCGCACCGCCCAATTCACCGGAGGACGCATCGCCCGGTGACCGCCGAGGACTATCTGCGCGAGGCGTCCCTCGCCATGGGCGACGCCTACACGGAAAACTGCGTGAGGCACGCCTGCGCCGTCGCCGAGCTCCTGCTGGCCGAGGGACGCGCACCGTGGATCGGCCGCCTGCGCGAAGTCATCCCACGCGGCGACACCACCTTCCATCCGCCGTTGATCCCGAAGCGCTTCCCCGGAACGACCTGGAACACGCACTACGTCTGCTGCTCCGGTGAAGAAGCGTTCGATCCGATGGCCGGCGAGCCGGTGCCGGTGGCAGAGTATTCAGAGCGCGTGTTCGGCAGAGAGATCGCGGTGCAAGAGTTCCTCGACGCCCCCACCACGGAGCAATTCCTGCGCGACGGAAAGCTCAAACAAGCCTTCCACCCCCGACTCCCATCAGTCCCATAGGTCCCATCGGACTCTCCCCACAACATTCTGCGATACTGAGGCCATCCCATGAGCTCATCCGACGCGTACGAGGCGACGCAGCGCCTCGCGGAGGCGGCACGCTCGCATCCCGTGAATGCACGCGTGGCCGTCCCGCTGAACGGCCTCGTCGGGCGCTACCAGATCGAGTCGCTCCTCGGCTCGGGCGGAATGGCCGAGGTCTACCGCGCCTTCGACCCCGCCCTAAACCGCCACGTCGCGCTCAAGTTCCTTCGCGACACCGACCCCGAGCACCTCACCCGCTTCATGCGCGAGGCGCGCGCGCAGGCGCAGATCGGACATCCCAACATCTGCGACGTCTTCGACACCGGCATCGTCGACGGCCGCCCCTACATCGCCATGCAGTGCATCGAGGGCGCGACCCTCGCCGAGGCGGGACGGAAGATGTCGGTCGACGAAAAGGCGGCGGTCATGGTCGACGTCGCCGAAGCCGTGCACGCCGCCCATCGCACCGGCCTCGTCCACCGCGACCTCACCCCCGGCAACATCATGGTCGAAGCGAAATCGGCCGGTGGATGGCAGCCCTACGTCCTCGACTTCGGCCTGGCGCGCGACCAGTCGATGGACACCATGACCACCATCGGCATGGTCATGGGAACGCCGCCGTACATGGCCCCCGAACAGGCCCGCGCGGACCGGGCCCATATCGACCGCCGCACCGACGTCTACAGCCTCGGCGCCACGATGTACGACCTCTTCGCCGGCCGCCCGCCCTTCCTCGCCGACTCCAGCATCGGCGTGATGATGAAGGTCGTCAACGAGGACGCGCCGCCGCTGCGCTCCATCAATCCCGCCATCCCCGAAGACCTCGAGACCATCGTCATGAAGTGTCTCGAGAAAGACCAGGGCCGCCGCTACGACTCCGCGCGTGCGCTGGCCGAAGACCTGCGGCGCTATCTCGACGGCGAGCCGATCGAGGCGCGGCCGACGACGTTCGTCCACCGGTGGTTCATCCGCGCGCGGAAACATCCGACGATCGCCGCGCTCCTCGCCATCGCATCGGTCGCGGTCCTGGTCTCCCTCGGCTGGGCGATCGCGACGTCGATCCGTTCCGCCGAGCGGCAGCGCGCCGCGCAGCGTTTCGGCCAGGAGATCGAGCGCATCGAGGCGGTCGCGCGCTACGCCAGCATGCTGCCGCTGCACGACCTCTCGCGCGAGCAGCGCTGGATCCGCGCCCGCATCGACGCCATCGCCCGCGAGAAGGCTGACCTCGGCCGCACCGCCTCCGCCGCCGCCGACTACGCGATCGGCCGCGGCTATCTCGCGCTGCACGACTACGACCGCAGCCGGCACGCTCTCGAAGCCGCGTGGAATGGCGGCCATCAGACCCCCGAGGTCGCGTACGCACTCGGCCGCGTCATCGGCGCGCAGTATCAGGATGAGCTGCAGGAGGCGGAAAGCCTGTCGACCAAAGACGCTCGCATGGCCCGGCGGCGGCAGGTCGAGCAGCAGTACCGCGTCCCCGCCCTGAACTGGCTGCGGCGCAGCGCCGGCGGCGCCGGTGAATCGCCCGCGTACGCCGAGGGACTGATCGCCCTCTACGAAAAACGCTACGACGACGCATTGGCGCGTGCGCGAGCCGCCTTCGCCGAGACGCCGTGGATGCACGAGGCGAGAAAGCTCGAAGGCGACGTCTGGCTCGCGCGCGGCACCACCGACCTCGGTGAAGGCCGCTCCGACTCCGCGCTCGCGCACTTCGGCAAGGCCGGCACCGCCTACGGGGAGGCACAGGCGATCGCCGCCAGCGAGCCGTCGGTCCTCCTCGGCGACGCGGAGCGCTGGTTCTACACGATGCAGGTCGCGGTCAATCGCGGCGAAGATCCGGCGCCCGCGATGCGCAACGCCATCGCCGCCGCCGAGCGCGCCGCCGCCACCAACGTCAACATCGACGCCAGCCTCCGCGTCCGAGCCTCCACCCTCCTCCGCTACGCCGACTGGCAACTCTCGCAGGGAGAATCGCCGCTCGACACGCTCGACCGCGCCGCCGCGCTCGCACGGCAGGCCACCACCATCAACCCGAAAGACGGCCAGGCCCATTCACAGCTCGGGATCGCCATGTTCACCCGCGGACGCTACCTCGCGGGAAATGGAGAGAACCCGATCCCGCTGTACGACCAGTCCATCGCCCACCATCGCCGGGCCGTCGAGCTCGACCCGCGCAGCGCAAACTCCCTCCTCTCCCTCGGCGACGCGCTCCGCCGCAAGGCCGACGCGACCGTCGAAGCCGGCGGCAACCCGATCCCGCTCGTCGAAGAGGCGACCCGCTTCTACGACCGCGCCATCGCCGCCGACCCGAAATGGGCCAACAGCTACAACAACCGCGCCCTCGCCTTCCTCACCCGTGGCGAGTGGGAGATGGAAAACGGCCGCGACCCCAACCGCTCCCTCGACCAGGCCGCCGCCAGCGCCGAGCGCGCCATCGCCACCAACCCCGAATACGCCATCGCCGCCCTCAACCTCGGCAGCGCCCACCTCGATCGCGGCAATCACCACCTCCGCACCGGCCGCGACCCCCGCCCCGCGTTCGCGCAGGCCATCGACGCCTACCGCCGCGCCGCCTCGATGAACCCGAAGCTCGCCTTCACCCACTCCAACACCGGCCTCGCCAACCTCCTCAGCGGCCAGTACGCCTTGGAGATCGGCGAAAACCCGCACCCCTGGGTCGAACGCGGCGCCGCCGCCTACGTGCGGGCCCTGGAGATCAACCCCAAACACTCCAACTCCCACGCCTACAGCGCCCTCCTCCACCTCACCGACGCCCAATGGGCCACCCGCACCGGAGCCGACCCGACGCCATCGCTGACGCTCGCCCGCCAACGCCTCGCCCGCGGCATCGAGATCGACCCGGATAACGGCGACTACCTCCAATACGCCGCCGCCCTGGAGGTCGAAGCCGCGCGGTACGCCGTGCGGCGGGGCGCGTCTCCCGCTGCACTGCTGTCCGAGGCCGAGCGCTGGATCGCCCGTTCCATGGCGTTGAATGCCGCCAACGCCGATACCCACTACACCACCGCCGACGTCCACCGGCTGAGAGCGCAGTGGTTGCACTCTGACGCGGAAATCACCCGCGCGCTCGCGGCCGTGAACGAAACCCTCAAACTCGACGCCAGAAAAGCCGAGGCGTACGCGCTGCGCGGAGAGCTGTTGCTCCTGCATGGGGACGCCGCCGCCGCAACGCGCGCCTTCGACGAAGCCGTGCGGTTGAACCCGACGTCGAAGAAGAGAATCGACGCGATGCGCGCGGCGAGCCGGTAGCTCGACCCGGAAAACCTGGTTGGAGACCATCTCAACCTGATCGATCCATCAGGTTGAGATGGTTTTACCGTCAGGTCGAGGTGGTCAAAGAGCAAGTCATGCTGATCTCTGATCAGCTCGACCTGATGTGATGACCACAACAATCTAACCATTCATCACTTCGACCTGATCGAAGTACCACCTTCACCTGAATCAAAGTCAGCTTTACCTGGTTGCACAATCAGATTGAGGTGATCCAAGACCAGGTTGCGTGGTGGGTTGAAGCGGAGTAACGTTGGGATCCACCACACACCACGACGACAGCGGAAGGAACGGCGATGCACAACGAACCCGATCCAGCCACCATGACGTACGAAGAGGCCGCGGCCCATGTGATCCGGACCGTGCAGGGTCTGCACAAATTCGTCGAAGGATTCGGCAGAGCGCGCGAGGGCCGGCGGCGCAAGATCTCCACCGCGGCTTCGTATACCGACGAGCAGTTGCACATCGTGGCCGCATGTTGCGACGAGTCGGAGAAAATCCGCGTCGGCAGCGACCTCACCGGCGAAGAAGTCCGCTCCGCCATCACCTTCAGCAAGGCCTTTCGCGCCGCGTACCACGAGACCACGCTGTTCGCAGAAGGAATCGACGACACCATCGCCGAGAAGCGCGCCGTCGTCGGACGCAAGGCCGCCGTCGTCTACAAGCTCGCCGAGAGCTTGTCCCGCGCGGACGAGAAACACCACCACCCTGTCCCGCACCTCTTCGCCCTTCGCGAGCTCATGACCCGCGGCCGCCGCCCCAAAGGCACGGCCCGCATCGTCGCCAAGGCGATGGAGACCATCAAGGAAATCGAACAGGCCGCCAAACCGATCATCACGATCACCGCCTCGCAGACCCCAATGGAGCCGGTGAAGGAGCGGTTTGTGGGGGAGCCGACGAAGGAGTGAGCTACCGCGGGTGTAGAGCGATGGCTTCTCTTGACGACAGTCAGAGGGAGACGGCGGTCACTCGGCCGCCGTAGGCGGCAGAAGATCTGTAGGCCCGCCCTTCAGGGCGGGTATCGTGCGGCCCCACGAAGGCGAGTCCGCGAAGCGGGCGACAGAACAGACTACACGCGAAAATCCCATCCTGTCGCCCGCTTCGCGGACTCGCCTTGTCTCCTCCACCTTTACCCGGCCTGAAGGCCGGGTCTACAGATCTTTCGCCGCCTACGGCGGCTGCGGAGGATCGTTCCTGCGAGGCCTCCGAGGCGATTTCTTCACAGCCTCTGAGCCGCAGGATTGATCCCAGGGAAGGTTCTATGGCGCTATATCCTGTGGGAGGATGGGCGCAAGACGGGTCATTGTCGCTCTGGCTACGGCGTGGGGTCCGCGCTTTGGTGGGATCAACGCCTTCCATGCGGAGCTGGTGAAGTCGCTCGGCATCCTGCCGGAGCGCGATTACGAACTGATCTGCGTCGTCCCGGGTCCGGAGACGCAGGAACGATTCGACGAATGCCGGCGGTTCAGCGTGGAGCTCCGCTGCATCGAAGGGGCCGCGGAGACTCGCCATCGAAAACGGCCTGGATCCCGAGGAGGAGGTCCGGGCGGCCTCGGAGGCGCTGAGGCGGTAAGCGCGCGATCGCGGCGCCGTCGGTCTCAGTCTTAGGACCTTTCATCGTCCGCTTCGTCGAACCTGAGGTCCGTGCGTGGAGCGCCGTCCGTCCCGGCGGCTGGCTCGGCGGCGTCCCGCGCCGGCGTTCTGATGCAGCCGCGCAACACAACCAACTTCGACGAAGCTCGCCGCTGCAGACCGTGAACCGCTCACGCAACGCGGCCGCACCAGGGCGCCGGCGCGGGACGCCGCCGCACCAGCCGCCGGGACGGACGGCGCTCCACGCACGGACGACGCTCCACGCAGGGACGCCACGCCGTTCATCCGTAGCATCCCACCAGCAGTGATACCTTCCGCCTCGCATGCTTCTTTCTGACGTGGAGCTTCTCCGCCGCTTGGTCGCCATCGATTCGACCAGTGCGCTGAGCAACCTGCCGATTGCCGATGAATTGGCTGCCTACCTGGAGCCTCACGCGGGGCACATTCAGTTTCTGAAGGCGCCGCAGGAGGAGAAGGCGAATCTGTTCGTCCGCTTTGGCCCGGAGCCGACAGGCGACGGCGAAGGGCTCATCCTCTCCGGGCACATGGATGCGGTGCCGGCGAAGGAGACCACGTGGGAGTCCGACCCGTTCACGCTCACCGAGCGGGACGACCGCTACGTTGGACGCGGGACGGCGGACATGAAGGGATTTCTCGCGGTGGCCTCCAACGCCGCAGCGGCCGCGGCGAATCTGAAGGCCCCGCTGATCCTCCTCTTCACCTACGACGAGGAAGTCGGCACTCTCGGCGCAAAGCAGTTTGCGGAGTCGTGGGACGGCGGTCCACTGCCGAAGCGCTGCGTCATCGGCGAGCCGACCTCCTTTCGTCCCGTCCGCGCACACAAGGGGCATTTGAAGCTGCGGATCACGCTCACCGGTAAGTCGGCGCACAGCGGGTATCCGCATCTCGGCGACAACGCCATCGAGAAGGCGCGGCCGGTGCTCGATGGGCTGGTGGCGTTGCGGCGAGAGTTGGAAGGCGAGCCGACCGAGCACAGGGCGTTGTTCGCCGACGCGCCGTACGTGCCGCTGAACATTGCCACGATCCGCGGCGGGACGGCGGTGAACATCGTGCCGGACCGCTGCGAGATCGAGGTCGGCATCCGCCTGCTCCCTGGGATGACCGCGGAGGCGATGATCGAGCGCGTGAGAAAAGCGATCGGCGACGTCCCCTGCGAGATCCTGAGCAACAGTCCGCCGATGCTGCTGCCCGAGACGTCCGACATCTACCAGGCCGCGCTGCCGTTTGCGAACCGGCACGGGGTCGAGTCGGTGTCGTTCGCCAGTGACGCGGGGTGGCTGCAGTCGATGGGGATCGAGTGCCTGCTGTTCGGGCCGGGCGCGATCGAGGTCGCCCATCAGCCGAACGAGTTCACGCCGAAGGACGAGTTTCACCGCGCCGGCGGCGTGCTGGGCGAGCTGATCGCGAGGTTTTGCGCATGAGGTACCGAGAGGTGATCGAGGCCGACCTGACCTGGATGGGCGGGCAGCTCGTGCGCGGGGTGCAGGTGATGGTCGACGGCGGGCGCATCGAGGCGATCGGCGCGCTCGGTCTCGAGGCGACGCGGCGGCTCGATGAGCAGCTCCTCCTCCCCGGCTTCGTCAGCGCGCACTCGCACGCCTTCCAGCGCGCGCTGCGCGGACGCGGGGAGACGTTCCCGGCCGGCTCGGGCTCGTTCTGGAGCTGGCGCGAGGCGATGTACGAGCTGGTGACGCAGCTCGACGCGAAGCGTTTCTACGACGCGGTCCGCGCAACGTACGCCGAGATGCTGGCCGCCGGGATCACGACCGTCGGCGAGTTCCACTACCTCCATCACTCCCCCGCCAGACAGGATTTTGCCTTCGACGAGATCGTGCTGCGCGCCGCGCGCGACGCCGGCATCCGGATCGTGTTGCTGCTGACGTATTACAAGACCGGCGGCATCGGTCAGCCGCTCGCGCCGGCGCAGAAACGCTTCGAGACAGCGTCGCTGGAGGCGTTCTGGAAGCAGGCGGACGCGCTGTCGGCGAAGCTCGACCCATCGACGCAGTCCCTCGGCGTCGCGGCGCACAGCATCCGTGGTGTCCCGCTCGACGAGCTCGAACCGCTCTACTCCGAGGCGCGGCGGCGCGGGATGGTGGTGCACATGCACGTCGAGGAGCAGCGGCGCGAGATCGAGGAGTGCGTCGCCGCATACGGCGCCACGCCGATGCAACTGCTCAACGACCGCCTGCCGTCGTGCGACGGTCTTACCGCCGTCCACGCCACGCACAGCACTCCCGCGGATCTGGAGCGTTTCCTCGATCGCGGCGGGAGTGTCTGCATCACCCCGCTCACCGAGGCCAACCTCGGCGACGGCATCCCCGACGTGACCCCGCTCCAGCCTCTGCCCGACCGCCTTTCCCTCGGCACCGACTCGAATGCGCGCATCTCGCTGATCGAGGAAATGCGCTGGCTGGAGTACACGCAGCGGCTGAAGAGCGAGAACCGCGGCGTTTTCCGCGACGAAGAGGGACGGAACGCTCCCCGGCTGTTGCACTTCGCGACGGTGGCGGGAGCGCGCTCGCTCGGCATCGACGCCGGCCGGATCGAGCCCGGAGCGGTGGCGGATTTCGTCTCCGTGGAGGGGGACAGCCTCGAAGCCGTCATTTTCGGAAGCGGAGATGATGCGGTGACGGCCACGTGCGTCGGAGGACAGTGGACCGATCGGTAGAAGTGTCCTCCTGAGGTGACGAATCATAGCGACGAGGCCACGCTTCGTTGCGACGAGGCAACGGGGCGTGGCGACGAGGCCAGGCTTCGTGGCGACGAGGCCACGCTTCGTGGCGACGAGGCCACGCTCCGTGGCGATGAGGCCACGCTTCGTGGCGATGAGGCCACGCTTCGTGGCGATGAGGCCACGCTCCGTGGCGATGAGACTACGCTCCGTCGCGATGAGGCAACATGCCCGTGCGGCGAGGCGACGCTCGGTGGCGATGAGGCAACGCGCCGTTGCGATAAGGCCGCGCGCCGCTGGAACGAGGCAAACCGAGCCGCCGTCGACCGCGCAGATCTCCGCGCGGTTTGAGCGCGGCGAGTACCGGAGCGCCGGTCTTCGACCGGCCGGTCCGCCGACCTTCGGTCGGCAGTGTGCGGAAAGGGGTCCCGAGAGCGGGCCGGCAGAATGCCGGCGGACCGGCCGGTCGAAGACCGGCGCTCCGTAGGACCTACCGCCCCCACGGGCCAAGCGCGTCCCACACACTGCCCACCTGCGGCTCCGAAGCAGAGGCCACCGCCCTCTTCCTCGGCGAAGCCGCAATGGCGGCGGCCACGACCGGCACGATCTCCGGCACACGCAACTCCAGCGACTCGGCGTGGTCCTGCAGGAACCTCGTGCTCACCCGCCCGTCGCGGAACGCCTCGTGCGTCACCACGCGCCGCAGCCAGGAGATATTGGTCTTCGTCCCCAGCACGACGTAATCGCGCAGAGCGCGCGAGAGGCGGTCGATGCAGCTCTCCCGGTCCTCCGCGAAGCAGATCAGTTTGGCCAGCATCGGGTCGAACTTCACGCTGATCTCGCTGCCGCGCATCACGCCGGCATCGACGCGAACTCCGGGGCCGGCGGGCTCCTGGTAATGGGCGATCGTCCCGCTCTGCGGGAGGAAGCGGTCGTCCGGATCCTCGGCGTAGATGCGGACCTGCATGGCGTGGCCGCGCTGGCGCAGGTCGTCCTGCGTCCACGGCAGCGGCTTTCCGGCGGCGACGTCGATCTGGGCGCGGACCAGGTCCACGCCCGTCACGAGCTCCGTCACCGGATGCTCGACCTGCAGGCGCGTGTTCATCTCGAGAAAATAGAACTCCCCGTCCGGCGTCACGATGAACTCCACCGTCCCGGCGTTGCGGTACTGCACGCCCGCCGCGGCGGCGATGGCCGCCTTCGCCATTCGCTGGCGCAGCTCGTCCGGATAACGCGGTGCGGGCGTCTCTTCCACCACCTTCTGATGGCGGCGCTGGATCGAGCAATCGCGCTCGAAGAGATGCACGAGGTTGCCGTGCGCGTCGCCGAGGATCTGGAACTCGACGTGGCGCGGCTCCTCGATGTAGCGCTCGAGCAGCAGGCGGTCGTCGCCGAAGGCCTTCATCGCCTCGCGCGCGGCCGACTCGATGGCCGGCTGCAATTCGTCCGTCGCCCGGACGATCTTCATCCCCTTGCCGCCGCCGCCGGCCGAGGCCTTCACCAGGAGCGGGTACCCGATGCGCTCCGCCTCGGCGAGCAGCGTCGCGGGCGACTGGTCTTCGCCGTCGTATCCCGGCACGACCGGGACGCCGAGGGACTGCATCAGATGGCGTGACTCGGCTTTCGAGCCCATCGCCGCGATCGACGACGCCTTCGGCCCGACAAACGCGATCCCGGCGTCTTCGCACGCGGAGGCCAGCTCGGCGCGCTCGGAGAGAAAGCCGTAACCGGGATGGAGCGCCTGCGCGCCGCTGGTCCGCGCCGCGTCGATCACCTTGCCGACGTTCAGGTAAGTCGCGCGCGCGTCCCCTTTGCCGAGGGACACCGCCTCGTCGAAGAAACGGCGGACGTAGCGGACGTCGTCATCCCCCGCGTGCGCGAGGACGGAGACGATGCCCATCTCCCTGCAGGTGCGGGCGATGCGCACCGCGATCTCGCCGCGGTTCGGCACCATCAATTTGTGGATGCTCAGTTCCTGGATGTCGGTATCCACGGCGCCAGTCCTTTGTCGAGGAACGCCTGCATCCCCGCCTGCCCTTCTTCGGAGACGCGGCGCGTGGAGATCGCGTCGATCGTGTACGGAATTGCGTCATTGAGGTCGTGCGAGGCGACGTGGGCGATCAGCTTCTTGCACTCCCGCACGGCCTCGGGGCCGGAGGTCTTGAGCTGCGTCACGGTCTCGTAGACCGCCGCGTCGAGCGCCTCGACCGAATGGACGACGCGGTGGACGAGCCCGATCTGCAGCGCGCGCTCGGCCTCGAACCGCTCGCCGGTGAGGAAGAGCGCCCGCGCGTGGGTCTGCCCAATCTTGGCGATGACGTACGGTGAGATGACGGCCGGCAGGATGCCGAGCTTGACCTCGGAGAGCCCGAACTTCGAGTCCTCCATCGCCACCGCCACGTCGCAGACCGCCACCAGCCCCACCCCGCCGCCGATCGCGGCCCCCTGGATCCGCCCGACCACCGGCAGCGGGCACTCGTTGATCAACGCAAACATCTTCGCCAGCAGCGACGAATCGCGGATGTTCTCTTCGCGCGTGTACGACACCATGCGCGACATCCAGTTCAGATCCGCCCCCGCGCAGAAGTTCCGCCCCGTCCCCTGCAGCACGACCACCCGCGCGGAGCCGGTGTCGATGTGGGTGAACAAATCGATCGCCTCGGCGATCAGCTCATCGTTGAATGCGTTGTGCACGTCGGGCCGGTTCAGCGTGACATTCAGCACGCCATCCTGCGCATCGACCTGAAGGGTTTTGTACGCCATAGGCGGCGCATTGTAGCGGAGGAGAGCCGGACCGCTTGACGATGAGTCAGATCGTTTCCTACGCTCGATCCTAGCAATGAAGCGCTTCCCGTCAGCCGCGGAACATCCCTCGTATACGTTCGACACGTTCGTCGTCACGGAGGGGTCGAGGGAAGCTTTCTCCCTCGCGGTTGCCGTTGCCGAAAATCCAGGGATGACGCACAACCCGCTCATCCTGCACGGCCGAACCGGTGGAGGGAAAACGCATCTGCTGCATTCGATCGCCCACGCCATCCGGAGTCGCCGGCCGGGCGCGAACATCCTGCGGATCTCGGCCGAGACATTCGCCGCGCAACTGGTCGCTGCGATCCGGACCAAAGGATGGCCAGCTTTCGAGCGGGAGTTGGAAGCCGTCGACGTACTCCTGCTCGATCATCTTCGCCTCGCACCCGACAGGAAAAGCACGCAGGAGGAGATCTTCCGGACCATGGAGGGATTGTTGAGCCGCGGTGCGCAAGTGGTCGCGGTGCTGGAAGTACTGCCGACCGATCGCCTCATTGTCGAACGACCGTTGTTCCGGAGCGCGGTGTTCGCCGAGGTGGGGTAGCGAACGGCGGTTACCAACATATTCGTCACTACCCTTACGGCGGGACGCCGTCCGCCGGCGGGACGCCGCCGGACCAGCCGGCGCGACGCCGGCGCTCCCGTGCGCGGACCACACTCCTCCCGAGTGCCGGCCAGACTAAAAGTCCGGCCCACATGTGGCCCGGACTTTTAGTCCGGGCGGCGCTCGGGACGACTGCGGCATCACGCGGAGCGCCGGACCGCCGACGTCGCGTCGGCCGGTCCGCCCACGTCCTCGTGGGCATGGGCGGCGTCTCGCCGCCGGGGAGCCGGCAAGTGGGGAAGTGTTACGCGAGAGCGCCCGCGGGACGCGGGCGGACCGGCCGACGGGAACGTCGGCGGTCCGGGGGGCGCGCGCCGGAGGCGCGGCCCCCCTTGCGAGGAGCTTACTTCCTGGTCGACCTTCTCCGCGGCGCCGTCGTCTCGCCGAACTGCGGGATGACGGTGTAGCCGGGGTCGATGCCGGTGGCGCCGGGGGCTTCGATCTTCAGGAGCAGGGCCAGGGGGACGGTGGCGGCGTTGAGGGTGAGCTGGCGGCTGCTGTTGGCCGGGACGTCGACGGTCGAGTTGACGCCGTTCCCGGTCAGGGTGGCGCGGATCGGGGTGTCGTCCGCGGTGACGGTGACGGAGACGTTGCCGGCCTTGGTGACGTTGAACTTATAGAAGTCGAGGTCGCCCTGGGAGCAGATCGCGCCGCTGACGGTCTGGCCGGTCACGAGGTTGCCGTAGGCGGTCTCGGCGGAGTTGTTGGTGACGGTGCCGGTCTCCTGCGGGTCGCGGCAGGGCGGCACGGCGGCGGCCGAGGTGACGAGCACCGCGGTCTGCGGACCTTCGGAGACGCGCGTGCCGGTGGCGACGACGCGGTAGACGCCGGGAGCGGCGTTGGCGATCTCCACCATCTCGACGTTGTCGATGATGTTCGTGCCGCGGGTTGCGTTGTTTTTGAACTGCACGGGATCGAGCACCCACGCGCGATGCTCCGTGCCGTCCGGGCCGATCACCTTCAGGTCGAGGTCGTTGACCAGCGCCTTCTCGGCGATGTCGTCTTCGAGGTCGATCATGGCGATGGGGGGGTCGGACCAGTTCAGCACGGCCCGGACGTTCTGCGCCTGCGCCACGAGGATCGACGTTTCGAAGCTCTGACCCGCCCCGTCGGTGAAGGACAGGTTGCGGACATGATTGTTCAGGGTGCCGTTGGCGATGATCAGGTCGGCCGACTTCTGCGCGTTCACCAGTCCGAAGCCGAACGTGTAGTCGGGACCGGGATTGCCGAGATCCTCGGCGCCGGCGATGATCAGCGCCTTGAGGATCGCCGGAGTCGGATTGGCGTTGCCGTTCGTCTTCCGCCACTGCTCGGTGAGCAGCGCGGCGATGCCGGTGACGGCCGGAGAGGCCATGGAGGTGCCGCCGAGGCGGGAGTATTCATTGGTCGGCGAAGTGGACAGCACGTTCGAGCCGCGGGCCACGACGTCCGGCTTGACGCGGCCGTCCTTGGCCGGCCCGCGCGAGCTGAAGCTGCTGATGGCCGGCTGGCCGGTCACGGTGTTCAGGCTGCCGACGGCGATGACGTTCTTCGCCGCGGCGGTCACGCCGAGCGTGTCGAACGGTGTCTTCGGATCGTGGTGCACGGTCTCGCAACCGCCGTTGCAGGCCGAGGGGCAATCGTTGCCGCTGCCGTTCGGTGAATAGCAGAAGAGCCGGTTCGAAATGACCTCGCCCTCCCCGTCGACGTGCCGGTGCTCCGAGACGCTGCTCGAGAAGGTCTGGAAGTTGCCGTCGTTACCGGCCGAGTGGACGAACAGGATTCCTTGCTGGATGGTGAATTTGTCGAGCGGCGCGCCGACGATGAGGTCGTAGGCTCCGAAGTACTCCTCGGCATCGTTCCAGACCGGGAAGCCGCCCTCGTCGGACCAGCCGAGGACGAAGCCCCAGGAGTTGTTGTCGACGACGATCCCGAGCGGCTTGAGGTTGTCTTCCTTGTCCTCGAGGAACGTGAGCCTTCCGCCGCATGGAGTGGAGACGCAGAACTGATGGATGCGAACGCCGGGCGCCATCCCCCTGGCCGCGGCGTTGACGCCGGACGCGCCGATGGTGCCGGCAACGTGGGTGGCGTGCTGCTTGTCGCTGCCCGTGCCGCCGCTGGCGGCGAGGGTGAGACGGCCGCCGAACTCGGGGTGCGACGCCTGCGCTTCGGCCAGCTCGAACAGCGACACCGTCACGCCGGCGCCGGTGAGGTTGTACGGGGCCGCCTGGATTTCCGTGACGTGGCTCAGGGCCGCGGAGATGGCGTTGTCGGTCTTGACCTTCCAGCGCGGCACGCCGGCGATGGTCAGGACGCGCTCGTCCGCCGCCAGGGCATCCACGGCGGCGGGGGCGATCGTCGCCTGAATGCGCTGCGACGGCGAGAACTTGAGCTTCAGCGGGTCGGCCATCGCCGCGCCTGCCGCGGCAATGGCGGTGCGCGCCTCCTCGAACGTGACGTCGTCGTGGAAGATCACGTTGATCTCGGCCCAGGTCTTGCCGCGTCCGAGCTCGCGCAGCGCCGACCGGTGGATCTTCCTGGCGGCGGTGAGCGGTTCGAGCGCCACGCGGGCGTCGTCGAGCTGCACGCCCTCGGCGAGGCGGGCGATGTAACGGCCACCCGAGAGCGGCTGCCGGAGCGTGAGCCCCTTCGCGGCCAGCTCGGCGCGGTCAGCGGTGGTCAGGGTCCGCGCCGGGCGGACGATCATGGCCCGGCCGTGCGACGTCTCGCGGTCGATCGGCTCGTCGCCCGGTGTCTTCTGCTGGGAATCTGCGAGCGCGACAGTGGCAAATAGAGCTGCGGAGAGGAGGACGAAGAGTCGACGCATGGCTATGTAGTTACGATCCTTATGCGGAGTTAGTTGGTGCCCGAGGTCGGACTCGAACCGACATGAGGGTTGACCTCGGCAGATTTTGAGTCTGCTGCGTCTGCCATTTCGCCACTCGGGCTACGAGAACTGCTGTTGTTGCCACCGTCGGTGTCGTGCTTCTTGCCACGCGGCCCCGTTTGACCGACAACTGACGACCGACAACCGACAACCGACAACCTTATTGCACTACCGAGCTGTTGTGCTCCTGCCAGCGTCTGGCGCAGGAGTGCAGCTCATCATCCGTCAGAATCCGATTCGTTGCCTTCGCGAGCTGGAAGATCTCTTTGGCCAGCGACTCCTCCTGAGGGTACCCGTTCGCGTCCAGCCAGTAAATCACGTTCGAGAGACCGCACATCGGCCCCACCTCGATGATCTGGCTCAAACCGAACATCCCTGCAGGAACGCCGGAGTAAACACGGTCGGCGAGCCAGTCACTTCCCTTCTTCTTCGCCTTGATGATCGCCGCGGCGTGGACGCCCGTCCCGGTCCGGAACGCGTCGCGCCCGAAAACGGGGTAACGGTCGGCTACGGGAACGTTCGTGACGCGGGAAACGTGCTTGACGTATTGGGGAAGCGACGTCAGGTCGTTGTCGATCCATCCCATCAGCTTGAGGTTGACCATCAGGATGTCCATCGGCGTGTTGCCAACCCGCTCCCCGATGCCACAGGCCGAGCCATGGACACGGTCCGCACCCGCCTCGAGGGCGGCGATGCAGTTGATGACGCCGAGGCCGCGGTCTTCGTGGCCGTGCCAGTCGACCTTTACGGCCGGATTGACCCGGTCGACGATCTCCCGGACGAACCGGACCACGTTGCGCGCGCCCCACGGAGTGGCGTGCCCGACCGTGTCGGCAATGCAGACGCGCACCGCGCCGGCGTCGATGGCCGCGGTGTAGAGCTTCTCGATGTCTTCCGGCTTGGCGCGGGTGGTGTCCTCGGTGACGTACATGACCGGGATCCCGTGGCTGACCGCGAAGCGGACGGCCTTGGCCGACTGCTCGATGATCCAGTCGAGCTCCCACTCCTCGGCGAACTGGCGGATCGGCGAGGAGCCGATGAAGAGGTCGGCTTCGATGGGGATGCCGACGCGCTCGGAGATGTCGATGATGGGACGGATGTCGTTCTCGTGCGTCCGTCCGGCGGCGCTGGGATAGACGGAGAGCTTCTGCTCGACGATCTCGCGCGCCAGCCGCTCGACGGTCTTCTGCACGTGCGGCCCCGCGCCGGGCAGGCCGATGTCGGCATTGTCGATGCCGATCTCGTTCATGTAGTGGAGGATGCGGAGCTTGTCCTCGATGGAAGGATCGGTGACCGAGGGAGACTGCAGACCGTCGCGGAGCGTCTCGTCGTCGAACTCGATCTTCCGCGCAGGCCGCTTGGCCTGCTCGCCGTCGACGTTCCAGTCGTGGATCAGGTGCTCGAGGTTCTCGGTCATCAGAAGGCGCAGTTTAGCCGTGCAACACGGGTGGACGCCACGGTCATCCCGGGGACAGCAAGGGCCGATGGGACTGATGGGACCTATGGGACAAATGGAACTAATGAAACCCCATAGGTCTCATTGGTCCCATGGGTCCCGTTTACTTGTTCTGGAAGCTGGCCGTTCTCTTCTCCAGAAAGGCGCCCATCCCCTCTTTCATATCCTCGGTGCTGGCCAGTAACCCGAACAGCGTGGCCTCGAGCAACTGCCCTTCTTCGAAGGCCATGTCGCTTCCGCTCATGACGGCTTCGATGGCCGCTCTCACGGCCAGGGGTCCGCGGGTCATGATCTTGCGGGCCATTTCCTCGGCGGCGGGGAGCAACTGATCGGGGGGGACCATCTTGTTCACCAGGCCGATGCGCTCCGCTTCGGAGGCGCCGATGCGGTCGCCAGTGAGGATCAGCTCGAGGGCTCTTCCTTTGCCGAGGAGGCGGGCCAGGCGTTGGGTGCCGCCGTAGCCGGGGATGATGCCGAGACTCACCTCGGGGAGGCCGAGCTGCGCTTTCTCGGAGGCGATGCGGATGTGGCAGGCCAGGGCCAGCTCGCAGCCGCCGCCGAGGGCGAAGCCGTTGATGGCGGCGATGACCGGCTTCGGGAAGCGCTCGATGAGCCGGAATACCCGCTGGCCGCTCTGCGCGACTTCCTTGCCCGTGACAGGCGTCATCCGGGCGAGCTCGTTGATGTCCGCGCCGGCGACGAAGGCCTTCTCTCCCCCGCCGGTGACGATCACCGCCTTCACCGACGCGTCGTCGCGGGCGGTCTCGAAGGCCTGCCGCAGCTCGTCGACGGTCTGCGCATTGAGGGCGTTGAGCGACTTGGGACGGTCGATGGTGACGACGAGGACGCCGTCTTTGTTCTCAGTTCTGACGTTTTCCATGTATCCCTCTACTTCGCCTTGTCGAACGGCACCGGCTTCTCGCCGGAGTAGTCGTAGAAGCCGGAGCCGGTCTTGTTGCGGCCGAGCCGGCCGGCCAGAACCATCTTGCGGAGCAGCGGCGGCGCGGCGAAGCGCTTCTCCTGGTACTCCTCGTACATGACGTGGGTGATGTAGTAGGTGGTGTCGAGGCCGACGAAATCGAGGAGCTGGAACGGTCCCATCGGATAGCCGCAGCCGAGCATCATCGCCTTGTCGATGTCCTCGATCGAGCCGACGCCCTCTTCGTACGCGCGGATGGCGTCGAGGATGTACGGCACGAGCAGGCGGTTGACGATGAAGCCGGAGTTGTCGCGGCACGACACCGCTTCCTTGCCGAGGCTCTTCGCTAACTCGAACGCGGCGTTGAAGGTCTCGTCGGTGGTGAGGATGGTGCGCACGACCTCGACGAGCTTCATCAGCGGGACCGGGTTGAAGAAGTGGAGGCCGACGAACTGTTTCGGCCGCGCGGTGGCCATGGAGAGCTCGGTGATGGTCAGGGACGAAGTGTTCGAGGCGAAGAGGGCCTCCGGCTTCACGATCCGGTCGAGCTCCGCGTAGGTGTCTTTCTTGAGCTGCGCGTTCTCGATGATGGCCTCGATGACGATGTCGCAGTCGGCGAGGTCCTGCAGGCTGGTCGAGCCTTTGAGGCGCCCCATGCAGGCGTCCATGTCGGCCTGCTGCATCTTCCCTTTCTCGACGAACTTGCCGAGCGACTTCTGAATGCCGCTCAGCCCCTTGTCGAGAAACTTCTGCTCCACTTCGCGCACGACGACGTCGTAGCCCGCCTGCGCCGCAACCTGGGCGATGCCCGACCCCATCAGGCCGCAGCCGAGAACGCCCACTTTCTTGATAGCCATTGACACTCCTCCGGTGAAATCGGGCGCATTGTAGTGCGGGGGAGGGCCGAGGGCCGAGGGCCAAGGGAGAGGGCCGAGGGCTGAGGGCCAAGGGCCGAGGGAAACCGGGCGGGTGGGCCCTCGGCCCTTGGCCCTCGGCCCTCGGCCCTCTATGCTTCGCGCCGTGTCCGCGAAGCTCAAGCCCCAGGTCGTCCTCCTCGGCCTCGCCGCGCTGCTGAACGATACGGCGAGTGAGTTGATCTATCCCCTCCTGCCGGTCTACCTGACGACGACTCTCGGCGCGACGCCGGTGGTGGTCGGTTTGATCGAGGGGGCGGCGGACGGGCTCGCGTCGATCCTGAAGTACTTCTCCGGCGCCTGGTCGGACCGGGTCCGGCGCCGCAAGCCGCTGATCGTCACCGGGTACGGACTGGCGGCGAGCGCCCGGCTGCTGATCGCCGCGGCGACGATGTGGCCGCTCATCCTGGCCGCGCGCCTCGTCGACCGCACGGGCAAAGGCCTCCGCTCCGCCCCGCGCGACGCGATGATCTCCGACGTCACGCCGCCCGACCAGCGCGGCCGCGCCTACGGCTTTCATCGCGCCCTCGACCATACCGGCGCCATCGCCGGCCCGCTCCTCGCCGTGCTCCTGCTGCAGGGGCTCGGCTTCTCGATGCGGCAGACGTTCCTGTTCGCGGTGATCCCGGGAGCGATCGGGGTGGCGATGCTCGCGTTCCTCCTTCGGGAAGAGAAAACCGGGGAACGCGAAGCGACGAAGGCGGAAAGCCCGGCTCTCCCGCAAGGTTCATCGCTCGTCGCTCATCGCTCATCGTTCCGCCGGGCTCTCGGCGCGATCGCGCTTTTCTCCCTCGCCAACTCGTCGGACGCGTTCCTGCTCCTCCAGGCACATGCGGCCGGTGTGTCAGCGGCAATGCTGCCGCTTCTGTGGGCGGCGCATCACGTGATCAAGTCGCTCTTCTCGACGCGCGCGGGCGCACTGTCGGACCGGGTGGACCGCCGTTACCTGCTCGTCGCCGGCTGGCTGTCGTACGCCGTGATCTACGCTCTCTTCCCGTTCGCGACGACGCTCACGTCGTTCGTCATTCTGTTCGTCCTGTATGCGATTCCTTTCACGCTCGCGGAGGGTGCCGAGCGGGCCTGGATCGCCGATCTGGTGCCGAAGGAAGTGCGCGGGAAAAGCTTCGGGATCTACTACCTGGTAAACGGCGCGTGCGTGCTCGCCGGCACCGCGCTTTTCGGCCTCATCTATCAGAGCGCGTCGCCCCGCGCGGCCTTCTTTACGGGCGCTGCCCTGGCGCTCGCGGCGGCCGCTGCGGTGATGACAACAGGCACTCCACTTGCTCCTAATAACGTGGGTTTACTGAAGCCCAAATAGGAGGCCTGTAAATGAGTGAACCAAGAGATTTGAATCGTGATCCCCTCACTGGCGAGCCCGGCTCGCACCCCGTCGGAACCGGTGTCGGCGGAGCGGGCGGTGCAGCTCTCGGCGCGGCACTCGGCGCCCCGTTCGGCCCGATCGGCGCACTGATCGGCGGCGCGATCGGCGCGGTGGCCGGCGGTGCCGCAGGACACGCGACGGGCGAGCGGATCGACCCGACCGGCGAGACCGAGTACTGGAAGCACGAGCACCAGTCGCGGCCGTATTACGACAAGTCGAATACCTGGGACGACTACGAGCCCGCGTACCGCTACGGCTGGGAGTCGCGCTCGCAGCATCATGACAAGAAGTGGAACGACGTCGAATCCGACCTCGAGCGTGGGTGGGAGAAGACGAAGGGCAACTCCCGCCTGGCGTGGGAACGCGCGAAGAACGCCGTCCGCGACTCGTGGGACCGCACGGACCGGACGTTCTCGACGTACAAGTCGACGGACGACCGATTCCGCAATCACTACACGACCAGCAGTTACTACGACAAGTCGTACGACTACGATCGCGACTTCGGTCCGGCGTATCGCTACGGCACCTTCTCGCGGAACCGCTACTCGGACCGCGCGTGGGACAACAACCTGGAGAACGACCTGTCGCGTGACTGGGATCGTTTCAAGGGCACCTCGCGTCTCACCTGGGATCGCGCCAAGTCGGCGGCCAGGGACGCGTGGCACGGTGTCGAGCGCGCCATCCCCGGCGACGCCGACAAGGACGGCCGGTAGGTTTTCGCGGGGGCTCCTCGGTGTTTTGCCGGGGAGCTCTCCGCGAGTATTTGTTGCTGGTTGCTGGTTGCTTGAGATTCGACGCTTGTGGCTCGGGCGCTGCCTCACAAGTAACCAGCAACCAGCAACTCGTTTCTAGGAGTCTGCGCGCCAGAAAACTTCGACCCATTACGATTCGATATGAGGCGCGATTTTTTCGAGTTGAAGAGATGCATCGTTCGTCACGTCGCGAGGCTGACAGCGATGCTCCTGGCTGCCCCTGCGTGGGAGAAAACGGTCGAGCAGCGCAGTTTTTGAAAAGCTTTCTGGCGCGCAGCCTCCTAGGCCGTTTCCATCATCTCCGCGGGGATGTCGAAGTTCGACCAGACGTTCTGCGAGTCGTCGTGGTCGTCGAGGGCTTCGAGCAGGCGCATCATCGCCTTTCCCTTCGTCTCGTCGAGGGCGACGTAGGTCGAGGGGATCATGCCGAGCTTCGCTTCGACGGTCGGGATCTTGCCGGCTTCGAGCGCCTGGCGGACGGCTTCGAAGCTCGCCGGTGTGGTGTAGATCTCGAACACCTCCGGATCCTCGGTCTGCAGGTCGTCGGCGCCCGCTTCGAGCACGATCTCCATCAGCTTGTCCTCGCCGACGGCGCTTTTCTCGACCGCGAAGTAGCCCTTCTTGTCGAACTGGAAACGGACCGAGCCGGGGGTGCCGAGGTTGCCGCCGTGCTTCTCGAAGATCCGGCGGATCTCGGGGGTCGTGCGATTGCCGTTGTCGGTGAGCGCCTCGACGATTACCGCCACGCCGCCCGGACCGTAGCCCTCGTAGGTGACCTCTTCGTACATCACGCCTTCGATCTCACCGGTCCCGCGCTTGATGGCGCGCTCGATGTTGTCCTTCGGCATGTTGTTGGCCTTCGCTTCGGCCACGGCCGAGCGGAGGCGGGGATTGCCTTCCGGATCGCCGCCGCCGAGGCGGGCCGCGATGGTCATTTCCTTGATGATGCGGGTGAAAACCTTGCCGCGCTTGGCGTCAGCCGCACCCTTTTTGTGCTTGATCGTGCTCCATTTGCTATGGCCGGACATGGAGATTGCTCCTTCGAATTTGCTGGAAAGAGACGGGCAGCAGGGCGCGTCTTCAGAAGAACGGGCATTATAACGGATCTCCCGGCTGCACGGTCGCGACCGCTGTGCCGTCAGGGCCGATGACCGCGGCCACCGCCCAGATGCGCACACCGGACGGCGGGGTGACGGTGATCCGGACGCGCCCGGCCGCGATTCCAGCGAGCAGTCCGTCGACGCGCGCGTGGGCCGGCTGCTCCGGGACCTTGCCGGTGAGCCCGGGCGCGATGAGTGACACGGCGCGCTCGGCGAGCAGTTCCTCTCCCGCATGGACGCGGACCTGCACGGTCGCCGGATCCCGCTTCGACGACGTGATTTGGAGAACGACCGGCGCGGAGGGGTCGTTGGGAACGTCCGGCAGCTCGAGCTCCGCGGCGCGGAGGAGAGGGCCGTCGCTCCCGTGGATCGTCAGCGCCTGCCGCATCTCGTCGAAATCAAAGTGCTGCGCGGTGCGGGCGGCCAGCGCCTCGGTCTCCCGCGGATCGTTCCTCCCCTCGTATAGCTCCGGCCGGACGAAGGCGGCGTTCGCTTCCATCACCGCGATCTGCTCGGGCGTCAGCCGCGTCCGGTGGAGGTCGAGCCAGCCGCGGATCTGCGCCTGCACCAGGGCAGCCCGCTCTGCCGGACCGGCTTCGTTGAAAAACCGCCGCCGCTCCTCGATCGGCAGCCGGCGGAAGGTCTCATAATCGACGCTCACGAGGTCAATATGAGTCCCGAGTTCCCTTTGCGCATCATCAGCGACGACGGCAGCGTCGAGGTCGTTGACTCCCCCGACGCCCTGATGACCCACCTCGACTTCGTCGACTCCACCGACCCCCGCAATCGGGTCTGGGTCCGCGACGTCTACGACCGGACCGTTCGCATCCGCGTCCGAGGGGGGATGGTCGAGGTGTTCGAGCTGGCGTGAAAGGGTTGTCCGTTGTCCGTTGTCCGTCCAGTGTCCCTCTGCGCGAGACCGGTTCGGACAACTGACAACGGACAACCGCCAACATCCCATAGGCCGAAACCACCGATCCCATAGACGAATCCACGCAGCCAGCCCCAACCCGCCGGCCGATTCCGCGTACTATTCACCGACACAAACGGAGGTCACGAAGCCATGGGCTTGTTCGACGCGATTCGCAACGAATTCATCCAGATCATCGAGTGGCTCGATGACAGCAGCAATACCCTCGTCTACCGCTTTCCCGTCCACGATCAGGAGATCAAGATGGGGGCCCAGCTCACGGTGCGCGAGAACCAGGTCGCTCTCTTCGTCAACGAAGGAGAGGTGGCCGATCTCTTCAAGCCGGGACGCTACGAGCTCTCGACGCAGAACGTCCCGATCCTCACGACCCTGAAAGGGTGGAAGTACGGGTTCGACTCGCCGTTCAAGGCCGAGGTCTACTTCTTCAACACCCGTCTCTTCACCGACCTGAAGTGGGGTACGCAGAACCCGGTGATGATGCGCGACGCGGAGTTCGGCATGATCCGGATGCGCGCCTTCGGTACGTACGCCACCAAGATCTCCGACCCGAAGGAGTTCTTCAAGACCATCGTCGGGACGCAGGGTCTGACGACGACGGACGACATCCTCGGCCAGCTCCGCTCGACGATCATCAGCCACTTCTCCGACATCGTGGCGGAGTCGAAGATCGCGGCCCTCGACCTGGCGTCGAGCTACCGCGAGCTCGCCCAGCTCGCGCAGAAGGAGCTCGCCCCGCAGTTCGCGAGCTACGGCCTCGAGCTGGCCCGCTTCAACATCGACAACATCTCCCTCCCCGAGGAAGTCGAGGCGGCGATCGACCAGCGCACCAAGCTGGGCGTGCTCGGCGACAAGATGGGGCAGTACACGCAGATGCAGGCGGCGGACTCGATCAAGATCGCGGCCGCGAATCCCGGCGGTGTTGCCGGCGCCGGCGTCGGCCTCGGCGCGGGGATGGCGATGGGTCAGGCCATGAGTGGCGCGTTCAGCGGCGCTTCGTCCGCGGCGCCTCCCCCTCCCGGCTCGTCCTCCGCACCGCCGCCTCCTCCGGGACCGCAGGCGAATGTCCCCCGCTGGTCGCTCGCCATCGACGGCAAGACCTACGGCCCCTACACGGATGACGCTCTCAAGGCGATGGTCTCCGGAGGCCAGGTCGCAGCGTCGACGCAGGCGTGGCGTCCCGGCGCGTCCGGCTGGGCCGCGCTCGAGACCTACTCGGAGCTCAACCTCGGCGACGGCGGAAACGCGATGCCGCCACCCCCGCCGCCGGTGAAGTAAACACACGCCAGGGCGGAGTGGAACGACCACTCCGCCCTGTGGGACCAATGGGACCTATAGGACTTATGGGACCTATAGGACCCATGCGTGCCTGAAGCCCGCTTTGGTACCATTCGTCCCATCGGTCCTATTGGTCCCATTGGTCCTATTTGTCCTATGAGCTCGAGCGCCGTCTGATCTGACATGGCTGAAGCTGCCGCTGCACCTACCTCTGCCAAAGTCCGCAAGTTCCCCTGCGAGGGGTGCGGGGCCGATCTTCGCTGGGAGCCCGGCGTCACCGCGCTGAAGTGTCCCTACTGCGGCACCGAAAAGACGATCGCCGTCAGCAAGGAGCGCATCACCGAGAAGCCGGTCGACGCCGCCCTGCGCGCGCCGCGCGACCTCGGCTGGGGCGCCGAGCGGAAGGTCATCGCCTGCAAGCGCTGCGGCGCGCACACGACGCTCGACCCGCACGTCGCCTCCTCCGCGTGCGCGTTCTGCGGGACCTCGGCGGTCGTCGAGTCGCCGGCCAACCCGAACATCATCCGCCCCGAGGCGCTGCTGCCGTTCCGCATCACCCGCGACTCGGCGCTGCAGTCGTTCCGGAGCTGGCTCCACGGACTCTGGCTGCGGCCGAACGACCTTAAATCCGCGTCGCGGGTCTCGTCGATGCAGGGCGCCTACATCCCCTTCTGGACCTTCGACTCCGCGACCGACTCCTGGTGGGAAGCGGAAGCCGGTTACTACTACTACGTCGAAGTGCGGCGGAACAACCAGACCGTCCGCGAGCAGCGCGTCCGCTGGGAGTCCGCCTCCGGCACGTTGCAGCGTTTCTTCGACGACGTCCCGGTGCCCGCGTCGCGCGGACTCGACCCCTCGCTCTGCCAGGGAATCGAGCCGTTCCCGACCGCGGACCTGACGCCGTACGAGCCGTCGTACCTCTCCGGCTTCCTCGCCGAGGAGAACGCGATCGACCTGCCGGAGGCGCTGGAGAGCGCGAAAGAGCGGATGCGCGACGAGATCCGCGCCGCCTGCGCGCAGGAAGTACCCGGCGACACGCACCGCAACCTGAGCGTGGAGACGACCTTCTCCGCCCTCGCCTACAAGAACGCGCTCCTGCCGATCTGGGTCTCCGCGTACGACTACCACGGCAAGCCGTACCGCTACCTGGTCAACGGCGTCACCGGCAAATGCACCGGGACGGCGCCGTGGAGCGCGGTGAAGATCACGCTGCTGGTGTTGACGATTCTGGTGGTGCTGCTGGTGGTGTTTTACGCGGCGGGGGGATAGGACGCCACGCTTCCCGCCAGCCTAAAGCACTCATATGCCGCGGCTTAACGCTTTTCGTGTTCGGTCGTGATGCGCTGAGCTCGTGCGTGTGGCGTCCCACCCGGCGGGCGCGACGTTGCGCCCTCGACGCGCACCTGCGCATCCGTGTCGCAATGCCACACACCCGGCGCACACGTGCACGCACCCCCGTGTCGCAACGCCACACGCCCGGCGCACACGTGCACGCACACCGTGTCGCAACGCCACACGCCCGGCGCACACGTGCACGCACACCGCGTCGCAATGCCACACGCACGGCGCGCACGTGCACGCACACCGCGTCGCAACGCTACACACCTGTCGGCGACCGCATGAACGCGTAGCAAATTGAACCGACTCGGTGTGAAGACAGCATCATCCGCGCGGTAGCGCGGCGGGTGGGCGGTATGCTGAGGGTGGCGGGGAAAGAGAAAAGCTCCGGTTGACGCCGGAGCTTTT
>DASPHC010000078.1:0-4728 GCA_035629865.1 Thermoanaerobaculia bacterium | reverse complement strand
ACCACGAACCTGACCGGCCATATGGCCGCGTTCTACGACATCTTCCGCGACAGCGTCCCGGCGGATCTCGTCGATGCCGTGAACGCGCAGGAAGCGCATCGCGGCACACGCGAAACCATCGAAGAGCTCCTGACCGGCGGCGGGTTCGAGATCGTGCGCGTCGTCGAAGATGCCTTCCACCTCCACTTTGCCGACGGCACGGCGATGCTCCGCCATCCGCTGGTCGGGTTCTTCAAGGACGGCTGGCTGGGTGTGACGGACGACGCGGAGATCTGGAGCAGGATCGAAGCGAAGCTCAATGACGTGAGTCCGCTTCGGATGCGGATTCCGGCGCTGTACGCTGAGGGCGTCCGGCGGTAGCGCGGCTCTTCGCCACTTCCTTCCCCCGCAACTGCCCGCACGCCGCGGCGATGTCGCGTCCCTTCGAGCGGCGCACCGTCACCCGCACACCGTTCCGTACCAGCGTGTCGACGAAGCGGTCGATGTCGCGGTCGCCCGGGCGCTTCATCCACTTCGGCAGGTTCGCGTCCTCGTTGAACGGGATCGCGTTCACTTTGGCGTGAATCCCGCGGATCAGCTTCGCCAGCGCCACCGCGTCCTGCGGCGAGTCGTTGTAGCCGGCCAGCAGCACGTACTCGATCGTCATGTCGCGCCCCTTCTCGAGCGGGAAGCGCCGCAGCGTCTCCATCAGCTCCTCGAGCGGGTATTTCGAGGTGATCGGCATGATCTCCTCGCGCCGCTTCCGGTCGGGGGCGTTGACCGAGATGGCCAGGTTCGGCCGGCGCTCGAGCCGCGCCAGTTGCTCGATGCCGGGGATGATCCCCGACGTCGAGACGGTGATCCGCTTCGGAGCCATGTGCCTGTACAACACGTCGAGCGTGGCGACCAGGTTGTCGAAGTTCAGCAGCGGCTCGCCCATCCCCATGAAGACGACGTTCATCTGCTCGTCCGGGATCTGCTTCTCGCGCTGGATCACGAAGAACTGGCCGAGCATCTCGCCCGGCGTGAGGTTGCGTCCCGCGCCGAAGAAGCCGGTGACGCAGAAGGTGCAGCCGACCGCACAGCCGGCCTGCGAGGAGAGGCAGATGCTCGTGCGGTCACCTATCGGCATGAAGACCGATTCGATCCGCTGGCCGTCGGCGAGTCGGAAGAGGTACTTCTGGCTCCCGTCCGACGCCGGGTCGGTGCGCGTGAGCACTTCCGGCTGCTCGACGGTGAATCGCTCGGCAAGGGCGGTACGGACGTTCTTCGGGATGTTCGACATCGCGTCGAACGACCCGGCGCCGCGCACGTGCAGCCACTCTTCGATCTGGCGGATGCGGAACGGAAGGGAAACGATGTCGGCGAGCGCGGATTCGAGCTGCGCCGGCGCGAGATCGTGCAGATTCACGCGCGGTTCGTTCACGTTCTCACTCGTCGCTCGCCGGCTGGGCGAGCGGTGCCACGCGCCGCGCCGAGCGGACTTTGCGGGTCGGGTCGATGCCGAGGGCGCGGAGGAGCGCCAGATCGTTCACGTTGATCCGGAACTGCACTTCCCGCGGCGGCTCGGCGGGAGTGGCGACGACGGAATCGGAGTCGCCGTCGGCCTCCTGCTTGTTGAGGCCGATCGTCGCGTCCAGCACCACATAGAGGTCATAACCCTCGTCGCGGATTTTCTGGATGTGACGGTTGACATCTTCGGAGCCGGAGATCGACTCGTTGATGGCAGTCCCGAGCTCCTGCAACAGCTGCTTGATCTTGTCGTCCACGCACTCTCCCGTTACAAGCACGTAAACTATTGAGAGATCAGCAGCTTACATTTACGTGCGTACGAGTGAATTATCCAAACGGGCGCGCTCGCGGTCAATATTCCGATTCATGCGCGACGGGCGTACACTACTAGCCCTCATCTGCGCCGGCCGCCGGCTGTCCCGCCACGCGGTCAGGGCCGCGAGCCCCACAGCTCCGACCAGTACGCCAGGTACTTCCAGCGTCCCCACTTGTTGTAGCGACGCAGCATCGTCGCGTCGCTCACCTTCCGGCCGCCGTGATACGTCTCGCGCACGAAGCGTCGGAACTCCGTGTCGACAGCGATGAAGTCGTGGCGCCCGTCCATCGCCAGAAGGTGTGCCGCGCCGTAGGGACCGATGCCGGGGAGCTTCAGATAGCCACGGAAAAGTTCCTCAGTCGTCAGTGTGCTGCCGGGAAGCTCGATGGAACCGGATGCAAGTCCGGCTGCCAGCGCACGGATCGACTTCGCGCGATACCCGAGGCGGCAATCCTCCTGCAGCTCCTCCTCGGAGAAACGGAGCACATCCTCCGGCTCCGGGAACGCCCCACCCTTCCCGCACTTTGCGACCAGCAGGTCGACCATCCGCACCGTCTGCCGCCACATCGTGTTCGTGGTGGCGATGATCTTCACCGCGTCCTCCCACACCGTCGCCCCGCAAAGCAGCCGCCCGAACCCCGCCCCCGCCACCCACGCATGGGCCGCCGACCCGCGCGTCTTCTCGATGAACTCCGACGTGTCGACATGAAGCTGAAACATCCGCGACATCCGCCGCGTCAGCTCCGCACTTGCATTCGCCCCTTTCACCTCGAGCATCCCGCCGCGCTCCGTAATCTCGAGTCCGACCGTCCTCCCGCCCAGCCGCTCCTTCCGCCGCAATACCCGCTCCTCCGCCGCCCACCGGAACGGAGCGAGATACATCCACCCATGCGACTCGACGGTGGAGACGAAGGAAAAGTTCGGAGGAACCGGAACGATCGCCGCAGAAGACGTTCCCGATTTCGTCGGCATGAAAGGGAGCATACCGCCGTGGCGGGGGTCACACCTTCGATCTGACGTGGGGTCACACCTTCGTTTTCGTTTTTACCGCCGGGTGGGGTCACACCTTCGTTCGTTTTGACGTGGGGTCACACCTTCGTTTTTCGTTTCGCCGCGCATAAGAAAGGTGTGACCCCTATCACGACGATGCGATCCGGCGCGCTGATCGGATGCGAATCGCGCCGAACGTCATCGTTTCAATTTCACGGGAGCCTACAACTCGTAGAGATACCTGCGCGGATCGTTTCCATTCCGAGGAGTTCCGCGCCTTATTTCTCCACCAGTGGAAGAACTCCTCGGCGTCCGCATAACTGCCGAGGGATCCTCGGTAGCACTATGGCACGACCACTTCGCATCGAATACCTCAACGCTCTTCACCACGTCACGTCCCGCGGGAACGATCAGCGGAACATCTTCCGCACGGATGACGACCGAAGGACCTTTCTCCTGTACCTCGGTCAGGCGGCCAAGCGGTTCGGCTGGTCGATCTCTGCCTGGGTTCTGATGACAAACCACTTCCATCTCGTCATCCAGACGCCGCAACCGAATCTTTCCCGTGGGATGCACTGGCTGAACGGCAAATACGCCGCGCGGTTCAACCGCGTACACCGCCGCTCCGGTCACCTGTTTCAGGGACGCTTCCACAGTGTTCTCATCGAGAAGGAGTCGTACTTCGCCGCGGTGCTGCGCTACGTCGTGCTCAATCCTGTGCGCGCAAAGATGGTGCGCCGGCCGGAAAACTATTGCTGGTCGAGCTACCGCGCCACTGCCGGCCTCGTAAGCGCTCCCGACTGGTTCGATCTTGCCGCCGCGCTGGCGCCATTCGGCGGCGGCGAAGCGTCAGCGGAGTACCGTTCCTTCGTAGACCAGGCGCGCCCAGGTGAACGGATCTGGGCGAACGTCACGAACGCGATCTACCTCGGGACGGAGAGCTGGACTCGTAAGGTGCGTGCTACCGTCGAATCGAAGCCTCGCTCGACGGACATTCCCCTCACCCAGCGTGCGATCGGCAGGCCGAAAATGGCCGCGGTGGTGGATGCAGTCGCCGGAGCCGCGAAGGTGTCGCGCGAGGTCCTGCAAACGACACGCGGAGGAGCGTTGCGACGGCTTGCGGCATGGGTCGGGTGGCATGAGGGTTTGCTGACTCTGCGCAGCATCGCCGCGTCACTCAGGCTTCGCAGCGAGGGGTACGTTTCAAATTTGATTCGCCGATGTGATCGGGAGCTCTCCGACGGCGGTCCGCTCCTGAATACCCTCGATGCCGCGATCGCAACACTCCGCGCCTGAATCCACCCCCGCCTGAACTATCCGGCTCGAGTCCCGTTGGGAACCGGCTGTTCAGGCACGGCAAAAACTGGCTGAATCCCGTCGGCGTAGCCGAGATCGAAGAGCATTCCCTCCGACAACTCCCCCGCCATCTGTCGCGGCTCGAGATTCACGACGAAGAGGGCCTGTACCCCCACAAGCAGCGACACATCGGGCCTCTCCATCTTCAAGCCCGCTACGATCGACCGCTCGCGATCGCCGAGATCCACCCGAAGCTTCACCAGCTTCTTCGAGCTCGGGATGTCTTCTACGGCAACGATCCGGCCCACCCTGATATCAAGTTGCTCCAGAACTGCAGCAGCGACAGTTGCTTTGACGGGCGCAGGCGTGAACGACATCCCGTGATTCTAGTAGCCGCATGCCGTCGGCAGGGGGTCAGACCTTCGTTCTCCGCGAATAAAGAAAGGTGTGACCCCGCGGGATGCGGTCGGCAGGGGGTCAGATGCGGTCGGCAGGGGGTCTACCATCGGATTTGTGAGGAGACTGCCGATGAATGGATCCAGAAGCGAGTCAGTGAGCGGCGGCCGGGGTCGAGGGCCCGCCGGGCCCGATCGGGTGCGGCTGCTGGCCGTGTGGTTTGTGGTCTCTTCAGGTCT
>DASPHC010000077.1:0-43863 GCA_035629865.1 Thermoanaerobaculia bacterium | reverse complement strand
TCGCCGGCCTGATCTTCATGGGCGACGATCGCGCCGTCGCCCAAAGCTTTATCGCCGGCCACAACGTCTCATCCATGTAGGGCGCTCTTTGCTTCCACCCGGGGAACGACCGAGGGGCCTCCGGCGGGCGGGCCCGGCCCGCAGCGTTTGTTGCCATAGGCTGAACGCGCGTTGGTCCCGCTGAACACGGTCTAGGCGACAACAAACGCTGCGGGCCGTGCCCGCCCGCCGGAGGCCTCCCGTCGTTCCCCGGGTGGGGGCGAACAACAAGACAGCCCTACATGGATGAGACGTTGTGGCCGGCGATAAAGCTTTGGGCGACGGCGCGATCGTCGCCCATGAAGATCAGGCCGGCGAGCAGATCCTCCAGCGACGAGGCGCGGCCGGTACGGAGGGCGAGGAGGGGAGTGGCGTCGAGATTGAGGACGAGAAAGTCGGCTGACTTGCCGGCCTCGAGGCTTCCCGTCTCGCTGTCGAGGGTGAGCGCGCGGGCGCCGCCGAGGGTGGCGAGGTACCAGAGATGGAACGGGCTAAGGGAGACGCTCTGGACCTGCTGGACCTTGTAGGCGTCGGCCATGGCGTTGAAGAGCGAGGGAGAGGTACCGCCGCCGATATCGGTGCCGAGGCCGACCACGACGCCGGCGTCGAGGACACGGTGGAGCGGGAAGAGACCGCTGCCGAGGAAGAGGTTGGAGTTGGGGCAGTGGGAGATCCGGGCGCCGCGGCGGGAGAGGAGGTCGAGCTCCTCGGGGGTGAGCCAGACGCCGTGGGCCAGGACGGTCCGCGAGTCGAGGAGGCCGTAGTGATCGTAGACGTCGGCGTATTCGGCGTCGGAGAAGAGCTCCTGCACCCAGCGCACTTCGTTGCGGTTCTCGGAGATGTGGGAGTGGACCCAGGCGTCGGGGAACTCGCGCTTGAGCTGGCCGGCACACTCGAGCAGTTCCGGGGTCGACGTCGGGGCGAAGCGGGGGGTGATGGCGTAGCGCAGCAGCCCGCGGCCGTGCCATTTCTCCAGGAGCGTGCGGCTCTCGTCGTACGCCTGTTGCGGGGTCGGGTCGAGCAGATAGTCCGGTGCGTGCCGGTCCATCATGGTCTTACCGATGATTCCGCGGAAGCCGCGGCGCTCGGCCTCTTCGAAGAAGATCTCGGTGGCGGTGGCGTGGACGGTGGAGAAGATGAGCGCGCAGAGGGTGCCGTTGCGCAGCAACTCGTCGTAGAACGCGCGGGCGACGCGGCGGGCGTGCTCGGGATCCTCGAACTTCCGCTCGGTGGGGAAGGTGTAGCGGTTGAGCCATTCGAGGAGATGCCCGCCGTACGAGCCGATCATCTCCAGTTGTGGGGCGTGGAGGTGGGTGTCGATGAAGCCGGGGGCAATCAGGCGACCGGTGAGGTCGACCACTTCACCCTGCGGCGCGGAAGACCAGGCGCCGACACTGGCAATACGCCCGTCACCGTCGACGGCGAGGTGTCCGTCCTCATGGTAGATGTACGACTCGTCGACGCCGTTCGCAAACGGGTCCGCCACCGGTGAGAAGACGCGCCCGCGATAGACGTGCACGGCGACATTCTAAATACAGCGCCCTGGAAATGGACGTGCCTCCTACCCCCCACCCACCCAGATCCTTCGCCGCCGTGCTTGCTACCCAATGGGAGAAAGCTGCGGGCTCAGGATGACAGGGGGATGACAGGGCGATGACCGCCTTACCTTCCCGCTTTCAGCTCCTCCACCCTCCAGCTGAACTCCTCCAGCAGCTTTCTCGTCCAGCCCTTCTTCTCGAAGGCGATGTGGCCTTTGGGGTCGAGGAACCAGGTGGTGGGGAAGCCGCTGACTTTGTTTTTGGAGACGAAGCCGTCGTCGAGGAGGACGGCGAAGTCGTACTTCTGCTCGGCCATCCACTTGCGGACGCCGGCGGCATCGCCGTCGTTGTTGATGGTGAGGATGGCGACGGCCGGGTCGTTGGCGTATTTCTTGGCGAGCTCCTGGTACTCGGGCATCTCTTTCACGCACCAGCCGCACCAGATACCCCAGAAGTTCACCACCGCCGCTTTGCCTTTGAGCGAGGCGAGGGTGATTTTTTTGCCGTCCAGGGTCTCGAGGGCGAAGGAGGGGGCGGGGGCGGGGCTCTTTTTGCGCTCGGCGAGGATGCGGGTGCGGCGGGCGGCGAGGTCGGCTTTGCCGGAGCTCTTACGGTAGGCCTCGTAGCCGGCGAGGGTGCCGTGGCGCTTTTCGTAGAGTTTGCGGAGGGCCGCCTCGTTGGGGTTTTCGCGGGCGGACTGCAGGGTGGCGCCGTGGCGGTAGCGCTGCTCGGCTTTGGCGAGCTCATTCCGGGCCTCGTGCCACTGGCCGAGGTGGTATTGGATGGTGGGGCTGTGCGGGGCGAGTTCCCAAGCGGCGAAGAGATGGTTGCGGGCGGCATCGGGGCCGTTGCGCTGGAGCAGGACCCAGCCGAGACCGTCGTGAAGAGTGGCGCGGACCTGGGATACGAGCTCGGTGTTGGCGAAGTCGCTCGGCAGCAGGGTGGTCTTGAGGGCGTCGAAGCCGGAGCGGGCGATCTCTTCGGCGAGGTCGAGACGGATGTTGCGCTCGACGAGCAGCGCGGCGGCATCGGCGGTGAGGCCGGCGTTCCAGGCGAAGGTGGGGCGGATGCCCTGGATGGCTTCGACGATCTCGGCCTCCGTGGCCTTCGGGTCGCTCCGGACGATCCCGTACAGGGAGCTGTAGACGTTGCCGCGGTAGTAGTCTTCGTCGCGGTTGTCGTAGTCGAGGTAGTCGCGGATGAGCCGGCGGGCCTCGGCGGTGAGCTCGGGATTCTCACGGATCTTCGCGCCGTGTTTTTTGCTGAAGACGGTGTGGCGGTTCCAGAGGGCGCGGCCGGCGTAGAGGGTGTTGGGGGCCTCGCGGAGGATGCGCTCGTTCCACTCGAGGTAGGCCTCGTCGCCGGCGCGCGCGTATTCGGTGGCGATGGCGAGCCAGACCTCGGGGGTGTCGCCGCGGCGGGCGCGCAGGTCGGCGATGTCGCGCTCGAGCTCGGCCTTCTTCTGCTCCGCGGGAAGCTCGGAGGACGACAGCGCGCGCCAGTAGTCGGCGTGGACTCGCGGCTGGGTGCTGCGCGTGGCGGCCTCTTTGAGGAGCGGCAGGGCCTCGGCATAGCGGCGTCGGCCGAGGGCGTAGCGCCCCGGTCCGGACCAGCCTTCCGGGGCATCGGGCATTTCGGTGCGCAGGGCCTCGTAGATGGCGGCGGCTTCCTTCTCCTTTCCGCCGGCGGAGAGGAGGTAGGCGCGCGCGACACGGAGTCTCGGGGAGGCGGGGCTCTGCTCGAGGAGCGCCAGGGCTTCGTCGTTCTTCTCGGCACCGCTGAGGATATAGGCCTGGAGGTAGATCATCTCCTGGTCAGGGGCGGCGCCGGCGCGAGCCATCATCTTCTGCCCGGCGGCGAGGGCGGCCGGCATGTCGTATTCGGTATTGAGGAACGCGGCTTCGGCATAAAGGGTCCACACGCTCTCGGGCGCGGCAACTCGCAGGGCGGCGAGCTGCCGCTTCGCGGCTTCCTTGCGGCCGCTGTGGGCGTACGCGGCCACGGCGAACGCGCGCTCTTTGGGTGATGGTGAGCCGAGGGCGATGAAGGCGCGGATGGCGGCTTCGTTTTCGCCGGCGGCGTAGAGGTCGCGGATGGATGGTTGGGACGGATGGGATGACTGGTCCGAATCGGACGGATGGGACCCTGTGGCATTGGGCTGCGCCAGTAGGGGGAGAGCTGCGAGGAACAGCATGATCCATGGACGCATGGGGCCTCCTAGAAGCGGACTCCGACCGAGACGCGGTAGGTGCGCGGCTGCTGGTAGGAGTCTTTGCTGGTTGGTTGTCCGAAGTTGGGCTGCAACTGGAAGTGCGTCTTTCCTCTGCATTCGGCCGAGGAGGTCGGCGTGCCGCGCGGACACTCGACGGGCGTGGTGGTGTAGGGGTTGAAGGGGGCGAGGTTGCGGTCGGTGCGCGAGGTGCGCACGTTCTGGCCGACGCCGACTTCGACGCCCTGGGCGTTGAAGACGTTGACGATGTCGGCTTCGAGGAAGGTCTCGACGACGCCGAGGACGCGGGAGTAGTTCAGGCCGAGGCTGGTGGAGGAGATGTCGTCGAGCTGCAGCCCGCCGCGCGGGGTGAAGAAGTACTGCGGCAGCGTGAGCGGCGCGAGGTAGCCGGGGTTGGTGACGTAGGGGCGGACGTCGACGGTCGAGCGCACCTGGTAGCGGCGGCCGCTGTGGTAGGTCTGCAGCAGGCTGGCGGCAAAGGCGCCGAGGCGCGTGTTCCATTGGTACGCCGCCCAGAGGTTTCCGCGGTGGCGCTCGTCGCCGCTGAGGTAGCCCATCGGCGCGAAGTTGGCGAAGCCGGTGTATTCGGGGTAGTAGGCGACCGGGCTCTGAATGGCGGTAGTGCCGGCGCCGGCGGTCTCCTGTTCGACGTTGCCGCGCAGGCGGGAGAGGGTGTAGTTGCCGCCGGTGGTGAAGCCGCCGCGGCGCCAGGTGCCCTGGAGGGTGATGCCGTCGTACTCACGGCGGAGGCCGTCGTCGCTGTTCTCGATGATGACCCGGTCGGCGGCGGTGCCGAGGGGATCGGTGACGTGACCGAGGTCCTCCGTGGCGCGCAGGGTATAGAAGTCGTGCCACCGGCGGCGGATGAGGTCCGCGCGCAGGTAGGCCGCGGAGCCGAACTGGCGGCCATACCCGAGGACGTATTCGTCCATGACCGGCGCGCGGAGCTGGTCCTGGACCTCGAAGCCGATCGGCGGCTCGTAGAACGCGAGCAGGTCGATGTTTTCGGTGCCGCCGACGGAGTCGAACCACTCGAAGACCCGCCGCAGCACTTCCTCGGTGGGCAGCAGCTCGCCGCCGGTGTTGAGCTCCGGCCCGTCGTAGATCCAACTGTAGGTGGCGGGCTCGCCGGCCGGGGTGGCGACCTTGGCGACGAACTGGTCGACCTTGGCGGCGTAGCGGCCGAAGCTCGCGGAGACCCGGTTGCGGCGGTCGCCGCCGAGGTCCCAGATGGCGGCGAGGCGCGGCGACCAGCGGGTGTCGCGAGCCTGGACGGAGCCGCCCTGGTCGCGGCCGACGGCGCGGTCGAACCGGACGCCGGCGTTGAAGGTCCACCGGCTGCCGACGTCGATGCGGTCGTTGACGTAGGCGGAGCGGGTGCCGAAGTCGTCGCCCCGGCTGGGGATGGGGATCGGGTACCACTCGATGGACGACTCGCCCGGGATCATGGTCAGCCAGAGCTGGCCGTCCTCGTAGCGGTTGGCGCTGGTGACGACGAAGTCGCTGGGGGACTGGCGCGAATCGTCGAGGTCGTACTCGTGGAAGTCGTTGAAGCCGGCGACGATGCTGTGGGAGCCCCAGCGCGGGCTGGAAAGGAAGAGGGTGGCCTTGATCAGGGCCTCGCGGTTGTCGCGATAGGTGTCCCGGCAGTCGGAGCAGAAGGAGGGCGCCCAGGAGAAGACGCCGTTGACGAAGTCCTGGACCTGGGTGCCGCGGATGCGATCGGTGCCCGGCCCGCCGCCGGAGAGGGTGTACTCCTTGCGGGTGTACTGGGCCTCGACAACGGCGGCGTTGGTGAGGACGACGGAGTAGTGGCCGGCCAGCAGTGAATGCGGGAGCTCGGTGTCGTAGAGAGTGCGCAGGTCGCCCGGGGTGCCGGTGTCGTTGTTGAGTGTCAGCGACTCGACATCGAGATAGGAGGCGACGAAGGTGTGGTTGTCGGCGAGGCTGGCGGTGATCTTGGCTTCCAGCCGGCGCTCGTCGGAGCCGGTGATGTACGGGAACTCGGTGATGGCGGTCTCGCGCCGCTCGCGCCGTTCGGCGTAGCGGCCGGCGCCGAAGAACCAGAGCCGGTCGCGCAGGACGCGCCCGCCGACGGTGCCTTCGAAGTCGTGATTGAGCTTGTCGAGATGCTCGGGCTCGCCCGGGGTCTGGGCGGTCCAGGCGTCGCTGGAGAGGGTGTCGCGCACGCTGCCGCTGAGAGTGTTGCCGCCCTGCTTGGTGATGACGCTGATCACGCCGCCGGTGAAGCGGCCGTACTCGGCGGAGATGCCGGCGGTCAGGACGGTCGTTTCCTGGATGGCGTCTTCGATGAAGAGGTTCTGGGGCTGGTTGCGCCGCGCCTCAGTGACGACGGCGCCATTGACGAGGTAGAGGTTGTCCACCGAGTGGGCGCCGTGGATCATGAGCCGGCGGCCCGGACCGGCGTCCTGGACGCCGGCGGCGAGCCTGGTGATGTCGAGAATGGCCCGCCCGATCGGGAGGATATTGACGAACTCCTGGGAGAAGTTGCTGCTGACCTGCTGGGTCTCGATCCCGGCCAGCGGCGCGGGGGTGACTTCGATCTGCTCGTTGAGCACGGCCTGGAGGTCGGCGTCGACGCGGGTGGTCTCGGCGAGCTGCAGCTCGGCCGACCTGACCACCGTCTGCAGGCCGGACATCGCGAACGCCACACGGTAATTTCCCGGCGGCACGGCGGCGAAACTGTAGGTGCCGTTCACCGAGGTCTCCACCGTACGCGCACCCTGCAGCGCGGGGGAGGTGATGGTGACGATCACGCCGGGCAGCGCCACCGTGTTGCTGGTGACGCGCCCGACGAGCACCGCAGTCGTCGATTGCGCGAATACCGTAAGTGCCGAAACGAACGTGAGAACCGCGATTCCCCATCTGCGCATCGACGACTCCTTGCGGCCTTTTCCAATCGAAGACGGAAGCTGGTCCTCTTTTATTACCAGTCCGCAAGCCTTTCCGCCGTGCCATCATCATCCGATGCATGCCCTGCCGGATCCGCTCGGCGAGGCCGACGAGGTCATCCGGCGCAGCCTCATGAAGCGACGGGGGATGTTCGAGCCTGACGACTTCGACGACCTGCGCTCCGAGGTCATGCTGCGGCTCGTCCGGCGGCTCGAAGACCGGGAGGCGGAGCCGATCGCCAGCTTCCCCGACTACGTCGCCATCGTCGCGTTCCACGTGGTCGACGACTACGTGCGGAAGCGCTATCCCGACCGGGCGCGGCTGGCGAACCGGATCCGCTTCACGCTCACGCGCGACGACCGGTTCGCGCTGTGGGAGATCGGGCGCGAGCTGGTCGCAGGGCTTCCCGCCTGGGAGGGGCGGCGGGCGATCCCTTTTTCGGGTGGCATGGCAGTTGACCACACCGACATCCCCGGCTCGCTGCTGGGGATTTTCCGCGAGAGCGGAGGTCCGCTCGGGCTCCATGCGATCGTCTCGCTGTTCTGGAAGCCGGGGCGCCCGGTAGCGGCCCCGGCTCCCGCTCCGGCGCCGCAGATGGATCGAACGAACGTCGGTGAGAAGCTCTGGAAGGAGATCCGCGACCTGCCGCTGCGCCAGCGGATCGCGCTGCTGCTGCATCTCCGCGACGACAGCGGGGAGAGCGCGCTGGTCCACCTCGGCGTGGGGCGGGACGAAATCGCCGCGACCCTCGGCATGCCGGACGCGGAGCTGGCCGCGATCTGGGAAGCGCTCCCGCTCGACGACAACCGGATCGCCGCACGCCTCGAGGCGACGCGGCAGCAGGTCATCAATCTCCGCAAGTGCGCCCGCGAGCGGCTGGCACGGAGGATCGCCCGATGGTAATCCGGCGCCTTCCGGCACGTCTCCATCCAGCAGGGATGTCCAGGGTCGAGCACCTTTCGAAGGCAGAGCATTGGCTCCGAGAGCTCGCAACGGCGGAGCCTTTCCATCCGGAGTTCGAGCTGCTCGCACGCGTCGCCGAGAAATCGGCGGATGCCGTCGATCGCGAGATCGTGGAGACGCACGCCGCCGACTGTGCAAATTGCCGGGCGGAGCTGCAGGATCTGCGGGCGTATGTGCGGTCGTCGCAGGGTGCTCGTCAGGTGTGGCCCAGACTTTTAGCCTGGGCCGCCGGGGCAATGATTGCGATCGCGGCACTGTGGTTCGTCGACCGCGCCGACCGCCCCGGCGACTCTTTGAAGGCCCTGCAGATTCCGAAGCTCGCCATGTCCCTCGCGGCGAACGAGCGCCAGCTCCGCGGCGGCGAGCGGACTCTGCGCGACGTCGGGCCGCTCTCTCCGGTCGGGGCGATGGTGCTGGACGACCGGCCGGTGTTCCAATGGTCGGGCGTGCGCAACGGGAAGTACCGCGTGGAGATCTTTGACGAGGCGTTTCACCCGGTCGCCGCGAGCCCTGAACTACTGACCACGTCGTGGACGCCGCCTCACGCGCTTCCCGGCGGCCGGACCTATCTCTGGCAGATCACCGCCGTGATCGCCGGCGAGACGTTCACCGTGCCGCAGCCACCCGCCCCCGAAGCGCGGTTCCACGTGATCGACCGCCGGCAGGCACTCGCAATTGACGCGCTGGAGCGCAACGAGCGCCCGAGCCTCGGTCTCGGCGTCGCCTACGCGGAGGCAGGAGCGCTCGCGGAGGCGCAGCGGGAGTTTTCGGCTCTGGTCGCGGCAAATCGTGAAGCCGAGCGCGCGCGGACGTATCTTGCAACGGTGCAGGCCCACGCTCCGTGATTCTGGCGTTCTTCCTGGCGCTCGCTCTGGGCCCGTGGCACGACCCCTCACCCCTACGAGAGGGGAGAGGGGCACCACCCCGAGGTGCCGTGGAATGAGAAGGTTTGGCCTGGAGCGCAATGCTGGCCATCGTCTGTGACCACCCCTCCCCGTCATCCTGAGCGGCGGGTGGCCGGGCGTGAGGGAGCGAAAGGATCTGTACGACGAAAAATGAGCTTCACGCGTCGCTCCTCCGGAGCAGAACGCCCGTGGGAGCGCTTTCCGTCGTACAGATCCTTTCGCTCACTCACGCCCACCCGCCTCGCTCAGGATGACGGGAATGGTGGTTTCCGCGAGAGCCCATATTTCCATCTGCCACTGGCGCGGGGGTGTTGCCCCTCTCCCCGCCGGGCCGGGGAGAGGGATGTTCGGCACCTGCGCGCGGCCATTTCGGTTCCGCCACTACTCGCGGCACATGAGGTTAGAAGTTCAGGTGCCGGACGGGGTGAGGGGCCGCGCCACTTGCACAAAAGGAACGCTCTAGCCCCCGATGCGGAGCGGGCGATCGAGCTGGCCAACGTGTGGAAGCTGGACGAGGCGGAGAGGGAGGCGCGTGCAGCGTTCGTCGATTCGCTGGCTTGCGCGGATGTGATCGCGAAAGCACGTGCGCTCGAGGCGATCGGCATCGTCGCCCGTTTACGCGGAAACACCGACGAGGCGTTGTCGGCGACGCTGGAGTCGATTGCCATCGCCCAGGTTCTCGACGATACCGACACGCGCGCGCGCGGCTTGAATGCCCTCGGCCGCATCCGCTCGGACCTGCTGGCCGATCCCGAAGGTGCTCGTGAGGATCATGAACGCGTGCTGACGCTGCCGGTCCGCGATCGCCGCATCGCCGCCCGTGCGCTGAACAACCTCGGCAATCTCGCCGTCGCGGAGCACGATCTCGTCACTGCGCGTGGCTTCTACGATCGCGCGGTGGAGGAGTCGGTGCGCGCGAAGGACGACATCGGCCTGCTCGCGGCGACGCATAACGCAGGTTTGGTGCTCTCGCTGAGCGGCGAGGCACGGGAGGCGCTCACCCACTTTGCCCGCGCGGAGCAGTTGGATCGGCGCATGGGCGGAGCACAACGCGCCCGCATCCTGCTGTCGCAGTCCGAAGCGCAGCGCGCGCTCGGGAACACGGCGGCGGCGCTGGCGCTGCTGCGTAGTGCGCGGAACGTACGCGGCGACGCTGTGACGAACGCGATCGTGTCGATTCGCGAAGCAGACGTGCATCTCGAGCAGGCCCGGTTGGCGAAAGCCGAGGATGCCCTTCGTGACGCGCGGCGAATTGCGCAGAAACTGAACGACTCCTCACTCATCGCGTTGGAGCTCGCCTATCGTGCGAAGCTGCGGCTGGCGCAGCAGCGCTTCGCCGAGGCTGCCGAGCTGGCGATGCGTTCCGCGCGCAACGCGCGCGAGCTGGGTGCGCTGGACGTGGCCGCACAGGCAAGCTCCATTGCCGGCACTGCGTATCGCAAGCGCGGACATCGCAAGTCAGCGAAGACAGCTTTTCGGGCGGCGATCGACGCGGTGGAGCAGCAGCGCCAGCGCGTCAGCTCCTCGCCCGAAACACGGCAGCGCTTCTTCGAGGGCGAGACCTACCCGTACACCGCCATGCTCGAACTGAGCATCGAAGACGGAGATGCGGAGGGGGCGCTGGAGTATGCAGAGTCCGCAAAGGCGCGCGTATTGCGCGACCTCTCCCGTGCGACCGTCCGCGTACCTTCCGCAATCGAGTTTGCAGTCACCGACACCGCCACCTACGCGTTCACGATCGCGAACGGACGCGTCTCCGTCACCACGATCCCGATCCGGCGACAGGAGCTCGACGAGCTGACCGCCCGCTTCGGACGCGATCTGGCGCTCCGTAATCTCGCGTTCCGGATGACGGCTCGGCGGCTCTACGACCTTCTGCTCGGACAGCTCACGCTGTCCGGATCGCGGCTGCTCATCGTTCCGGACGGACCGTTGTGGCGCGTTCCGTTTCACGCGCTCGTCGACCCGAATGACCGCTATGTCATCGAACGCTTCGACGTCGCCTACGCGCCGTCGATCTACGGCACGCCCGCGAACGCAAAGCCTGCCGGCAATGTCGTGCTCACCTCGGCCATCGACGAAGCTGCGCGGGAGATTGCGGAGATCCGCGCGATCTGGGGTAACGCGAAGGTCATCCCGGCGATAGAGGAGCGGGTCCGCGCTGCCGCCACGCGCGCGTCCATCGTCCACATCGCCGCGCACGGCGTTTACGACGAAAGCGATCCGATGCAGTCGCATCTCGTGCTCGACGACGGGAATCTCACGGCGCGCGAGCTGATGCGGCTGCGGCTCCCGTCTTCGCTGGTCATTCTCTCCGCGTGCGAGATGGGCGTCGGCCGCCCCGCGGCGGGTGAGGGACTCGTCGGAATGTCGTGGGCGCTGCTGCTCGCCGGTGCATCGGCGATCGTGGCGGGCACGTGGGACGTCGACAGCGAAAGCACCGCGCGGCTGATGGTCGCGTTCCATCGCCATCTCGCCGCCGGCGCGACTCCCGCCTCGGCACTGCGGCGGGCGCAGCTCGGCTTCCTCGCCGAGGCGCACGCGCATCCGTTCTACTGGGCGGGCTTCGCCCTCATCGAATGACGCCGCTGCCCTGGTTCGGGGCGATGGGACGGCCGAGGATGTCCGTCGCCGCGCCCCCGTTCTTCAGCCCCTGCTGCGCCTGACTGGCCCGGGCGGACCGCTGCGAGGCGAACTTGTCGACGATCTGGAAGGAGCGGACGAAGCTCTGGAACTCCGGCATCGACTCGCGCGACGGCGAGGAGTACTCGAGCGAGTAGATGCGTCCCGAGCAGGCCACCCAACCGTCGACGAAGGTCTTCTTCCCGTCCGCCGCGACGCGGGTGTAGGCGTACCGGACGCTCGGGAAGATCGGCGACGTGGCGCGCTTCTGCATGTAGTGCTCGATCCGGGCGGAGTGCGCACCGGCATCGCGAGCGAGCGCGGGGAGCAGCTCTTTCAGCCAGCTCTCGTCGATCCGCGAGGTGGACGGCTGCGACGCGTAGACCGTGAAGCGCTCGCCGCGCGGCCCCTGCGCGACCCAGGTTTGCCCTTTGGCGACCTCGGTCCAGCGCCAGCCGGACGGCGCGATCACCGAGTAGTTCAGGTCGCGGTTGACGAAGCGCTCCTGCGCCCCCGCCGCAACCGCGGACACCATGACGAGCAGCAGAACGAGTCTTCGCATCGCCGTTTCCTCGCGTTAAACCTCGGGCAGTTCGTCCTCGGCGGCACTCACCTGTACGAGCTTCTCCAGGATCATCGCATGATGCCTGGCCGTGACGACGTCCTCCGAGGGGATGTCCCCCTGCTCCAGCGCCGACGTGAGGGCGAGCGAGGTCTTCGTCACCTGCTCCATGAACGACGGCTCCGGCGACGGCTGCACCATCAGGGTGCGCTCCGCCAGCGACATCTGGTCCACGGCCGTGCGGCGGCGTGCACGCTCCTCCGACTCACGGAACGCCGACTCGAACCCGAGCAGCGTCTTCTCCAACTTCAGGTAGAGCTCACACGTGGCCCGCACGTCTTCGAGGCAGTAGACGGCGATGTCTTCGTGCCGCCCGGCGCGGTACAGCGTCTCGACCGCCCGCCCGTCCATCCCCTCGGTCTTGGAGCTGACGATGCCGAAGGTCTTGCACGCCAGGTCGAGGTTGAACCGCATCTGCCGCGCGTTGATCGTGCCGTTGAAGTTCAGTACCTCGCGCAGGTCGCAGTTCGGATGGAAGCGGTAGCGGTTGCCGATCAGGTCGCGCTTCGGCGTGATGCCGTGGATCGCCGAGCGGATCATCAGGAACGGCCCGTCGAACTGCCGGCCGTTGAAGGAGATGAAGCGGTCCTCGCGGCCGAGGTAGTCCCAGAACTTCTCCAGGATCTGCCGCTCCGAGCCGGAGATCATGGTCCGGTTCGCCTCTTTCCGGGTGATCACTTCCGTCTGCCCAGGCACCTCGTACATCGCGCACGAACGGCCAGTCTCGGCGTTGACGACGCCGATGGCGACGATTCGTCCGGTGAACGGAGAAAGCGCCCCGCGCCGCTTCTCTTCCTCAGCCTCCGCCTCGTTCATCCCCTTGATGAGGTATTCACGGACGTAGGTGTCATGTTCTTCCCAGGGAGTGCCGACGGTTTCGATGTCGATGACGAGTTTTTTCATGGAGTGGGTTTCCGGGCGTGTGAGGCCAGTGTAAACCCGTAACACGGCGGCGGGGCAACGGCTTCCGGGAAGGGTGGCGGGCTGGGCGGGAGATAGCTGCGGAGCGGCGAGGTGAGTAGCCGCGGAGCGGCTCACTCCGCGTTCCGCGGCTTCGTCCTACGCTGCCGTCTTCAGCTTCTCCACCAGCTCCTTCACCGCCTCCGCCGAGTGCTTCAGCGCGGCGGCTTCGTCTTCCTGGAGCTCGATCTCGATGATCTGCTCCATGCCGTTGCGGCCGAGCTTCACCGGCACACCGACGAAGAGGTCGTTGAAGCCGTACTCGCCCTGGAGGAAGGCGGCGCAGGGGAGGATCTTGCGCTTGTCCTTGAGGATCGCTTCCACCATCTCCACGCTGGCGGCGCCGGGGGCGTACCAGGCGGAGGTCTTGAGGAGGTTGACGATCTCGGCGCCGCCGTTGCGGGTGCGGTCGACGATGGCGTCGATGCGCTCTTTCGAGATCAGCTCGGTGATCGGGATGCCGGCGACCGTCGAATAGCGCGGCAGCGGGACCATGGTGTCGCCGTGGCCGCCGAGGACGAAGGCGTGGGTGTTCTCGACGGAGACGTTCAGCTCCATGGCGATGAAGGCGCGCATGCGGGCGGAGTCGAGGACGCCGGCCATGCCGAGGACCCGCTCGCGGGGGAAGCCGGAGACGCGGCGGGCCACTTCGCACATGGCGTCGAGGGGGTTGGAGACGACGACGATGATGCAGTTCGGGGAGCGCTGGGCGATCTCGCGCGTGACGCCGGCGACGATCTCCTCGTTCTTCCAGAGCAGGTCGTCGCGGCTCATCCCCGGCTTGCGGGGGAGGCCGGCGGTAATGACCACCACGTCCGAGTCCTCGGTGCCGTCGTAGGTGTTGGTGCCGCGGAGGATCGAGTCGTACTTCTCGACCGGGGCCGTCTCCATCATGTCGAGCGACTTGCCCTGCGGCACGCCTTCGACGATGTCGACCAGGACCACGTCGGCCAGCTCTTTGAGTGCAATACCCTGTGCGACGGTCGCGCCGACGTTGCCCGCGCCGACCACAGTGACTTTGGTTTTCATGGGGTTAACCTCGTTTCAGGTGCGTAATTTGCGCGGCGGATTCTATCGCCAATGCTTTCCGACTTCACAAAGACAGCCAACGCCATCGCCGCCACTACGAAAAAGAGCGAAAAGGAGCGGATTCTCGCCGAATACCTCCTCTCGCTCGACGACGCTTCGCTCGAGCGCGCCGTCGTCTTTTTCTCCGGCTCTCCCTTTCCGCGCCGCGAGGAGCGCGTCACCGGGGTCGGCGGCGCCACCATCGGCGACGCCGTCTCGGAGGCGACCGGACGGACGCCGGAAGAGGTGTGGGCGCCGTGGGCGAAGTACGCCGACCCGGGCGACACGATCGCCGAGTCGTTCCCCGACGACCCTTCGCGCGACGTCACGCTGCTCGAGGTGGCGGAAGCGTTCGAGCGCCTCGCCGCGACGCAGGGGGCGACGGCGAAGAAGGACGTCCTGGCGGAGCTGCTCCGGAAGATCAACTCCGGAGGGGCACGCTACATCGTCAAGATCCTGACGCGCGAGCTGCGCATCGGTCTCGTCGAGGGGCTGGTGGAGTCGGCGATCGCGAAGGCGTTCGGGCGGACGCTCGCCGCCGTCCGGCAGGCGAACATGTTCACCGGCGACATCGGGGCCACGGCGTTGCTGGCGAAGAGCGACGCCCTCACCTCGGTGAAGATAGCGCTGTTCCATCCGTTCGCGTTCATGCTGGCGCAGCCGGAGGAGGACGCCGCGGAGATCGTCAACGCCCTCGGCGCGGGGGCCTTTGCCGACGACAAGTACGACGGCATCCGCGCCCAGATCCACACGGACGGGAAGGACGAGGTGCGGATCTATTCGCGGACGCTCGACAACGTCACGCACCGTTTCCCCGAGATCGAGGCGGCGGCGCGCGGGCTCGGGCGGAGCGTGATCCTCGACGGAGAGATCGTCGCCTTCAGCGATCGCATCCTCCCCTTCGCCATCATCCAGAAACGCCTCGGCCGGCGGCAGGTGAGCGCGAAACTGCTGGCCGAGGCACCGGTCGTCTTCTTCGCGTTCGACCTTCTGTTCAACGGCGCGCCGCTGTTCGAGACGCCGCTCCACGAGCGGCTGGCGAAACTGCGCGAGGTGGTGGGCGACGGCGCGATCCGCCCCGGCTTCCAGAGCGTCGTCCGCGACGCCGCTCACATCGACGAGCTGTTCGACGACGCCCGCGCCCGCGCCAACGAAGGGCTGGTGGTCAAGGACCCGAATTCGGTCTACACGCCGGGACGCCGCGGCAAGTCGTGGCTGAAGTACAAGAAGGCGCTGGCGACGCTCGACTGCGTGGTCACTTACGCGCAGTGGGGGAACGGGAAACGGCGGGCGGTGCTCTCGGACCTCACGTTCGCGGTCCGGAAGGACGGTGAGCTGGTGAACATCGGCAAGGCCTACTCCGGACTCACCGACGTCGAGATCGCCGCCATGACCGAGCATTTCAAGAAGACGACGCTCGAGCTGCACGGTCCGGTACACAAGGTCGAGCCGACAGTCGTGCTCGAGATCGCCTTCGACCGGATCCAGGAATCGAAGCGGCACAAATCAGGCTACGCGCTCCGGTTTCCCCGCATCGTCCGCATCCGCGACGACAAGAACCTGGAACAGATCTCAACCATCGACGAGGTTCGCCGTATCTATGAAGGACAGTTAAAGCGAGAGATGGGCGATGAGAGATGAGAGATGAACCGGGACCCGGCATCTCGCCGCTCATCGTTCATCTCTCATGGCTCATCTCTCGTTCTAGGAGGAATTCCAATGCCCCTCTATCGTTCCCGCCGCAATTCGATCATCGCCGGGGTCTGCGGCGGCCTCGCCGAGTGGCTCGGCTGGAGCCCGACCTGGGTGCGGCTCCTCTACGTCATCATCTCGATTCTCTCGGTCGCCTTCCCGGGCCTCATCGTCTACATCATCCTGTGGGTGGTCATGCCGAAATCGCCTTGAGAGGTACGGGGTACGGGGTACGGGGTATGAGTAGAGGAATGCGCGTCTGCCCACTCATACCTCATACCTCATACCTCATACCTCATACCCCGCACTTCGTAGTGTTTGTTATGCTCCCGCGCCGATGTCGTCGTTTGAGAGAGTCGGCGAGACCTTCATCGCCGAGCCGCCGAAGGAACTGCTCCTGCCGGACGGCTTCCGTTTCACCCACGGCCAGACCATCGCGCCGTTCACCATCGTCTACGAGACCTTCGGGACGCTGAACGCCGACCGCTCCAACGCCATCCTGGTCTGCCACGCCCTGTCGGCGGGTGCGCACTGCGCCGGCAAGTACACCGCATCGCCCGACGAGAAGCCAGGCTGGTGGGACGGGCTGGTCGGCTTCGGGAAAGCCATCGACCTCGAGGATTTTTTCGTCGTCTGCGTGAACTTTCCCGGCTCACCGTTCGGAACCACCGCGCCGAATTCGGTGAATCCGGCCACCGGCAAGTCGTACGGCTCGCAGTATCCGTGGCCGACGATCCAGGACATGGTCGAGTCACAGCGCCTCGTGCTCGATCACCTCAGCATCAGCCACCTGCGCGCCATCGCCGGCGGCTCTCTCGGCGGCATGCAGGTGCTGATGTGGGCGGCGCTCTATCCGGAGCGCGCCGGCGCCATCATCGCCATGGCCACCGGCCCGGCCGTCCCGGTGACCGGCATCGCCTGGCACATCCTCGGCCGGAAAATGGTCGAGAGCGACCAGCGCTTCCAGGGCGGCGATTACTACGATCATGACGAGCCGCTGCGCGGCCTCCAGGTGGCCCGCATGCTCGGCCACATGACCTACCTTTCCGCGCAGTCGCTGCAGCGCAAGTTCGGCCGCCGGCGCCGCGGCGCTACCCGGCAGTTCGAGATCGACTCCTATTTCGAGCACCAGGGAAAGAAGTTCGCCGCGCTCTACGACGCGAACTCGTACATCCGCGTGCAGGCAGCGATGGACGAGATGGACCTCGAGGAGCAGTACGGCAATCTCGAGGCGGCGTTCGGCCGGTGGAAGGGGCACACGCTGCTGGTGTCGTTCGACACCGACTGGCTCTTTCCGCCGCGCGAGAGCGAGCGGGTCGTCGCGGCGATGCGAGCCCTCGGGTCGCGCGCCCACCACGAGGAGATCGCCTCGGCCAACGGGCACGACACGTTCCTCATCGACTATGACCTGATCGAAGGCCTGGTGCGCGACTTCCTCAGCGAAAGCGCTCGTCCGGCTCGCTGAGCAGCTCCGCTTCCTCCAGCGTAGCGATGCCGGTGCCGCCGTCGATGAGCCGGTAGCCGACGGCAATCGTCCCGTTCTCGAGCCGCTCCGCCTGGATGATGATCACCGGGGTCGGCTCGCCGACTCCTTCTTCGCTGACGATCGCGCAGGAGGGAAGGTCGAGCTCCACCGGCTCGCCGTCGACGGCGAACACGGCTCGTCCGGCTTCGACGTCAAGGTCGTTCGCCGGACGCCCCTCGGTGATCGGCGTCGAACGCCACTTCTTCAGGTCGATCGGTCCCCACAATGCGCTCACGGGGAGAGCATAACGCGAGCGCGGCCAGCGCCATCAACCCCGCCGCCGCGTTGAACGCAACATCGCGCAAGTCGTAATAGCGGGAGGGGAGGAGAGCCTGAATCCCCTCGTCGATCCAGCCGGCCGCGGCGACGAAAACGGCGGCACTCAGGTAACGGCGCCTGATGTCGGGGATGGACGCGTATGCGAGCAGGGCGACGACGCCGTACTGAATGAAGTGGATCTTCTCCTCGGGAGACTTCATCGGGAGGATGACCAGGGCATAGGCGGCGGCGACTCCCGCGAGTACTCCGACCACCCGCCTGGTGCGGTTGCGCGGGTTGCGGAAGATCAGCCAGAGCGCCGTTGCCGCCGCAAGCACGAACGCGACGGCGACACTGACCCGCAGGATGCCCGCATCACGCAGCGTGTTTGTGGCCGTGCGGACGACACCCAGCGTCGCGTAGATCGCAAGCAGGTAAAGCGCAAGCGCGATACGGGCGGGGCGGGGGGACATTGCCGGTTAATACGGCGCCCGAGCAACCACTGTCATCCTGAGCCGCGGGAGTGGTCGCAAGAAGAAGAGGCATGGCGGCGAAGGACCCCTCCGACTGTGCGCGAAACGTTCAACCGAAGGGGGTCCTTCGTCGCCGCCACACACGCTCCGACGGCCACGCGGATCGCGTGGCTCCTCAGGATGACGTTGGAGCGGGCGTTCCGAGCTTGTGGCTGGTGCCCTACTCGTTCGCCGCCGCCGGCGGCGTGATCGGCTGCCGGTAATCGCACTCCGGGTTGTTGCAGTACTCGATGTGCCCCTCGCGCTTGGTCTCCTTTTCCAGGAGATACGGGGCGTGGCATTTCGGGCACTCGCGGGCGGCGGGGCGGTTGTTCAGGGTGAATTCGCACTTCGGGTAGCGGTTGCAGGAGTAGAAGACGCCGCGGCGCGAGATGCGCTCGACGAGCTCTCCTTCGTTGCAGTTCGGGCATTTGACGCCGGTCGGCTTCGGGGGCGTGGAGGACTTGCCGCCGCGGCCGATCTTGCGGATGGTCTTGCAGTCGGGGTAGCCGGAGCAGGAGTAGAAGGGGCCGTAGCGGCCGCTTTTGAGGACCATCTCCTTGCCGCAGTTCTCGCATGGCGGCTGCGGCTCGCTGGGCAGGTTCGCGGCCTGCTTCATCAGCTTCGGGTCCTTGGTGTTCTTGCAGTCGGGATAGCCGGTGCAGGCGAAGAACTGGCCGAAGCGCGAGCGCTTGAGGGCCATCGGCTTGCCGCACTTGTCGCAGATGATCTGCTCGTCGTCGGACGTTGCTTCCGCGGCGTCGCCCTTGGCCATCTCCTTGGTGGTCTTGCACTCCGGGTAGTTCGTGCAGGCGAGGAACTCGCCGAAGCGGCCGAACTTGATGACCATCGGCGAGCCGCAGTTCTCGCACTTTTCGTCGGTCTCGATGCCGCTTCCCTTGACCTGGGTCATCTCCGTGGCGGCGCGCTCGAGGTCGCGGTTGAACTTCACCGAGAACTCCTTCATGGCGTCGGTCCACTCGAGCTTCCCGTCCTCGATCTCGTCGAGCTCCTCTTCGAGCCGGGCCGTGTAGGTCTCGTCGATGATGTCGGCGAACGACTGCTTGAGCAACTTGACCACAAGCGAGCCGAGGTGGGTCGGGTGGAACTTCCCCTCGTGCTTGTACGTGTAGTCGCGGGCCTGGATGGTGGTGAGGATCGCGCCGTAGGTCGACGGGCGGCCGATGCCGTTCTCTTCGAGCGCCTTGACCAGCGTCGCTTCCGTGAAGCGCGGCGGCGGATGGGTGAAGTTCTGCTTCGTGTCGAGCTCTACGAGCTGGAGAACGTCGCCTTCGTTGAGCGGCGGCAGCGCCTTCTCGTTCTTCTTCTCTTCTTCCTCGTCGTCGTCCTCTCCGGGGGCATCCTGAAAGATGGCCAGGAAACCGGCGAACTTCTGGACTTCGCCGGAAGCGCGGAGGGTGAGGTTGCCAACCTGAATGTCGGCGTCGGTGACGTCGAAGAGGGCCGGCTTCATCTGCGAGCCGACGAAGCGGTCCCAGATCATCTTGTAGAGACCGTACTCCTCGCGGGTCAGGAAATCTTTGACCTTCTCCGGGTCGAGCTCCATCGACGTCGGGCGGATGGCCTCGTGGGCGTCCTGCGCCTGTGCAGCTTTCTTGACACGATAATAGTTAGGCTTTTCCGGGAGGATATCGTCACCATATTTGGCGGCGATATAAGTCCTCACTTCGGCGAGCGCGTCCTCGCTGATGCGCACCGAGTCGGTACGCATGTAGGTGATCAGACCGGCGAAACCGAAACTCCCCAACTCCTTGCCTTCATACAGCTTCTGCGCGACCTGCATGGTGCGCTTCACCGGCCACTTGAAGCGGTTGTAGGCGGTGCGCTGGAGGGTGGAGGTGATGAACGGCGGGGCGGCGGACTGTTTCCGCTCTTTACGCGCCACCTCGGTGACGACGTACTTGCCGCTCTTGAGCGCCGCCTCGATCTTCCGGGCCAGCTCCTCGTTCGGGACTTCGGCCTTCCTGCCGTCGATCTTCGACAGCTTGGCGGTGAACTGCGGCGGCACTCCGGCGGCGAGGCGGGCGGCGAAGGACCAGTACTCGACCGGGACGAACGCTTTGATCTCGTCCTCGCGCTCGACGATCATCTTCATCGCCACCGACTGGACGCGGCCGGCGGAGAGACCGCGGCGGACTTTGTCCCAGAGGAGCGGCGAGAGCTTATAACCGACGAGACGGTCGAGAACGCGGCGCGCCTGCTGGGCGTTCACCTTGTTCATGTCGATCTCGCCGGGGTGCTCGATGGCTTTCTGCACGGCCTTCTTCGTGATCTCGTGGAAGAGAACGCGGCGGACCTTGCTCTGGTCCTTGCCAAGGAGGTTCATCACGTGCCAGCCGATAGCCTCTCCCTCGCGATCAGGGTCGGACGCGATGTAGATCGTGTCGGCCTTCTTCGCGGCGGCCTTCAGCTCGCTGACGACCTTCTCTTTTCCTTCGAGAACCTCGTAGTGGGGGAGGAAGGTGACTTCGTCCACCCCGAGCTCGCTCTTCGGAAGATCGCGGACGTGGCCGACGGAGGCCTTGACCACGAAATCCTTCCCGATGAACTTGTTGATGGTCTTTGCTTTCGCAGGAGACTCGACGATGACGAGGTTCTTGGCCATTGCGGAACGCCCAGAAGCTGAATGCGGAGGTGCCTTATTCCGCGGGGCACAGTATCAGAGGAGGGGAAGCGCGGCAAAAGTCCTACGATTTGTAGAACTTAGCGGCCTTGCACTCGGGCGCTACTCCTCTTCTTCGTCCTCGCCGCCGGCGCTCTTGTACTTCTTGGTCTTGTTGTAGAGCGTCTTGTACGAGATGCCCAGGATCTCGGCGGTCTTGCGGCGGTCGCCGTCGGTCATGTTGAGCGTCTCTTCGATGACGATCCGCTCGACCTCTTCCATCGGCTGGCCGAGAGGGATGCTCACGGCGTTCTTGGAGCGCTTCCGGCGGTTGCCGATCAGTTTGTCCGGCAGGCATTCGACGGTCAGGGTGTCGGTGCGGGCCATGATGAAGGCGCGGTTGACGACGTTGCGCAGCTCGCGCACGTTGCCCGGCCACTCGTACGCCTGCAGCGCCTCGATGAAGTCGGCGTCGATCTTCTCCACCTTCTTCTCTTCGGTCTCGTTCAGCTTCTGGAGGAAGAAATGGGAGAAGAGGGGGATGTCCTCGAGGCGCTCGCGCAGCGGCGGCACGTCGATGGGGAAAACGTTGAGGCGGTAGTAGAGGTCCTCGCGCATCCGGCCGTCCACGATGGCTTTCTGCGGATCGCGGTTCGACGCGGCGATGATGCGAGCGTCGATGTTGATCTCGTGGTTGCCGCCGACCCGGCGGAACTTGCCTTCTTCGAGAACGCGCAGGAGCTTGACCTGCAGCTCGATCGGCATTTCCGTGATCTCGTCGAGGAACACGGTGCCGCCTTTGGCGAGCTCGAAGTAGCCCTCGCGCTGCTTGATGGCGTTCGTGAACGCTCCCTTCTCGTGGCCGAAGATCTCGGACTCGATGAGGGTGGGGGAGATCGCGCCACAGTTGAAGGCGATGAACGGCTTGTTCCGGCGGCGGGAGAGGTAGTGGATGGTGTTGGCGACGACTTCCTTGCCCGAGCCCGACTCGCCGACGATGAAGACGTTGGCGTCGGTGTTGGCGACCATCTCCAGCTCCTCGAAGAGGCGCTGCATGCGCGGCGACTTGCCGACCAGGTGGCCGAGGGCACCCATCTTCTGGAGCTGCCGGCGAAGCTCGATGATCTCCTGCTTCATCATCTGCTTGTCTTCGACGGTCTTGAGGATGACCTGCAGGCGCGGGAGGTCGACCGGCTTGGTGACGTAATCCTCGGCGCCGACCTTGAGGGCCTTGACCGCGGAGTCGACGGTGGCGTGGCCGGTGAGGATGATGACCGAGACGTCGGGGAAGCTTTCCTTGATCCGGTGCAGCAGGTCGAGACCGGAACCGTCGGGCAGCTTCAGGTCGACGATGGCCACGTCCGGGAGCATCTTGTTGATCGCGTTCCAGCCGGCTTTCACGGTGTCGGCGACTTCCGGCTCGTAACCCCACTCTTCAACGACGTCGGCCATGCCGGCGCTCGTGGCGCGATCATCGTCAACGATCAGAACTCTTTTCATCTCGCTCCCAGAGGAAAGGACAGCCGCAGCGAGACCTTATCACGATCCCCCGCCGCGTTCAGCTCACCACCATAAGTCTCTGCGATGAGACGAGCAACCGCGAGCGAGAGGTCCGGGTTTCCCTCGGCGTCGGTGTAATACAGCTTGAATAGTTTGGTCGGTTCGAAGTCGGCAACGTCGGCGCGGCCGGCGGCCGTCAGCGTGTACGAGCGCCCCTCGTCGTCGCGGCTCGCCGCCGCCGTCCGCCCTTCGCTGGCGAACAGCTTTGCCGCTCCCTCGAAGAACAACTTGTAGGCCTGCCGGATTCTCGACTCGTGGCCGTCGACCAGCGCCGGACCGTTCGTTTCCGGAGTGACACCGAAAACCGACGAGGCGTCGATACAGATCGGGGCGACGTCGACCGGCGCCGGCAACCCTTCGTTCTTCGGCGGCGTCGACATGAGGAAGTAGGCGTCGAAGATCCGCCCCATCCGGCGCAGCTCGCTCTCGATGGCGCGGGTGTAGCCGGCGACCTTCTCGTCGTCCTCGGGGACGAGCTTGCGCAGCCGCATGCGCAGCAATTCGAGATTGAGCACCGCCACGTTGAGCGGTGTCTTCAGGTCATGTGCGGTGTCCGCGCTACGCTGAAAGCACGCGCGCGCAAAGCTCTCGAGCCACGGATCCATGAGGTTTTCGAACCGAGCCGAGCTTATGCAAACGTGAGGCCGGTATGGAACGGGGAACCTGGGACCTATACGACAAATGGGACTATGGGACGGGTGGGGCGCCCATTCGTCCCATGAGTCCCATAGGTCCCATTGAGCTAATCTCTGTAAACCCCGAGCATCGCGATCGACTCTTCCAGCTTCGCCTCAGCGGCGGCGAAGCCGGGGTCGTGGGAGGAGAGGTCGGCGATCTCGCGCTCGGCCTGGATGCGCTCCTGCTCGGCCGTGGCGCGGTCGATCTCGTTGGGGAGGAAGCCGCGCTCGGCGAGGACGATCACGCGATCGGGGAGCACTTCGGCAAAGCCCCACGAGATCACCAGCCGCTCGCTCTTGGTGCCCGAGCGGTAGCGGAGCTGGCCGATGCGCAGCGTCGCCAGCAGCGGCGTGTGACCGGGCAGGACGCCGATCTCGCCGTCGGTGGCGGGCAGAATCACTTCGTCGACCTGCGCGTCGATGATCCTCCGCTCGCGGGTGACGACGGTGAGACTGATTTTGGTCGGGAGATCGGCCATTGATGTCTGTTCCTCTGATCGGCTTCGCCGGCCTTACGCCGCGTCGCGCTTCATCTGCTCGTACTTCTCGAGAACCTGCTCGATCGTTCCCTGCAGCAGAAAGGCCTGCTCCGGAATGTCGTCGTGCTTGCCGTCGACGATCTCGCGAAAGCCGCGGATCGTGTCCGCGATCTTGACGTACTGCCCCTTGATGCCGGTGAACTGCTCGGCCACGTGGAACGGCTGGGAGAGGAAGCGCTGGATCTTGCGGGCGCGGGCCACGATGACCTTGTCCTCTTCCGATAGTTCGTCGATGCCGAGAATGGCGATGATGTCCTGGAGATCCTTGTACTTCTGCAGGACCGCCTGGACCGCACGGGCGGTGTTGTAGTGCTCGTCGCCGAGGATGCGCGGGTCGAGAATCTTGGAGGTCGAGGCCAGCGGATCGACGGCGGGATAGATGCCGAGCTCCGCGATCTGGCGCGAGAGGACGGTCGTCGCGTCGAGGTGGGCGAACGCGGTGGCCGGCGCGGGGTCGGTGAGATCGTCGGCGGGAACGTAGATCGCCTGCACCGAGGTGATGGAGCCCTTCTTGGTGGAGGTGATGCGCTCCTGCAGCTCGCCCATCTCCGTGGCCAGGTTCGGCTGGTAACCGACGGCGCTCGGCATGCGGCCGAGGAGCGCCGAGACTTCCGAGCCCGCCTGGGTGAAGCGGAAGATGTTGTCGATGAAGAGCAGCACGTCCTGCCCTTCCTGGTCGCGGAAGTACTCGGCGACGGTAAGACCGGTCAGGCCGACGCGCAGGCGCGCTCCGGGCGGCTCGGTCATCTGGCCGTAGATCAGCGCGGCCTTCGACTTGGAGGGATCGCCGGGGGTGATGACGCCCGTCTCCTCGAACTCGAGGTAGAGGTCGTTCCCTTCGCGGGTCCGCTCGCCGACGCCGGCGAAGACGGAGAAGCCGCCGTGCTGCTTGGCGACGTTGGTGATGAGCTCGAGGATCAGAACGGTCTTGCCGACGCCGGCGCCGCCGAACAGGCCGGTCTTGCCGCCCTTGGTGTACGGCTCGAGGAGGTCGATGACCTTGATGCCGGTCTCGAACATCTCGATGCCGGTGGCCTGGTCTTCGAAGGACGGCGCCTCGCGGTGGATCGACCAGCGGTGGTCGGAAACGATGGGGCCGCGCTCGTCGACCGGCTCGCCGAGGACGTTCATGATGCGGCCGAGCGTCTCGCGTCCGACCGGGACCATGATCGGCGCACCGGTGTCGATGGCCTTCATCCCGCGCACCATGCCGTCGGTCGGCTTCATGGCGATGCAGCGCACCTGGTTCTCGCCGATGTGGTTGGCCACCTCGGCGATGACGTCGATCTTGACCTTCCCGAGCTCGCCGTCGTCCACGATGTGGATCGCGTTGTGGAGAGCCGGAAGATGTCCTTCCGCGAACTCGACGTCGACGGCGGGGCCGATGATCTGGACGACGCGGCCGATCTGCTGTTTGCTGGTTTCTGTCGCTGTTGCCATGTCAGTACGTTCTCCGATTAACGAGAGATGAGCGATGAGAGATGAACGATGAGCGCCGCCACCAGGCGTGCTCCAGCTTGTCGTTCATCTCTCATCGCTCATCTCTCATCGTTCTTTTTACTAGTGTCCTGCTGCCGCGGCGCCGCTCACGATCTCGATGATCTCCTTCGTGATGGACGCCTGGCGGATGCGGTTGTAGGTCAGGGTGAGGTGGGCGATCATGTCGGACGCGTTCTTGGTGGCCGATTCCATCGCCGTCATGCGCGCGCCCTGCTCGGCGGCAGCCGATTCGAGGAGCACGCGGTAGAGCTGAAACTCGATGTGCTTCGGGAGCAGGTCGGAAAGGATCTGCTCCGGACCGGGGGCATAGAGGTAGTCGATGGCCGGGGCATTGGGATCGGGCTCGATGCGCGGGAGCGGCAGGAGCCGTTCGAGCGTCACCTTCTGCGCCATGATCGACTTGAACTCGTTGTACAGGACGTAGACGGCGTCGAACTCGCCGCCGATGAAGTCGTCGATGATCCCCTGCGCGATCCCGCGCGCGGTCTCGAGGTTGAGCGCCTGATAAACGTGCGCTCCCTGCCGGCGGATCGGTGTCGTGCGGCGCTTGAAGAAGTCGATGGCCTTGCGTCCGATCGGCAGCAGCTCGACGTGCGGCCAGCCTCTCTCCACGATGGCGTTCTGGGCGTTGCGAATGATGTTTGCGTTGAACGCGCCGCAGAGGCCGCGGTCGGCGGTGACGACGAGCAGGAGCACCTTACTCTCGGTCTCGCGCTCGGCGAGCAGCGGGTGACGGGCGAGGTCGACGCGGGTCGACAGCGACGCCAGCACCTCGCGCAGGGCGGCGGAGTACGGCCGGGCGGCCATCATCCGTTCCTGCGCGCGGCGCAGCTTCGCCGCGGACACCATCTTCATCGCCTTGGTGATCTGCTGCGTGTTCTTGGTGCTGCGGATCCGGCGCCGGAGGTCGATTGTGCTAGGCATGTGTGATTACGCCGCGAGGACGTTGGCGTTGTCTTTCACGTACTGCTCTTTGAATGCGGTGATGGCGGTGCGCAACGGTCCTTCAACCTCGGCGTCGAACTTCGGCGAGGTCTCGAGCTTGTCGAGGAGCTGCGCGTGTTCGTCGCTGAGGTGCGCGTGCAGAGCGGCCTCGAACGGGCGGACCGCTTCGACGGTGAGGTTGTCGAGGAAGCCCTTCGTGCCGGCATAGACCGAGACGGTCTGCAGGCCGATGCGCAGCGGGGCGTACTGCCCCTGTTTGAGGATCTCGACCAGGCGCTTGCCGCGGTTGAGCTGGTGCTGCGTCGTCTTGTCGAGGTCGGAGCCGAACTGCGCGAACGCGGCCAGCTCGCGGTACTGCGCGAGGTCGAGACGGAGCGTGCCGGAGACGGAGCGCATGGAGCGCACCTGTGCCGAGCCGCCGACGCGGGAGACCGAGATACCGACGTTGATGGCCGGACGGACGCCCGAGTGGAAGAGGTCCGTCTCGAGGAAGATCTGGCCGTCGGTGATGGAGATGACGTTGGTCGGGATGTAGGCCGAGACGTCGCCGGCCTGCGTTTCGATGTTCGGCAGCGCCGTCATCGAGCCGCCGCCGCGCGCGTCCGACAGCTTCGCGGCGCGCTCCAGCAGGCGGGAGTGGAGATAGAAGACGTCGCCCGGATATGCCTCGCGACCCGGCGGACGGCGGAGCAGCAGCGAGATCTCGCGGTACGACGCGGCGTGCTTGGAGAGATCGTCGTAGATGACCAGCGCGTGCTGGCCGTTGTACATGAAGTACTCGCCGAGCGCGGCACCGGCGTACGGGGCCAAGTACTGCAGCGGCGCCGCCTCGGAGGCCGAGGCGTTGACGACGATGGTGAACTCCATCGCGCCGTACTGCTCGAGGGTCTTCACGATCTGCGCGACGGTCGACTTTTTCTGGCCGATCGCGACGTAGATGCAGATGACGTTTTTGCCCTTCTGGTTGATGATCGCGTCGACGGCGACGGCGGTCTTGCCGGTCTGGCGGTCGCCGATGATCAGCTCGCGCTGGCCGCGGCCGATCGGGATCATCGCGTCGATGGCCTTGATGCCGGTCTGCAGCGGCTCCTTGACCGGCTTGCGGTCGACGACGCCGGGAGCGAGGCGCTCGATCGGGTAGAACTCGGTCGTGACGACCGGTCCTTTGCCGTCGATCGGAACGCCGAGGGCGTTGACCACGCGGCCGACCATCGCCTGGCCGACCGGCACCGACATGATGCGGCCCGTGCGCTTGCACTGGTCGCCTTCCTTCAGCTCGAAGTAGTCGCCGAGGAGAACACAGCCGACGTTGTCTTCTTCGAGGTTGAGGGCCAGGCCGACGACGTTGTGCGGGAAGGTCACCAGCTCGCCGGCCATGACCTTCTCCAGGCCGTAGACACGGGCGATGCCGTCGCCGACAGAGGTGATGGTGCCGACCTCGGTGACGTCGACGCCGCGGCCGATGCCGGTTAATTGTTGACGAATAATCTCTGTGATTTCTTCAGCCTTCAAATCGACAGCCATTTATGTTCTCCGAATTTGACGACGTGAATCGGCTTTGCTAACGCTTCAGCTCAGCGATTCACGGAATTTGTTGATCTTGCCGGCGACGGAAGCGTCCCAGATCTCGCTTCCGATCTTGACCACGAAGCCGCCCAGCAGCTTCGGGTCGGTGGTGATGTCGAGCTCCACCTTCTTCCCCACCTTCTTCGACAGGGTGTCGGCGAGCTCCTTGATCTCGTCCGCGCCGAGACTCTTCGCGCTGCGCACTTCCGCGACGGCCACGCCGAGGGCGGTGTTCACGTATGCCTGCAACGCCGCCAGGATCGCGTCGATGTCGTTCACGCGGTGATGCTTTACCAGCACCTCGAGGGTCTTCGTGGCGAGCTCGGAGGCTTTCATCCGCTTCGCGAGCTGATGGGTGACCGTCAGCTTGATGGACTGGACGACGGCGGGGTTGGCGTAGAGCTCCCGCAGCTCGGCCGAGCCGCGGAGGGCGTCGGCGAAGCGCAGCAACTCCCCGCGCAACTCGCTGGCCTTCGCCGGCGAGCCGGCGGCGTCCATGAGGGCGCGGGCATAGGGACGGGCGAAGCGGCGGATCATGAACGCACCTCACTCACTTCGCGGAGGCTCTCCTGGAAGAGCTTCTTCTGGTCCTGGTCGTTGATCTTCTCGCGCAGGATCTGCTCGGCGCGCTGGCTGGCGAGCTGTCCGGCGAACTCCGTCAGCTCGACGCGCGCGTGCTTGAGGCGGTTGTCGACCTCGTTGCGGGCCGTATTGAGGATCTTCTGCGTCTCTGTTTCCGCCGCGGTCATCAGCTCGCGCTTCTGGCGCTCCCCTTCCGACTGGGCGCGCTCGTGGATGGCTCGCACTTCCGCTTCGATCGCGGTGAGGCGGGCCTGGATCTCGCCGGCCATCTGCTCGGCGCGGGCGCTGCGCTCGCGCGCTTCCTGGTTGGCCCGGCGGATCGCTTCACCCCGCTCGGCGAACGCTTTCTTCGCCGGCCCGCCGATGAAGTACACCAGCACGCCGATGAACAGCACCATGTTGGCGATCTTGAGGATCCAGCCGGGGATGCCGAAGTAGGTCTTTTCGTGATGCTCTGCCGCGGCCGCGCCATGTTCGTCGGGATGCGCCACTTTGTGGGCCTCCCCTTCGGCGCCGTGCGCCGCGCTGGCGCCGGTCGTGTCGTGCGGCGCACCGGCAGCTTCGGCGGGTGTGGTCTCGGCGAAGAGCGCCGGGGCGAACGCCAGGGTCAGGATCAGGAGGAGCTTGCGCATCTAGACGGTCCTCCCGAGGATCCGCTCGGCGGCGAGACGGGCCAGGCTCTCGGAGTCGCGGGTGATTTTCTCCCGCGCGATCGCGACTTCGCCTTCCAGCTTGGCGTCAGCTTCGGTGAGGATCTGCCGCGCCTCGACGTTGGTCTTCTCGACGACCTGCTGGCGATAGGCGCCGGCCTCGCCGCGGTAACGCTCGCGGAGCTGCGCCGCTTCGCGCTTGGCGACCTGGAGCTGCGCCTCGGTCTGCGCGGTCGCTTCGTTGAAGCGCGCCAGGGCGTCCTCGAACAGTTTCTCGGCCGACCGCGTCTCCGTCTCCCGGGCTTCCAGAACCTCGTTGATCGGACGCAGGAAAAACCGGCGCACAACCATGTAGTTCAGGATGAAGATCACCATGATCGCGAGCAGAGATGGATCGGGCGCTAAGTTGATTTGCATAAGTTTGTTGTCGGGTCAGGGGAAGTGGAAGGAGGGCTCGCTGGAGCGCACACCGACCCCCGAAAAGCCGTGGCTGTATACCACATCGGAAAGAACGTTGTCACGCTTCGGCGTTGTGTCCGGGCAGTGGCAGACGGCAACTATAAATCGATCCTCGATCGCGCCGACCGGCACTTCGGCTCGGTGATGCAGACCCAGCCGCAGAACCTGCAGTGCGGCGCCGGCTGCTCGCTCTGCTGCTACGGCCTCTTCGAGATCGGTTCCGGCGACGTCCCGCTGATCGCCGAGGGGCTGGAAGCGCTCCATCCCTCCCGCCGGAGGAAGATCGTGGAACGCGCCCTCAGGATCGTCGAGTCGAGCGCCCATCCAAACCTCCGGGAGTGTTCCCCCGAGGAGAAAGAAGCGTTCTTCGACCGCACTCAGGCCACCCCTTGCCCCAACCTCGACGAGGCGGGACTCTGCATGATGTACGAGCACCGCCCCCTCGTCTGCCGCACCTTCGGCCTCCCGTTACGCGACGGCCGCAAGTACCTCGGCGACGTCTGCGAGCTGAACTTCACCGAGGCGAGCCGGAAAGAGCAGATGAGGGCCGCTTGGGACCTCGAGTGGGAGGACGTGCTGGGCGTGGAGGACGAGTACACCATCCCCGAGGCGATCGTGATGGTGGCGCGGATGCGGGGATGGGTGTGACCGGTTTACTCCGCGACCTTCATCGCCAAGTCGTCGATGGTGGTTCGGTTTTCTGTGATCTTCTTGATCGTCTGTAGAACTTCTTCAGACACCGGTCGGGTGTATATGACACTCTGGCCAATCTTCTGAATCGCGAACCCGCGACGAACATATTCAGCCTGCCGCTTTTTTGCCGCTGATGTCTTAGCCACGTTTCACCTCCTGCGATTCCGGAGTAGTCAGTAGTCGTGCGAAGAACGGGGTCAACTTTTCAGCGATAGTCACGCGTTCAGGCGTAAACACTCCCGGTAATACCGAATCACAACTGATAACTGCGATCACCTCTCGTCGAGCATTCTTCACTGGCACACAGAGATACGTTTTCGTGGGCTTGAAGGTTCTGGCCTGTTCCTTCGTGAAACCCAGCGCTACCATTTCGGTGACAAATTCCTTCACTTCGTCGGTGACAGCTGATTCCCCTTTTCGGTAGCAATGGCCCGCGACTCCCTGATGGATGTACATCGTCAGCTGCGGTAAACGCCCGTCGGGCGCACGGGTAACTGCTTGGAGTCGCGGAGGATCTGTCCCGTCCTCCACGCGCAATAACGTCACGCGAAGCTCGCACTCCTTCGGTAGTTCCAGCAGCGAGTGGCACAACTCCGTCAGTGCGTTGAGCGCTCGGTCGCGATGCTCGAGGCCGGCGACGCGAGCCCGATAAAGGCGCGCCAGGATCGGCTCTACTGCCAAAAACAGGACGCCTGCCGTTACCAGCGCCGCGGTTCTCCAGGAGAAGTCGTTCCATCCGTAAAGCCCCGCAAAAGCAAGAGAGAGTCCACCAGCGATCTGACAAGCGATGCCGATTGCCGAGCGAGTGTTCTCGCTGATCTCTCTCATTCAGTGGGTGGACGCCGCGCTCGCAAGTACCGCAGATCTCCACGGCGGCGACAAATCGCCACCGGTCGACGACAGCCTCACGAACGTCGTTACACACGTTCTCTCGTGATTCACTTGGGGAGCGTATCTCCAAATATACGCTTACGCGTGACGGCGTGCAATATCGCAGGATGTGAGGAAGCGATTATGCCTTCGCCGCAATATTCGTCACGTTCCCGGCCGGCGCTACGGCGCCTTTCTTGTCTCCCATGAGGCAGTTGCCCTGGAAGATGGCGCCTTCTTCGATGATGAGAGCCGGGGTGTCGATGTCGGCGTAGACCTTGCCGTTGCGGTGGATCTCCACGCGCTGGACGGCGACGATCCTGCCGACGACGGTGCCGCTGATGGCGATGCGGCCGACGTGGATGTCGCCGTCGATGTGGGCGCTCTCGCCGACGATCAGTTCGTTCTTGGACTGGATCTTTCCGTTGAACTTGCCGTCGATGCGCATCGTGTCTTCGAACTCGAGCTCGCCCCGGAAGGCCGAGCCGCGATCGAGAAACCCGTTCAAATCACCGCTTTTCTTCATCTTTTCACTCCTGGAGTCATCTGCGTCTTCCCATGATTTCGTCGACGAGGCGGATCAGCTCGTCCTCGCTGCCGAAGCGGACGTGAATGACGCCGCCGCGGCGCTTCCGGTCGATCTCAACTTTGCTGCGCAAAGTCCTCGTTAGCTTGTCTTCCGCATCGCGCGTGAAGATGTCTTTCTCTTTTTCCGGCTCGGCCGCCTTCGGCGAGCTCTCCGCGGCCAGCATCTCGGTCTGGCGGACGTTGAGGTTGCGCTTGACCACCCGTTCGGCGAGCTGCTCCTGCTTCTTCGCCGAGTCGACGGCGAGGATGGCGCGGGCGTGGCCCATGGAGAGCTGCCCCGAGGCGAGAAGCTTCTTCACCGGGTCCGGGAGGCGGAGGAGGCGGAGGAAGTTGGCGACGGTGGAGCGTTCCTTCCCCACCCGCTTGGAGATCTCCTCCTGGGTGAGGCCGAACTCTTCGTGGAGCTGGTGGTAGGCGTACGCCTCTTCGATCGGGTTCAGGTCCTCGCGCTGGATGTTCTCGATCAGCGCGACCTGGAGGACGTCGCTGTCGGTCATCGTCTCCTTGACGACGACCGGGACGACGGAGAGGCCGGCCTTCTGGGCGGCACGGAAGCGGCGCTCGCCGGCGATCAGACGATATTTGTTGTCGCCGGTGCGGGTGACGACCAGCGGCTGGATGATGCCGTGCTCGCGGACGCTGCGGGCGAGCTCTTCGATCGAGGCGTCGTTGAACGTCCGCCGCGGCTGGTAGGGGTTGGGCGAGATCTGTTCGATCGGCACCATGCCCGGTCCGCCCGGAACGTTGGCAGCGGCGGGAGGGGGCGGCGGTGCGGGCTCGGCGGGCCGCGACGGGATTAAGGCCCCGAGGCCGCGGCCGAGCGCTTTCTTCTGCGTGCTCATGTCAGGACGGTCTCCGCGCGCTGGATGAACTCTTTGGCCAGGCTGACATATGCCTCGCTCCCCCGGCTGCGAATGTCATAGAGAATGATCGGCTTGCCGAACGATGGCGCCTCGCCGAGGCGGACGTTGCGGGGGATGATGGTCTTGTAGACCTTGTCTCCGAAGTGATTGCGGACCTCTTCGGCGACTTGGCGGGCGAGATTCATCCGCTCGTCGTACATCGTGAGAGCAATCCCCTCGATCTCCAGCCCCGGGTTGAGCATGTCGCGGACGCGCTCGACGGTGTTGACGAGCTGGGCGACCCCCTCGATGGCGAAGTACTCGCACTGCATCGGGACGAGCACCGTGTTCGCCGCCGTGAGGCCGTTGATGGTCAGCAGGCCGAGGGACGGCGGGGAGTCGATGAGGATGTAGTCGTAGTCCTTCGCCACTTCCTGCAGGGCCCGGCGGAGGTAGAACTCCCGTCCGATGGCGTCGGCAAGCTCGAGCTCGGCCGCGACGAGGTCGACGGACGAGGGAGCCACGTGGAAGTTCGGCAGCTCGGTCTGCTTGATGATCTCGCGAATGCTGAGGTTGTCGGTCAGGACCGGGTAGATGGATTTTTCGTCGTTCTTGCTGAGGCCGACGCCCGAGGTCGCGTTCGCCTGGGGGTCGAGATCGACGAGTAAAACGCTGCGCTCGCACGCCGCGAGGGATGCGGCGAGGTTGATGGCGGTGGTGGTCTTGCCGACCCCGCCCTTCTGATTTACGAGCGAAACGATCTTGGTCATGAGTGTTCCACGTGGAACAACAGAGTCACGAGGTAGTTGGATTCGCCGCGCGGCAGTTGCACGGCCTCTTCCAGTTCGAACCCCGCCATCGCGGCGACGTCCGGCGAGCCCTGGAAGAGCGCGATCCGGGCGCCGTCCTCCAGGTGCCCCTTCAGCGACGGCACCCACTCCTCGGCGAATCCGACCGCGCGCGAGACGACGAGCGAAAACCGGAGGTCGGCGGGAAGCCGCGGCAGAAGGCGCGACAATCTATCACCGTACACCCGGGAGCTCAAGCCGCACTCCCGCACGATGTGCTTCAGAAATGCCCACTTTCGCTGGTCCGCTTCCACGAGGTGGAACCGCGCCTCCGGCGAGACGATGGCCATCGGGATCGCCGGCAGCCCGCCGCCGGAGCCGAAGTCGAGGACGTCGCCACGCGGCTTCAGGATCTCGGCGGCTCTGAGCGCTTCGGCGATGTGCTCGTCGAGGTGCTCTTTGGCCTCCGGCCCGATCAGGTTGACCTTGGCGGTCCACTTGAGGAGCTCGGAGCGGTAGAGGTCAAGGGCGGTCATGGGGTTTGTCCCATTTGTCCCATTCGTCCCATTCGTCCCATAGGTCCCATTTCCCATGGGACGAATGGGACAAATGCGACTCAGGTGGCCGCCCCTCGGCGCAAGTGCATCCTCACGATTGCCACCGCCGCGGGTGTCACCCCGGGGATTCGGCTGGCCTGGCCGAGCGACACCGGCCTCACGTTCGAGAGCTTCTCCACCATCTCCCGTGACAGTCCCGGCAGGGTGTACGTCATGCTCGACGGGATGCGCAGCTCTTCGTCGTCGACCAGTTTGGCTGCTTCGCGCTGCTGGCGGTCGATGTAGCCGGCGTAGCGGAGGCGGCTGACGACGCCTTCCTGCTCTTCTTCACTCAGGGCGCGGAAGGAGTGGGTCAGCTCGGGAAAGGATGAATCGGCCGCGGTAAGAAGCCGGTCGAGGTCGAAATTCGGGCGTTGCATCAGCTTCCCCACCGTGGTTTGGCCGGTCAGCTCCAAGTCCGCGTTCGCCAGCCAGGCCACCGTCTCGCGGTCGGGGCGCAGCTCGCTCTCCCCCACCTCCAGCGCGTGGCGCATGCGGGCGGTGCGCGAGTCGATGCGGCGGCGGCGCTCGCCGTCGAGGATGCCGAGCCGCTCGGCGACCGGCGAGAGGCGCTCGTAGACCGAATCGCAGCCGAGGAGGAGGCGGTGCTCGGCGCGGGAGGTGAACATCCGGTACGGCTCGTTCGTCCCGACGGTCACGAGGTCGTCGACCATCACCGCGGCGTAGGCCTGGTCGCGGCGGAGGACGACGCGGTCGCCGCCACGGACCGCCTGCAGGGCGTTGATCCCGGCGAGAAGTCCCTGCGCGCCCGCCTCTTCATAGCCGGAGGTGCCGTTGATCTGGCCGGCGAGATAAAGGCCTTCGACGCCACGCACCTGCAGGGTCGGCTCGAGCTGCTCCGGATGGACGAAGTCGTATTCGACTGCATAGCCGTAGCGGGAGATCTTCGCCTCGCTGAAGCCGGGAAGCGAACGGACCACCGCGTCCTGCACGTCGGGCGGGAGCGACGTCGAGATGCCGTTCATGTAGAGCCAGGGATGCTGCAGACCCTCCGGCTCGACGAAGACCTGGTGGCGCTCCTTCTCGGCGAAGCGCACCACCTTGTCTTCAATGGAGGGGCAGTAACGCGGGCCGATGCCCTGGATCTGGCCGGAGTACATCGGGGCCCGGTGGAGATTCGCGCGGATCAGCTCATGGGCGAAGCTGCCGGTGTAGGTCAGCCAGCAGAGGACCTGCGGCTGCTCCAGCCGGTCGGTGAGGATCGAGAACGGGCGCGGACGCTCGTCCCCGGGCGCTTCTTCCAGCTTCGAGAAATCGACGGTGGTCTTGTCGACCCGCGGCGGGGTTCCGGTCTTGAGCCGGCCGAGCTTCAGGCCGAGAGTACGGAAGGAGTCGGAGAGCGTCTCCGCCGACGGCTCGCCGAAGCGGCCCCCCTGCGTCTGCACCTCGCCGGAATGCATGAGGGCACGGAGGAAGGTGCCGGTGGTGACGATGACCGCTCCGGCCGCCAGCTTCGTTCCGTCGCCGAGGACGACGCCGCGGACGGCGTTTCCCTCGACGAGCAGCGAGGAGACCGAGCCTTCGACGATCGTCAGGTTCGGCTCCGCGGCGAGGATGTCCTGGACGGCGGCGGCATAGAGGTCGCGGTCGCACTGCGCGCGCGGGCCCTGGACGGCCGGACCCTTGGAGCGGTTCAGCACCTTGAACTGGATGCCGGCCCGGTCGGTCGCCTCCCCCATCAGCCCACCGAGGGCGTCGATCTCCTTGACCAGGTTCCCCTTGGCCAGACCGCCGATCGCGGGATTGCACGACATCCGGCCGATGGCGTCGCGGAGCATCGTGACCATGGCCACGCGGGCACCGCCCCGGGCCGCTACCCGAGCGGCCTCAGCGCCGGCGTGGCCGCCGCCGATCACGATGATGTCGAAGGAAGCAGACATGTTCCACGTGGAACAGTGGAACAGCGAATGCCGTTCCCGCAACGTCTCGATCACCAGATATGGAATGTGCAGCACAACGCGGTCTGCCGCGACGCCACAATGGGCTGCCTCGTCGCAACGTCTCGTTGCCTCTTCGCCACGCTTCGTTGCCTCGTCACCACGCCTCCTTGCCTCGTCGCCACGCCTCCTTGCCTCGTCGCCACGCTTCGTTGCCTCGTCACCACGCTTCGTTGCCTCGTCACCTCGCTTCGTTGCCTCGTCGCCATGCCTCGTTGCCTCGTCGCCACGCCTCGTTGCCTCGTCGCAACGCCTCGTTGCCTCGTCGCAACGTCTCGTTGCCTCGTCACATCCATATCTGGGACGAGATCCGTCTGATCTGGCGTTGCTTCACTTGCCGATACAGAAGCGGCCGAAGATCTCGGTCAGGATGTCTTCCCGGGTGATGGCCCCGGTGAGGACGCCGAGGGCATTTGCAGCGCGGTACAGGTCGACGACGATCATCTGCTCGTCCATGCCGGCTTCAGCGGATTGGAGCGCGGCCCGCAGTCCGGCCTGGCATTCGGCGACCGCCAGCCTCTGCCGCTCGTTGACCAGCGACCCCTCGGGGGCGGCGAACCGCTCGCGCACCAGCTCATCGAGCCGGCGGAGCAGCTTGTCGATGCCATGATCATACACGGCACTAATGGAAAGCGCGTCGGCAGGCGTCGGAGCGAGATCCGCCTTGGTGTAGACGAGCAGGACGTTCTCCAGCACCGTCAACTCCTGCCGGTCTTCTCCGGCGAGGCCGGTCGTGGCATCCACCAGATAAAGGACGATGTCGGCGGTGCGCGCCGCCTCGCGGGCCCGCTCGATGCCGATCCCTTCCACCAGGTCCGCGCTCTCCCGCAAGCCGGCGGTGTCAGCGAGTGTCACCGGGAGGCCGCCGATCTCGATCGTCTCCCGCACGATGTCGCGCGTCGTCCCGGGGATCGGCGTGACGATGGCGCGGTCGGAGCCGACCAACCGGTTGAGCAGCGTCGACTTGCCGGCGTTCGGACGGCCGAGAATCACCGCGCTCAGCCCCTCACGCGTGGCGTGGCCGCGGCGATACGTATCCGCGAGTACGGATGTGTCGGCGAGGGCCGTCTCCAGTCTCGATCGCGTCTCCGCCGTGGTGATGAACTCGTACCCCTCCTCGGAGAAGTCGAGCGCCGCCTCGAGCCGGGAGATGACGTCGAGCAACACCGCCCGGATTGCCGCCGCCTTCCGGCTCAACACTCCCTCGAGGTTCGACAGCGACAACTTCGCCTGGAGCGTGGTGCGGGCGTTGATCAGGTCCGCGACCGACTCCGCCTGCACCAGGTCTATCTTCCCATTCAGCACCGCGCGCTCGGTGAACTCCCCCGGCTCCGCCATTCTGGCGCCGAGGGAGACGCAGGCGGAGATCACGCGCTCGACGAGGAGCGGGTTGCCGTGCAGGGTCAGCTCGACGAGGTCGTTGCCGGTGAAGGAGTGGGGAGACTGGTAGACGACGGCAATGCATTCGTCGATGGGCTCGGGGTGGAGGAGGCGGACGAGGGTTGCGTGGCGGGCTGGGGGAACCTCCCCTCCCGTCAGGCGCTGCAGAATGTCGAAGCATGCGGCACCGTCGATCCGCACGATCGCCAGAGCACTCCTGCCCAATGGGGTGGCGGGGGCGACGATCGTGTCGAGGGGCAACGTCATTCAGGACTCATTCGCTCTCGCGACGAAAACAACCCTGTCATCCTGAGCCAAAGAAATCTCCCCACGAGCCGCAAGCACGGCGGCGAAGGACCTGGGTGGGAGGGGGAGCGCTGCGTGCCCCCACCCGCCCAGGTCCTTCGCCGTCATGCTTTCCACTCATGGGGATGTCCCTGCGGCTCAGGATGACAGGGTTTGCAACTTCACTGTTCCTGCGTCGGTTCCGCCTCGGACGGCACCGGGTCCGCCGGCAACGCCTCCGTCCGCAGAATCACCGCCACCCTCTTGAAGAACCCCTCCCCGCGCGACTCCGTCGTCACATCCGCATCATCGCGCAGCGCGATGTGCACGATACGCCGCTCGATCGGGCTCATGGCCGGAAGCAGCTCTTCACGCCGCTCGCGGCGGACGCGGTCGGCGACCTTGCGGGCGCGGTCGGCGAGGTCTTCGTTGCGCTGGGACTTGAAGTCTTCGCAATCGAGCTCGATCTCTTTTTCGACCTTGCGGCCGGTGAGGGCTTTGTTCGCCAGCACCTGGACGGCGTCAAGGAGCTCGCCATGGCGGTCGATCATCCGTTTGCCGTCGTTGCCGTAGAGGCGGACCAGGATCTGGGTCTCGTTCTCTTCCGTGCGCAGAACGACATCGAGGTTCGCGAGGCGGAGCGTGTCCTCGAGCCACTCGCGGACCAGCTTCGCGGCATCCGTCTCTGCTCCCTGTTCAGGGATCTCGCCGAGGAAGGTCTCGAAATCTCCAACGCGTAGATCGCTGGCGCCGCGATCGCGATCGCCGCCTTCGCGTCCACGTCCGCGGCCACGATCGCCGCCGCCACCACCTCGTCCGCCGCGCGAGTCCCGGCCGCCGCCGCGCGAATCGCGACGTCCACCGCCACCGCCACCACCACGGGCGGCGCGCGGCGCACGTTCCGAGCGGGCGGCCGGTACGTCGGTGTACGGCTCGATCGGGGCGGAGACCGGAGGAGGCGCGGCGGCCTCGTTCACTTCCGCCTCGATGACGATACGCTTCACGCCGCCGAGGAAACCCCGCTTCTGGAGCAGGACGTGATAGGTCAACTGCCAGCGCTCGACGCCGAGCGCCTGCGCCGCGGTCTGCAGCGCGTCATCGAGATTCTGTCCTTCGAAACGCTGGCTCATAGATGTCCCGGACGTCACTTCGACTTCACGTCGATCACGTCCTTGTCCTTGTCTTTATCTTTGTCGTCGTTGTCGGGGTGGTCGCGCCACCACTTATTCATGATCAATTGCTGGATGATCGTCAAGACGTTCTGCACCAGCCAGTACAACACGAGACCGCTCGGGAAGTCTTTGAAAAGGAATCCGAAGACCAGCGGCATGATCAGGAAGATCTTCCGCTGCATCGGGTCGCCGGTCATCGGGGTGAGCCAGGTCTGGATGAACATCGTCGCCGTCATCAGGATCGGCGTGATGTAGTAGGGATCTTTCTCCGACAGGTCGTGGATCCAGAGGATGAACGGCGCGCCGCGGAGCTCGATGGCCCGGGAGAGCAGGTTGTAGAAGCCCCAAAGGATCGGAAGCTGGATGAAGAGCGGCAGACAGCCGGCCGCCGGGTTGATGCCCTCTTTCTGGTAGAGGCCCATCATCTCCGCGTTCATCTTCTGCCGCTGCTCGGCGTCGCTCTTCGCCTTCTTGTAGCGGGCCTTGATGGCCTCCACCTTCGGCTGCACCTTCTGCATCTTCTTCATCGAGACGTTCTGCTTGTGCTGCAGCGGGTAGAGAACGATCTTGATGAGGATGGTCAGGACGACGATCGACCAGCCGTAGTTGTGGGTGAACTGGTTGATCCAGACCAGCGCCTCGAGGAAGAAGCGCGCGATCATGCCGAACCAGCCGAACTGCAGCGCCTCGCTCATGTTGTAGGCGTCGAGGAGGTTGGTCTCTTTCGGACCGAAGAAGGCGTCGCCAGCGACGGTGCCCTCCGCGCTCGAGTTCACCGAGGCGTAGAGATCGTCGCGGCGGGTCTTCGACTTCCCGTCGACGAACGCCACCTTCTGCAGCACTCCCTCACCGCCGCGGGACGGACGGAGCACGGTCAGGAAGTAGTTGTCCTCGATGCCGATGTAGCGGATGCCGGGGTAGGCCGCGAGCGTGGGAGCACCGTCGCGCGCGATGATCTTGAACTTGTCCTCGATCTGCACCACGCCGTTGCCGGTGATGACGACCTGGGAGTCGGTCTCTTCCGGCGTGAGGGCGCGGATGCCGGGGCCGACCGCGACGCGATACGGCGTGGGCGGGTTGATGCTGACCGAGAAGTCAAAGAGGTATGGCTGCCGGGTGAAGCGGAAGGTCTTCGCCGCCGTCACAGTCCCGTCGGAGTAGCGGTACTCGACGAGGTGGTTGCCGTTCGGCTCTTTTCGCTCGGTCACCTGGTAGAGCACTTCGTTGAGGCGCTTGAGGGCCGCGTCGCGCGGGACGATGGTGAACGGGTAATCGGTGCGGCCCGGGTCGCGCGGCTTGACCAGGTCGACCGGGATGGGGCGTTTCTTCTGGTGGTAGTGCTTGAGCTTGAAGGAGACGAGCTGCGCCCCGCGGTTGCTCAGGACGGCCGTGTAGTCCGGGGTGTCGATGACCGTCCGCTGGACGATGGCTGCCGCCGCCGGCGCAGGTGCCGGAGTGCCGGCCGCCGGAACCGCGGCGGTCGTGGTGATGGCAGCCGGGACGACCGGCGTCGGCTCGGGCGCGCGGCGGTCCGGACCCTTTGGTTTGTTGGGTCCGGATGAAGTTGACGTGGTTGCCGGAGCCGGCTTCTTGAACATCTCCGGGAACAGCTTCGGCGCGATCGCCGCCCAGCCGAAGAGGACGAAGAACGACAGGGCGATCGCGATAAAGATTCGTTTTTCCATTGTTACGGGACCGGGTCCCAACCTCCAGGATTGAACGGGTGACAGCGGGCCAGCCGGCGGATGCCAAGCCAGGTGCCGCGCAGGGCGCCGTGTTTTTCGACGGCCTGCATCGTATACACAGAACAGGTTGGCTCGAAACGGCACATGGGGGGGAGCAACGGGGAAATGAACCGCTTGTAGGAGCGGAGAAGGAACAGCGCGATGGACCGCATGATCATTCGGATCGACGCGTCTCGCTCACCACGCGCTCGAGAGCGCGGGTGAAATCGCGGCTGTAATCCTGAAACGTCGCGGCCACGGCACTCGGCTTGACATTGACGACGATGTCGAGCGCCGTCGCGTCGAGACCGAGCGGCTCTCTCTGCCGCCGGTAGACCTCGCGCGTCCAGCGCTTCAGACGATTGCGAACGTTGGCTTTCCCGATCTTCTTCGTCGCGGTGATGCCGATGCGGGAGTGCGACGACCCGTTGGGAACAATGAAGAGAACGGTGTACCGGGAAAACTGCTTCTGGCCCGTTTCGTAAACATGGACAAACTCGCGACGTTTCGCCAGCTTGTTCTGTTTCGGCAGCGCCTCGGAACGAAGGCGATCCACCGGGAGTACCGCGAGCGCCCGCTTAGACAGCGAGGCGCTTGCGGCCCTTCCGACGACGGCGCGACAGGACTGCCTGTCCGTCCTTCGTCCGCATCCGGACGAGGAAGCCGTGCGTGCGCTTGCGACGGCGATTGTTCGGCTGAAAAGTACGCTTCGATGCCATTTGACCTAACCCTCTGAAAAGAAAGCGGTGAGTATAGACTTGGCCGCACGGACGGTCAACGAGCGTCGATCCGCAAGGCGCAGGCCGAGCGCGCAAACGCCCTTGTGCAAGAGGCTTATTCCAGTAAGAAGCGTTCCGGCCGGCGTGCAGAGGGAGCCGCGGATCGACTGAAAATCACGCGATCTTCAACCCACTGTTCTTCCTCGTTTTTCGTGCTAGACTCCGTCGCCCATCCAAGACCCAGAATTTCCACAACTGTGGAAAAGCTGTGGATTCTCAACAAGATAGCGATGAGCACCTGGAGCCAAGTCCTCACCCGAATCGAACAAGTGGTGGATCGGTCGGAGTACGACACCTGGCTCGCGCCTACCCGTTTTCTCGGTCAGAAAGGCGACACCCTCGACATCTCCGTCCCGAGCCAGCGTTACGTGGACGAGATCCGCGAGCGGTTCGGTGCCCAGATCCGCGCGTTCCTCGACGAGATCGTTCTCGACCCGGTCCACATCAATTTCATCGTCACCGGCTCGAGCGACCTCGGCCCACAGATCGCGCCGCCGAAGGAAGAGATCCCGACCGCGACCTTCAACCGCCGCTACCGCTTCGACAGCTTCGTGGTCGGCAACTCGAACCAGCTCGCCCACGCCGCCTCGAAGTCGGTGGCCGAGAATCCGAGCGGCTCGTTCAATCCTCTCTTCATCTACGGCGGTGCCGGCCTCGGCAAGACCCACCTGATCCAGGCCATCGGCCATCAGCTCAAGGAATCGCGGCCTGACCTGAAAGTCGCGTACATGTCGGCGGAGGCGTTCATGACCGAGCTGATCGCCTCGATCCGTTTCGACAAGATGCAGCCGTTCCGCGACCGCTACCGCTCCGCGGACGCCCTCCTCCTCGACGATATCCAGTTCATCGCCGGCAAGGAGCGGACGCAGGAAGAGTTCTTCCATACGTTCAACGCCCTCTACGAGGCGCAGAAACAGATCGTCTTTACCTCCGACCGGCCGCCGAAAGAGATCCCGACGCTGGAAGAGCGTCTCCGCTCCCGCTTCGAATGGGGGCTGACGGCCGACATCCAGCCGCCCGATTTCGAGACCAAGGTGGCGATCATCCGCAAGAAGGCGGAGGAGAAGAAGGTCGAGGTCCCGCAGGAAGTGGCGATCTTCGTGGCCGAACGGGTCCGCTCGAACGTCCGCGAGCTCGAAGGGTACATCAACAAGATCGGGGCGTTCGCGTCGATGGTCGGGAAGAGGATCACCATCGAGCTGGTGAAGGAAGCCCTCAAGGACGTCCTTTCGAAAGAGGACAAGCCGGTCGGCGCCCCGGAGATCCTCCGCGTCGTCGCCACGCACTACGGCCTCAAGGTCTCGGAGCTGAAGCAGAAGAGCAACGCCAAGACCGTCGCCTTCCCGCGGCAGGTGGCCATGTATCTCTGCAAGGAGCTGACGGATCTCTCCTACCCCGAGATCGGCAAGGTCTTCACCGACAAGCATCATTCGACCGTCATGTACTCGGTCGAGCAGATCAAGAAGAAGATGGACGCCGACCCGCAGTTCGCGAGAACCGTCGAGGCCCTGGCGAAGCAGTTCCGATGACTTCCACAATGCCTGCGGAAAGAGACGCTGAAAACGTGTGGATGATTTTCCGGATCGGGGACGATGGGCCCGGGACTGCGGAAAACGCCGCTGTTTCCCTCAGTTTCTCCATGCCCGGACTCACACGGCAAAAACGCCAAAAGTGCTATGCTTTCGAACACTTTGCGTCACGCCGTGACGATATCCGCACGACCTACTACTACCACTACTAAAGAACTAGATTCTTTTTGAAGGAAGAGACCAGATGGAGCTGAGCGTAGGAAAAGCGGATCTTCAGAAGGAACTTCAGTTGTGCCAGGGAGTCGTCGAGAAGCGTTCGACCATCCCGATCCTGTCGAACGTTCTCCTGAAGGCGGCCGACGGGCGGCTCCAGATCGCCGCCACGGATCTCGACGTCACGATCCTGAGCTCCACCCCCGCCCGCATCACGACTCCCGGCGGCGTGACCATCGAGGCCAAACGCCTCTTCGACATCGTTCGCTCGCTTCCGGATGACGACGTCCATTTCACGCTGCAGGAGAACAACTCCATCAACGTCGAATCGGGCACCGCCAAGTTCCGGCTCCTCGGCCTGCCGGCGGAGGACTACCCGACGCTCCCGACGGTCAACGTCAGCGATGCCTACATCATCCCGCTCGACGAGCTGAAGACGATGGTCGGAAAGGTGAAGTTCGCCATCACCCACGAGGAGACCCGCTTTCAGCTCAACGGCGCGCTCCTCAAGATCCAGCCGAACAAGCTGGAGATGGTCGCAACGGACGGCCACCGCATGGCCCTGATCAACTTCCCCTCCGGCATCACCGGCAAGGGGAAGAAGGGAAGCGACCTCACGATCCTGATCCCGCGCAAGGCGCTCGACGAGATCCTCCGCCTCGAGGCCCCCGAGGACGGGACAGTCCGTTTCGGCGTCTCCGAGAACCAGCTCTTCTTCGAAGCCGGCGACCGCCGCCTCCTGGCCCGCATGATCGACGTGAACTTCCCGAACTACATGGAAGTGATCTCCCGCGACAACGACCGCCGGGTGATGGTCGACCGCGAGCGCCTCCTCTCGACGATCAAGCGCATCTCCCTCGTCGCCAACGAGCGGACCCGCGCCGTCCGCTTCGACTTCGCCCCCGGCAAGCTCACCGTCTCCTCCACCAACCCCGAGCTCGGCGACGCCCGCGAGACCGTTCCCATCGACTACGCCGGCGCCCCGTTCTTCGTCGGGTTGAACGCCGCGTACGTGATGGATTTCCTCTCCGCGACCGACACCCAAACCGTGTCGCTCGACCTGAAGGACGAGAACAGCCAGTGCATCGGCCGCCCCGCCTCAGCGGCGGAGGACCTGCCGTACGACTATTTGTACGTCGTGATGCCGATGCGGTTGGCGTAGGGGTTCTCCCCTGTCGCCCGCTCCGCGGGCTTTGCCTTCACCGCGCCGCGTGGTGCCCGCCCTAAAAGGGCGGGCCTACAGATCTTTCGCCGCCTACGGCGGCTTCCCCCTGTTGTCATCCTGAGCCACAGAAACTGGCCCACGAAGCGGCAAGCATGGCGGCGAAGGACCTGGGCGGGCGGGGGTAGGAAGAGCGTTCATTGCTCCCCCTCCCCCAGGTCCTTCGGTACGACAAGAAGCCTCGGAAAGGAGGAAGTCGAAGACGAAACCTTTCAAAGAGAACCTGACAGGTCCAAGTCCTGTCCAGCAAAGGGTGGCGCCCGGCTGGAAGCGAGT
>DASPHC010000076.1:0-41242 GCA_035629865.1 Thermoanaerobaculia bacterium | reverse complement strand
GTGACGTACCGCGTTCCGGACGTGACGCACTGCGTTCCGGTCCTGACGCACCGCGTTCCGGTCGTGGACGCACTGCGTTCCGGTCGTGACGCACCGCGTTCCGGACGTGACGCACTGCGTTCCGGTCGTGACGCACGACGTCCTGGACGTGACGCGCGACATTCCGCTCCCGTCCCACGCAGCTCGTTCCGCAAATTTGACGGAGAAGCTCGCCGCTCGTTGCAAGAGGCAGGTGACGCGGAGATTCACCCCGAAGGGGTACTGGCAAATAGCCGGTGGTTGAGCGCGGGGCGCGATACCACCGGATCCGTCGGTCTCCCCATGGGTACACCCCGGAGGGGTGCCGGGGTGCGCCAACCATCGAACCTTCATTCCGGTGGTATCGCGCTCCGCGTTCGGGCTCAGGATGACAGGCTGCGCGTCTTTCCGATCAGTGGCTGCATACACAGTCGTAGTACTGAACTTTTACGTACACGCAGTCCGCTTTGACAAACCAGGTCTCCGTCCATGAACCGTTTGTCTCTTCCAGGCGAATCACGTATCTGCGCATTCCCACGTACAACGCTCCGTCGTCTGCCTTGATCAGCGATCCGGGATACACGCTGCCGATCCCGAGTGCATGAAGTTGTCTTGCGCCGGAATGGCCGCGCGCTTCCCAAAGGCCACCGCCCGTCACGATCAGCACTCGATCGCCTTCATCGAGCCACGCATCCGGGCTTCCATCGAGAACGGCAAACGGTTCGAGCTTCCAACGGTTGCCGGCTCGAACGATGTTGTACACCCGGCCGGACCTTGCAGAGAGGTGGTCGAGCCCCATGAGCACGAGGATGCGGTCCGCCGTCCGGGCGAATCCCCGCACGTTCTCCGCGCGGTAGATGTCGTCGGGATGGACTGGTGCGTCCTTCGGTGGTGAGACTTGAGTGGAGCGCCGGCCGTTCTCACTGAACCACCACAGGCCACCTCCAAACTCGCCGGCGTCAAAGCCCACCAGCCAGCCGTCCTTCACCTTGACGACATGCCGCTCGCCGATCTGGTTCTCGCCCGGCTCATACGAAAATGGGAGCGGATCCGAGAAACTTCTGGACGGCGCAAGCTCTGCTTGAACCTCACCGCCGGATGAAGCAACCACCCATCCATTTCGGGTGTAGTTCGCGCACAAAAAGTCCGCCTCGGATGGACGGCCGCTCAACTCGACGAACCCTCGGGGGGCCGTCGATGCTGAGGCGGCGGTGCTGAGCTGAACCAAGGCCAGAACCAGAGGAAACATGCTTCGGCGCATCGCTGATGTATACCACGCTGGTTTCGGTGGTCGGCCTTAAGCAGAGAACTCCCCCTCCCGTCATCCTGAGCGGCGGGCGGGCGGGTGTGAGGGAGCGAAAGGATCTGGGCCACGAAAAGCGAGATTCGTCCACCTGGACTTCGGAGCAAGTGCTCATCGGATCACTTATCGTCGTACCGATCCTTTCGCTCCCTCACGCCCGCCCTCCCGCCGCTCAGGATGACGGAGGGAAGATCTCCGTCTTAACTCAAGAAACCACAGATGGCGTGGAACGCTGCCTCGGCTGCCGCGAGTCGCGCGTCACTCCTCGTGCTGTTTCGAATTGGGAGGGTCGGGCCAGAGTCGCTTGGCAATCGCGCGCTCGGCGAGACCGCCCAGGGTGCCGCCGACGATCAGGGCGAGGGCGGTGAGGATGAATTCGTCGCGGACGCCGAGAGCCCAGAGCGCGGCGGCCGCAGCGATGACGCCGAGGATGATTCCGGGGTAGCTGATCAGATCACCGGCGGAAGCCATGTCACCTATGGTACGCCGCAAGATCCTCCGCCGCTGGCGCGGCGGAGGATAGAGCTCACGTCCGCGTGGTGCCGACTGGTGCGGTGGTGGTGCTGCCGATGCCTCCGCCGCCTTCTCCCGGGCCGAGGGCCGGGCGGGCGACGGTGGAGGTGATGCCGACCGCTTCGGCGTACTTGAGGTACGTGTCGATCGATGCGATGACGACGCGGGCTTCAACCGTGATCAGGTCGATGCCGACGAGGGAGATTCGGACCCAGGCGTCGACGACGATGCCTTTGTCGAGAATCCGGTCGAGTACGTCGATGAGACTGGTTCCGCCCGGGGCGCGTTCGACAGCCATTGACTACCTGCCTTTCCTCTCTCCAGAGCTCCCCTCTGCAGGAAGCTCACGAGTGGTGTTGAGTTGACGTTCCAGTTCCGCGATGCGGTTCCGCAGTTCGTCGTACTCCCCGGCGGCGGGCAGGGCCCGCGCGTCGGCGGAGTAGAAACGGTCCGAGCGCCACCAGTTGATGCCGATTGCCTCCGCCTTGTCGATCGAGCAGATCACGAGGCGGAGCTGGATGGTCAGCAACTCGACATTCGCCAGCGACACTTTGACGTCACCGGCGACCACGAGCCCCTTGTCCAGGATCTTGTCGAGGATGTCCACCAGCCCTTGCGGCTGCCGCTGGAGCCCTCCCCGATCTTCGATTGGCAATCGTGCCTCCCCCTTCAGTGGTGGCAACCGTGTACCACATCACTCCCACATCTTCAAAGGCCCGAGCTTCATATTCAACTGCTCATCGCTGAGCCCGAATGAGCGCTTCAGCTCAGCCATCTTCTCCTCCAGCTTCATCAGCGCGCTGCCGAGCCGCTCGATCTCGGCGTCGGTCAGGTTCCCGGCGTCCATCCGCCGGAGGGCCTGTTTTTCGAGCAGCCGCCGCACGAGCTCGATGATGGAGAGGACGAGCTTCGCCAGCCCGTTCTCGACGATCTCCGCGTCTGCGGAGATGCGCTCCGGGACCATGGAGTCGGTGAAGGAGAGCGCTTCGCGCAGCTCCTGTTCTTCATTCGCGATCAGCATCGGCGAAGACCTCCAGCGGCCAGGGGCCGGATAGGAGAAACGGGATCTCGGGATTGGTCCGGCGCAGTTCCTCGCCGGCGGCCTTGACGTCGTCGAGCCGGTCGCGCGGGACGAGCAGCGCCAGCTCGACCGACTTTTCGTCGCGGTGTTGCCAATGGTTCCTTACGGCGAGCGGCACCAGGACGCGCTCCGCGGCCTCACGGAATTGCGGGTCGACGTCGGCGGCCTGCCTGGCGGCGTGCAGGGCGCGGAGGTAGCCGGCGCCGCTGGTGAAGTCGTGGCGATCGGGACGGGAGAGGGTCGACGAGGCGACGACTTTGAGGGTCATCTCGACATGCTCGCGATGGGCGGTGAGGATGCGTTTCCAGCGCGCGAGGTGGGGCGCGCATTTGGCCAGCGCGTCATCCGGTGTTGAGAGCGCGAAGCCGTAGCGGATGGCGACGAAGGTGGCAACGTCGAGCAGGCGGCCGCGCAGGCCGGCGACTTTGACGAGCAGCTCGCGGTCGCCGAGGGGCTGGTCATCGGGGACTTCGAGGGTGCTGAGATAAAGGTCGCCGACGCCGACCGCGGCCGCGACGGGCTCGATGTCATCCCGCAGAAGGTGCGCGCCGATGACGATCGCTTTCATTTCTTCGGCTGCGACGTCCGGATAATGGCGTCGACGTTGGCCAGCACGACGTTCAGGCCGAGGTAGAGCAGGTCGACGTCGCCGATGGAGATCACCGCTTCCCCCGCGATGATCACGCCGCGGTCGAGGAGGTGGTCGAGGGTCTCCAGCAGGGGGAGCTCTTCGAGATCAACGTCAGTCATGGCTGGTACGAGAGATGAGAGATGAGAGATGAGAGATGAGCAGAAGCGGCGGATGGGCGTTCATCGTTCATCTCTCATCGTTCATCTCTCGATTGATGCAAACGTGTAGGCCGGCCAGGGGCCGAGGAGCGCCAGCGTCACGCCTTCGGCGTCGTAGCGGGCGTTGAGCGTCGTCTGCAGCTCCTGCAGGACCGATTCCTCGTCGCGGTTGATGAGGACGGTGATCTGGGGGAAGGCACCGTCGCGGCGCTGGCGCGATTCGGCGACGCTTTCACATTGCAGCCTGCCGAGGACTTCGCGCTCGAGCTCTGCGACGAGGTCGTCCTCGGCGGCCTGGGAGGCGCGCTTTTTCTCATCGCCGAGCTTCTTCTTGAGGAGGAACGCGCGGCCGGGAGCGGCGGTGTCGATCTCCTGCTGCAGGTCGCGGAGCGAGGCGACGCGCGCGGTGATGGCGTCGCTCCATTTCGACGGGTCGAGCTCGATCCGCAGCGTCCATTCCTGCTTGCCGTCGAGGCGCTGCAGGGTCTTGTCGAGGAGGGCGCTGTTTTCCGTAAGGTACGTCCGGACCGCCTCTTCGCCGCTGAACAGGGTGAATGCCCGCAGGGGGATGATGGCGGTCTGTTTCATCAGCTCGGTCATGACCGACTGATGGCGGTAGCCGATCGCGCCGAGCCATTCGAGATCGCCCGCGCGTTTGTCTATGACTTCCTGGGAGAAGGCTTCCGCGTCGACCGGCGTGAAGACGGCGGCGAGGTTGCCGGCCTTTGCCGTTCCGAATCTGCGCGAGCCGTCGACCGCCTCGGCGTCAGGCGTCACGGCGTCACGCGTGACCGCATAGACGTAGATCACGATCCGCCAACTATAGCGGAACCAACGACATCAGCTCCCCGTGCGACATCGGCGGGCGCTCTCTCCGCTCGATGATCACCGGTTCCTCGCCGAGCGAGTCGAGTGCGGCCAGCTCGTGGGAGCGCATCGACGCGTCGCATTCGTCGCCGTCCGCCGGCGTGACGTAGTTGGCGATCACCCCGCCAATGCGGATGCCGCGACCGCGAAGGTCGTCGAGGAGGCGCTTCGTCTCGGCGACGACGATCCGCTCGGGACGGGTGACCACGACGACCGCCGCCCGTTCGGAGTGCAGCGTGGCATCGACTTCTTTGAGCTCGCGCGAGGCGCGAACGAGCTCCTCGCCGAGCGAGCCGGCGGAGATCAGCTCGCGGTAACGGAGGAGGATGCGCATGAACTCGCGCACCCACTCGCCAGCGGTCTTCGGGAGGTCGAGCAGGCGGAGGAAGTGGCCGGTCGGGGCGGTGTCGACGACCACGCCGGCCAGGGTTGGGTCGGTGATGAGGTCGTGGAGGCGGGTGATGGCGAACAGTTCGTCCGCCCCCGGCGGCGCCATCTCGATCAGCCTCCGCATGGCCTCGGTGTCGTAGCCGAGGGAGACGTTGCCGGGCGTGAGGGAGTCGATGGCGTGCTCGATCTTGTCGCCGAAGGAATCGCGGAAACGGCGCCATTTGGCTTTGGTGTCGACGGTCTCGACTCTCAAGTTTGCAGGGGGATCGAGTTTGAGGTCGGCGAGTGAGTGGGCCGGGTCGACGGAGATGACGACGTAGTTTTTGCCGGGGTTTTGCTGGGCGAGTTGGAGGGCGATGGAGGCGGAGCAGGAGGTCTTACCCACGCCGCCTTTGCCGGCGAGGAAGAGGAGGGGGGCTGGTCGAGCGAACGTCCCGCCGACTAACGGAGCGCCGGTCTTCGACCGGCCGGTCCGCCGGCTTTCAGCCGGCAGTCTCTCGGGAGCACTTTCCTCCGCAGACTGCCGGCCGAAGGCCGGCGGACCGGCCGACGGAACGTCGGCGCTCCACAGGTCGGTTGGACGTTCGCTCCACTCCCGCAGCCTCTCCGCTGAATCCAGCGGCACGCACGCCCGCGGCGCGTAGACCACCGGCTTCGCCAACGTCACCGGAGTCAACGACGAGCGGTTCACCACCACGAACGGCACGTCGAACTCGTGCAGCTCCTCGATCAGCCGTGCGGTCTGTTCGAGCACCAGCGGCTCGGCCAGGGTCACTGGTACGAAGGCCGTGGCGGGAGACGTCAGCAGCTCCCGCCGTCGCGCGGCACGCGCGTCAAACTCCTCGATGAACACGTCGACGGCATCGCGCACCTCGCGTCTCGCGAACTGGCGGACCATGGCCCGATGCTTTTCCTGCATCGCATCGAGCGCGAGCGCGAGATTGCGAAAGTGCTCGGACGACGAGAGCATCCGCAGCGTGTGGCCCGTCGGGGCGGTGTCGACGACGATCAGCGCATCCGGGTGCTCCTCGGCCAGCTCGCCGATGTGCATCCAGGCCATCAGCTCGTCGACACCGGGGACCGACAGCTCGAAGAAGCGGCGCAGCTCTTCGCGGTCGAGATACGTCCCGCGGTCGCCGATCTCCAGGAACGACTCCAGGTGCGCGCCGAGGAAGCGGGCGTAGAGTGCATTGGCATCCAACGCCTCAATTCGAAGCGACGCCTCCTCGCCGAGGAGATCGTTGAGGTTCGAGGCAGGATCGGTGGTGAAGAGGATCACCGGCCGAGTTCCCGAGGCAAAGTGCAGCGCGGCCGCGGCCGAAAGCGTGGTCTTGCCGACGCCGCCTTTACCGCCGAAGAGAATGACGTGACGGCCGGCCAGGGAGTCGAATGCGGCGACTAACGATGGTTCATCGCTCATCGCTCATCGTTCATCTCTCCCCGTAGCCCGTGTAGATCCCGATGCCGCCGTCGTCGTCCTGACCGGACATCTCCCGGGCGATCGCTTCCTTGCGGGCCCGGATGTCGCGCAGGGCCTGGAAGACCTCGGCCTCCTGGACGACGTAGTCTTCCTCGCTGATCTCGCCGAGCTCGAGGCGCATCTGCAGCTCGATCAGCCGTTCCTTCCACGGCTGGTCGTTCATCAGCTCCTCGTCCGCCATCTTCTGGATCGTGCGCATGATCCACTTGAACCCGGAGATCGGGCCCTTGAGCGGGAGCAGGATGATGTCGTCCAGTAAGAACGCCATAGCCTATGGTCTCAGAAGTCGGGCGATTGCGTCGCGAATCCCGCGGACGCTCCGTTTCGTCCGCGTCGGGACGGCGCCCCAGGGCGGCAGCTCCTGCGGCGGCCACTGACCCGGATTGGCGATCTCCACGCCGTTGTAGAACTGCGGGACGGGGCGGCGGGTGCGGATGTCGTGGACGTTCCGGGTGACGATCTTGCCGAGGCCGACGTCGGAGAAGAGCGGCGTGTAGTACATGCAGCCGGAGAAGTAAAAGTGCGTCACCTGGGAGAGACGCGTCCGGCCGTTGTCGACGATCGGCGAGCCGCCGTGGAACAGGTTCGCCGACCAGATCAGCGCCTGCCCCCGCTCCAGCTTCAGCTCGACCCGCTCGCCGCGGCGTTCTTTCATGAGCTGCTCCACGAAGTCTTCGTAGAGGTGGTACTTCTCGTAGCCGACCGTCCCGGCCGCCGTGATGCCGATGTCGTGCATGTCGAAGCGCGGCATGCGGTGGGAGGCGTGGTAGTAGTGGAGCGGACCGTTGCGCAGATCGACGTCTTCCAGCGCCGTCCAGACGCCGCACATGTAGCCGTACGGGAAGCTGTCGAAATGGATGATGTCGCTGTGCGTCCGCTGCTGCGACCCGACCCGGAAGTTCAGTGTCTGGAAGGGAATCGGCTCCCGGCCGTAGAAGATCCGCAGCAGCTCGACGATCCGCGGCGCGACGGCGACGTTGCGGACGTGCTCGTTGAAGAGCCAGGCGTCCTGCACCCGGGTCTCGTCGGCGTAGTAGCCGTCCATGTTCGGCCGGAACCGCTCGGCCAGCCCGCCATTCAGCGCGTCGATGGTGGGGCTGGTGACCTCCGGGTCGACGATGACGTAGCCGTTCTCGGCGTAGAACCGGACGAGCCGTTTCGTCTCCGGATCGAGACCCTTCGCCTCGAGCGCCTGCTCGAAGAACGGAGAGTCGATCCAGGGGCGGTTTTTCAGTTCTAACACGGGGAGGTCAACAGTCCCATTTGTCCCATAAGTCCCATTTGTCCCATGGGACTGATGGGACGGATGGGACCAATGGGACTACCGTTCGGCTCTCTCGAGCTTGAGCCGGATGTTCACGAAGTTGTACGGCGGCCAGGGGCCGGTGTACAGGAACGACAGCTTGTTCTCGTACTTTTTGGCGATGTCGGAGATCTGGTCGTCGAAGGCGCGGGTCTTGTCGCGCTCGACGAGGAAGGCGGCGTTCATGATCATCTTGTCGCCGATCGGCTTGTTCGAGCGGGAGGCGATGGCGGCGTCGCGGAGCGCTTCGTAGATCTCGGTGACGTAGGCGTCGGCCTTGGCCTGGAGCGCCGACTCGACAACCCGGCCGAGTTGCATACGCGAGAAGTAGGTCGAGGTCGAGGTGTTGGACTGGATCTCGTCCTTGAGCCGGCGGATCTCCTCGTTCTCGGTCTCGATCTCCTTAATGACCTGGTCCTTGTCCCAGTTCACCTTGAGGCCGAACTCGATCTTCCCTTCCATCTTCTGGAGGACGTCGCTGAGCGCCTCGTAGGTCCCCTTGAGGAACTCCTTGATGTCGTTCTCGGTGCGGAAGACCGTGCCGAAGCTCATCGGCAGGACGGTGAAATCCTTCATCACCAGCTCGTTGACGTGCTCGTGGGCCAGCGCGTTCTCGCGCGTCGGGTCGAAGACGATCAGGGGGCAGTTCGACACGACGGCGGCGAATTCTCGATGGTGAACGGTGTAGACCTTGTCGCTGCGGCCACCGATGCCGACCCCGCCGAAGTCCTTCGGGCTCTCCGTCTTGATGATGCAATAGACGTATTTGCCCTGTTCAGTTTCCGGCTCTGACCCGTGAAGCTGTTCGCTCATGTCGGCACCCGACCCGAAGAATACAATAAGCGGGCTTTGCAATCCGCAAACCTCTGTTTCCCATCACTCCGCCCGCTGACGCGCGCGCTCGAGTCGTGGTTCGCGCGGCACCAGCGGCCGCTCCCCTGGCGGCAGGCCTACGACCCGTACCACGTCTGGGTCTCCGAGGTCATGCTGCAGCAGACCCGGATGGATGTGGTGCTGCCGTACTTTCGCCGGTTTCTGGAAGCGTTCCCTTCCGTCGAGGCGCTGGCCCGCGCCGGCGATGACGAGGTGACGGCGGCCTGGTCGGGCCTCGGCTATTACCGCCGCGCCCGGATGCTGCGCGACGGCGCGGTCGCGGTGACGGAGCGCTTCGGCGGCAGGCTGCCGGAGACGGTGGAGGAGCTGCTGACCATCCCCGGCATCGGTCGCTACACCGCCGGAGCGATCGCTTCTGTGGCCTTCGAGCAGCGCGCTCCGATCGTCGACGGCAACGTGGCCCGTGTGGTGGCCCGCCTCTTCGGCAACGACGAGGCGCCGTGGGAGCACGCCACGGCGCTGGTCGAAGCCTGCAGGAGCCCGCGCGCGCTGAATCAGGCGCTGATGGAGCTCGGCGCGCTGATCTGCACGCCGCGCAATCCCTCCTGCCTGATCTGCCCCTTGCGCAAGGAGTGTGTCGCCCTCTCCACGGGCCGGGTCGACGAGCTGCCGAGGGCGAAACCGAAGAAGGAGACCCGCGAGCTGAGCATCTCCCTTTATCTGATCGTCGACCGTCGCGGCCGCGTACTGATGCGCCGCGAGTCCGGGCCGCTGATGAACGCCATGTACCACCTCCCCCACGGCGACCGCTCCCTCCTCGACGTCCACCCCCTCGACGCCATCACCGGCGCGCTCCTCGGCAAGTTCCGGCACACCGTGACGACGCGGAAGATCGAGTTCGCGGTCTACGCGGCCGAGGTGAAGGGACGGCAGAGCGGATACCAGTGGATCGACCCGCGGGAGCTGGGGCGCGTGCCGCATCCGTCGTACGTGCGGAAGGCGCTCGCGTTGCTGGATCGATCGCGGTGACCGCAGAAGGGGACGACGAGGGGCCTCCGGCGGGCGGGCCCGGCCCGCTGCGTTGGTTGCCCAAGGCTGAACGCGCGTTTCTCGCTCGAAGCGTGGTCCACGCGAAAACAAACGCAGCGGGCCGGGCCCGCCCGCCGGAGGCCTCCCGTCGTCCCCTCTTGCGGCCGATGCGATAATCTGCCAATGCGCGGGTGTGCGGCGGTCCTCCTTCTCCTCGTCTCTCTTTCCTCCTTCGCCGATTGCAACTGGGCGCTGCGGTACAGCGCGCCGTTCCGCACCACGGCCCTCGACGTTTCCACCAGCGGCGGGTTCGTCTGGCTGGCGACCGGGTACGGCGTGCAGCTCCTGAGTACCGACGCCGAGATCCTCGACGCGATCGCGCTTCCGGGCGCCACGCGGGTCGTGCAGGTGGCTCCCGCGGGCGACCTGGCGTACGCGGGGAGCGGGGCGCAGATCATCGTGCTGCGGCGCGAGGGGAACAGCGTCCGCGTGGCCGGCTCGGTCACGGCCGGCGGGACGGTGAACGACCTCCTGATCGCCGGCTCGTATCTCTTCGCCGCCACCTCGAACGGGATCGAGCAGTACGAGCTTTTCAATCCCGTATCGCCCGTGAAGACGACCGCAACGCTGTTCACCTCCTCCCCCAACGTCACCTCGCTTGCAGTCGCACGCAACGTCCTTTATGCCGCCGACGGCGACGCGACCGTGGAGACCTACACCATCGCCATCCCGTCGCTGCCGCAGGGGACCGGGTCGCTGGAAACGTTCCCGCGCGCCACGGCGGTCCATGCCACGAGCGACGGCTGGATCTTCGTCTCCGACCGTTTCGGCCAGAACACCGACATGTTCAACGGCACCGCGCGCCTCGCGCGGGTTCCGTTCGGCGCGACCGCCTTCGCCCCCTCGGCCACTCCCTTCGTCCACTTCGTAGCCGGCCCCGACCGGACCGTGCGGGCTGTCGATTTCAGCAACGCCGCGAACGTCGCGGAGCGGTTCGAGGCGCAGCTCGCGCCGACCGACGGAACCGACAACGTCATCCACGCCCTCGACCGCGCCGGCGACACGCTGTACGTCGCCGCGGGGGACATCGGCCTGATCACCTACGACGTCGGCTCGATCGCCCGGCCGTATCCGGTCGCCGGCTACTCCACGGGCGCCAGGAACAGCGTGGCCGTACACGCCAACGAGGCGTGGGTGGCTCAGGCCAGCGGCAGGATCACGGAGCTGACCGTCGACGCGAGCGGCGTCGCGCTGGCGGAAACGCGCAACTGGCAGACGCTCGAGGGAGCCGTCGTACGCGACTACCGCGACGACCTGCCGGCTACGACGCTCCACTCCGATTTCCTCCTCGTGACGAGCGGTACGAAGGTGCAGGTCTGGGACGTCACCGGCCCCGTCCCGCCCGCGCTCTCGTTCGAGGCGCAGTTCGCCGACGCGGTCACCGACGGAGTGCTCGGCCTCGACCACACCGTCGTGGTCCGCCTGGCGAACGGCGGGATCTGGATCGCCGGCGCTACCAGTGCGCCGGCGAAGGTGAACATCCCGAACATCGCCTTGATCGCGCGCTCCGGCGACGCCATCGCCTTCGCCCAGGTGCGGGAGACCGAGGAGGACACGGTGCTGCACTACTACGCGACCGGCGACCTCTCGGCCGAGCCGCGACGGATCACCGTCGACGGCGTCGCGACCGGCAGCATCGCCCTCGACGCGACGCGGGCCGCGCTCTTCACGTTCAACGGCATCAACGTCGTCGACCTAGCCGGCGGCGTCACCCGCGTCATCGCCGGCTCGAATCGCGCCATCCCGCGGCAGCTCCTCTTCGCCGGGGACGACCTCATCGCACTCGACACCCGTCGCCTCTACGTCTACGAAGATGCCCGGACGCTGGTGCGCGAGCAGTACCTCCCGGCCGACACGGTCGACGGCGCGACGAACGGCACCGTGGCAGTGTTTGCCACGCTCGACGGCACCGCGGCCTCGCTGATCAACGCCGACCTGCCGGTCGCCGTCTCGCGTTTCTCGAACACGTATTACGAGAAGGCGGTCAGCGGCGGAAACCGCGTCTACCTGCTTGACGACGAGGGGATCGACGTCTTCGACACTTCCCTCGGCGCGGCCCCCCGCTACGTCACCGGCATCCGCGCCGCCGGCGTGATCGACGTCGCCGCGACGGCGGCCGCCCTCTACACCCTCACCGGCAACGGCACCATCAGCGCCTGGTCCCCCTCCGGCGCCCTTCTCGCGCAGCGAATGCTCGACGAGGGACCGGATGCCCAGCCGCTGGCGATCTTCACCGCCGGCGATGCCGTCTGGGTCTCCCTCTCCCGCTCCTGCTCCATCGGCAACTGCGAGAAGGCCACGGTCGTCTTCCACCCCGCCACCCTCGACCGCACAGCCTCATTCACCGGCGGAATCGACGACGTGGCGTCCGCGGGAAACCGTGCGTTCGTGCTCTCCAGCCTCCCCGACGGAATCCGCGCGATCGACATCTCCGACCCGCTGCACCCCACGGCCGGCGTGACCGTGAACCGCCCGGCCGGCGCACGCTCGATCGCGTACGACGGGACTTCCGTCCACGTGCTGGCCGACCGGATCTACTCCTTCGACAACACCCTCACCGCCACCGGTACCCAGCTCGACCCCCTGCCCTCAACCGCCGATCACCACGTACGCGTGGCAGGCAGCTGCATCCTCATCACCGGCCGCAGCGACCGCCCCCAGCTCTACAACCTCCCGGACTGGAGCCCCGCCGCAACGCCGGAAGTGCCATCGCCGGTCTCCTCGGTCGCGTTGCAGGACGGACGGCTGCTGCTCCTCACGGGGCATTCGCTGGAGATCTGGGCCACCGGCGCGGTGGTTGAGCCGGGGAAAAGGCGGGCGGTGAGGTAGCAAGTGTTGTGGAGGGGGAGCGATGCACGTTCATCCCACCCCCGCCCACCCAGGTCCTTCGCCGCCGTGTTTTCTGCTTCGTGGGGATCTGCTGCGGGCTCAGGATGACAGGGGGGGAGGCTAATTAATCCGCCTGTTGCACGAACTCCACCGTCGTATTCGCGTCGAGCTTGACGAACATCTTCTTCGACGGCGATTGGACGGAGAGGAACGACGCGATGACCATGACGCCGGACTTTTTGCCGTCACAGCCGACCGACATGGGGCGGACGACCTTCAGCTCGCCGGTCTGCTTCGCGATCAGCTTCCCCTGGTCGTTCACCCATTCGAAGAGGGGGGCCTGCCCGGCGTTCATCTTCTTCGCCAGCTCCTGCGCCTCCTGGAAGGTGAACTTGCCGGTGAGGAGCGTAATCACCTGGTGAGGGCGCTGGGTACGGGAGACGAAACGGTTCACGCACTCCACAGCGGACGCGGCGTCGGTGTAGAGCAGAACCAGCGCAAGCACAGAGAGACGGCCAGTGGCGGCGAGGAGCGTTTTCATGGGGAGATCTCCCGCATAGACATTACCCGATGGAGGGGTATTCCGTACCGGATGAGGTCGGGCCACGCGGCCGTCAGCGTCGCCACGACGGCCAGCGTGATGAGCAGCGGCGCGACCGGCTCGCGGAGCTCGATCCGCGTCAACTGCTCGAACTTCGCCGGCGGCGGGAAGAGCGCCGCCAGGAGCGCCGCCGCGGCCAGCACCCCCGCGGACCAGACCGGCGTGTACTCCCATGCCCGCAGCGCCACGATGCAGATGACCGCGAGGGGCGGAAGGACCGCGGCGAGGGTCACGCCGAGGCGGATGACCAGGCGGCCGAGGTCGAAAACGTTGCCGAGCAGCGCGAGCTGGCGGCGCCAGAAGGCGACACAGACCAGCAGCGCCAGCGCGGCCGAGGCGGCGGCGTGATAACGGTCGCGCTCCACGACCTGCACCGCCCCGAACGCCGCCACGCAGGCCGCCACATTGTGCACGGCCATCCGCGCCGCTAGCGACGGGCCGGAGGGCCAGAGCCAGCGGACGAAGAGCGCCAGGAGGATCGCGCCGGCGGAGATCAGCGGCAACTGCTTCCGGTCGGCGACCCCCTGCAGGGTCAGGGAGAGCAGGATGGCGACCCAGGCGGCGACGAGGATCTGCGCCCCGCTCACCAGCGACAGCCGCCAGAACCGGGGACGCGTGCGAAACTCCTGCATGGCCGGAGTCTGCACGCAACCCTCGGCGCTTCGCAACGTAAACCACTCTGACCACTGTGATATGCGTGTGTCATCATGACCTCGATGGAGCCAGTGCCGGAGACCAGACGACGCCGCGTGCCGGTGGCGCTGATGCTTTGGCTGGCGGGCGTGATCACGATCGTGGTCATCACGTACGCCGACCGCCTCATCCGTCACCTCGGCTATGACGACCCGGCCATCCTCGACGTGGTCGAGTTCTCCGCCTGGCTGCTGGTCATCGCCGTCACGCTCTACGCGTTCGGGGTCGTCGCCCGCTGGGTCCTGCGCAAGCTCTTCTGGACCGTCGGCCGGCGGCTCTTCCTCAGCTACGTGATGATCGGCGTCCTGCCGTTCTTCCTCTTCGCGTTCCTGCTGACGGCGATCCTCTACGTCATCGCCGGCGTGGCGACGCAAGCCAGTTTCCGCACCGAGCGGCAATCGAGCCTCGGCTATCTCGAATCGCTCAACACCGAGTACGCCGCCACCGGCACGCGCCCGCGGATGGAAGGGCTGGAGATCTACGACACCGCCGACGCCACGGGAAGACAGCTCCCGGCGTGGCTGCAGGCGAAGAGCTTCAGCGGCCTGGTGCTGCGGGACGAGCAGGGGCTGCTGGTCTCGGCGCGGCAGTACCCGGGCGCACGCACCGTCGTCCTGGCGCTGCCGATGGACGAGGTGTGGGCGCGACGGCTCGAAGAACGGGGCGGCATGGTCGTGGCGACGAACCTCGCACAGCACGAGCGTGAAGGCATCTCGATCCGCCCTGACAAGAACGACGAGGGGTTCAGCGATTTCGCGGACCGCGGCCTCGAATTCGGGCGGATCTTCTTCTTCGACATCACCGAGGAGGGAGGCCTGGTGAACTGGGAGAACGGCGAGGCCAACCAGCGCCTGCGCCTGTTCACCTTCATCTCCAACCCGGTCGGGAACCTGATCCAGTTCTATTTCGGCGGAGCGACGAACTCGCAGATCATGCGGTTCATCTTCTGGGTGCTGGTCGGCCTGGCGTCGACGCTGATGGCGGCGTACTTCATCGCCTCGGCGTTCGCGGCGGTGCTGATCTTCTCGATCTCGCGCGCCGTGAACCGGATCGAGAAAGGGACGCGCGCCGTCGAGAGCGGCGATTTCACCTACCGCATCCGGATGCAGCGCCGCAACCAGCTGGGAGCCATGGCCCAGTCGTTCGACCGGATGACGGAGTCGATCGCCTCGCTGCTGGCCAGCGTCACCGAGAAGGAGCGCCTGCAGAGCGAGATCGAGATCGCGGCGACGATCCAGCGCAACCTGCTGCCGAAGGAAGGGCCCCGGTTCCGCGGGGTGTCGTTCGCGGCACACTTCGAGCCGACGACGTCGATCGGCGGCGACTACTACGACGTCTTCAACCTCGACAAGTCGCGCCTGGCCGTTGCCATCGGCGACGTATCCGGCCATGGGCTCTCCACCGGCCTGGTGATGGCGATGGTCAAGGCGGCCATCACCACGCTCGTCGAGGAGGGAGCCGACGAGACCTCGCTCTTCCACCGGTTGAACGAGCTGGTGTTCCGCTCGACGGAGCGCCGCGCCTTCATGACCCTGGCCTTCACCATCTTCGACCTCGAGCGCGGCACGATCCGCCACACTAACGCTGGCCATCTCTATCCCTACCTGCTCCGCCGGGGCGAGAGTGCACCGATCTCGATCGAGTCGCCGTCTCTCCCGCTGGGGGTGCGCGCGAACATGACCACCCAGACGGTGGAGTTCGACCTGAAGGAAGGCGACGCCGTGGTCTACCTCTCCGACGGCATCGTCGAGGCGCAGGACGAGAACGGCGACCCGCTCGGCTTCGATGCGCTGGAGTTGCTCCTCGGCGCCCACACCACCGACGGCTCCCCGAACGCGATCCGCGACAGCATCCTCACCGCCGTCGCCCGCCACGCCGGCAACCGCCCAGCCGACGACGACCGGACCATCATGGTGATGCGCTTCGACAGCCTGCTGACCACGATCGAGGTGGAACCGGAACGGGTGGGCGAGCCGCTGCTGGTGAGCTGAGCTCGCGGTCGGCCGCGGGGGAGACGGACGGGGGGCCTCCGGCGGGCCGGCACGGCCGGCAGCGTTTGTGTCCGCGCCGGCCATGTTCCGTGCGAGAAGCGTGCGTTCAGCCTATGGCAACAAACGCTGCCGGCCGTGCCGGCCCGCCGGAGGCCTCCCGGTCGGTCTCTCCGGACCCTACCGCGCGCCGCCCGCGGCCACGACCGTCGTCGGAAGGTTCTCCGTGTCCCGGGGAATCACTTCCTTCTCGATCGCGGTGCGGATGTGCTTGGAGATGCGGTTGATGTAGTTGACCGTCTCGCGGAACGGCGGTACGCCGTTGTACTTCCAGACGTTTCCTTCGCCGGCGTTGTAGGCGGCGACGGCGTGGTCGGCGTTGCCTTCGAATTTGTTGAGCAGCCAGCGCAGATAGCGGGTTCCGCCGTGGATGTTTTCGGAGGGGTCGAACGAGTTGGTGACGCCGAAACGCCTGGCCGTAGCCGGCATCAACTGCATCAGCCCGCGGGCGCCTTTATGGGAGACAGTGCGGCTGTCGTAGTCGGACTCGGCCTTGATGACCGCGCTGACCAGCGCCGCGTCCACGTCGAACCGGCGGGCGGCCTCGATGATGATGTCGTTGTAGCTCGACTTGAAGAGCGGGCGGCTGTGGTCGCTGTAGCGCCAGGAGCGCTTCGGGAAAACGCCCCCTTCCTCCTCCACGATCTTCTTCACTTCCGCGATCACCTCGACGGGCACGACCTCGTCGTCGACGATCCGCTCGATCCGCCCCAGCGGCAGAGACAGCTTCCCCCCGCCTTCCATGGTCAGGTGGATCGTCTCCTCCTCGACCGCATAGGCCTCGATCTTCATGTTCCGGCCGTCGGAAAAGAGCGCAATGCTCGCGCTCGCCGGGAGGGAGGCGATGAGAAGCACAGCTGTCGCGAGGAGGCTTTTCATGCGGTGTCGTACGTAACGACTCTGGTAGGACGATTATGCCTGGGAAAAGGTTCTCGGTTGTCAGTTATCTGTTGTCTGCCACTCCTCGCCCAAGGGGCGGCAAGCCGAGAGCGGTACGTCCGTTCTTTCGCCGCTCCGCGGCTGACAAGGGGGCCGCTCGTTCCCCGGGCTAGCGCCCGGGGCTACATTCTTACGCCGCTCCGCGGCTCCAGGAGCTGCGTCGGATCAGCCGCGGGTGGCGAAAGAACGCGGGGCGGGGGAAACGTCGGCTCCAGGCTACCCGTGGCTCCAGCCAAACCGGTTCGGACAACTGACAACCGACAACTGACAACCACCCCGGACAACCGACAACTGACAACCGCCTCACGCCCTCGGGTGATACGTCTCGTACAGCTTCTGCAGCCTCGCCCTCGACACGTGGGTGTAGATCTGGGTCGTGGAGATGTCGGCGTGGCCGAGCATCATCTGGACGCTGCGGAGGTCGGCGCCGTTTTCGAGGAGGTGGGTGGCGAAGGCGTGGCGGAGGGTGTGGGGGGAGAGGTGGGACTTGATCTCCGCCTCGCGGGCATAGCGGGTGATCTTCATCCAGAACGACTGCCGGGTCATCGGCCGGCCGAGGCGGGAGAGGAAGAGGTGGGGGTCGTTGTGCTTGTCGAGCTCGGGACGGCCGCGCTCCATGAACTGGACGATTACGTCACGCGCCGTATCGCCGAACGGCACGATCCGCTCTTTCGACCCCTTCCCGATCGTCCGGAGGAAGCCGGCGTCCAGCACCACCTCGTCGATCCGGACCTTGATCAGCTCACTCACCCGGAGCCCCGTCGCGTAGAGCAGCTCGAGCATGGCGGCGTCACGGAGGCCGTCCGGCGTCGCGCGGTCGGGAGCGGCGAGAAGGGCCTCCACCTCGAACGGCTGCAGCGACTTCGGCAGCGTCGACCAGAGCTTCGGATTCTCCAGGTTCTCGGTCGGGTCCTTCTTCAGGTGCCGCTCGGAGACGAGAAAGCGGAACAGCCCCCGGATGGCCGCCAGTGCCCGCGCCACCGAGCGGGGCGAGATCCCCGCCGCCCGGATCGACTGAAAGTATTTGACGATGTGGATGCGCTCGACGCGGTCGAGGTCGATCGACTGGTCGTTGAGCCAGTGTCCGAAATGGCGGAGGTCGACGCCGTACGCGGAGAGGGAGTTCTTGGCCAACCCTTTCTCGACCGCGAGATAGTCGAGAAAGATCGGCAGGTAGGTGACGAAGTAGGGGCCGGTTGCTTTCTTGTCGGGGTCGGCGGAGCGGGGCTTGCGGATCACGGTGGTTCAGTTTAGCCGGGCGGGATGGGACTGATAGGTCCTATCCCGCGGCCGCGTGAGCCACCATGTCCGCCATGTACGAGCTGCGCACGAACGGCCCCGAGAACGCTGCCCGGAAGCCGAGGTCCAGGGCGATGTCGCGGTATTCGTCGAAGACGGCCGGGTGTACGTACTCCACGACGTCGAGCTTGTCGCGCTTGGGCTGCAGATACTGCCCCATCGTGACGATCTCCACGTGCGACTCGCGGAGGCGCCGGAGCACCTCGGTGACTTCATCGCGCCGCTCGCCGAGGCCGAGCATGAGGCCCGACTTCGTGACCACCGCCGGATCGACCTCCTTCGCTTCGCGCAGCACCGACAGCGAGCGCTCGAAGCGCGAGCCGGGACGGACGAAGTCGTAGAGACGCGGCACGGTCTCGACGTTGTGGTTGAAGTAGTCGGGACGGGCCTCCACGACCGTCCGCACCGAGGCGAGGTTGCCACGGAAGTCGGAGGTGAGCACTTCCACCGCCGCCTCGGGGAGGGCGGCGCGGAGCTCGCGGATGGTCTCGGCGAACTGCTGCGCGCCGCCGTCGGCGAGGTCGTCGCGGGTGACGCAGGTGACGACCACGTGCTTCAGGCCGAGGCGGCGGGCCGTCTCGGCGACCGCGCGCGGCTCATCCGGCGAGGGAGGGGCGTAGGGGCGGCCGGTGGTGACGTTGCAGAAGCCGCAGGAGCGGGTGCAGACATCGCCGAGGATCATGAACGTGGCCGTACCGCGGGAGAAGCACTCCGTGCGGTTCGGGCAGGCCAGCGACTCGCAGACGGAGTGCAGGTCGCGCTCGCGCAGGAGCGTCTTCATCTCGCGCAGCGACGTGAGGCTGAGCTTTTTCTCGCGGATCCAGTCGGGAAGGCGTTCAGTCATCAGAATTGAAAATTGAAAATTGAAAACGCAGCGGGGGCAACCGCAGCGCCGCCATTTTCAATTTTCAATTTGCAATTTTCAATTCAAAAGAAAAATGCCGCCCGAAGGCGGCACTTGCGTTCGTCCCCGTTGGCTCGATCAGTGGCTGACGGCCGCGACGGGCGCGAGCGACTTCTCGAGGCACTTGTGGATGAGCTTCTCGGCTTCCGGCTCCGTGATGTTCTTGACGATCGCCACTTCCGAGACCAGGAGGTACTTGGCGCGGTCGTACATCTTCTTCTCACGGAACGAGAGGCTCTTCCGCTTCTGGACCTCGTTGAGGTTTTTCAGGACTTCGGCCACGTCCTCGAGCTTCCCCGTCTTCATCTTTTCGAGGTTCTCGCGGTAACGGCCCTTCCAGTCCGTGTGGCTCTTCACCAGCTTCTGCTCGAGCAGGCCGAGGAGACCTTTGATCTCCTTCTGCTGATACAGACGGCGAAGACCTACACGGTCCGTGTTCGTGATCGGCACCACCAGTCGCGAGTTATTCGCGAGAAGCCGAAGGTGATAATAGCTGTCTCCCTGAGGCATGATCGGCGAGTCGCCGATATGCTCGACCACCGTCACACCATGGTTCGGATAAACGAGCTTGTCCCCGACCTTGAAACTGAGTTTGACTGACGACAAATTGAGGCTCCTTTCGGAAAGCGCTTAGGGCTACTACATGAGGGACGGGCATTCTACGCCACCCTTCCGTATGCGTCAAACCACCAAAACTGCAACGATCGCGCGGCAGGCACGTGCCGCGAGGCATCGCGCCCGTGCAAGTTTCGCGCGCGGCTGCTCACGGTCCTGTGCGGTTGCACACGGGTGATTTGTTATTAGCGGGCGAGCTTCACCGCATTCTGCGGATGAGTTGATGCAGCCGGTCCAGCCCTTCCCTTCGCTCCGCTTCCGTGCCGGTGAGGAGGTCTTCGATCATCTGCAGCTCGGTGCTCATTTCGAGCCGCGTCGCGCGATCCGAGGGGACGTCGGTGCGCGGCGCGGTCACGCTCACTTCCGACGACGAGGGGCGCGGCGGCAACGTTGCGGCCGTCGTGACGGCGGTCGTAGTGGTGCGCCCACCAACGGCTTCGCGCATCCGCTGCGCGGTCGCGCGCAGTGACGGCACGTCGTTCCGCTCCAGCGCGCGCAAGGCGGCCTTGGCTTGGTTCACCGCTTCGGCGAACGGGCTGTCGGGCAGGTCGACGATCTTGGCCTGCACCAGCGCCACGTCGAGATTGCCGTAGCCGCCTTTCGCCTCGACGGTGGCGATGACTTTCACCGTCGCCTGCCGCGCGATCGCCGGCAGGTCGATCGGACGGACCTCCCCCGGCTGCATCCACGCCTTCACCTCGAATGACTTCACTTCCGTCTGCGTGGAGCCTTCGCCGATGAAATCGACGTCCACCCGTTCGAGCCACACCGGCAGGTTCTTCCGCACCAGCATCCGCCGCGACGGCACGTCGACGATGACGCGGTAGATGTTCGTTCCCCGCATCTCGATCGTGGCCATCTTGTCGGTGCGCGGCTGCACGGAGTGCGAGGCGGTGATGCGCCCTGCTTCGAAGCGCTCGTAGCTGGCGTACTCGTACGTGCCGTCCGGACGCTTGCCGCGCAGCAGGTCGATGTCTTCGTTGACGATCCGCTTGAGCAGCTCGACCGGCAGATCGCGTTTGCTGGCCTCGGCCACGCGATCGATCACCAGGCCATCATCCGCGACGCGCGGCGCGGGCGACTGCGCGAAGGCAGCCGTGGTGGCAAACAGTGCAATCAGGAAAAACCGCTTCATCCCTTCACCCCCAGTTGCGGAAGCACGCTCGTCCCGGCCAGGCCGGACGACGGCAGCTCGAGCAGATCGCAGATCGTGGCGCCGAGGTCGCCGAACGTGGAGCGCGTGCCGAGCGGCCGAGCCCCGGTGATGCACGGGCCGGCGATCACCAGCGGCACGTACTCCCGCGTGTGATCGGTCGAGACGTCGGTCGGGTCGCAGCCGTGGTCGGCGGTGATGAACACCAGGTCGTCCTCGCGCAGCGAGTCGAGCAGCGCCGCGAGCTCGCCGTCGAACGTCTCCAGCGCCTTGGCGTAGCCAACCACGTCGTTGCGGTGGCCGTACTTCGAGTCGAAATCGACCAGGTTGGTGAAGATGAAGTCGGCGTTCGACTGCCGGATCAGGTCCATCGTCCGGCGCATCCCGTCCGAGTTCGACTCGGTACGGATTTCCTGACTGATGCCGACGCGGTCGAAGATGTCTGCGATCTTGCCGAGGCCGATCACCTCGCGTCCCGCCCGGAACGCGCGCTCGACCACGGTCTCGCCGGTCGGGCGCACTGAAAAGTCCTTCCGGTTCGCGGTCCGCTTGAACTGGCCGGCCGCCGGTCCGAGGAAGGGGCGGGCGATGATGCGGCCGATGTTGTGCTCTCCCCGCATCAGTTCCCGCGCCTCGGCGCAGATGCGCCAAAGCTCCTCGATCGGGATCACCTCTTCGTGCGCCGCGACCTGAAAGACCGAATCCGCCGAGGTGTAGACGATCGGGGCGCCGGTACGCATGTGCTCTTCGCCCAGCTCGTCGAGGATGACCGTGCCGGAGGCCGCCTTGTTGCCGAGCGTCTTCCGCCCGATGCGCCGCTCGTACTCCTGGATGATCTCGGTTGGGAAGCCGTTCGGGTAGGTGCGGAACGGGTCTTCGACGATCAGCCCCATCATTTCCCAGTGGCCGGTCGTGGTGTCCTTCCCCGCGCTGATCTCGGCCATGCGGCCGTAAGCGGCGGTGGGGTTGTCCGTGGTCGCCGGCGTCGGGAGTGTGTGCAGCAGGCCGAGGCGGGTGAGCGTGGGGAGATTCGGGTGGCGCGCGTCGATGATGTGGCCGAGCGTGTTCGACCCCGAATCGCCGAAATCGGCGGCGTCCGGCAATTCACCCACACCGAGAGAGTCGCAAACGAGGACAATGGCACGTGACTTCGTCATAGGAGGGGATTATGGCGTACTTGGTGGATCCGGTCTGGGGGGCAATCGCGTCCATCGCGAGCTGGTGGCTGCTCGCGGTTCTGGTGATCCTGATTCTGATCTTCTGGTTCGGGCTGTTCATGCCCCGGCAGCGTGCCTATCTCCCCGCGCGCACGTTCGACGGCCGCAAGGAAGGCTACCGCGCCTCTCAGGTCGACGGCATCCTCCGGGAGTTCACGGATGAAGGACTGCAGACCTACCTGACCCAGGCCAGCGTCATCGACATGATCTTCCCGATCCTCTACTCCCTGGCCGCGGCGATTGCCATCGTCCTCTTCGCGCCACGGCTGGAGGGCTTCCGCTGGCTGGTCCTCCTTCCCTTCCTGACGGCGCTCTCCGATTACATCGAGAACTTCTGCGTCATCACCGTCATCGGCAAACACCGCCGCGGGCAGCAGGCCGGCTCCACAGGGAGCGTCCTGGCGATGGCCACGCGGGTAAAGTTCATCCTCTGGGGAGCGATGCTCGTGGCTTTGGCGGTGCTGGCGGTGGGATGGGTGGTGAGGGCGGTCAGATAAGCGGGAGAGCGCGCCGGTGCCAGTCGCCCGTGCACAGGGTCACGAATGTACTTTTTTGCGGCTGGGCTTCGGCACCGCTGCGGTTTTTGCGCTCACACGCCGGGGGACTTCCGCCGTCAGGCGGACGAGCGTACGGAGCGCCTCGTTCACCGATTCCGAGTCGGGGAACACATCGAGAAGGTCCGGAGCCAGGACGCGCAGGTTGCGAGACTTGTAGTAGTCACGGGCGTAGGGATTCGGACGTGCGTTCGTAAAGTCGATCTCGCGATCGAGCGGGTCGTCAGAAGCTTCGATCTTTTTTCTCATATCTGAGTTTCTCGAGCCGCGCTGCGGAGCGGCTGCTGATGATCCGGACGATGTCCTCGCGGCGGATCACGTATACCGTCAGAAGCATCCGTTCGCGCGCGGACATGCCGATGATGATAAAGCGATCCTCGTGATCCGAATGCCCGATATCATCTTCGATCACAGCGTCATCGTCGCCGAATACCGTCGCTGCTTCTTCGAACGTGATGCCGTGCTTCTGCTCGTTCTCACGCGCCTTCTGCAGGTCCCACTCAAAATTCGGAATCAAGTCAGATGCTCGTGCACCAGCGGCCGTTCCGCCGGCTTCTCATCCCCGAACGTGACAAACGCCAGGAACCGCCTCCGCAGCTCTTCCGCGTCACGCTTCGTCTCTCCTAACTGAATCCGCGCGACCACATCGCCGGCTTTCACCTCATCCCCCGTCCGGCGGTCGAACATCACTCCGGCGGCGTAATCGATGACGTCGTCCGCCTTCTTCCTCCCGGCGCCGAGGTCAACGGTGTACATGCCGGCCTGGTAGGTGTCGATGAAGGTGATGTAGCCGCTCTGGGGGGCTTTCACCTCGATCACTTCGCGGGGCTGCGGGAGGAGGTCGTAGTCGTCGACGATGGCGGCGTCGCCGCCCTGGGCGGTGATCCATTTGCGGGCCTGGTCGAGGGCGCGGCCGGAGGTGAGGGCTTCGTCGAGCTCGCGGCGGGCGGAGGTCTCGTCGTAGCGGCGGGACATGACCAGGAGGCGCTCGGCCTGGGCGCGGGTGACTTCCATGACGTCGTCGGGGCCGTTGCCTTTGAGGCATTCGATGGTCTCGACGATCTCGTTGGCGTTGCCGGCCGCGATGCCGAGGGGGCGGTCCATGTCGGTGATGAGCGCCTCGACGCGCGTTCCCGAGCCGGCGGCGGCGGCGATGAGGCTCTGGGCCAGGGCCTTGGAATCCTGGTAAATGCGCATGAAGGCGCCGCTGCCGGTCTTGACGTCGAGGATCAGCCCCGATGCTCCCATGGCCAGCTTTTTCGACATGATCGAGGCGGTGATCAGCGGCAGCGACTCGACCGTGCCGGTGACGTCGCGCAGGGCGTAGATCTTCTTGTCGGCCGGCGCGATCCCCTCGGTGGACGTGGAGATGACGCAGCCGGCGTCGGTGACGCAGCGCTCGAACTCGTCGCGCGAAAGGCGGGCGTTGAAGCCGGGGATGGCTTCCAGCTTGTCGAGCGTGCCGCCGGTGTGGCCGAGGCCGCGGCCGGAGAGCATGCCGATCGGGACGCCGCAGGCGGCCACCCACGGGGAGAGGACCAGCGAGACCTTGTCGCCGACGCCGCCGGTGGAGTGCTTGTCGGAGATGAAGTCGTAGCTGTCGCGCAGGTGCCACTGCTCGCCGGAGCGCAGCATGGCCTGGGTCAGCGTGGCCATCTCCTCGGCGGTCATGCCGTTGATGGCGATGGCCATCAGCAGCGCCGACATTTGGTACTCCGGGATCTTGCCCAGGGTGAATCCCTCGACGAAAAACTCGATCTCGCGCGGTTCCAGCGGAGCTCCGCGGCGCTTCTTGTTGAGCAGTTCGTACACGCTGTAGGTGGACATAGGGGGGCCATTCTATGGCGAAGACGATCGATACGCGCGGTACGAGAGATGAGAGATGAGCGATGAGAGATGAGCAAGAACCGGGGGCCGGGTGCTCATCGTTCATCGTTCATCGCTCATCTCTCGTCCCGCGCGACTTGTTACGATGAACGCGATGCGCGCTGTCATCCTCTTGTCCGGTGGTCTCGACTCCGCAACCGTCCTCGCCATCGCGAAAAACGAAGGCCGGGAGTGCCATGCCCTGTCGGTCGTCTACGGGCAGCGGCATGTGGTGGAGCTGGAGGCGGCAAAGCGGGTGGCCGGGGCGATCGGGGTGGCCGAGCACGTGGTCTATCCGCTCGACCTGCGGGTCTTCGGAGCGAGCGCGCTGACGGCGGACTTTGACGTCCCGAAGGATGCGGTGGGCGCGCCCGGCATCCCCATCACCTACGTCCCGGCCCGAAACACGATCTTCCTGGCCCTCGCGCTCGGGTACGCCGAGGCGCGGGAAGCGGCGGAGGTGTGGATCGGGGTGAACGCGCTCGATTTCAGCGGTTATCCCGACTGCCGGCCGGAGTTCATCGACGCCTTCCAGCAGGTGATGTGGACCGGCACGCGCAGCGGCGTCGAGCATCACGAGCCCCGCCTCGTCGCTCCCCTGCTGATGCTGAACAAGGCCGAGATCATTCGCCGCGGGGTCGAGCTCGGGGTCGACTATTCGCTGACACATTCGTGCTACGACCCTACCCCCGAGGGCAACGCCTGCGGCCACTGCGACAGTTGCCTGTTACGTAAGAAGGGATTTCTCGACGCTGGCGTGGCGGACCCGACGCGGTATACGAGAGATGAGCGTTGAACGATGAGAGATGAGCAGACTCTGCGCGTGAGGACGAAGCGCTTTGCTATCGCGATCATTCGCATGTGCGTCTCGCTTCCACCGACCGATGAGGCGCGGGTGATCAAGCGGCAGTTGTTGCGCTCAGGGACGTCACCGGGCGCGCACTGCCGGGAAGCGTTCCGGTCGCGGTCCGATGCGGAGATGATCAGCAAGCTCGAAACGTTGCTGCAGGAGCTGGATGAAAGTGTCTACTGGATGGAGTTGTTGGTCGAGAGCGAAATTGCTCCGGCCGCACGGCTGGAACCGCTGATGGCCGAAGCAGACGAGCTGCTTGCGATGGGAGTCGCGTCGGTCCGCACCATCAAACGGCGGCGGCGCTGATGCGCGCTCCCTGTTCATCGCTCATCTCTCATCGCTCATCTCTATATGTTGCGGGTAACTGAGATTTTCTTTTCGATCCAGGGGGAGTCTTCCCACGCCGGGCGGCCGTGCGTCTTCGTGCGTCTGACCGGCTGCAATCTGCGCTGCACCTGGTGCGATTCGGAGTACACGTTCACCGGCGGGGAGCGGATGTCTTTCGACGACGTGATGGCTCGGGTGAAGAGCTACGGCTGCAATCTGGTCGAGGTCACGGGTGGGGAGCCGCTGGCGCAGGCGGAGGCGTTTCCGTTGATCGAGCGCCTCTGCGACGAAGGGTTCGAGGTTCTGATCGAGACCTCCGGGTCGATCGACATCACTCCGGTCGATCGTAGGGCGAAGCTGATCCTCGACGTGAAGTGTCCGGGCTCGGGGGAGGCGGCGAAGAACCGCTGGGAGAATCTCGAGCAGCTGCGGCCGCACGACGAGGTCAAGTTCGTGATCGCCGACCGCGAGGATTACGAGTTCGCGAAGCGGGTCATCGACGAGAGGCAACTGGCCGGCCGCACGCTGCTCTTCTCCCCGGTGTGGGGGAGAATGGACATGAAGGCGCTGGCCGAGTGGATGCTGGCCGACCGAGTTCCGGCGCGCTTTCAAACGCAACTGCATAAACACATCTGGGGAGCGGACGTACACGGGGTGTGATCCAAACGAGAGATGAGCGATGAACGATGAGCGATGAACTGAGGACCGGCAAGGCGCCGCGGCTGGATCACATAGGGATTGCGGTTCGTTCGCTCGATGCGGCGAAGATCTACGAATCGCTGGGCTTGTCCGTACAGCATGTCGAGATGGTCGAGACGCAGCGGGTGAAGACCGCCTTCCTCTCGGTCGGTGACTCGAACCTCGAGCTGCTCGAGCCGACTTCGCCCGACTCGCCGGTCGCAAAGTTCATCGAGAAGCGGGGCGAGGGGATTCATCATCTCTGCTTCAGAGTGGACGACATCGAAGCCCATCTGGCCCGGCTGAAGGCGGAGGGCTATCGGCTGATTAACGAAGCCCCAGTCCCTGGGGCACACGGCTGTCGAGTCGCGTTCCTGCACCCTGCCGCGGGGAACGGCGTGCTGATTGAATTGTCGGAAACGACACACGAGGAGCGATGAACCATGCACGGAGAACGAGCAACCCGATCACGGAATGATCTCCCAGGTACGCTTCCCCGGTTAACGCCGCTCGTTCGTGGCTCCGTGTTCATCGCTCATCGCTCATCGCTCATCGTTCGTTTTGGCCGCCATGATTGAAGGCTTCGAGCCGAACGCGCCGGTGATCGTGAACCTGGTGAACCCGAAGGAGAAGTTCTTCGGGGTGCTGCGGGCGCTCTCGCCGGCGGGGATCACCATGAAATCGGTGAACCTCGACTCGTTCGACGATTGGGTCCGCGAGATCGCCCGCGGCGAGGAGGCGAGCATCGGGATGGTGACGATGTTCGTGCCGCTCTTCCGGGTGGAACGGATTTTTCTGGACGAGCCCGCCGGGGCGGTGAAGTCGTACTCGCAGCGGTTCTGGGAGGTCGTGGGACGCAACGTCCTGGAGTATCTCGGCCTGCCGCCGGACAGCAACAGGGCGGACGCAAACGCCGACCGCTCCGTATAATGCGCGCCCGAACTCGATTCCCGGAGGATTACCGTTTGTCCAAGAAGACCCGATTCCTGCTGACCGCGCTGCTGCTCCTTTCCGCGATTTTCGTCGCATGTAAAGGAGAGGAGGAGCTGGCCGAGCCGGAGGCTTTCAGTTTTGTCGTCTACCCCGGCGCCCGCTACCTCGGCCAGCTGACCGAGACGATCAAGCAGGCCCACAAGATCATCACCCCGCAGCAGGAGCCGCCCCCGACGGCGATCTACGACACCGACGCGCCGGTGGAGCAGGTGGCGGAGTACTACGCCAGGCAGTACGGCTTCAACGAGATCGCCCCGAATCCCCCTGCCCAGACGACGACCATCCCGTCAGCTTTCTACCGTACCGGCGAGATCGCGGCGGATGTGAAGGTGATCGAGCCGATCGCGAAGCAGATGAACCTGCCGGTCGACGCGACCAAGGCCAGCGGGCCGTACAAGGCGGCGGATATCTCGGCGCGCCCGAACCGGCCGCGCGTGACGATCCAGCGGCCGTACTTTGACGTGACGACGTCGCAGGTGGTGGATCGGACGCTGATTTTGATGTCGCGGTAGGGGGCTATGGGACGAATGGGCTCCCCATCCGTCCTATCTGTCCTATAGGTCCCATCTGTCCTATCGGTCCTATCCCGGTAAGCTACACAGGTGCGTACGGTTCTCATCCTCGGCCTCGGCCTGATCGGCGGCTCCGCAGGGATGGCCTTGCGGCGGCGCGGGTGGCGGGTCTCCTTCGCCGACCCGAACGTCTCGCTCGCCGAGGCGCGCAGCGCCGGAGCGGCCGATGATGATGGCGGCGACGCCGAGGTCGTCCTGCTGGCCACGCCGATCGACGTCGCGGTCGCGCAGTTGCGGACGCTCGAGACGCGCGGCGTGGTCACGAGCACCTGCAGCGTCATGCGGCCATTGCGCGACGTCGGTCATCCCGCATTCGTGGCCGGCCACCCGATGTCCGGCTCCCATCTGCGCGGCCTCGGCGCTGCCAGCGCCGAGCTCTTCGAGGGAAAGCCGTGGTTCGTCGACGCCGACGACGACCGGGTTGATTCCTTGATCCGCGACTGCGGGGCGGTCCGCGAGCGGGTCGATGCCGCGGAGCATGACGCCGCGGTTGCGCTGACCAGCCATCTGCCGCAGGTCCTTTCCACCGCCCTCGCGGCGTCGCTGCAACCCGAGCTGCTTCGTTACTCCGGCAGCGGTTTGCGCACCTTCCTGCGTCTGGCCGGCAGCGACGCCTCGGTGTGGGCGCCGATCATCGCCGCAAACCGGGAGAACCTGGCCCCGCACGCGGAGGCGATCGCGGAGCTGGTGCGACAGATCATTGCGGGCGATCCGGCGGACGCTTTCGCCAGAGCACAGGCAGTGTGGCGAGCGTTAGAAGAGAAAAAACGCCCGTGACGTAGAACGACAGCGGCCGGTAGGCGACCTCGATCTCGTGCTCGCCCGCGGGAACGACAAAGCCGAGGAACGCACCGTTCACTTCGAGCTGCGGGAAGCCGGTCCGCCAGCCCGGCCAGTGGGCGATGCTGCTGACGATGAGGGTCGGGCGCGCGGTCTGGACGTGCAGGGTGTAGCGGTCGGCGGCCTCGCGGCGGATCGTGACGGTCGCGTCTTCGCCGGTCCAGGGCGCGGTGAGCTGCGCGTGCAGGTTGCGCGGGAGGCGGGAGACGAGGGCGGTGTAGCGCCAGTCGGTATGCGTGCGCGGATCGCCGCCGGCGAGCACGTTGCGGACGGCGTAGAAGCGCGGCAGGACGGTGGTGTTCTCGTAGATCCGGCCGTCGCGGCCGGCGTAGAGCGGGCGATAGCGCGTCCCGTAAACAGGATCGGTCAGCTCGCGGTCGGCGACGACGTATTTGACGTTCAGGAAGTCGAGCAGCGGCGTGGAGACGTCGTTCCATTTCGCGTAGTAGTCGAGCGGATTCCAGCCGACGGTCTGCGCCAGCAGGTCGACGTAGCGGCCGTACGCCATCGGATCGTGGACGCGCACGTCTTCGAGGCCGTACATCGCCGAGAGGTTCGGATAGAGCTGCCCGCCGGTGCCGACGATGCGGAAGGGCACCTGCTCTTTTGCCCCGAGCTGCTGCAGGGCGGTCACGAGCGGCGTGGGGCGGTACATCTCGCGCGGCGGCAGGACCGGGTTCCAGTGCGCGATGGCGAGCCAGAGCTCGGCCGTCGTCAGGACTGGGAGCACCCATACGGAAAGCCTGGGCCACACCACGGCCAGCAGCACAGCCAGCAGCACGGCGAGGCTGGGGAAGAGGGAGAGGACGGCGGTGGTGCGGTGGGTGCTCGTCGGGAACTCGGTCGTCTGCAGCAGCAGGAGCATCGTCGCTGCGACGATGAGGGCTCCCACCAGCAAAAAACGTCTGTCATCCCGAGCGTCGAGCGAGGGACCTGGGTGGGAGGGGAGGCGCTGCGTGTCCCCACCCGCCCAGATCCCTCGCTCGACGCTCGGGATGACATGGGAAGGGCGGGCCCAGTCGACGACCGCCGCAATGAGCAGCGCCCCGAACCAGCAGAGGCCGAGGCGCATGCGCATCGTCGGGGCCAGTCCGGCGACGGCGTGGAAGAGCGGCGTGACCAGCGGCCAGCCAAGGACCACCGCCAGCGAGAAGAGGAAACCGAGGACGTAGAGCGTCTCCCGCTCCCGCCACCGCCGCTGCACGACGATGGTGATGGCCGCGGCGATTACGGCAACGAGCGAAAGAACGCCGGCGAAGCCGCAGATCGACTCCAGCGTGGTCGGTCCCCAGGGACGCTCGATCGGCAGATGGCCGTAGAACCGCGGCTGGAGCAGCAGGACGGCGGACTGAACGTCGGAGTACGGCGGGATCAGCGATTCCCGCGGCGCGCGCATCTCCGAAAACCGCTGCGATCGCACGACCGCCTCGGCGAAGGGCACGAGAAACGGCGAGGCGATGAAAACGGCAAGCAGCGAGGACAGCGCGACCGCCGCCAGACCGCGCGGCCATCCGACCCACAGCCCATATGCCGCCGCGATCAACCCGACGTGATACACCGTCTCCGGATGCCCGCTCAGCACCGTCGCGGCGAACATCAGCGCCGCGCCGATCACCCGGCGGCGCGTCACCTCCTCCAGCAGCAGGTCGATGCACAACAACACGCCGGGCAGAAACGCCGCCGCCGCGGCGATCGGGAACTGCAGCCAGGTCGTCATCCAGGTCGAGAAGCCGAAGGCGATGGCGGCAAGGATGCTGGCAGGAACGGAGTAGCGGCGCCGGCAGAAGAGGTAGGTCAGCACCAGCGCCAGCAGCAGTTTCATCGCCGCCTCGGCGGCCATGGCACGGGCGAGGGAGAGCGGTTGTGTGAGAACCCGCAGCGGCGACAACGGCGTCGTCTGCCCGTTCGCCAGCAACGGATACCCGCACCCGTTGGCGTCATTCCAGAGCGGCGCCTCGAACGCCCGCCACGACTCCCGCACTTGCCGCCACCACGGCACGATCTGCATCGGCACGTCGTGCAGGTTGAGGTTCGAGACCTCGTACTTCGTCACCGGATCGCGGCCGGGAGCGCGCATCTCCGACCAGGGAGGCGTCAGCCGGATGACGTCGGCCGGAATCATGATCACGTCCTGCGTGAGCGGCCGCCATAGGAAGAGCAGCACCAAAACGTAGAACAGCAGCGCAATCCGGCGGGGAACCTTCGTGAACGCGATGGCCAGCGCGTAAAGCACGCCCACAAAGAGCCACGTCAGATTCACGGGGTGCATTCTGTCCCATGAACGGCGCCCTACCGACTGTCATCCTGAGCCGCAGGAATCTCCCTGTGAGCAGAAAGCATGGCGGCGAAGGACCCCCTGCATGGGAACGAGTCGCGTGCAGCCGGAGGGGGTTCCTTCGCCGCCATGCTTTCGCTCCAATGCACAGTTCCTGCGGCTCAGGATGACAGTTGTTTCTTCTATCACTGTAAGATCCGCCGCCGTGTTCAACCCCACGTGGTTCTACGCCGGTGCCGTCTATGCGGGCGCCGTGGCGCTCGCGCGGCGGGCGGGGATCGACATCCCGAAGCGCGTGGCCTTCTTCTTCTACGCCCTCGTCTTCGTCTTCATGTTCCTCCCTCTGACGAACGACTACGTCAACCTCCCGGTCGACTTCCTCAAGACCCTGCCTCCGTGGGCGTACACGCTGCCGCCCGACCAGCGCACCGCGGCGCGGCCGGAGATGAACGACGTCGCGCTGCAGATCGTGCCGTGGGCGCACCAGGTGCGGGAGAGCTGGCGCGCCTTCCGGCCGCCGCTCTGGAACCATCTCTCTGCGGCCGGCTATCCGTTGCTCGCCAGCGCGCAGAGCTCCGCGCTCTCCCCCCTGCGCCTCCTCGGCCTCCCCCTCTCCCTCGCCCATGCCATGACCTTCGAGGCGGCGATGAAGGTGCTGGTGGCGCTGACCTTCACCTTCCTCTGGTGCCGCCGCCGCGGCTATTCGGAGCTCGCCAGCGTCACCGGCGCCGTCGCCTTCGGCTTCTCCACCTTCATCATCGTCTGGCTGCACTTCCCCCTCATCACCACCGCCTGCCTCGTCCCGGCAGTCTTCTACCTGATCGACCTCCTGGCCGAGCGCACCACCTGGCCGCGCTTCCTCGCCGGGGCCGTGGTCTGGACGCTGATGCTGTTCGGCGGGCATCCGGAGACCGTCTCGCACACCTTCTTCATCGCCCTCCTCTACATCCTCTGGATCGTGGCGGTGGAGCGCGGCGCGCCGTGGAGGCTGTTCCTCACGCTCGGCGGCGCGCTGGCGATCTCCGGCCTCCTGGCCGCACCGCTCCTCGTGCCATTCGCCGAGGCGGTGACGAAGTCGAAGCGCTACTACGAGTTGCAGAAGAACCCGCTGACCGCCGAGGTGCCGTTCTCCGACTGGCCGTCGGCGAGACTGCTGTTGCAGCCGTTCGAGTCTTGGGGGCCGTCGCACGCCGAGTCGGTCACCGGCTTTGCCGGCTACCTCGGCGTGGCGGCCTGGATTGCACTCGCGATCCACGTCGTCCGGCGTAAAGCGTGGCGCTCGCGGGAGATGTTCTTCCTCCTCGCCACGGTGCTGGTCGTCGGGATCATCCTCTCCTGGCCGGGGGTGAGCGAGCTCTTTCACGTGATCTTCCGGCTGGCGGCAAACGCCCGCCTGCGGCTCTTCCTGGCGCTCTTCATGGCCGTCCAGACCGCGGCCGTGGTCGACCTCATCCCGCGCGATCGAAGATCGGTGCTGATCGGTGTCGCCATCGCCGCGGCGGTCCTTCTCGGCGTCTTCTTCACCACCGACACCGCGGCCTTTTCGCCGATGATCCCCAGCCTGGCCGTGCTCGTGGTCGCCGCCTCGGCGGCGTTGGTCCGGCGGCACGATCTCGCTGTGCTGCTGGTCCTCGTCGCCGTTACGGCAGAGATGTGGAGCGCCGCGAGAAGCTGGGCGCCGGATATCTCGCAGGAGTGGATGTACCCGAAGACGCCGCTGCTGCGGGCGCTCGACGAGGCGGCGGCCAAAGTGCCGCCGAACGAGCCGTTCCGCATCGTCGGCAGCGGACCGGCGTTCTTCCCGAACGTCTCCGCCGTCTATGGCTACGAAGACATCCGTGCCCACGACCCGATGGCCAACGGCAACTACATCCGCCTCCTCTCCCTGGTCATCGGCTACGACGAGGACAACTACTTCGCGGAGTGGAACGAGTGGGAGAAGCACTTCACCGACTTCCTCAACGTCCGCTACGTGCTGACCACCTGGAAAGGGGAGCTGCCGCCGCGCTTCCGGCTGCTGTATGACGGCGACGACGGCCGCCTCTTCGAAAATACCGAGGTGCTGCCGCGGTTCTATCCGGTCCGGAACGTCATCCTCGAATTCCGCGACGACGAATTCGACCGCCGGCTGCAGACGATGGAAGATTGGTCGCAGACGGCGCTGCTCGACAAGCTGGAGCTCGAGGAGGAGAAGCAGCGCGGCGACTTCTTCAACCCGCGCCCGCTGCAGGCGCCGCTCGCCACGGTCGAGATTCTCGAGGCGAAGCCGTCCGACTACCGCCTGCACGTCAAGGCGCCGCGCTATTCGCTGGTAGCCAGCAGCGTGCCGTGGTGGCCGGGCTGGAAAGTCCTGCGCAACGGCGCCCGCATCGAGCCGCTCCGCGTCAACGGCGGGTTCCTCGGCTTCGTCGTCCCCGAGGGGGAAGTCGACGTGCGGATCTGGTATGACCCCTGGACCTTCCGCTTCGGAGCGATCATCGCCGCCGTGACGATCGCGGCACTCGTGGCGTATGGAGTCTGGCGGAAACCGGAGGCAGAGCCGGCATGAACCTGACGTGGCTTTTCGTGGCGGTGGTCTACGCGGTGGCGGTCGCGATCGCGCGCCGCGCCGGCATCGACCTGCCGCGGCGCGTGGCCCTCTTCTTCTACGCGCTGGTGCTGGTCTTCTTCTGGCAGGCGCTGACCGGACCGTACGTCAACGTCGCGGTCGACAACACGGTCGCCAATCCGCCCTGGTCGTTCGTCCGGCACGACCGCCAGGTGGCGTTTCCCGAGCTCACCGACCATGCCACGCAGATCGTGCCGTGGGCGCATCAGGCGCGGGAGAGCTGGAAGGCGTTCCAGGCGCCGCTCTGGAACCATCACTCGGCGAGCGGTTACTCGCTGGTCGGAGGGGCGCAAAGCTCCGCCCTCTCGCTGATCCGCCTGATCGCCCTCCCCCTTCCCCTCGGCCGCGCCTTCACCGCCGAGGGAGCGTTCAAGGTCCTGATCGCCCTCACCTTCACCTTTCTCTACTGCCGGCGGAGGTATTCGCTCCTGGCGAGCGTCCTCGGCGCGGTGACGTTCGGCTTCTCCGCCTTCATCGCTGGCTGGCTCCACTTCCCCGTGGCGACGGTCGCCTGCTTCGCCCCGGCCGTCCTCTACTGCGTCGACCTCCTGGCCGAACGGATCACCTTTCCCCGCTTCCTCTTCGCCACCCTGCTCTGGTCGCAGGTGCTGATGGCCGGACATCCCGAAGTCGCGGCGCACCTCTTCTGGCTGGCCGCCATGTACATGCTCTGGATCGTCCTGGTCCTGCGCGAGCCCGCCCAGCGCCGCCGCTTCGTGCTCACCCTCGGCGGCGTCGCTACGGTCGCCGCGCTGCTGGCCGCGCCATACCTCGCGACTGTGGCGGAGACGGTCTCGCGCTCCTGGCGCCGGGTCGCGCTGGGGGCCGTCCCGTTCGAAAAGCGGGTCATCCCCCACACTGACCTCAACGCCGCCATCCTCACTCTGCAGCCCCACTTTTTCGGCGAAATGCCGCTCGACGTGCCGTGGGCCCAGGCCAACGTCGAATCGATCGGCGGTTACGCCGGCGTGTTCGGCGTGGCGGCGTGGATCGCCGTAGCAGCCTTCGTCATCTGGCGCAGACAGTGGAGATCGCGCGAAGCCTTCTTCGCCCTGCTCACCCTCTTCGCCATCGGCGTCATCTTCGCCTGGCCCGTCTTCACCCAACTCTTCCACTGGACCATGCCGATCGCCGCCCACGCCCGGCTGCGGTACCTGCTGGTGCTGTTGCTGGCGATCCAGTCGGCCGCGGCGGTGGACTTCGTCAGGGCCGAGGGCCAAGGGCTGAGGGCCGAGGGAGAGAACCATGACGCCGAACCCTCCGGGTTTCCCTCTCGGCCCTTGGCCCTCGGCCCTCGGCCCTTCCTGCTCGCTGGCATCGCCGCCGTCGCAGCCACGCTGCTCGCGCTCCTGCACACCATCCCGTTTCCCTTCGCCTACTACCACGACACAGCAGTACTGGCCATGCTCCCCAGCGTCGCCGTCCTCGGCGTGGCGGCGGCCGTGGCGATGACGCGGCGTCGCGCGGCGGTGCTGTTGCTCCTCGTCGCGGTCATCGCGGAGCTCTTCACCATCGGGATGGCCCGCAACACCCCCATTCACGAGCGGCGCATGTACCCCACCACCCCGATCATCGAGAAACTCCAGGCCCTCCAGAAAGCAGCCCCCGCAAACGCACCCTTCCGGATCGCCGGCGTCGGCGCCCAGTTCTTCCCGAACGCGTCCGGCATCTACGGGCTCGAAGACATCCGCGCCCACGACCCGATGGCCAACGCCCGCTACCTCGGCTTCCTGATGATGACCGCCGGTTACGAGCCCTGGAACTACTTCGCCGTCCTCCCCGACGCCGACCGCTCCGTCTACGACTTCCTGAACGTCAAATACGTCATCCTCGAACCGGGCGCCGAGCTCAAAGACCCCGGCCGCTACACCCTCATCTACGACGGCCCCGACGGCCGCCTCCTCGAAAACCGCAACGTCCTCCCGCGCTTCCACTACGCCCGCAACGTCATCCTCGAGTGGAACCACGAGACGTTCTACAAAAAACTGCGCGAGCACCACGAGTGGAGAACCACCGCCCTCCTCAACGAGATCGAGCAGGAAAACGACCAGCAATACAAAGACTTCTTCTCCCCCCGCGCCGCCAACGCGCCGCTGGCCGTCGTGAGGATGGAGCGTGCCGCCCCCACCGCCTACACCATCCGCGTCACCGCCCCCCGCTGGTCCCTCGTCGCCAGCAGCATCCCCGGCTGGCGAGGGTGGAAGGTCGAGCGCAATGGAGAACGGGTGCAACCGTTCCGCGTCAACGGCGAGTTCCTCGCGTTTGCGGTCCCGCCCGGGGAATCGACCGTGCGGGTGTGGTACGCGCCCGCGTCGTGGTGGGTGGGGGTGGGGGTGTCGGTGCTGACGGTGGTAGGGCTGCTGGTGTGGGGCGGGCTGCTAGCCAGCCGTACCGCGGGCAGCTTGCACGCGCGGACCTGACCTCTGCTGTTTCAATGGCCCGCAGCAGTTGCAGAAAGCGCACCTCTGCGGCCTCAGAAAACCTTCATTGGGCGGCTTGCTACCACCGGAGGGGCGTCTTACACTTTCCAGATCGATAGGAGAAGCACAGATGGCCCGCACGAAAGTGTCACCCAAGTTTCAGGTTGTGATCCCAAAGGAGGTACGTGAGGGCATGGACCTTCGCGTGGGGCAGGAACTGCAGGTGGTTTCAAAGGGCGGAGTGATCACACTCGTCCCGGAACGGCCACTTTCTTCCCTGCGGGGCTTCGCTAAAGGCATCCGAACGGACAATCTGCGCGAAAAGAAGGACCGGATGTGATTGTGATCGACTCGTCGGGCTGGATCGAGTTTTTCACAGACGGTCCCCTCGCCGATGACTACGCGAGCCGGCTGCGGAAGCTCGCCACGGTCATCACGCCGGTGATCGTGATTTACGAGGTCTATAAGCGTCTCAAGCGCGAGCTATCCGAGGATGACGCCGTCATCGCTGTCTCAGCGATGCAACGGTCCCAGGTCGTCCCGGTCGACCAGGAGCTCGCCCTGATCGCCGCCGACCTGAGCCTCGAACATGGTCTTGCGATGGCGGATGCGATCGTCCTGGCGACTGCGCGTAAGTTCGAAGCCGAACTGGTGACGAGTGACCGCGATTTCGAACAAATTTCGGGCGTGACATACCTTCCGAAGAAATCAAATCGCGCTTGACGACCTTCGCGTACGCCCGCAGCCGATTTAAATGCTTCATCACGACCGCGGGCTGGATCGCCGCCGTCTCCGAGCTCGGGGTTACCGGAATTTCCGGTTCAGACGCTCCCGGGCCAGGGTATCGACGCGGGTCATGAGGGGGGCGAGCACTTCTTTCTGCTTCTCCACCAGGGCCGCGATTCCGTTTTTGGCCAGCCCCACCATGGCCTGCATCTCCTCCTCGCTGAAGCTCGCTCCTTCGGCCGTCCCCTGGAGCTCGATGAAGCGGCCCTTCCCTGTGGCGACGACGTTCATGTCGACGCCGGCCTTCGAGTCTTCGGCGTAGTTGAGGTCGAGCATGGGGGTGCCGCCGATCATGCCGACGGAGATGGCGGCGACGTAGTCGATGACCGGCCAGCTTTGCATGTTGCCGTCGATGTAGAGGCGGGCCAGGGCGATGACGAGGGCGCAGTAGGCGCCGGTGATGGAGGCGGTGCGGGTGCCGCCGTCGGCCTGGAGGACGTCGCAGTCGAGCCAGATGGTGCGCTCGCCCATCAGTTCCGGGTTCACCGCTGCTCGGAGAGACCGGCCGATGAGACGCTGGATCTCCATCGTCCGGCCGCCCTGCTTGCCCTTCGTCGCTTCGCGCTCGACACGGTCGGTGGTGGCGCGGGGGAGCATTCCGTATTCGGCAGTGACCCAGCCTTTGCCGCTGCGGTACATGAAAGGGGGGACTTTCTCCTGGACCGAGGCGGTGCAGGAGACGCGGGTGTCGCCGACTTCGATCAGGACCGAGCCCTCGGCGTGCTTGATGAAGCCGGACTGGATGGACACCGGCCGGAGGTCGTGGGGGGCGCGCCCGTCGATGCGCGGCTTCGCGCTCATGCCGTCACCTTCTCTTCCACGGCCGCGCCCTTCGGCACGACCACGATTCCGGAGTCCGTCACGGTGAAGCGCTGGCGGTCGGCCTGGAGGTCGTAGCCGATCGTGGAGTGCGGGGGGATCTTGACGCCTTTGTCGATGATCGTCCGGCGGATCTTCGAGTGCCGGCCGATCTCGACGCCGTCCATCAGGATCGACTCGTCGACGTCGGCGTACGAATGGATGCGCACGCGCGGGTGGAGGACGCAGCGGTTGATCGTACCCCCCGAGATGATGGAGCCGTCGGAGACGAGGGAGTCGGTGGCGATTCCGATGCGCTGGGACTTCGAGTCGGCGAAGACGAACTTCGCCGGCGGGAGGTGCATCGGCGCCGAGATCATCGGCCAGAGGGGGTTGTAGAGGTTGAACAGCGGCGTCACCGCCACCAGGTCGAGGGCCGCCGCGTAGTACGAGTCGACGGTGCCGACGTCGCGCCAGTAGCCCTGATTGATGGCGTCTTCGCCGGGGATGTAGTTGGTGGCGAAGTCGTAGGCTATGACCTTCGAGCGCTCGTACATCTCCGGGATGATCTCCTTGCCGAAGTCGACGCCGGAGTTCTTGAGGGCGTTGCGCTGCAGCACGTCGATCATGACGTTCGCCTTGAAGATGTAGTTGCCCATCGAGGCGAGGATCATGTCGGGGCGGTCGGGGATGGTCTTCGCTCCCGCTTTCGGCTTTTCCACGAAGCCGGTAACGCGGTAGTCGTCGTCGATCTCGACGACGCCGAAGTGGTGGGCCTCGCTGACCGGCACCGGGATGGTGGCGATGGTGAGGTCGGCATCGTTGGCGATGTGGTCCTGCAGCATCTGGTTCACATCCATCTTGTAGATGTGGTCCCCGCCGAAGACGCAGACGTATTCGGGCTTTTCGTCGAAGATCAGCTCGAGGTTCTGGAAGACGGCGTCGGCGGTGCCGCGGAACCAGAACGGGCCGCGGCGCATCTGGGCCGGGACGATGTCGACGTACTGGCCGATCTCGGGCACCAGCCGCCAGGTGCGGGTGATGTGCTCGATGAGGGAGTTGGACTTGAACTGGGTCAGGACCTTGATCTTGAAGAAGCCGGAGTTGATGAAGTTGTTGATGACGAAGTCGACGATCCGGTAGCGGCCGCCGAACGGCACGGCCGGTTTGGCGCGGTCTTTCGTGAGCGGAAAGAGCCGCTCGCCCTGGCCGCCGGCCAGGATCATCGTCAGGACGTTGCGGCGCGCTAGTGTTCCGTACATTCGACTTCCGCCTCAGTGCGAGATTCTTTCCAAGATGAGGCGGCGACGCAACTCCAGTACACTTCGCCGGAATGGCGGAGAAGGACTACTACGAGATCCTGGGCGTGAAGAAGACCGCGTCCGAGGCGGAGCTCAAGAAGTCGTACCGCGACCTTGCCAAGAAGTTCCACCCCGACAAGAACAAGGGGAACAAAGAGGCCGAGGCGAAATTCAAGGAGCTCTCCGAGGCGTATGCCGTGCTCTCCGACAAGGAGAAGCGCGAGCAGTACGACCGCCTCGGCCGCGAGGCGTTCGGCCCCGGCGGCGCGAATCCGTTCGCCGGCTTCGATTTCTCGGAGTTCATGGGCGCAGGCGGCGGGCGCGGACGGCGCGGCGGCTCGCGCCGCACCAGCGGCGGCACCACGACCATGGACTTCACCGACATTTTCGGCGATCTCTTCGGCGGCGGTGGCGGCCGCTCGGCCGGTTTCGAGCCGCAGCCGCAGGAGCTGCAGGCGGAGACGACCATCGAGTTCCGCGACTCGATCCTCGGCACGACCCTGGCCATGCAGGTGGACGGGGAGACGATGAAAGTGAAAATCCCCGAGGGCATCGCCGATGGGCAAAAGGTGAGGGTGCGGCGCGGCAACATGCCGATCCAGATCACGGTCCGCGTCCGCCCGCATCCGCTGTACGAGCGGAAAGGGGACGACATTTACGTCGACCTGCCGATCACGGTCGGCGAGGCCATTCGCGGCGCCGAGGTGGAGGTCCCGACGATCCACGGCACGTCGCGTATCCGCGTCCCCGCCGGGACCCAGGCGGGACGGACGATGCGGCTGACCGGCAAGGGCGTAAAGAAAAAGAACGGCGCCGGCGACCAGTACTGCCGCATCCTGATCGTGATTCCTCCGGAGGCCCCGGCCGAGGCGGTCGAACAGATCGAGGCGGCGTATCGCGATAATCCGCGCACGAACCTGAAGACCGCACTGTGATGCACATCCAACTCCTCCGAGCCGACATCAACTCTCTGAAGGTCGACGCCATCGTCGCCCCGCACGATCCCCGCCACGACCCCGCGTCGGAAAGCAACGGCAGGGCGGTCGTGGTGACGGGCGGCAACCTGCTGGCGCGCTTCGTCATTCACGTCCACGTCCCGAAGGCCGGCGATCCCGACGCCGACGGGAAGCTGCGCGCCGCGACGATCGCCGCGCTGGAGCGGGCCGAGGAGCTGGCCGTGGCTTCCGTCGGCCTGCCGGCCATCGCCACCGGACCGTGGGAGTTCTCCGCGGAACGCTGCGCGAGGGTCATGCTGGCGGCGGCGATCGAGCACTGCTCGCGCGCACGATCGCTGCAGCGGGTCGTCTTCTGCCTCTTCGGAGCGCAGGAGTACGCGGCTTTCGAGCGGGCACTGAAGGAGCTGGAGCCGTGATTCCGGCCAGCCCTGTCGAGGGGCAGATCTTCGTGATCGGCGACTCGCACATCGGGCTCGCGGACGGGAGCGAGAAGCCGGTCTGCGAGTGGTTGGACCGCTTCGTGGCCCTGAAGCCGCGCGCGCTGTATCTGAACGGAGATCTTTTTCACTACCTGATCGCGCACGCGAAGTTCAAAACGAGCTCGGTGGAGAAGGTGATGGCGAAGTTCCGCGAGGTCCGCGACGCCGGGATCCCGATCCATTACGTCGAGGGGAACCGCGACTTTTTCCTGAAAGGCTCGTTCGTCGAAGATGCGGTGACGGACGTAGGGCTGGAGTACACGATCCCGGCCGGCACGAACCGCTACCTGGTCGTGCACGGCGACATGATCAACGACCACGACTGGCCGTACCGCTTCTGGCGCTACGCCTCGAAGAACCCCTTCTCGAAGCTCGCCGTCGACCTGATCCCGAGGAAGATGGCCCGCAATTTCGTCGACAGCGTCGAGCAGCGCCTGTCGAAGTCGAACTTCAAGCACAAGTCGAAGCTTCCGCTGGCGATGATGGAGCAGTACGGAAAGAAACGCGCCCGCGACGGCTTCACCCACGTCGTCTTCGGCCATTTTCACCAGAAGATGGTGATGCCGGCAGGACGAGGGATGACGGTGACGATCGTGCCGCCCTGGTACGAGACGGGCGAGGCGATGCGGATCGATCCGGTGAGCGGGGCGTTCGAGTTCGTGGTGGTGTAGGCCCCGTCATCCTGAGCCGCAGAGACCCTCCCCACGAGCACAGAGCATGGCGGGTCGGGTAGGCCGGAGGATTGCTCCTCCCGGCCCCCCTCAGATCCGGACGTGCAGGTTTCCCGCATCCGGCTCCTCGAGTCATGGTTTCGCTGCGAGAGGTCAGACCACCCCGTCTCGCACCCTCTTGTAGTTCCGCTATCCGAGTCAGTTTCGTTGACACTTTCCGAGCTCGACGTCTCGTTCGCGTTTCCCATCCTCGGCTCCATGACCCGGCACTTCGCCTCGATCCAGAGGGTCCTCCAGGGT
>DASPHC010000075.1:0-29427 GCA_035629865.1 Thermoanaerobaculia bacterium | reverse complement strand
GGCCGGCAGAACCGCTCGATCGACTTCAGCGATCTCCGTCGCGGCGACCGCGTCGTGCTGGAAGGGCAGTGGGTCAACCGCGGCGAGTTCGAGGCCTATCGGATCGACAGCGTGAATGCGCGCCGGTAGGTGGGGTTGGTGAGCGCGCGGCGAAGTGCCGCGCGCTCAAGACCCCCTACGACGCCACCTTCGCCACCCGCCCCCCCGTCGACAAATACCTTCCGGTAATACTGCGCGGGTTCCCCGCGATCTCCTCGGGGGTTCCCACCGCCACGATCTCACCGCCCTGGTCACCGCCTTCGGGGCCGAGGTCGATCACCCAGTCGGCCTGCTCGATGAGTTGCGTGTTGTGCTCGATGACCAGCACCGAGTTGCCGCGGTCGATGAGATCGCGGAAGGTCTTGATCAGGACCTGGACGTCGGTGTGGTGCAGGCCGGTGGTCGGTTCGTCGAAGAGGAAGAGCCTTGGCTTGTCCGACTTGGCGGCGCTCTCGGCGAGGAACGACGCCAGCTTCAGGCGCTGCGCTTCGCCACCGGAGAGCGAGTCCGTCGACTGGCCGAGGCGCAGGTAGCCGAGTCCCACGGAGCGCAGCGCATCGAGGCGCTTGAGGAGCGTCCTCTTGGCGACGAAGAAGCGCGCCGCCTCATCCACGGTCATCTGCAGGATGTCGTTCACGTTCTTGCCCTTGAACGTCACCTTCATCACCTGCTCGCCGAAGCGGCGGCCGTCGCATTTGTCGCAGACCACTTCGACGTCCGCGAGGAACTGCATGTCGATGGTGACGACGCCCGCTCCCTGGCAGACCTCGCAGCGGCCTCCCTCGGTGTTGAAGGAGAACATGCCCTGGGTGACGCCGTTCAGTTTCGCGCCGGTCGTCTCCGCGAGCAGCTTCCGGATCTCGTCCCACGCCTTGATGTACGTGGCCGGGTTCGAGCGCGAGGAGCGGCCGATCGGCGACTGGTCGACCAGCTCCATGTCGTAGATCAGGTCCGTCCCTTCGAGGCGGTCGACCTTGCCGGTCTCCAGCCCCGCGGTGCCGCGGATGTCTCTTTGATAGCGGTTGAAGAGGCAGTTCCGGATCAGCGTCGACTTGCCGGAGCCGGAGACGCCGGTGACCGTCACCAGCTTGCCGAGGGGGATCTCCGCCGTCACGCCGCGGAGGTTGTTCTGCCGCGCGTTCACGATCCGGATCGCGCCGCTGTCGTCATTCTCCTGGTCCGGAGCGGCCTCGTAGGAGCCGCGATTCGTTTCGGACGGCGGCAGCTTCGTTCCCGAGTAGAGCACCTCGCCGCCGAGCTCCCCCGCTCCCGGGCCGAGCTCCACGTGATAGTCGGCGCCGGCGATGATGGTCGGGTCGTGCTCGACGACCACGACCGTGTTGCCGGCATTGCGCAGCCGGCGCAGAACGGCGAGCAACCGCTCGCTGTCGCGGGCGTGCAGGCCTACCGTCGGCTCGTCGATGACGTAGAGCGTCTCGGTCAGCGAGCTGCCGAGCGCCGCGGCGAGGTTGATGCGCTGCGCCTCGCCGCCGGAGAGGGTGCGGGTCTGGCGGTCGAGGGTCAGGTACGACAGGCCGACCTCGTCGAGGTAAACCAGGCGATTCACGATCTCGCGGCGGAGATGGCCGGCCATCGCCTCTTCCTGCTTCGACATCGGCAGGAACTCCCAGAAGCGGCGGGCGGTCTTGACGTCCATCGCGAACAGCTCGCCGATGGTCAGGTCGCGGAACTTGACGTGATTCACGACGTGCTTGAGGCGCGAGCCGTGGCACTCGGGGCACGGCTCATAGCTGCGGTACTTCGCCAGCTTCACCCGGACGTGGATCTTGTACTTCTTCGTCTCCAGCCACTCGAAGAAGCCCTTGATGCCGTACCACTTCCCCTTGCCGTTGTAGAGGAGGTCGTATTCGGCTTCGGAGAGGTTCTTGACCGGGACGTCGAGGGGGATCTTGTACTTGGCGGCCGCCTTCTCGAGGTCTTCGTAGCAGTCCTCGTAGCCGGCCGAGTTCCACGGCGTGACCGGCATCTCGTCGAGCCGCAGGTCGCGGTTCGGGATCACCTTCTCCATGTCGATGCCGATGATCCGGCCGTAGCCCTGGCAGTTCGTACAGGCGCCGAGGGGGGAGTTGAAGGAGAAAAGGTGCGGGGTCGGCTCCACGAACTCCGTCCCGCATTTGTTGCAGGAGAAGTGGGACGTGAAGCGGTGGCTCAACCACACTTTATCAGCGCCTACCGTCGCGCCTTCATCGGAATCTTCGAGGACATTGACGTTCCCTTTCGAGAGCTCGAACGCCTGTTCGATGGCCTCGGTGATCTGCGTCCGGCGCTCGTCATCGATCCGCAGGCGGTTGATCACCAGCTCGAGCGAAGTGGAGCGGGAGGTGTCGAGGTCGTTCAGGTCCTTCACCTCGCCGCCGATCCAGACGCGGAAGAAGCCCCCCTTCACGAGTTGCTCGATCACCACGTCGCGATGCTCCGGGTCGAAAAAGATCGGCGCCAGTACGACGGCTCGCTTACCGTTGAGCGACGCCACGATCGCGTCGGTGATCGTCTCCGGATTCTCCTTCCGCACCGTCACGCCGCAGTCGGGGCAGCGCGTTTCGCCGCAGTAGGTCATGAAGAGGCGGAAGTGGTCGGCGAGCTCGGTGGCCGTGGACACGGTCGAGCGGGCGTTTTTGACCGAGTTCTTCTGTTCGATGGCGATGGCCGGGAGGATGCCGTCAATCGAGTCGACGTCCGGTCGGTCGATCCGCTCCAGGAACTGGCGGACATACGTCGACATCGACTCGACGAACCGCCGCTGCCCCTCGGCGTAGAGCGTATTGAAGGCCAGCGACGATTTTCCCGACCCCGAGGGGCCGGTGATGACGGAGAGCTGCCGCTGAGGGAGCTCGACCGTGACGTTCTTCAGATTGTGTGTCCGCGCCCCGCGGATCGTGATGGTGCGTGAGGCCATAAGCAAGACGAGAACGTTTTGGGAGGGGGATGCGCTTCCCGCCGCGCGTGTAGAATCGCCTCAGCAGTAAAGAGTGAGTGATGCGCCGAACGGTCACAGGGTTTCTCGTTCTCCTGTTCCTCGCGATGGCCATGCTGGTTTCGGGGAAGCCGGCCTTCTCCGGCACCTATTCGATCACCGGCACGAACCCGGGCGTCGGCCCCTACAAGGGAACGCTGACGATCACCCCGCGCGGCGAAGTCTTCGACGTCGCCTGGAACATCGCCGGCCTGCAATACGTCGGCGTCGGGGTCGTACAGAACGAAACGCTCGCCGTGACGTACTCGGGAGCCACCGACCGCTCCTGGTCCGGAGTGATCGCCTACCGCCAGAAGACGGACGGCGTCCTCGAAGGGCGCTGGCGCTGCTCGGCGGCAAGGGCCGGACGGGGTCCGAGACCGCGACACGGAAGTAGTCCGGTCGTCACGGGCCGCAACGCGAGCATCGCTTCCTGAAGGCAACCAAACGACAACACCTTCGCCGCGCGACTCTCCCGCCCGCGGGTCCGGCGCTATCTTGGGCCATGCGTCTCGCGCTGCTGCTGCTCTTTCAGACGACGGCGTTCGTCGGTGTGAACGTCGTCCCGATGGACGGGCGGGCGCCCATGGCCGGGCAGACGGTGGTGGTACGCGAGGGACGTGTGTCGGAGCTCGGCCCGGTCGCCGAGGTCCAGATGCCGGACGATGCCCGGATCGTTTACGGCCGTGGACGATGGCTCGTGCCGGGCCTCATCGACATGCACGTCCACGTGCGGGCGGTCGACCTGCCCGCATACGTCGCGAACGGCATCACCACCGTGCGTGACCTGGCAGGTCTCGACAGCGTCCTCGCCGCGGCCGGACGCGTCGACCGCGGGGAGACCCTCGGCCCGCGCATCCTTCCTTCCAGCCTCCTGCTCACCGCAACCAATCCGCAGAACCCGCAGTTCTCCCGGCCGGTCGCCCGCGCCTCCGATGCCGCCCGCGCGGTCGACGAACAACTGGCCCGCGGCGCGACGTCGATCAAGGTCTACGACGAGCTTCCCCGCGAGACCTACGACGCCATCGTCACCGCTGCGCATGCCCGCGGCGTGAAAGTCGCCGGCCACGTCTCCCGGCATGCCGGTATCGCCCACGCCATCCAGACCCAGGACTCGATCGAGCATCTCTCCGGCTATCCCCTTCCGGCGCCGGCCGCGCTGATCACCGCGACCCGCGACTCCGGCGTCTGGAACTGCCCGACCCTCTACGTCTTCACCGCCTGGGTCACGCGCGACATGCCCGCCGCGGAGCGGGCCGCCTTCCTCGCCGCCCGCCGCCAGCTCGTGAGCGCCCTCCACACCGCCGGCGCCCGCATCCTCGCCGGAACCGATTCCGGCTACCTCGTCCCCGCAGGCACCTCCCTCCACGAAGAATTGGCCGAGCTCACCGCCGCCGGCCTCACCAACGAACAAGCCCTCGCCGCCGCCACCCGCTCCCCCGGCGAGTACCTCGGCGATCCTACCCTCGGCGTCATCGACATTGGCGCCCGCGCCGACCTCGTACTCGTTTTGGAGAACCCGCTGGAGAACCTCGCCACCCTCCGCTATCCCGCGGGCGTGATGCTGAATGGAAGGTGGCTTTCGTATGAGCGGCGGAGGTCGGTGCAGCACTGACCGACCTGTCATCCTGAGCCACAGCATTGATCCCACGAGCAGCAAGCATGGCGGCGAAGGACCTGGGTGGGAGGGGGAGGGAAGAGCGTGCATCGCTCCCCCGCCCGCCCAGGTCCTTCGCCGCCATGCCTCACGCTCGTGGGAAAGTCCTGCGGGCTCAGGATGACAAAACTACTCCTTGACCCGCGTATCCGTCGCGATCCAGTTCACCTCCCACGTCTTGCCGCCGTCGTCCGAGAACGCCTGCTCGAAACGGTACACATCGGGTGTCACCGGCGAGATGACGAAGCGCACGAAGATCGCGCGTCCATTCAGCATCTCCTGCGCGTAAAACTCCCCGCGCCCATCCTTGAACTCCCCGATCGTCGGCGGGTTCATGATCCCCTCCCCGCTGCTCGCAAAGTTCAGGCTCCACTGGCGCGACTGAGGATTGTAGAGACGCAGGCTCAGCCCCTCGAACCGCCCTCCTGGACTCTCCGCCACCAGCTCCACCAGGTTCCCGCGCCCATTCCAAACCTTCCGGACCACCGTCGTCCCGTTCATCTCGACCCAGGTCGTCGAACCGGTCAAAGGACGAAGCAGGCGCCGCACGTGCGTCTTCCAGGTCCCGATCTCGAAATCGAAATCGCGCTGCCCGTCCCGCTCCTTCACCCCGCCCTGATTCCCGGCGCTCGCCTGCGCGTGTACAGGGAGCGGCTGCAGCAGAAAAATGAGCGTGATCGCCACAAACCAGATCCGCGCTCTTTTGCGAGTGTTCATCACGGCATCCTCCCGAATCGCCTGGAGAATCGTTGCTGAGCGAGTGGACCGGACACAATAGCCACTCCGTTCCCTCTCGCCAGGACCACTTTGGTACTCTGTCTGCGCGCCGGCGATCCGGTCTGACGAGGAGAGACGATGTTCGATTTCCTGACCTCGACCAAGCGGCCGGCCGCCGGAACGCCGGTATTGCCGACGAGTGAAGTGCTGGCCCGGCTCAAAGCGCTCAATCGCGACACCGCTCCGTGGCGGATCGTCGATGGCGCGGCAGACGGGGTGGACCTCATCGCGGAATGGAAGATCGTCGACGCGAAGTGGTACGAAATCTTCGCGAAGGCGGGCCTGACCAAAGTCTTCCGAATCCTGCTGAAGCTGGATGACCGCGCCAAACACGTCCGCGCGCAGGACCGTGAGTACGAGCTTTCGTGGCGCGCCGGCGTCCCTTCGCTGTCCGTCTCTGCCAGCGGTTTCAAGGGCCAGAGCACGAGCGTCCAGTTTGGAACGTCCTACGGCTTCAAAGAAGATCTCTCCCTCGGCCAGCAGTACGAGTATTTCTTCAAGACGTCGGAGCTGAAAGAGCCCATCCAGGAAGCGGTGACCGCGTGCGGCTGGGTGTACAAGGGCGTGGTGTTCGGAAAGCCGTAGCCGGCGCATGCAGCCTCTCCACCCCTTTGTGCGCCTCGGCGCAGCAGCCATGCTGGCTTTCGCGGTCCTGGCCGCACCGGTTCCTCGGCACCGAGGACGCCGTGTTCGTGACGACCTTCCTGATCGACGATACCTCGCTGCAGGTAGCACAGCCGGTGGCGCCGTGACCGGGAGCGCCAGGCTTTCGACTCGCCGCTGTACGGAGCGCCGGTCTTCGACCGGCCGGTCCGCCGACCTTCGGTCGGCAGTCTCTCGCGACGCATCCTGCCGGCTGAAAGCCGGCGGACCGGCCGGTCGAAGACCGGCGCTCCGTCAAGTCGGCGCTCGACGAAAATGGCTCCGATGAAACACGATCTCGAACACACCATCGCGCTCCTCACGCGAACGCCGGCTGCCCTGAAAGCGCTCCTCCGCGGTCTGCCTGAGCTCTGGACGCACCGGACGGAGGGTGAAAACAGTTGGAGCGTGTTCGAGGTCGTCGGGCATCTCATCCATGGGGAGCGTACCGATTGGATTCCGCGATCGCGGATGGTGCTGCAGTTTGGCGAGAGCAAGGCGTTCGAGCCATTCGATCGGCTGGGACACGTGCGGGAGATCGAAGGAAAGTCGCTGGACGACCTGCTGGACGAGTTTGCCCGGATTCGTTCAGACAATCTCGAACAACTGCGCCGCTTCAACTTGCAGGAGAGCGATCTCGCCCGCCGAGGCGTGCATCCCGCGTTCGGGGCGGTGACGTTGTCCGAGCTATTGGCGACTTGGGCTGCACACGACCTCTCCCACCTTCACCAGATCACCCGCGTGATGGCCCATCAGTACCGTGAGGCGGTCGGACCGTGGAGTGAATACCTCGGCGTGTTGCAGTGCTCGGGTCATAGTTCGTGAGGTGGAGGAGCGCCTCGGCTTGATGATGCGGATGCGGGTATTTAGGCGCAATTGTGGTTCAGCTTCACGGTGACGGATAGCGAACAGATCGCGCAGATCTACTGGTGGTAACGCGTGGCGTTGCTAAGATCGAGTCCATGCACTTCCGGCAGATGAGAACCTCGAAATATTACGGGTGGCGTTTGCCGGCAGCGGTCCTGCCGATCCTTCTCCTCTGGTCAGTGACGCCGGCGCTGGGGTGTGCGATCACGGTTCGTGAACCGCTCAAGTACGCGTTCAAGGCGGCGCCGGTCGCGTTCGAGGGCACTCTCGAGCGGATCTCTGAGAACGGGGAAGTGCACTTCCGGGTTCTGCGGCGGTGGAAGGGGAGCGATGAGGAGGTCGTCATGGTGACCAATTCGCTCTCGAATTGTGGATACCCGAGCTTTCGGGTCGGAGAGCGGTACGTCGTCGTGCCGGAACCGGACGGTGGCGTTCATGGCGGTTCGAACATCGAGGAGGTACACGGCGAGTCGGTGTTGGCAAAGGTCCTCGACGACCGCGCTTCGTGGTGGCGCTGCCCATTGAGCTCGTTCACGCCTCGAGCGATCCTGCGCGCGGCTGGACGCCGGCTGTCGTGACCAGTGCATCCTCCAGTACGTTATGGTTTCCCGACGACGAGTACGATCAGCTCTGGGCGGGCTCACCTCCGGTGGTTCGGATCGAGGTTCGTGATGGAGATGGCCGACGCGTGCTTCGGAGCAAGCGGGCTGACGCGTTCGAACGGCTGGAGTGTGACCGGCGTGCTTGGCACGTCCTGAGGTAGGTTTACAAGTTCACAAAGTTCGACGCTTCTGGCGGACATGACAGGGAGGCGGCATCTGACGGTGATCGCGCCCGTCTTTCTTCGCCCTCTGCACGGGCTCAGTGCCCGTAGGGTCACCCGCGCTTGTGCGTCTTCAGCTCCTATGCGTATTCTCACCGGAGGCGCTACGGTGCTTCTTCTGAAGTGTACGCCAGAGCTCGAGAACGTGAATCTCGGCGCCCTCGGTGCCGACGTTCGCGGCGGGTACCTCAATCTCATCCGTAATCCACACGACCGCATCCATGTCGATCTGGGCCTCACGCAGGAGGTCGACCAGCGTCTCGGCGATGTTTGCCTGCGTGGGCACGGAGACAGTAAGTCTTGATGTCACCAGCCCGTATTCGATGACCACCATGCGTCCACTCGCCAGACGAAGCAATGCGCCTCGCGATGGCTCAGCGGCGGCGAGAGGGTCGAGGTCGACGAATGGAACGGGAAAGAGACGCTCCAGTTCGTCCGGCGGGATGCGCACGATCAGCGACGGACGAACGTCAGCGACAAGAGCCTCAGCAGGTGCGGTATTCATGATCAGTCCTGCCTCTTCAAAAAGGTAACTCGGATGGCGACGAGTTCATTCTCCTCCAGTACTTCCACGCCAGGGGTACCTTCGGACCACAGCGCCTCACCTGGCGGCGATCCTCGATCCGGTGGGATATCGGTTGTGAACTCGATTCCGGAGTAACCGGGCGGTAGAGGACCAATGAAAGCTTTGACGCGCGGAGGCCCGCCGCTGTAGATGTTTCTTCGCGGTCGACCACCGACTTTGCCAGTCTCCACCATCCGGGCATTTTCCTGCGCGGACTGGAAGCGGTGATAGATCGGTCGATGGAGCTCGCCTTCGGCCACACATCTCCCTCAGGCCTAAATCCGAATCCCATGCCTCTGGTAAAAGTTGTAATCCCCCAGCCGGTTCCGCAGCTTGTCCACCACTTCCTGCGGAATCCGCACTTCGTCCGCGGCCACGTTCATCTCTACCTGGCGGATGTTGCGCATGCCGGGGATGGTGGTGGAGATGGCGTCGTGGGCGAGGACGAAGCGGAGGGCTCCTTCGGCGAGGGCGCGGGCGGTGCCGCCGATGATCGATTTGGCTTCGTCGACGCGGGGGAGGACTTCTTCGAGGCGTTTCGGGGTGAGGAAGTTCTGGCGGACGTCGTCTTCGGGGAAGTGGGTGTCGGGGCGGTATTTGCCGCTGAGGAGCCCGGAGGCCAGTGGGACGCGGGCGATGATGCCGTAGCCTTTTTCTTTGGCGAGCGGGAAGAGCTCTTTGGCCGGCGCCTGGTTGAGGACGTTGTAGAGGACCTGCAGGGCGTAGCCCCAGCCTTTGCGGATGATCTCGATCCCCTCTTCCGGCGTCGTCACCGACACGCCCCAGAAGCGGATCTTGCCGACTTCCTGGAGGCGGTCCATCGCTTCCTGGATCTCGTCTTTCGCCAGTTCGTCGAGGGTCGGGTTGTGGAGCTGGTAGAGGTCGATGTAGTCGGTGCGCAGGCGCTTGAGGGAGCCGTCGACGGCGTGCTGGATGTGGGCGTGGGTGAAGTCTTTGCGCAGTTTCCCCTCGGCGTCCCGGGCGACGCCGACTTTGGTAGCGATGACGACGTCGCTCCGCTTGCGCGAGAGGACGATGCCGAGGAGGGATTCGCTGCGGCCGAAGCCGTAGGAGTCGGCGGTGTCGAAGAAGGTGACGCCCATGTCGCGCGCGCGGCGGATGGCGGCGAGCGACTCGTCGTCGTTGGTGCGACCCCACCCGAGCGGCGTCCCAGAGGCTCCCGCCGGGCCGCCGATGGCCCAGCCGCCGAAGCCGATCTCGCTGACGGTGATCCCGGTGTTGCCGAGCTTGCGGTAATGCATCGGCTACAACTTTACCTGCTTCACTTCGATCATTTCGCGATAAGAGCGAAGGAAGCTGAGGGTTTCGGGGTCGAGAGGGGAGTCGATGGTGATGACGGCCATGGCTTTGCCGCCGCTGCCGCTGCGGGCGAGGTTGTATTCGGCGATGTTGATCTCGCGGTCGCCGAGGAGGGTGCCGACCTTGCCGACGACGCCGGGGACGTCGCGGTTGATGATGTAGATGAGGTGTCCCTCCGGCTTGAACTCCACTCTGAAATTATTGACGGACACGATCCGCTGGTTCTTCTCGTGGAAGACCGTCCCGGAGACGCACATCTCCTCGGTGGGCGAGGAGACGCGGAAGGTGAGGAGGTTGGCGTAGTCGCGCGGCGTGGGATGGGTGGTGGAGCTGATGGCGATGCCGCGGGTCTGGGCGATCTGCTCGGCGTTGACGAAGTTGACGGACTGGGCGAGGTGGGGGGTGAGCAGTCCCTTCAGCGAGGCAACGGAGAGGATTTTGATCAGCCGTTCTTCGATGCCCCAGAGCTCGATCTCGGCGCGGTTGACGGGACCGTTGACGACCTGCGCGGCGAAGATGCCGAGTTTTTCGGCGAGTTGGATGAGCGGCGCGGCGTCGGCGTCGGCGGTCCCTTCGAACGGGAGGTTGACGGCGGAGACGAAGATCGAGCCGCGGAGCGCCTCGATGACCATCTCCGAGGTCTGCACGGCCACGCGGTCCTGCGCCTCGATGGTGTTGGCGCCGATGTGCGGGGAGAGGATGACGTTCTTCGCGTTGAGCAGCGGGTGGTCTTTCCCGGGCGGCTCTTCGACGTAGACGTCGATGGCGGCGCCGGCGATCTTGCCGCGGTTCAGGGCGTCGGCAAGGGCCCGTTCGTCGTAGATGCCGCCGCGGGCGATGTTGAGGACGACGACGCCGTCCTTCATTTTCTCGATCTCGTTTCCGCCGATCATGGCCCGGGTTTCGTCGGTCATCGGGGTGTGGACGGTGATGACGTCGGCCTGCTCGAGCAACTGGTCGAAGGAGACTTTGGCGGCGCCGACTTTGTCGTAGGCGGAGTCGGCGATGTAGGGGTCGTAGGCGATGACGCGCATGCCGAAGCCGCGTGCGCGGATGGTGACGCGGGAGCCGATGCGGCCGAGACCGACCACGCCGAGGGTCTTGCCGTCGAGCTCCGTCCCCATGAATTTGGAGCGCGTCCACTCTCCCCGTTTGACGCTCGCATGGGCTTCGGGGATGTTGCGGCAGAGTGCCAGCAGCATGGCCATGGTGTGCTCCGTGGCCGACATGATGTTGGCGGTCGGGGCGTTGATGACCAGGATTCCGCGCTCGGTGGCGGCGTCGACGTCGACGTTGTCCAGGCCGACGCCGGCCCGGCCGACGATGCGCAGACGGGTGCCGGCGTTGACCAGCTCGGGGGTGACGGCGGTGCCGCTGCGGGTCATCAGGGCGTCGGATTCGGCGACGGCCCGGAGAAGCTCCTCGCCTTTGAGCCCGGGGCGGTAGTCGAGGTCGACGTCGTCCGCCGCACGGAGGATGTCGAGGCCGGATTCGGCAATCGTGTCGGTGACGAGGACTTTGTGCATGCGGCGTGGATTCTAATGGTGTGTTGCTGCTCCCTTCACCCTAAGGTGGCTCTACCGCTTGCGCGGAGCGCGTCTCGGCGAGGTACCTGAGCAGGTGCTGGTAGCGTTCCGGCTCGGCGGCGCCGTAGTCGCGGAGCCAGATGCCGGTGGCGTCGTCGCCGAAGAGTGCGATGGCGGAGTGGCCGCCGAGGTAGGAGGGGTCGCCGGTCAGGAGCTCCAGCACGGCGTCGATCGCCTTTTTCTCTCCGGTGACGAAGGTCCATCCCGGCTTCCCCTCGAAACGGCGGCGCCATGCGGCGAGGGTTTCGGGGGTGTCGTTTTCCGGGTCGCGGGAGATGGAAATGAGGTGGACGTCGTCGCCGAGGCGGTCACCGAGCGCTGTCTGGAGCTCGCGGAAGGAGTGCCCCAGGAGGGGACAGACGTTTGTGCAGCGGGTGTAGATCGCGTTTACCACGACGGTCTTCCCGCGTACCAGATCGGTGTAGAAACGGTGCTTTTGCCCCTCGTGGTCGACGACCTCCACGTCGGGGATCGGGCCGGCCAGCTCGATCCGCTGGGCGGTGACCGGAGGGAGCTCCGTGGCGGCCGTGGCGTGCAGCCAGGCCGCCATGAAGACCGCGGCGATCATTTGATGAAGATGACCTTCCCCTCGGACGGTACGCCGAGGTTGTTCAGGAGGAAGAGGAGATACGGCCCCGGCGGGCAGGCGGCTCGCGCCGGTGCCTTGACCGTCACGTCGCGGATGCCGAGGGTGGGGGTGAGGCGGTTGAATCTCTGGCTCTGATTGAACGCGTGCGTGACCGAGGAAAGGCGGACCAGCGTGACCCACCGGATGCTCGACGCATTTGGCGTCTGGATCGTGAACGTCTGGCCGAACGTGACGCTCGCGGGAGCGGAGGCGATGATCGGGCGCGCACCGCGGAAGAGATAGGGCGGCGAATAGATCTGCGCGTTGCGGTGATCCGCGTCCCCTCCCTGAGGGCTCGGCGGCATGCCTCCCCCGGCCGACAGCACGCGGCCGTCGGGCAATAGCACGGCCGTCGAATGGTACAGGCGCCGTTGCCTCTGCGCTGCCATGGTCGTCCACTTACCGGTGGCGGGATTCCAGATCTCCGATTCCAGGACGGCGCCGTCGGCGTTGTTGAACCCCGGCGCCGACGACCCGCCGGTGACGAGCACCCTACCGTCCGGAAGGATCGTCGCGTTGAGCTGGCGCCGCGCAAATTTCATACTGCCGGTCGGCACCCATTTCGGGCTCGCGACGTTCAGGTCGAGGATCTCGGCCGTGGCGGTCGGCGCACCTCCGCCGACGAGCAGGATCTTTCCCGGCTCGTACTCCACCGCCGAGCCGTAGTCACGGAAGCCGCCGGACGCCAGCGGACCCGGCGCCCAGCTGCCGGCACCCGCCGTGTTGAGAAAGGCGGTTTCCGGGTTCGGTCCCACCATGGCGACCCGGCCGTCGGGTGCGAGCAGCAGCAATGGGTAGAGCGGTACCGAACGGATCGCGCCGGTGAGATTGCGCCACGTCGAGGTGGCCGTCTGCCAGACCTGCGGCAGGGGGTTCGGGACCGCCTCCTGTTGGCCTGCCTGGGAGCCGCCCACGACGACCACGTCGCCGTTTCGCAAGGCCAGCGTCGTCGGATACCAGCGGCCGCCATTCATGTCCGGCCCCTTGGTCCACGCCGTTCCGTTGAAGAACGTGACCGTCTTCTCGCCGTCGCCGTCGTCGAAGTGGTGTCCGCCGGCGACCAGGAGCCTGCCGTTCGGAAGGTAGGTGTGGCCGCTGCAGAAGACGCTGGCGTACGGGTTCATGACCTTCGTGAAGTTGGCCGGCGCCTTCGGGTTCCAGAGCCACGTCTCGGTCGTCAGCACCGAGTCTTTCCGCTCCCAGCTGGCCACGCGGCCATCCGGCAGCACATGCGTGTGGATGGCCACGACCGGCCACGGGAAGACCGGCCCCCACTGTCCGGCCGGCATGGTGGAACCTGCCTCAACGCCTTCGGCCGGCCTACTTGTCTGTGCGAGGAGCGGAGCCGCCGCAAACAGGAGCAACGGGACGATGAGGATGATTCGGAACGACACTCGAGCTGTCATGGACCGCTTCCTCCTGAAGGTATGAATTGTGGGGTTACTTAAGGAGGGTTGCGGCAGACGATTCCCCTACCGGTAAAGATGGAAGCGATGGGTGGGAAGCCGCGGAAACGCAGATCCCAACACGCCTTTCTGCTGCCGTAGGCAGCTAAAGAACTGTAGGCCCGGCCTTTAGGCCGGGTACAGTCGGACCCGCCAGGTGAGTCCGCGTAGCGGGCGACAGAAAAGACGTTCCGCACGTTTCTCGTCTGTCGCCCGCTACGCGGGCTTGAAGATCCATCGACACCTCAACCCGGCCTAAAGGCCGGGCCTACAGATCTTTAGCTGCCTACGGCAGCAAAGAGTGTTGGTCTTCTTGACGGCGTTCTGCTTAACGCCCTTGGGCTACATTCTTTCGCCGCTCCGCGGCTTACGGAAAGCTTGCGAAGGACGTCCCGTCAGCCCGCTGCAGCGCAGATAACCGACAACTGACAACCGACAACAACTTTTCACCCTCGCGCTACCTGATCCAGCACATCCAGCATCGCTTCCAGATCCGCGATGGGGATGTCGCCCATGTGGCCGATGCGGAAGGTGGTGTCTTTCCATTGGCCGTAGCCGCCGCCGAGGTTGTAGCCGCGGGCTTTCATCTCGGTGCGGATGGCGTCGGGAGGGGCGATGGGGGCGAGGGTGGTCACGGTCGCCGAGGCATGGGTGGGGTCGGAGGCGAGTTTGGCGTAGCGGGAGGTGCGCTGGTGGGTGATCTCGCGCATCCGGCGGTGGCGCTCGAAACGGGCCTCGAGGCCCTCGACGCGGAGGATGTGGTCGAGCTGCGCCGCGAGGGCGTAGAAGTGGGGGACCGAGGGGGTCGAGGGGACGCTGTCGTCGTCCGCTTTTTCTTTGTAGGAGACGAAGTCGAAGTAGGTGCCGCGGTAGGGGTGCTTCTTCGCGCGGGCGAGACCCTGGTCGGAGAGGGCGACGACGGTGATGCCCGGCGGGAGGGCGATGCATTTTTGGGTGCTGGCGAGGCAGATGTCGGCGCCCCAGGCGTCGAATTCGACCGGGATCCCGCCGAGGGAGGAAACGGCGTCGACGAGGACGAGAGCCTCGGGGGCTTCTTCGCGCACGACCGCCGCGAGGGCGGCAACGTCGTTGGTGATGCCGGTGGAGGTCTCGTTGTGGGTGATGGTGACGGCGTCGTAGTGCGCGCGGTGGTGGCGGGCCAGGTGGTTGGCGAGTTCGTCGGGGTCGACGGCGCTGCCCCAGCCGGCGTCGAGGCGGTCGACTTCGTAGCCGAGCGATTCGGCGATGTTGTACCAGCGCTCGGAGAAGGCGCCGCAGGTGGTGACGAGCACGCGCCGGGCAACGCAGTTCTCGAGCGCGGCCTGCATGACGCCGGTCCCGGAGCAGGTCATGACGAAAGTGCTCTGCCGGGTCTTGAAGAGCGTCTTCAGGTCGGCGTTGATGCCGCGGAAGAGATCGCGGAACTCGGCGCTTCGGTGGCCGATCATCGGCTTGGTCAGCTCCTGCAGGAGCTCGGGGCGGACCCAGGTGGGGCCGGGGACGAAGTGTTTGGCGGTTTCGGTCATGGTGCGTTCGTTGGTTCGCTTACAGCTCAAGAAGGTACGGCAGCACGGCCTTCAGCGTCGGCTCGTCGACGTACACCTCTGCATTCTCCTTCACCCGGCTCCGCGTGTGAACTCCTCCGAATCCGACGAAGAGGCTGACCACCGGTTTGGTCTCCAGGTCGCTGACGCCGTCGCCGATGAAGGCGCTGTTCCCTTTGGCGCGGGCGAGGAGGGCGTGGACGACCAGTTCCTTGCCGCCGTTGCGGGTAAGGAGCGAGTGGCGGTCGAAGTCGCGATAGTTCCCCTGGTCGTCGAATTCGAGCGCCACCGCGTGGACGGCGCGCGGGGCGATGCCGAGCTTCGTGGCGAGCGGCAGGATGGCCTGGGCGATGCCGGCGGTGACGAGGTGGACGTCCGCGCCGGCCGCTTTCAACGCCGCGATGGTCTCCTCGGCGCCGTCGACCAGCGACTCGGTGTAGCGCACGCCGAGCTCCTCGACGGCGGCGCGGGTGGGCCGGATGATCTCCAGCCGCCGGCCGTACACCTCATCGAGCGGGATCTCCCCGTTCATCGCCGCGTCGGTGAGGCGGACGATCTCGGGATTGCCGTCCGCAAGGACGTCGATCCCTTCGATGGTGACGAGGGTGGAGTCGACGTCGAAGAAGACGAAACGGTACTTGGCCTTCGCCTGCGCTTTCGACACCCTAGGCCGCCTCTCTCCGCACGATCTTCAGCAGATCGGAGAAGCGCTCCAGAAAGTGATCGGGCTCGGAGGCGGTGAGCTGCTCGCGCGAGGAGGAGCCGGTGGCGACGACGGCGACGTCGATGCCGCTGTTGCGGGCGGCGCGGACGTCGATCGGCATGTCGCCGACGAACAGGGCCTCGTCGTCGCTGCACTGCACGGCCCGCAGGGTATAGGCAAGATGTTGCGCATCCGGTTTCCGCGCCCCTGCCATGTCGGGACCGACGATGGCGCGGAAGTAGTGGGAGAGCTCGAGGAAGTCGAGGATCTTCTTGGAGAAGACCGTCGGCTTGTTCGTGCAGACGGCCATCTCGATGCCGAGCGCCGCAAGCTCGCCGAGGGTGGCCTCGACGTCGGCCAGGACGCGGGAGCCGGCGCAGCAGACCTCGTCGTACCGCGCCTCGAAGGCGTCGATGACGGTTCGGGAGATGTCGGTGCGCTCGAAGGCCCGCTGGAGGAGCTTCTCGACGCCGTCGCCGACGAGCTCCCGGATGTGGTCGGAGCTGAGCCCGGCCAGCCCTTCGGTCTGCCGGGCGTGATTCACGGCGTCGGTCAGCGCGACGTACGAGTCGACGAGGGTTCCGTCGAGGTCGAACAGCACTGCGCGATACCGGAGGGTCATGTCGAGCGCCAGATTCTATCGACATTCGCCGGGACGGGGGACGACGGAGGGCCTCCGGCGGGCGGGCCCGGCCCGCAGCGTCTGTTTTTGCCTGGACCATGTTCCGTGCGACACGCGCGCGTTCAGCCTTGGGCAACCAACGCTGCGGGCCGGGCCCGCCCGCCGGAGGCCCCCCGTCGTCCCCTGGTCTCTGGAACCTTTGGCGTTTTGCAACCATCCTGGAAAACGAGTGCCGTATGCTGGCACTCCACGTCATGACCAGAGCTCTCCCGGTGCTGTTTCTGCTTGCAGTCTCGACAGTTGCGGTGGCGCAAGACGCTCCGCCCCCGGCCGAGGCGAGCCCGATCTCCATCGCCCTCGAGCCCCTCGGCGACAACGACACCGGCGTCGTGACGCGGATCTCGTTCCGCTTCGCCAAGCCCCCCGAGGCCTCGGATGAGACACCGTTCTTCCTGCAGGGGTCGTTCATGCAGGACGGCCAGGTCCTCCGCAACTTCCGCTACTCCGTGCCGCCCGACATGTCGCGGGAAGTGACGGCGATCCAGACATTTGCACCCGGCGAGGCGGAGATCGAAGTACGCCTTCTCTTCCCGGTCGAGGACGCGCCGCCGCTGATCATCGCCAAGACGACCTCGAAGTTCCCGATCGTGAAGACGGACAAGCCGTACGTCGCCAGCGCCGACGACGGCGCAGAGGCGTTTCTGGCCGAGGGAGTCGTGCCGGAGACCACCGGCGCGGTCCGGATCCGCCCGCCGCGCCGCGACGTCGCGCCGAACCTCTTCATCGTCAGCGTCGACGTCCTCCCGCCGGTGAAGCGCGTCGAGTTCTGGGTCGAAGGGAAGAAAGTCATGGCCCGCAACGCGCCGCCGTATGAGGCGGAGCTCGATCTCGGCAAGCTGCCGAAACGGGTCGAGGTGCGCGCCGTCGGCTACGACGACCGGAACCGCTACGTCGATGCCGACGCCTTCGTGGTGAACGAGCGCGAGACGCCGCTGGAGCTGAAGATCACCCGCACCACTACGCCGGACGGCGTCACGCACTTCAAGCTCAGCCTGCAGAACCAGAAGGGAACGAACATCAAGTCGGTCATCCTCTACGGTGGCGACAAGAAGCTGCACGAGTGGACCCGGCCGCCGTACGCCTGGTCGATTCCGACCGCTCGCCTGGCGGGACTGGAGTTCGTCCGCGCTTCGGCGATCGACGAGACGGGCTACGAGGCGGCCGACCTGCTCTTCCTGACCGGCGACCGCTACATCGAGCAGATCGAGGTGAACCTCGTCGAGCTGCCGGTGTCGGTGACGGACAAGGGCGGCGTGCCGGTGCCGAATCTGGAGGAGCGCAATTTCACGATCTTCGAGAACAACAAACCACAGAAGATCTCCAGCTTCAATTTCGCGGCGAACCTGCCGCTGCATCTCGGCGTGATGCTGGACCACTCGGGGAGCATGGAAAAGCGGATGGACGACGCGCGGGAGGCCGCCTCGGCGTTCTTCCGCAGCATCATCAAGAAGAACGACCGCGCGTTCATGGCCGGCTTCGCGTCCGAGGCGGCACGGAGCGCACCGTTCGTCTCCGACATCACCACGCTCGAGGCGCAGGTGAAGGCAGTCCCGCCTCCCGGCGGCGGCACGTCGCTGCACGACGCGATCGTCACCGGGCTCTATCGCTTCCGCAACGTCCAGGGTCGCAAGGCGCTGATCATCATCACCGACGGCGACGACACGACCTCACGCCTTTCGGCGGACGACATGCTGACGTACGCACGCGCGGCGCGGGTGCCGCTCTACTTCATCGGCATCGGCATGGGGTTCGGGCCGGGGATGATCGGCGGACCGGGGAAGATGCGGATGCTCGCGGCGGAGACGGGTGGTGTGGCGTACATGATCCGCAATACCAAGCAGCTCCCGGAGACTTATCTGGCGCTGGAGAAGGACCTCCGTTCTCAATATCTCCTGAGCTATCACACAGAGAGCTCGACGAAAGACCAGGCCTACCGGACGGTGGAAGTGAAGGTGGATCGCCCCGATGCGAAAGTTCGTACGATTCGCGGCTTCATTCCTTAGCGCGCTGGCCTTGCCGGTGCTGGCGGCCGACCTGCGTCCTCTGAAAGAGCCGGCGCAGATCGCGGGCGTCTTCTCGCCGAAGGCGAAGATCCGCGTGCTCAACGTCTGGGCGATGTGGTGCGTGCCGTGTGTGGAGGAGATGCCGGACCTCCGTGCGATCGACGCGTCGTTCGGCCCCGAGGTCGGCATGGCCGGCGTGTCGCTCGACGACATGATTCCCGACGCGAAACAGGCCCAGACGGCGTCGTTTCTCGACAGGCAGAAGATCGTCTTTCCCAACATCTATTACACCGGCAATGCCGATGCCCTCGGCGACCAGCTCGATTTCAACGGCGAGATCCCGATCACGATCGTTTACGACGCGAAGGGAAAGGAGCTGTATCGCCACCAGGGCCGCATCGACCGGGAGAAATTGACCGCGCGGTTGCGCGACATTCTGAGGAGGACTCGATGAAGAAGTGGTTTGCTGTGACCCTGATGACGTTGATGGTGGCCGCGGTGGCCTGCGCCAACGAGCTGGCGGTCGGTACCAAGGCGCCGGCGTTTTCGCTGGTGAACGCGATCGACGGCAAGACCGTGGCGATGAAGCCGGCCGACGGGAAGCTGAAGGTGGTGGTCTTCACCTGCAACCAGTGCCCGTTCGCGAAGGCGTTCGAGCCGCGCATCATCGAGCTGGCCAACAAGTACCAGCACCGCGGCGTGACGTTCTACGCGGTCAACCCGAACGACGATGCGAAGTTCGCCGAGGAGACGCTGGCGAACATGAAGGCCCGCGCGGACGAGAAGGAGTACTCATTCCCGTACCTGAAGGACGGCGACAGCAGCATCGCCCGCGCCTACGGCGCCCGCGTCACCCCGCACGTCTACCTCGTCGACGGCGACGGTGTGCTCCGCTACCGCGGCTACATCGACGACTCGGCGAAGCCGGGCGAGCGCAAGACGACCGGCCTCACGAACGCCCTGGACGCCCTGATGGGCGGGCGGGACGTGGCTACGGCCGAGACGAGAGCGTTCGGCTGCACGATCAAGTGGAAGGGATGAAGTCGTCGGTCTAACGGGTCTAACGGAGCGCCGGTCTTCGACCGGCCGGTCCGCCGGCTTTCAGCCGGCAGTGTGAGTGTGAGAACGCTCCTCGAGAGACTGCCGACCGAAGGTCGGCGGACCGGCCGGTCGAAGACCGGCGCTCCGATTCCGTTTACGACGTCAACCGTGAGTACGCGCTTCTCAGCATCGTCACCCTCTTCACGTAGTTCCTCGTCTCCGGGAACGGGATCGACTCGAGCATCTCGTCGATCGGCTTTTTCGGGGCGGCGCGGCGCCATTTCAAGACGTTGCCCTGGCCGGCGTTGTAGGAGGCGACGGCGAGATAGGTGTTGCCGCGGAACATGTCGACGAGCATCCGGAGGTGGTACGTGCCGAGGCGGACGTTCACGTCGGGATCTTCGAGACGGGAGACGGCGAAGGAGATGCGCATCCGCCGGGCATGCTCTTTGGCCGTCGGCGGCATGAGCTGCATCAGCCCCGTCGCGCCGACGCGCGATTTCGCTTTGCGGTTGTAATAACTCTCCTGCAGAATCAGCCCGCGGACGAGGTTCGGGTCGAGCTTGCGCGTCTTCGCGTGCTTTTCGATCTCCTCTCCGTACTTGATCGGGTAATACATCCGGATGAAGTAGACCGGCACCGAGTCCTGCTCCACCGTCGCCAGTTGCGGCCATGCTTTGCGGAGGGAGCGGTACATCGCGATCTCGTTCCCCGCCGTGTGATGGACGTCCGCCATCAGTGCTTCGGCGAAGCGGGTGTTCTCCGGCCGCGAGTTCTGGCGCAGTTCGAGAGAAGCCTCCTTCATTGCCGAAAGCGCGGTGAGCTCGTACGCGAGCTGCAGCTCCTGCGGCATCTGCTTCTCGGCCAGCTCGCGCCAGTCATCGCCTTCCTTTTTCAAGGGATTCGGACCCTTCGCGTCGTTCGGTTTCGCACCGCGGCTGACCGAGTGGAGCGCGTAGAGATCCTCGTACGGCGCCGAGGCGAGCTTCTGATAGATCGCCGCCGCCTCTTCCTTCTGCCCCTGCCGCTCGATGGAGCGCGCGAACCAGTACTCGGACTGCCGCCTCACGTTCGGATGCGTGTAGGTGTCGGCGATGAAGCGGAACAGCTTGCGGGCGGTGCCGAGATCGCCGCGGGAGTAGGCCGCCCACCCTTTGTCCCAGAAGTGCTGCAGCGCCGGGTCGGCCAGGGAGTCGAGCTTGACGATCTGCGGGACCAGCTCCTGGAGGTAGGGATCCTGATTCTTCGACTGCGCTCGCGCGGCGAGGGCGTTCAGCACGTCCAGACGCATCCGAGGGTCGATCTGCTCGATCTGCAGGATGTCCTTCAGCCGCTCGCTGGCCAGCCGCTCGTACTCGTCCTTCTTCTGCTTCTTCGGCAGGTCGACGAGCTTTACCTTCCGGAAGACCGTCTGGTATTTCGGCTTCGTGACGGTGCGGCGCTTCTTTCCCTTGCCGACCTTCTGCTTGACCGTCCCGACCTGCTTCCGCTCCTTGACCGTCTTCTCGGTGATCGGGTTGATCGCGGAGGCGAGGACCGCGTAGTTCCGCGCCGCCTGGCGGAGGGCGGGGATGGCGTATTTGTAGTAGCCGGAGGTGAGCGGCTCCAGGACTTTGTTCGACTCCTCGTAGCGTTTGAGGCGGCTGAGGGCGACGCCGCGCTGCAGACGGATGGCATCGCGCAATTGCGGCGCGCGCGGCTCGAGCGCGGTCAGTTCCTCGAGCGCGGTCTGCGAGTCCTCCGACTGCATGAGCGCGATGGCGCGGTCGACACGCTCGCTGGGAGTGAGCGGAATCGGCGCGTTCTGGGGGAGCTCGAGCAGCGCCCGGATGAGGGCGGCCGCGTCGGGGGCATGCTCGGAGCGTGGGTTGTAGATGAACATGTTGCGGGCCTGGTAGAGCGCTGCCCCGACGTCGCCCCCCTGCAGCCGGCTCAGGATCGCGTTCCAGCGCGCCGAGGCGATGACCTCCCGGGGCGTTCCCTCGCGCCGTGCGAGCGCGGCATAGACGTCGGCGGTCCGCGTCGCGTCGCCGTTCTCGGCATAGAGTTTGGCGAGCTTGGACGCCACGTCGTGCGCGTGGACGAGGCGCGGCGAGCGCCGCCAGAGCTTCGCCAGCGTCTGCCGTGCGGCCCCGGAGTTGCCGGCGAGCTGGTAGGCGTTGGCGAGGTAGTAGAGCCGGTACTCCTCGACGGCGCGCGGGCCGAACGTGAAGGAGGAGAGGTGCCTGACCGCCGCCGGCCCGTCCTTCTTCCCGACGGCGTCGATACCGGCTTTGTAACTGTCCCGCAGCTTCTGCAGATCCGGCGGCGCCTCTTCCGCCGCCGCCTTCGCCGCCTCGACCCCTTCCTCTTCTTCGTCCTCGACAGCGTCCGGCCGGTTACGCAGAACGAGTATTGTCGTAGCGATTCCCACGACCAGAAGGAGAGAAACAGCGATCAGAAGCCACTTACGGCCGCGCAGCACGTGGCAGCCTAGTGCGTGGATTGTGCCGGATACCTACGGAGCGCCGGTCTTCGACCGGCCGGTCCGCCGACCTTCGGTCGGCAGTGTGCGGAAAGGCGTCCCGAGAGCCTGCCGGCAGAATGCCGGCGGACCGGCCGACGGAACGTCGGCGCTCCGTTACAGCCCGAGTGCGTCGGCCCGCCCGTCCGCGAGGATCCTCACCAGCTCGTCGTAGAAGTAATTCGACACCTTCCGCACTTCGTCGGCGATGCGCTCGTCGTACATCTGGCGGCTGCGGTCGATGTCTTCCTTCAGGCGCTCGTAGAGGTCGTTGTTCTTGCGCCCCTGCTCCACCTTCGACTCGTTGTAGAGCTTGATCTCGGACACGAGCAGGCGGGCGAAGCGGCGGGCTTCGTCGTGCTTCTTGGCGTCCTCGTTCGAGGCGCCGGCGGCATTGCTTCGGTTCAGCCCGGCCGGGGGGATGTACTGCGTCGAGGGGCGGTCTTCGCTCGCCATCGGCGGAGCGGCCGGGGGTGCGGCAGGCGGCGGTGCCGGTGCCGCCGGTTTCGGCGGTTCGGGAGCGGGGCGCGAGGTGCCGCTGCTGCTGAAATCGTCGGCCGACGGGACGTTGAAGCTCGGACGCTGGCTGGCCATCATCTCGCGGAGCTGGGCCGCGTTGATCGCCACCGTACCGGCGTCGGTCTTCAGCGGGACCGGCTGCTCGAACGTCGGATTGAGACGTGCGGGAGGTGGCGCCGGGGCCGGGGGTGCGGCAGGCCGCGCGGGAGCCGGTGCCGGAGCAGCAGCCGGAGCCGGTGCGGGGGACGGAGCCGCGGGACGGGCGGCTGCCGGCGGGGCAGCGGCGGTACCCGAGTCGCTCAGGCTCGGCGACGGGATCTTCTTGCGGATGGCCAGCGTGTCGACCAGCAGCCCGGTGGTGAAGACCAGCAGCTCGATCGACGCCTGGTCGAGCTTGGCGACGTCGTCACCGACGGCATCGACGTAGACCGCGGCGGCGACCTTGTCCTTGATCACCATCGGCACGAGCACCGCGCTCTCCGAGCCGGAGACGCCGAGGCGCGTGGCGACGTTGTTCCCGTCCCAGGCGACGACCTGCTCGTCGCGCAGGACGCGGTCGAGCTCGGGGATCAGACCGGGCGCGGCGTTGAAGCGCTTGACCATCTCGTCGTTGCCGCCGTGGGTGGAGAAGCCGACGCCCTTCCAGCCGCTGAACGTCTCGCCGCGCAGGATCAGCAGCGCGGCGCGGGAGCCGAAGTCGAGACACTGTTCGAGCAGCGCATTGAGGACGTCGACCTGCGACTTGCCGCGCTCGATGGCCTGCACCGCCGCCTTGACGCGGCCCGCGCCGGAGCCTGCCGGTGCCGCGGCGGGCCGCTCCGCGGCCAGTGTTTCCTCCAGCTCCGCGACCGACTTGCGGATCTGCGGGAGGAAGGAAATGGAGTTCACATCCGCCTGTACGCTCTGCAGGGCCGCCTTGAGCTGAGAGTCGACGACAACACGGACATCTTCGATGGACGAACGGATCTCGGCCACCATCCTCTCGACCGACTCGCGGACCTGGGCATCGATCGAGCCCGCGACTTCCTCGCCCCTCACGGCCATAAATCCTCCGGTTGCTGCTACTTGACCCCCTTTGAACGGACGTTCAAAGGAGTGGCGATTATCAGCTTCGCTCTCTTACGGTGTCAAGGAAGCCAACCCCGTGTTACCTTGGGCCTGAATGCGAGTTTTCCCCTATGTTTTCGCGGGTCTGGCGCTCCTCGCAGCAGCCGCCTGCCACAGTGAGCCGCCCCCGGACCATCAAACGGAGTGGCGCGACGTGCTGCGCACCAAACCGGCGGCCGTTGCCGCCGACGCCTCGCCCGACCATAAACAGGTCTATGCCGACTCCGTCCGCGCCTTCGTCCAGCGGCACCCGAACCACGGCCGCGCCCGCGAGGTATGGCAGCGCCTGCAGCTCGAGTTCGCGGACGACCTCGCCGGCGCCGGCCGGTATCAGGACGCCATCCGCTTCTACCGCGCCGTCCTCGCCCACCATCCGGACAGCGAGCACGCCCGCCGCGGTCTGGCCATGGCGGCCGCCCGCCTGGCGGTGACGCGGGAGAAGCTCCTGGCGCTCTCCAAAGGGATGTCGCACCGCCAGGTCGCCGGCGTCCTCGGCAAGCCGATCCCCGGCTGGACGATCAAGAACCGCCGCGCCGGCACGACCTTCGAGGCGTGGTACTACCGCACGCGAACCGGAGAGCTCGCGGCCGTCTACTTCCGCGACGGGAAAGTCATCGCCGCCGAGGAAACGAGCAATTCGCGCCTCGGGAGGCTTGGTTCTTGAAATCGGCCTCAACCGCCGCGCGTTCTCACTACTGACATGCCGATCTACGAATATCAATGCAAAGCGTGCAACGGCCGTGAGGAGGTCATCCAGAGCTTCTCCGACGCTCCGCTCACGCAATGCGCGAAATGCGGCGGCGAGATGAAGAAGCTGCACTCCTCGCCCGCCATCCAGTTCAAAGGCTCCGGCTTCTACAAGACCGACTACGCCTCGCCCTCTTCGAAGAGCGACTCGTCGAAGGGTGACTCGTCCAAGGGTGATTCGTCGAAAGGCGAGTCCTCCAAAGGCGACTCGTCCAAGGGCGATTCAAAAGGCGAGTCATCCAAGGCCGAGAGCAAGAGCAGCGAAACGAAATCCGATTCTTCCGCAGCGACATCGACCAAGAGCGACAGTAAATCGTCCGACTGACCTTCACATGAACTTTGCACCGGCACTCGAGCTTCCGCAGGTCACGACCCGTACAATTTTCGAGACCACCATGAGCAGAGCGAAAGAGATGAAACGACGCGCCGACGTGGTGCTCGAGGAGCTCTTCCGCGCCATGTTCGAGGAGATCGACACGGAGAAGCTGCGCAAGGAGGTCGAGGAGCTGCGCGCGAGCGCGCCCGACTTTCAGCCGGTGCAGCATGCCCGCCTGCTGGCCCGCCGCACCGCCATCCGCTGCGCCGCGGCCGGCGCGGTGACCGGTCTGCCGCTCGGCATCGCCGCCCTCGGCACGCTCGGGGCCGATCTCGCCTATCTGGTCTACCAGCAGTTCCGGCTGATCCTCGGCATCGCCACGATCTACGGCCACGAGCCGACGTCGCGCGAGCGTTTCAACGAGGCCGTGGCCTGTGTCGCGTTCGGCTCCGGCGTCGGTGTCGGCAAGGGCAGCATCGCCGCGATGATCGGCGCCGTGACGATCGAAGGGGGAGTGATCTTCGAGAAGATCGGGACCCGGATCCTGCGCGACCGTCTGGCCAAAGTGATCCCGTTCGTCGGCGTCATTTCCGGAGGCGCGCTGAACTACGCGGCCGTCTACGCCGTGTCGCGCACCGCGATTCGTTATTACGACTCGCGCGTCGAGCCGACCCTGGCGGAAGAGATCTGGGCCGAAGGCGACCGGGAGCACGCGTAACCGGCACGGCCGCGGGATCGTTCATCCGTCGAACATCGATTCCTCAGCGACTTGTTACCGCGGCGCTGGAATGCTCCTCCTGCACCCCCGGTTTGAGCCGCTGAACAGACGATGCCAAAATTCGAATACGAGTCGCAAACGGAGCCAAGCTCCGCGTTCTTCGAGCGCCGCCGCCTCCGCCGTGTTCGTATGATCGTCGAGCTCACGCTGAACCTGATCAGCAGCGACCGCACGGTGTCGCATCGCGAGGCCCGCTGCCTCGTCGACTGTGCCCGCAAGGCCGTCCTCGACCTGTTCCCCGGTTTCGAAGCGCGCTACGAGCGCATCGTCCAGCCGCACTTCGACCGCGTCCTCCAGCACCGCTGGCCCGAAGAGGAGCTCCATTACTCGAGCCCTCACGAAATGGTGAACTGAAGTAGTTATCGGTTCTCAGTTGTCGGTTGTCCGGGTGCTTTCGCGTCGGGAACTTCCCTTAGCTCCCACTTCGCAATCTCTTCCGGCGGATACGCCGCCCGCCGTGCGAAGACCATCCCTGCACTGTCGTATGCGATCAATGCCCAGTCTCTTCGCGGCCAGTAGGCGAGTGAGGCCGGCATCGCGCGCTGCTGGCGGGTGACGGCGTCGACGACCTGAAGCGGCGCGCGGTATTCGTCGACGGCGAGATCGATCCGGTACTTTTTCAGCAGCACACGCCAGGCGCGCTGGTCGCCGCGGGCTCGTGCGTATTCGGGGATGAACTCGCGATAGAGCTCGTTGCGTCCGTCGGTGAGGGCTCGCCGTTCCGGATAGAACGTGTAAATCACGAGTCCGCCGAATTGGTCGGGGTTATAGATGTGCCCCTCGAATCCCGTCGCATCGAGCCGTGCGATCGCCCGGATCGGGAACCGCTCCGGAGCGACGCCGAGCCGGTGATCGGCGGTCACCGCGATGAAGATGATCGCGAGCGCCGCGCCGGTGTAGGCGATGACGTTGCGGATGCGCGGCAACGACGGCGCGACCAGCAGCGGGAAGGCGGCGAAGAACAGCCCCTGGTTCCGCACGTGCCTCACCGCCAGGTAAGCGAAGAACGCGAACAGGACCGGGCGCCACCACTCGTCGCGCTTGAAGAGGAACGCGATCGCGCCGGCCGCGATTGATAGATAGAGGAGAGGGAACCGCGCGATGCCGCTCGGCAGCCACTCCGCGTTCACGAACGCCCCGCTCTGCACGAACGACATCAGCTGCAGCGGCGCCAGGATGGCTCGCCACCCGTGCGGGTTGATCAGCAGCGCCGCCGCGCTCGCGACCACCGGCAGCACGCGGCGCGTCGTCAGGGCCGCGATGCCGGGTGCGAGCAGCGCCGAGGGATGGATGTTGATCCAGAGCAGCGAGATCACCGCATGTGCGATCGTCGAGCGGGAGGCGATCGCCAGCACGACGAACAGCAGGGCCAGGGAGGAGGGGCGAAAGTCGAACGTCGCCATCGCTCCGGCGAAGGCCACGGCGGTGGCGAGCAGCGCACTGCCGTCCGGCGCCTCATCCGGCGCTTTCGAGCCTTTGCCGCCTGGCTCAGGCGTTCTTCGGGAGAAGAGGAACGCGAGCGTTAAGATGAGCGCGGCCATCAACCCGCGCGCGACCGACAGCCCCTTCAGCCCCACCCGCTCCTCGAGCGCGTGCGCGGCGACCTGATACAGCCACTCGCCGTTGACCCACTCCCGCCTGTCGCTCGCGACCGCGAACGGGTCGACCTGCGGCAGCGCGCGATGTTCCGTGATCCACCGACCGGTAGCGAGATGCCAGAAGAGGTCGTAGTTACGGACCGGAGCGATTGCGGCAAGCGCTAGCACCACGAACAGCCCGCACGCGAGAACGCCGGCTCGAGAGAAACCCGACGAGCCCGAGGAACGCTGAGGAACCCGTCGCCGAGTCACGCCGGGAGACTAGAGTGTGCCGTTCAGCCGCGCAAGCTCCACGTCACCGTTCACCGTCACGATCTTCAGCTCGTGCTGTCCGCCGTTCACCTCGCCCGACACCCGGCGGCTGCCGGGATTGGAGTGGATGTTCAGCGGGAACGAAGCCTCGAAGTCGCCGTTGACCTGCGAGAGGTCGACGTTGAACGACGCATTCTGCGGGAGGAACGCCTCCACGCCGCCGTTCACGGTCTTGAACCTCGCACCCTGGAAGTCGCGGGTGAACCGTGCTTTGACGCGGCCGTTCACAGTCGTCGCCTGCAGCTCCTTCGTGCCGGCGGTCTCGATGTCGATCGTGCCGTTCACCGTCGACGCCTCCGTCTCCGCTTCGCCGCCGCGGGTGGTGATCCGGCCGTTGATCGTGCTGACGTCGAGCGTCAGGGTCGTCGGGACCTTGAGCACGTAATGAATGCGCATGTCGTTGCGGCCGAAGAGGATCGGGAAGGTCCAGCCCTTGCGGCGGTGCTCTTTGCGCCCGATGCGGAGCGTGTCTCCGTCTAGCCTCGTCTCGAACAGGCCCTCATTCTCGGCACCCTTCTTCCGCTCCAGGTCTCCCTGCGCAGTGGCGACGAGAGTGATCGTATCGGTCGCCTCGGCGTTGACGGTGATGCTGCCGTCGATCTCGAACACCCGCAGGTGGTCGATCTCCGCCGCCGGCCAGCTCCGCGAGATCGTCACCTTCGGGCCGTCCGCGGCGCGGCCGCGGCGCCCTTCCATCCGCCCGCAGCCGGCGGCCACGAGCACGATGGCGAGTAAATAAAGCGTCCGGTTCGGCCTGTTCATTGTGAGTCCTTGCAGATACGTGCAACATGAATGTACGGCATCCGCAGCCCGAGGTTTCATGAACGACAGTTCCCAGACCAAGCTCCTCCGCGTGGCGGCCTTCCTCGTCGACGCCCTCTCCATCGCCATCCTCCTCATCCTGCCGGCGTCCGCGGTGAGCTACGCGATGACCTGGACGACCTCCCCCAAGGGCATCCAGCTCGTCTGGTGGGCCGCCCTCCTGATCCTCATGATCGCCATGCTCCTCCGCGACGGCTTCCGAAAACGCTCCATCGGCAAACAGCTCCTCGGGCTGCGGCTGGTGACCCCAAGGGGTGAAGGCTGCGGTTACGGCCGCTCGATTCTCCGGAACATCCCGCTGATCATCCCGGGCTGGAACCTCATCGAGGTGATTCTGGTAGTGGCCGGAAAGGCGCGCACGGGCGACAGGATCGCCAGGACGACGGTGACGGAGGAGTAGGGCGTCGCCGGAGAGACCGCCGCCGTAGGCGGCGAAAGATCTGTAGGCCCGCCCTTCAGGGCGGGTATCGTGCGGGCCCACGGAGGCGAGCCCGCGTAGCGGGCGGCAGACGAGAAACGTGCGGCTGGTCTTTTCTGTCGCCCGCTACGCGGACTCACTTGGCGGTGCGCGTGGTACCCGGCCTAAAGGCCGGGCCTACAGATCTTTTGCTGCCTACGGCAGCACCTCGAGCCGCAACTCCGTAAGCCGCTTCCGAAACGCCTCCACCGCCGACAACCTCACGTCGAACGCAAACTCGTTCCGCTCGCCATACCGCTCTTCCACCAGCAGCACATCCGGCGCGTGAATGAGCCGATAGATGTTCCCGAGCGCGTCGAACGGCACGATCACGTCCACCCGCTGATAAACATACCGATCGAGCGGCTGTGCACCCCGCAGCGTCTCGGCCGCCGTATCCCGATAGGCGCGCGACAGCCCACCGGTCCCGAGCTTCACCCCGCCGTACCACCGCACCACGATCACCCCCACATCGTGCAGCGCCGCCCCTTCGATCGCCGCGAGGATCGGCTTGCCCGCCGTCCCCGAGGGCTCGCCGGCATCCGAGCTGCGGGAGCGGCCTTCGGCGAAGAGCCGGAACGCCCAGCAGTGATGCGTCGCGTCGAAGTCCCGTTTCTGGATCCGCTCCAGCTCCGCGAAGAACGCCTCTTCGGTCGTCACCGGAAAGGCGATACCGAGGAACTCCGAGCGCTCGATCTTGTGCCGGAGCTCGACCGGCGCGACGAGCGTGCGGTAGTGATCAGACATAGATCACGAACTGAGTCGATACGCCGACACGTGCCGATTCCCGCGCAGAAAGAAGCGCAGCGGCCACGCCGCGGCGTCCCCGGAGTTGTCGATCCCGATGCGCGGGCTCACGGCGATGTCCTCCTCGGCAATCTCGACGTCCCGCCCCGTGAGCCACAGCAGATCGCCACGGAGGCTCGTGCCGTCCAGGCGGCGGTCCACGTCCAGGGCCATGCAGATCTTCCC
>DASPHC010000074.1:0-24256 GCA_035629865.1 Thermoanaerobaculia bacterium | reverse complement strand
CGGGCCGGCCCGACGGAGGCCCCCTGGTCGGGTCTCCCTTCCATGGGTTGAGTAAAAGCGTTACTGCTGCTGCTCCTTCAGCCACTCCACCGTCTTCTTCACCCCTTCCTCGAACTTCCAGAACTCCGGCAGATTCCCTGCCGTGCGCACCTTCGTCGCGTCGAGGACGCTGCGCATCTGCTCCCCCGGCTTCGCCGGGGCCGGCTCCGCCGGCGTCGCCGAGCCGAGGGCCTCGCGAACCCGCTCGTACAGCTCGTTCACCGACGTCTCCACGCCGGTCCCGACGTTATAGATCCCTTCGAGCGGCAGCTCCGACGCGGCCATGTTCGCGCGCACCACATCGTGCACGAACACATAATCGCGGGTCTGCTCCCCGGTGCCGTTGATCCGCGGCGTCTGCCCGTCCAGCAGCGCCCCGGCGAAGATCGCCACGACGCCCGCCTCCCCATCCTTCCGCTGCCGCGGCCCATACACATTCCCATAGCGCAGCGACACCGACGGCACCTGGTGCACCGTGCGGAAGTAATAGAGATACTGGTCGATGGCCAGCTTCGCGCAGCCGTACGGCGAGATCGGAGCGACCGGATGATTCTCGTCCTGCGGCGCGTACTGCGGCTCACCGTACGCGGCGCCGCCGCTCGAGGCGAAAATGATCTTCTTCACCCCGTCGTCGATCAGCGTCTGGAACAGCCGCAGCGTGGCCACGATGTTCAGCTCCGCGTCGGCCGCCGGATCGGCCACCGAGACCCGCACGTCGATCTGCGCCGCATGATGATTCAGCAGCGCGAACCCGCGGCCGCGCAACTGCGCCGCCGTCTGCGGATCGCGGAGGTCCGCCACGATCAGCTCCGCCGCCGGGTTCACATTCTCGCGGCGCCCGCTGCTCAGGTCGTCGATGACCGTGACCTCGTGTCCCCGCTCCACATACGCATCCACAACATGCGAGGCAATGAAGCCCGCCCCTCCGGTGACCAGTACTTTCATCGGCTCAGTCCTTCTTCTTTTGATCGCGCTTCGTTCTGTCGCGGATATCGCAGCCGCGGTAATCGCGCGCGGCGACCACGGCCAGGTGGTTCCCCACCTTCCGCTCCGGCCCGTCGCTCGGGCGGTTCACGATCTCGTCATCGACCCACATCGCCGTCGACCCCCCGCCGTCCAGATTCATCGCGGCGCAGGCCCCCAGCTCCTCCCGCAGGAACGCCGCCAACTCCGGCAGCGTCATCCCCGGGACCCCTTCCTTCCGCCCGTCCGCGGCGACGAAATACATCGTCTTCCCATCCTTCGACAGCGCCACCGCCGTCCGCGGATGCGGCGCCCGCGTGAAATGGTCGCTCCCCGGCAGATCGGCGAGCACGGCGCAGGAAGAGACCAGCATCGGCCATCCCGAGACCGCCCCCGTCATCCACCGTTTTGGGATCATCGTGCGGGCCTGAATCTCCGCCCGCCGCCTCCCGACCGCCACCAGCCCCTGCTTCCGGCCGAGCTTCTCGCCTTTCGTCCAGACCCCGCAGGCCCCCATCGACAGCCCAAGCGGCTGTGACTGCTCGTTGAAATAGTCCGCGTTGATGGCCACGATCGCGTCCGTCTTCTTCGCGAACTCGCTGACCGTCAGCCCCTTCTCCTCTTCCTGCGTGGCGATGACCCGGATGGCCCGGCTCCGCAGATCGATCTTCGTCACATACACGTCGATCGTGTCCCGCCGGATGTGCCTGTACGCGACCCCCGGGCTGACCCTCTCCCACTCCGCCGCCGAAGCGACCGTGGCGAGGAGAAACGCAATGACGATCAGGGAACGCCGAAGCACGGAGCGAGCGCTTTTCAAGAATGAGGCCGGTCGAGATCGGCGAGCATGCGGGTGACCTTGAGGGAGATCATCCCCGGCCTTCACAGCGGAACGGCTTCCTCCGCGATGTACTGCGCATAAGGAGGCAGCGCGTCCTCCCAAGCGACGTGCACACGCCGCCCGAGCAGCTCCTCCATGTCGGCCACGAAACCGCCGGGAAACCACGGCGTCGTATTCGGTCCGTTCTCGATCAGCAGGTCGACGTCCGTTTCCATGCCGCTTCACCGCGCGCAATGGGGCCATACACGCGCATGCTCGTCACACCGTGCTTCTCGGCGATGCGGTGAATCTCCTCCCGCTGATTGCTGAGGATTTCTTCGATACCCATCCCTACATTCTACGCAGAAGCGATCCTCGTTCATCCCCACGGAGCGCCGGTCTTCGACCGGCCGGTCCGCCGACCTTCGGTCGGCAGTCTCTCGCGATGCGTTCCCCACATGAAGACCGCGATCCCCTCCGGCCGGCTGCACGAGGTCCCCGCGTCGTCGAGCGCCGCCCGGACCCTGTCGACCGTCGTCTCGGCCTCATCCCCTTCGACGCAAGTTCGTCGAGGATGGCTTTCGCGCAGCGATTCGAGACGTAAAGCTGCCTCAGGCGTTCGAGAGTACCATCCTGCACTCCTCATATGAGAAGCAGGCGACGCCAAAAGAGAGTCAAGGAGCGCCAAGAACGCTCGACGCATGGATCTTCCGTCAACACAGATAGTTACGAGCATCATACGAGAGAACAGGAGCCCTCGCCAGAACGTTAAATGAGCAGTAACGCGCCGCTTAAGGTGGAATCGCTTCCCCTTGCAACGTCAATCGGCACGATTAAGACGTCACTCGCCACGTCAAAAACGTCATCTCGCACGTTGAAACCGTCGCCGCGAGCGTCTGGACGCCAGCGAGAAGGTTTAAGACGCTCGCGACAGCGTGAACGACGCTCTCCACGACGTTTAACATGCCAGAACGAACATCGGAAACGTTCGTCGCTGCTTCTTAAACGTTCCTGCTCACGTCAGAAACGTTCCACGCTACGTTCTAAACCTCAGCACGAACGTCCGAAACGTTCCCGGATACGTTCTAAACGTTCGCGCGAACGTTCGAAACGCTGCTGGCTACGTCTTAAACGTCCCCGCTGACGTCTGGAACGCTGTCGCGAACGTCCGAAACGTGCCCGAATACGTCCTGAACGTTCGCGCGAACGTCCGGAACGTTGGCGGTTACGTCTTGAACCTTCCCGCGGACGTCCGGAACGTTCCCGGTTACGTTCGGAACGTTCGCGTATAGGTTTTCAACCTTCCTGCAGACGTTCGGCACGCTCGCGGATGCCTCCTGAACCTTCCCGCGAACGTTCGGAACGTTCCCGGATACGTCTGGATCCTTCGCGCGAACGTCCGGGACGTTCGCGGATGCCTCTCCAACTTCCCGCGAACGTTCAGAACGCTCGCGGTTACCTTTCGGACCTCTGCGTGAACGTTCAGAACGCGCTCCGATGTCTCTCGAGCCCACGCGCGAACGTTCGGAACGCTCGTACCTCCAGCCCGGAAGCTCGCAGGAGCGTCTGAAGTGCCTGCGGAAACACCCTCAACGCTCCTGCCGGCGGTTTTGACGCTCGTTCCGCCTTCGAAAACGTCCGGCGAATGGCTCCGAACCTCGCCGGGAGCGTCCTGAAAAGAAGCCGGGACGCTGTCGACGCTCACGCCGGCCCCCGCGAACGTCGCCGGAAGGCTTTTCCGGCTCGCGGGAGCAGGCCGGCGTCCTCGCTGAAGAACAGGAACGTTCCTCGCGGCGCTTCGAGTTCCTTGCGACACACGGAACATTCCCCGCGTCACACTGCGTCTCTCCCGTGCGGACACCCTTTTTCTGCCGCCCGCTACGCGGGCTCACCTGCGGAGACTCGCTGTACCCGGCCTGAAGGCCGGGCCTACATTCTTCCGCCGCCTTCGGCGGCTCCCGGGGGTTTCTTCCGATCGATCGTTGCGTTCGCGCAGTGCCTCGCCTCAGAGGCTGTGAAGAAATCCAGAGTGGTCCGGGTTGCGAGCGCGACGAGGCCAGATGCGAGGCGCGCCGACGAGGCGATGCGAGGCCATCGGAGAGGAGGCGCAACGAAGCAGATGGCCTCGTCCCGCCGCAACACGGGTCGCTCTGGATTTTTTCACAGCCTCTCAGGATGACAGAAAAGGATCATCGGAGCTCTGGGGTCAGAGCCGTTCGGGAATCCTTCACCGCCCTCATCGCCTCCGTTCGCGACTGCAGCTTCAAAGCACCTGTGGAGCGCCGGTCTTCGACCGGCCGGTCCGCCGACCTTCGGTCGGCAGTCTCTCGCGGTGCGTTCCACACGCGGACGGCCGGCTGAAAGCCGGCGGACCGGCCGGTCGAAGACCGGCGCTCCGATGACGGCCGGAAGCCCTCCTCATATAATCCCGCCCCCTGCATGACGCCTGACCGCACGCAACTCGATGACATCCTCGGTTCATTGGAAAACCCCGGTCTGCGCTACGCCGACATCCGCTACACCGCCACCCACCAGCAACACGTCAAAGTCCGCAACGGCGAGGTCGACCACCTCTCCTCCACCGTCGACCGGGCGGCCGGGGTGCGGGTGTTGGTCGGCAACGGCTGGGGATTCGCGGCGACGAGCGACATCAGCGACGCCTCCATTCGTAAGGCGGCGAGAAGAGCCCTCGAAGTCGCGGCGGCAAGCAACATTGCCTCGACGCAGGAAGTGACCCTGAGCGAGATCGAGCCGCATGTCGGGGCCTCGCACTCGGAGTACAAAATCGACCCCTGGTCCGTCCCGATCGACCGGAAGCTCGAGCATTTGATGAGCGCGACTGAACCGATGCGGGGCGATTCGCGCGTCCACCAGGTGGCGGGGGAGATTACCTGTTACCGGCAGGAGAAGGTCTTTGCCTCCACCGTGGGGAGTTTCCTCGAACAGACCACCACCCAGATGGGGGGCGGGATCGAGGCGGTGGCGATCGAGGGCGGGGAGTTCCAGCGGCGGACGTATCCGAATCCGTTCGGCGGCGATTTCCAGGCCGAGGGGTGGGAGTTCATCGAACGGCTGGACATGCCGGGGAAGGCGCTGCAGATCCGCGACGAGGCGCTGGCGCTGCTCGCCGCGCCGAAGGCGCCGGCCGGGCGGTTCGACCTGATCGTCGGCTCGGCCCAGCTCGCGCTGCAGGTCCATGAGTCGTGCGGGCATCCGACGGAGCTCGATCGGGCCATGGGGCTGGAGATCTCGCTCGCGGGGGGGTCGTTCCTGCAGCCGGCGATGCTCGGAAGCTTCCGGTACGGGTCGGACTTGGTCAACCTCGTCGCTGATGCCACGATCCCCGGCTCGATCGGTTCGTTTGCATGGGACGACGATGGGGTGCCGGGGCAGCGGTTTCACCTGGTCGAGAACGGGATGTTCGTCGGGTACCTGACCGGCCGCGACACGGCGCCGTTCATCGGCCGGAAGTCGAATGGCACGGTCCGCGCGGAGACGGCGGCGCGCATCCCGATCATCCGGATGACCAACATCAACCTCGAGCCGGGCGATACGCCGATCGAGGAGATCATCGCCGACACAAAGTACGGGATCTTCGTCGAGACCAATAAGTCATGGTCGATCGACGACCTGCGCCTGAACTTCCAGTTCGGCTGCGAGGTGGCCTGGGAGATCGAGAACGGCCGTCTCGGCCGGATGCTCCGCAATCCCCTCTACACCGGCAACACTCCCGACTTCTGGCGCTCCTGCGACGCCATTGCGGACCGGAAGTCGTGGCAGGTCTGGGGCTTGCCCAACTGCGGGAAGGGCGATCCGATGCAGACGATGAGGGTCGCTCATGGGGCGCCGGCAGCGAGGTTTCGAGGGGTGGAGATGGGGTAGACGGGGAGAGATGAGTGATGAGAGATGAACGATGAGCCGCTCCGGTTGAACGATTCGCGTCCAGACGGAGGGGGTCCTTCGCCGCCGTGCTTTTCACACGTGGCAAGATCTTGCGGCTCAGGATGACAGTAGATGCACCGGCATCTCTCCTTGTTCATCTCGGGAGAACAGAAGCAAGAACTGTCATCCTGAGCCGCAGGGACTTCCCGGTAGACCAAAAACATGGCGGCGAAGGACCCCCTCCGGATGAACGCTGTTCGTTCAACCTCAGCCCCGGTGCGTTCCCCGCTCATCGCTCATCTCTCATCGCTCATCGCTCATCTCTCGCCCCTCTGATATCTTCCGCCCCCCTGATATCGTCCCCCTGGAGAACCGATGACTGACGTGCAACACAACCAATCGCTGCTCGACTCGATCCAGAACCGTACCGCCACTGTCGGCGTGATCGGCCTCGGATACGTCGGGCTGCCCCTCGTTCTGCTCTTCAGCGAGCGGGGATTTCCGGTGATCGGCTTCGACGTCGACTCCGAAAAAGTCGAAGCCCTGACCCGCGGCGACTCGTACATCCGCCACATCGGCCCGGAGCGGGTCGCGGCCGCGTTTACCGGCGGAAAAGCCTCCGCCACCGCCGACTACGACCGCCTCGCCGAGTGCGACGCCATCCTCATCTGCGTCCCCACCCCCCTCGGACCCCATCGCGAGCCCGACCTCAAATACGTCCGCATGACCGCCGAAGCCATCGCCAGGCGGCTGCGCAAAGGGCAGCTCATCATCCTCGAGTCGACCACCTATCCCGGCACCACCCGGGAAGAGCTCCTCACCCGCTTCACCGAGCGCGGCATGGAGTGCGGGGAAGACTACTTCCTCGCCTTCTCCCCCGAGCGCGAAGACCCGGGCAACGAGAGGTTCCATACGAAGAACATCCCCAAAGTCGTCGGCGGGATGGACCCCGCGTCGCTGGAAGCCGCGGTCGCGCTGTACGGCTCGGCGATCGACACCATCGTCCCGGTCAGCAGCGCCGAGGTGGCAGAGTCGTCGAAGCTGCTCGAGAACATCTTCCGGGCCGTCAACATCGCCCTGGTCAACGAGCTCAAGGTCGTCTTCGACCGGATGGGGATCAACGTCTGGGAAGTCATCGCCGCGGCGAGCACCAAGCCGTTCGGCTTCATGCCCTTCTACCCCGGCCCCGGCCTCGGCGGGCACTGCATCCCGCTCGACCCCTTCTATCTGACGTGGAAGGCGGCCGAATACGGCACGTGGGCGCGCTTCATCGAGCTGGCCGGGGAGATCAACACCGGCATGCCACGCTACGTCGTCGACCGGACCACCGAGGCGATCAACGCAAGCGGGAAGAGCGTCCGCGGTGCGAAAGTGCTGATCCTCGGCCTCTCCTACAAACCGAACATCGACGACGCGCGCGAGTCGCCGTCCTTCGAGCTGATCGAGCTGCTGCACGAGCGCGGCGCCGAGGTGGCGTACTGCGACCCGTTCATCCCCTCCTCGCGGCCGACGCGCAAGTTCCAGCACGAGATGCAGTCCGTCCCCTGCACCGCCGAGGAGTTCGCAAAGTACGACGCGGTGCTCCTCTCGACACCGCACACGGCGTTCAAGGACCCGGCCCTCTATCGCAACGCGAAGCTGGTGATCGACACGCGCAACGTCGTCCCGGCGGCCGAGCTGCCCGACACCATCGTTGTCCGAGCATGATCCGCGCATGACCTGATGCGACCCGAGAGCGAATCGTTCGACATCCTCGGCAGAGCGCTCGCCGCCGCGACTCACGCGGGGGGCGCCGCCGAGGCGGATGCCGCGTTCATCTCCGTCGACCAGAACATCAGCCGCTTCGCCAACTCCCAGGTCCACCAGAACATGTCGGAGGAGAGCGCGTGGCTCGCGCTCCGCGTGATCCTCGACGGCGCCATGGGCGTCGCCACCACGACTTCGTTCGAAGAAGAAGACATCGCCCAGGCCGCCGCGATCGCGCGTGAATCGGCGCGCCATTCCAGCGCCGTGCAGGGCTTCAAGGGTCTCTACCGCGCGAACGAGCCGGTGCCGCAGGTCGACTCCTTCGACGAGGCTACCGCGGCGATCGCGCCGATGGAAAAGGCGCGGGCGCTGCGGACCATGTTCGACCGCGGCGCCGCGGCCGGCGTCCACTTCGCCGGTTCGTACGCCACCGCGGCGACCTCGGTCGCCTGCGGCAACACGCACGGCATTCGCCGCTACGGGCGGATGACCCACGCCGACGCGACGGTGATCGCCATCAGCAAGGACGCCTCGGGGTACGCAACGCTGCGCGAGCGCCGCGCCGCCGACGCCGGCATCGCCGCCCTCGGCGACGAGGCGACGCTCAAGGCGACGCTTTCCGCCGGCGTCGTCGAAGACCTCGAGCCCGGACCGTACGACGTCATCCTCGAGCCCCCCGCGCTGGCGGAAGTCTTCGAGTGGATGAGCATGATCGCCTTCACCGGCCAGTCGTACGAAGACGGCTCGTCCTTCTTCGTCGGCAACCTCGGCAAGCGCATCCTCGGCGAGAACGTCACCCTCGTCGACGACTCCACGACCTACCTCCCCTTTCCCTTCGACATGGAAGGGCTGCCGAAGCGGCCGGTGGCAATCGTCGAGAACGGCGTCATCCGCACCCCCGTCCTCGACCAGGCCTGGGCCGACCGTCTCGGACTCGCGCCCACGGCGAACGCGTGGCACCTCGGCTCCCCCGAACATGGCGCCGCGTTCCACCTCACCATGGCCGGCGGCGACGCCACGCGCGAGGAGATGATCGCCTCGACGAAGCTCGGCATCTGGGTGACCCGCTTCAACTACGTCAACGGGCTCCTGGAGCCGAAGACCGCCCTCATGACCGGCACCACCCGCGACGGCACCTTCCTCATCCGCGACGGAAAAGTCGCGGCGCGGCTGCCGAACCTCCGCTGGACCCAGTCGATGGTCGAGGCGTTGTCCAACGTCGAATCCCTCTCGAAAGAGCGCCGGAGCATCGGTACCTGGTACAACATGTTCGGCGGCACCCTGGCGCCGGTCACGAAGATCCGCAACTGGAACATCACCGGGAAGCAGGAGATGACATAGAAGTTGCAGGAAGCGTCCGCGACTGACTGAACCGAATCGAGGGAAATCGCGCCGGAGCCTTGGGCAACCAACGCTGCCGGCCGTGCCGGCATGACGCAGTACATCGTCCGTAGACTCCTGCAGATGATCCCGATCACCCTCGGGATCCTCACGCTGATTTTCTCGCTGATCCACCTCATCCCGGGCGACCCGGCGGTGCAGATCGCAGGCGAAGGCGCGCGCCCCGAGGACGTGCAGATCATTCGCAAATCCCTCGGCCTCGACCAGCCCCTCTGGAAGCAGTACGTCACCTACCTGACCAACCTCGCCAAGGGCGACCTCGGGCGCTCCTTCCGCACCAACGAGAGCGTGGCCAAGGAGATCGCCCTCCGCTACCCCGCCACCATGCAGCTCGCCTTCGGCGCGATGCTGGTCGCCCTCCTGGTCGCATTTCCCTTAGGGATCATCTCGGCCATTTATCGAAACTCCTGGATCGACAACGTGGCGCGCTTCTTCGCGCTCATCGGCGTCTCCATGCCCAGCTTCTGGTTCGGGCCGCTGCTGATCATCGCCTTCTCCATCAACCGTCCCTGGTTCCCGGTCTCCGGCCGCGAGGAAGGGTGGAAGTCGCTGGTCCTCCCCTCGCTGACCATGGGCCTGGCGCTGTCGGCGATCCTCACCCGCATGATCCGCGTCAGTCTCGCCGAGGAGCTCAACCAGCTCTACGTCACCACCGCGATCGCGAAAGGCGTGACCCGAGGCAGAGCCATCTTCCGGCATGCGCTGAAGAACGCCCTCATCCCGGTTATCACCATCCTCGCCCTGCAGTTCGGCTCCCTGCTCACCGGCGCGATCATCACCGAGCAGATCTTCTCCTGGCCGGGACTCGGGCGGCTCCTGATCAACTCCATCACCACGCGCGATTACCCCCAGGTGCAGGCGTCCATCCTGGTCATCGCCCTCACCTACATCATGGTGAACTTCATCAGCGACCTGCTGTACGGGGTCGTCGACCCGAGGATCAAACTGGAGTGAAGACCCTCAAGCTGCTGCTGAAAAACTTCGCCTTCACGGCAGGCCTGCTCCTGACGCTGCTGCTCGTCATCGGAGCGCTGGCGGCGCCGCTGCTCGCCCCGCACGATCCGAACGAGCAGGACACCGCCCGCCGGCTGGAGGAGCCGTCGAACGCGCATCCGCTCGGTCTCGACGACCTCGGGCGCGACGTCCTCTCGCGCATCGTCTACGGCGCGCGAGTCTCCCTGCGGGTCGGTTTCAGCGTCGTCGTCCTCGCCTCCCTGATCGGCGTCACCCTCGGCGCGATCTCCGGCTACTTCGGGGGCATCGTGGACACGCTGGTCATGCGCCTCTGCGACATCCTCCTCGCCTTCCCCGGCATCCTCCTGGCCATTGCCCTCGTGGCGGTGCTCGGGCCGAGCCTGAACAACGTCATCCTCGCCCTCGCCACCATCGGGTGGGTCGGCTACGCGCGCCTCGTGCGCGGGCAGGTGCTGAAAGTGCGGGAGATGGAGTACGTCGTCGCGGCGAAAGCGCTCGGCGCGAAGTCTCCCCGGGTGATCCTCCGGCACGTCCTGCCGAACGTCATCAACCCGGTCATCGTCATGGCCACCCTCGGCCTGGCCGGCGCCATCCTCGCCGAGGCCTCCCTGTCGTTCCTCGGGCTGGGAGTGCAGCCGCCGACCCCGTCGTGGGGAGCGATGCTGACCTCCGGCCGCCGCTACCTCGGCCTGGCCAACCATCTCGCCATCTTCCCCGGCGCCGCGATCATGCTCGCCGTGATGGGCCTCAACTTCCTCGGCGACGGTCTCATCGACGCCCTCGATCCCAAGTACCGCAAAGAAATCCGGTGACACGAACCCCATGCGAAAGATCCTGCTCGCCTTCTCCCTGCTCGTTGCCCCCGCTCTGCTCGCTCAAACGGCCGACCTCCGCATCACCACCGCGACCCTGAGCACTACGCCGACCGTCACCGGCGAGCGCGTGGCGCTGTCGCTGGTCTGGCGCAACGATGGCCCCGACACCGCCCACACGGTCCACGTCAGCGTGACCGGCTCGCCGACCCCGTTCTACCTCCTGTCGGTCGCGACGAGCGGCTGGCCGTGTTATCCGAACCTCGAGGGGACGTCGTTCCTCTGCCAGAACGTCATGCTCGAGCCGGGCGCCGAGGCCAACCTCGTGCTGCACGTCCTCACGCCGCCGGTCGCCGGCACGTTCACCCTGCGCGCGGCAGTGAGCGCCGACGAGCCCGACCCGACCCCGACGAATAACGTCGTCCAGTTCACCGCCGACCTCGCGGCGTCACCGCTGGCCGACCTCTCCATCACCCCGACGTCCCAGGTCCACCGCGTCAGCGAGAACGACCCCGTCTCCCTCCCGGTCAGCGTGACGAACCACGGCGACGTCGACGTCCGCAACGTCGTGGCCTACTTCAGCGTCCCGGTCTCCAGCAACCCACAGCCGTTCACCGTCGCCGGCGAAGGATGGTCGTGCGGCAACCTCGCCTACGGACCGCAGGCCGTCGTCTGCACGCGCCCGTCGCTCGCCGCGAACGGAGTCGCGCCGCTGACCGTCACCACGACCGCGCCCTCGACCGATTTCACCCTCTACGCCCGCCTGCGCGGCGAGCTGCACGCCGACCCGCTTCTCGCCAACGACACCGCTACCGCGACGATCCAGGTGAGCGATACCGTGCCGGAGCAGGAGGGGTGGTCGCGCATCCTCGTTCCTCTCGGCGGCCCCGACGTCCCCGGCTCCGGCAACTCGCTCTGGCGCGTCGAGAACACCGGCGTGATCCTCGCCGACCTGGAGATCGAAACGCAGCCGGACCCCTGCCCGCCCCCGACGCTCTGCGCATTGCCGACACGCATGGCCTTCGACATCACGGAGCTGCTCGCCGGAGGAAGCACCGGCTCGATCATCTACGTGCGCGAGAGCGACGCCCACAAGCTGCGCATCAACTCGCGCGTCTACGACGTCGCCCGGCAGGAGCAGACCGCCGGCGCCGAGATCCCGGTCGTCCGCGACGAGGAGTTCTCCTCCGCACCGATGTCGATCGTCGGCATCCCGGTGGCGTCGCATTACCGCCACACTCTCCGGGTCTACGATATCGACGCGATCCCGGGAGCCTTGGTCCGCATCCACCTCTACTTGAACGGCGAGGACACTCCTCGGGTGAGCGTGCTGCGCGAGCTGACTGTCTCCGAAGGTCCGACCCTGCCGACGCTTCCTCTACGCCCCGGCTATCTCCAGCTCGAGCTCGGCCAGTTGCTGGCACTGCCCGCCGGAGGCACGGTCCGCGTCGACATCGAGCCGACGGACCCGGCACTGAAGTTATGGTCGTTCGTCAGTGTCACGAACAACGACACGCACCACGTCACGACGTTCTCGGCACAATGATGATGGCACGCACGCCCGGCAGGGAGCGCGCAGGCCACCCGCCCGGGGAGACGACGAGGGGCCTCCGGCGGGCGGGCCCGGCCCGCGGCGTTGGTTGCCTAAGGCTGAACGCGCGCTTACTGCACGGAACGCGGTTGACGCGAAAACCAACGCCGCGGGCCGGGCCCGCCCGCCGGAGGCCTCCCGGTCGTCTCCCCTGGGCGGGTGGCCTGCGCGCACTCTGCCTGGCGTTCGTGGCGCCGGCACTCTTCGCCCAAACCGCGGATTTACGAATCACTTCCCTCACCACCGACAAATCCGTCGTCGCTGCCGGCGCGCGGTACACCGTCCAGATGCGCTGGAAGAACGACGGTCCCGACGCCGCGACCGGCGTCGTCGCCACCATCGGCGAGCCTGCCGGCACCTTCGTTATCTCCGGCCTCGGCACCAGCGGCTGGCCGTGCGAGCCGGGCGAAGGCGGCATCACCTTCATCTGCCGCGGCAACATCGACCCCGGCGCCGAAGCCGGGATGGTCGTCACCCTCCTCGCCCCGCCGAACACGACCGAGATCCCCGCGTTCGCGGCGCGCGGCAGCCTCGCCTCCCAGACCGCCGACCCCCATCCCGAAAACAACACCGCCTCCGTCCCCCTCCAGCTCACCGACGCCCCGCAGCGCGCCGAGCTCACAATCGGACCCGCGGCGCAGACCCATCGAGCCGCCGCCGGCAACGGCGTCGCCGTGCCGCTCGCCGTCACCAACTCCGGCCCTGCCGAAGCGCGCGACCTCCTCCTCACCCTCGGCTTCGGCCCGGGCGTGCTCGTCCCCCTCAGCGCGGCCGGCGAAGGATGGTCCTGCAGCAACCAGACACACTCCCCGTGGCTCGTCCTCTGCTCGCGCGCCCGTCTCGCCGCCGGCGCCACGGCGCCGCTCCTCGCCCACCTCATCGCCCCCGACATCCCCCTCCGCCTCACCGCCCACGTGAGAGCCGAGCGCTTCGGCGAAAACAGCATCGCGGACAACCTCGCCGTCGCCGGGATCAACCCCGCCGCCGCGCCGGTCGCCGAATGGGAGCGCCTCCTCATCCCCCTCACCGGCACCGACGTCCCCGGCGCCAACGGCGCCGTATGGCGTACCGAAACCACCGCCATCCTCCTCGCGCCAACGGAGATCCACCCCACTTACTGCACCCGCGGCCCCGTCCCCTGCGAAGTCCCGTATCCGCTGAACCTCCCCTTCGACGCCCAACGCATCGGCCCCTATGTCCGCGGCGACTGGCCGAATGGCCAATTCGTCTACCTCCGCACCGGCGAAGCCGCGAAGCTCCGCCTCGACTCCCGCGTCTACGACCTCTCCCGCACCGAACAGACCGCCGGCAGCGAGATCCCCATCGTCCGCGAGCACGAGTTCAGCGCCGAGCCGCTCGCCATCACCGGCATCCCGCTGGCGACGCACTACCGCCACACCCTGCGTGTCTACGATCTCGAAGGCCGCGACGGAGCCCGAGTCGCCATCCACCTCTACGCCGGCGGAGAGATCACCCCCCGCGCCTCCACCACCGGCACCCTGGTCCTGCCGGCGAACGCCATCCCCCTCGACAACCACCTCCCCTCCCACCCCGCCTACCTCCAGCTCGACCCGCTGACGCTCGACTCCCTCGCCGGAGCCACGAACATGCGCATCGACATCGAGCCCCTCGACGCCGGCCTCCGCATCTGGGCCTTCGTCAGCGTCACCAACAACCAGACTCACCACGTCACCACCTTCAGCGCGCAGTGAAAGACGTACGCGGCCACACCTTCGACTTCCCCGAGCCCCCGCGCCGAGTCATCTCCCTCGTCCCCTCCCTCACCGAAACCCTCTTCGCCCTCGGCGCCGGCGCATCCGTGGTCGCCATCACCGACTACTGCATCTTCCCGGTGGATTTGCCGTTACCGCGCGTCGGCGGCACCAAGAACCCGCGAGTCGAAGAGATCCGCGCCCTCGCTCCCGACCTGGTCCACATGAACCTCGAAGAAAACCTCCGCCGCCACGCCGAGGCCATCGAGGCCTTTGCACCGGTCTTCGTCACCGAACCAAAGACCGTAGAAGACGTCGTCACGCTGATCGAACAACTCGGCCAGATCCATCATCGGGCCGATCGCGCCGCGGAGCTCGCAGCCGACCTCCGCTCCGAGATCGCGTCGCTCCGCCGCCGAACCTTCACCTTCGCCTGCCCGATCTGGAAAAAACCGTGGATGTGGTGCGGCGGAGACACCTACGTCTCCCACCTCGTGGAAACCGCCGGCGGAAAGAACGTCCTCGCCGGCCGCACGCGCTATCCGCAGCTCGACCTGGCCGACGTACTGGCGCTGAGCCCCGACATCCTCTTCCTCCCCGACGAGCCCTACCTCTTCACTACCGAAGACGCCGCGGCAATCGATGGCCCGCGCGTGATCGGCCCCTTCCCCGGGCATCTCTTCACGTGGCACGGGGTGAGGACGATCGAGGGGCTGAGGTTTCTGGCGAGCGAGCTGTGACGGCGTTCGGCGGTAGTCAGCTCGCTTCAAAAGAAGTCATTCACGCTCATGGACAGGAACGCGGCCATACAACATCCGCGCATTAAGGGAGGTCACATGTGGGCCAGACTTTCAGTCTGGCCGGCACTCGGGAGGAGCCCGCCGAGAGCCGGCCTCGGACTAAAAGTCCGGGCCACTTGTGGCACTCCATCGCCTGCAGGGAATCAGAAACGCGCTCCCGATGCCAGGTCCGAGCCGCGGCCGCGGGGAACTCAATCTCCCACCACAACCTTGCCCTACACATCACGCTGTGTAGAATGAGATCATGCCTACGAACCTCGCAATCAACGATCAACTTCTCGAGGAAGCCAGGAAGATCGGAGGGCATCGAACGAAGAAAGCGACCGTGACCGAAGCGTTGGAGGAATACATTCAGCATCGGAAGCAGGTCCGCATCCTGGAGCTGTTCGGGACGGTAAAGTACGACCCGAAGTACGACTACAAGAAGCAGCGCCGGAAGCCGTGAATGTCCTCGTCGACACCGCGGTATGGTCGTTGGCGCTACGCCACAAGAGCCATCCCGGCAACGAACCGGTCCGGTCCGAGCTCGCGTCGCTGATCCAGGATCGGAGGGTCGCGATGATTGGCCCTATCCGACAGGAAATTCTCTGCGGCATCAAAGAGCCCGCGCACTTCGACCGCCTGCGCGATCAGCTCCGCGCGTTTCCCGATCTCGCGATTGAATCCGAGGACTACGAGGAAGCGGCGTCCTTCTACAACCGGTGCCGGCAGAAGGGCATCCAGGGATCAAACACCGACTTCCTGATCTGTGCGGTTGCAGCACGGAACAATTTCTCGATCTTCACCACCGACGAGGATTTCACCCACTTCGCTCAAATCCTGCCTGTTGTGTTGCACGAAGCAGAATAGCCACCGGGCCGGCGCTGGGCAGTATCCTCCCGAGTGCCGGCTCCGTCCTCCTCGGCTTAGGTGAGTCGCGGCTCTACACCCGGTGATGCCAATATCTCGGTTCGCGGCTATGGTGAGCAATGGCGACGATCACGACGAAGCTCTCGCGCACTCGGTAGACGATCGTGTACGGAAAGCTCGACGGCAACACATGCTCGCGCGTTCCGTATTCACCTGCCGGATAGCGCGAAGGTGCCTCGGAGATCCGTGAAAGTGCGGTCTCGATCTGGTGCATGAACGCCACCGCGGCGAGTGGGCTGCGGTGCCGGTAAAAAGCGTTGCCTTCTCGAAGATCGGCTCGCGCCTCAGGGTGGAACTTAACCCGCATTCTCGGCGAACAACTCGGCGCGAACGTCTTCCCAGTCAATGAGCTCGACCGAGCCGTCATCGATCTCACGGACTCGACGTTCGATCTCGCGCGACCACGCCGCCTTGATCTCCGGCGTTGGTTCTGGCTCGAGACTCCCGAGCATCACACCCGCCAACGTAGCGCGGTCCGACTCCGGCAACTCCACGGCTTCCCTGATCAGTTCTTTAAGGTCTCGAGCCATCGTTGCTCATTTTACCGCGTCAGCGGGCAATCCCCGCGTCGAGAGGCGTCACTGACCCTCACGCGGGCGGCGCGGTCAACCCCTCGCCGATCGGTGCGGTTGCGGCGACGGTGCGTGGTTTTCGGAACCCCCAGACGGCGAGAACAGTGCCGGTCAAGGCGGCGACGGCGAGGGACTGGAGGAGGAACGAGACGATCGTTTCGGCGACCGCATCTCCGACGGTGCCGGCTCCGGCGATCGGGGTGAGCCGGCTGGCGCCGGTGACGGCGCCGAGCAGCGACGCGAACCAGTTTGCGTACGCCGCGTACACCCACGACCACATCATGACCGCGGCGGCGCGCGCGCCGAGGAGGAAGGAGCCGGCGAGGGAGCCGAGGGCGATCAGGACCAGGCCGCCGGTGATGCCGACGACGTGCGCGGCCAGTCCGAGCCGCGTATTCGTGAAGAGGGGCATTCCGAACCCGGTGCAGAGCGCCAGCAGGATGAGCACGAACCCAAATTGGATCTGGAGACGATTCACGGTCCCTCCGACATGGCCTGCGCGCCGGCAGTCTGGATGTTCCACCGCCGCGCGGCCCAGGCGTTTCCGGTCAGTTTAACAGGCAGCCTCGGCGCCCTCCTCGCTTGGGGAACGAGCTCGCTACAGCGGGACGCCGGTGAGCCACTCCAGGATGGCGCTCCGCAGCGACGTCTCGTCCAGGCGGTCGTTCGCGTCGATGGTGAAGTTCTTCGCCAGCTTTCCGGTCAGGTCGGCACGATCGTGCCGGAAGTCGGCTGCCCGGAAGAGGCCCACCATGCGGTTCATCGCTTTCATGCATACTATGGCGATGATGGCCGGGCGTGGGTTGGAGCGTCTTCCGTTGATACCGGGGCGTATGGATATTTTCCCAACCGGCCTCCCAGGAGCTCGATCCCGGGAACGGGCGCAGGGTAGATGCCGCTCCATCGATGCACTGCCACGCCGCCTGCGTGCAGCCGGCATGGTTGCGTCTCTCCTGCTCGCCCTTGCGGTGCCGGCACTCGCGGCGGACGACTGCAGGACCCGCCTTGCCTCAAAGCGCACCGAGGCCGGAAGAGCCGGTGTGTATTTCTTCGGCATCAGTTTCGTAGTGCCCGCGAAATATACGGTTGCGGACGCGAAGAAGGCAGAGACTCTCCTGAAGCTGTTCGCAGAGGTGTCGGCAGCTTTCGAAGCGAGGGGGACGACGCTCGTTCTCGTACCGGTGCCGCCAAAGCCGGTGGTGATGCGCCAGTACCTTTCTCCCCTGAGCGAGGTGCAACGCAATTACGATCATGCTGAAGTCGCACGCCTGTATCTGCGCTTCATCCGCTCGATGAATGACGGCGGGGTCGCCGCCGTCGACGTGCTCACGCCGCTCCGCAAATTCGATTGGCGCACGACGTGGGAGCTCCCCAACATGGCGAATGAACAGCACTGGTCCGCAACCGGAGCCAGGCTGTCCGCGCAGGCGGTCGCGGCGAGGCTGGCGAAAACAGAGAAGTATCGTTCGCTGCCAAAGGTCGCGCTGCGTTTACGCGAAGAGAACCCTGCGACTACGAGCTTCGCCCAAACCGCACGCGGCGCCGGTAAGACAGTTCTGGACGTTTGCGGCGTCGAGATTCGAGCGGAGAGCATTCCGCAGTTCTCCATCGAGGATCCGCAGACGACGCTGTTCTCCGATCCGGTTCAGGGAGCGGTGCTGCTTGGCACAAGCTACAGCGACGACCTTTTTTCTTTCGAGAAATTTCTTGCCGAGGCCCTGCAATTACGGGTCACGAAGGTCGCGGGTGACGGGCGGGGCTTGTTCGGTGCGCTGGAGCATGCCCTTGCCGGCGGTTACCTGACGACTGGAGCTTACCCGTACGTCATCTGGGAATTTCCGTTTCTGGAGCTGGCCTCGAACAGTCAGGACGTCATCGCCAGCACGTTGAAGCAGGTCGTCGCGAACCTCAATGCCAACTGTACCGGCGCCGCCAGAAAAACAGGGATCCCGATCGACGCAGCGAGCGGCGAAGTCGTCGTAGACATTCGCGCTTTGCGTCCCGAGACAGCCGGCTCAGACGAATATCTGATCGTCGAGGTGCAGGAGCCGGTCGGAGAATTCCGGATATCTGCGGCGGATGATCCTGCGCCGCTTGCCGTGGTCAGGAGGAGTCCGCGCTCGACGACGAGCGGGCGCTACTACTTCAAGGTGTCGGAAGGACATCTTCCGAGGGCGTCGATCCGCATCACGTTCGCGGACAGCACGCTCGTTCAAGGCAAGACCATCAGCGTTGCTCTTTGTGGCGGCAACTGATGAAGGCCATGGAAGTGTCGTCGTGTTGTCATCCTGACCGATGCGAACGATCGCGTAGAAAACTTCATGGGCAGGTGTTTGCGTCTAATGTCCTGGCCATCCTTACCGCGCTCCGCCCATACCCTTGTCCCCAGAATTACAAATGCGAACCGAAACCTCTCCCTTGGGGAGAGCGCCTCGGAAAATGAGGTCGATCGTCTTCAGCTCGCCACCTGCCGGCGGCATCGAGACGAAGAACAGTCCTTCATTGCGGACGGTGGAGTGCCGTCGTACCTGCACCAAGTCGGGCGCCGATCCGGCAAGCGCCGTTTTCACGTCGAATTTCGTGAGCGACCGGTCGTCGAACCGGAAAACGGCGTAATCCGTCTCCCGAACGGCGAGCGGTGAGGTCAAAGAGACCACTCGGGCCGTCCTTCCGTCGAGTTGCTGCTTCGTTTCGAAAGTGGGGTGCACACAATCACCCTGGACGGCCGGAGTCATCTGCCTCATGAAATTACTGAAGGCAGGATAATTGGGATTGCTTCCGGCAACGTACTCCCATACCAGTACCGTGGGAGGCGTCTCCCGATATCCTTCACTGATGAGAAGGTTATCGAGCGCTCCGTAAAAAGCACCTCCCGGGATCGCACCGTCGTATACGTCGAAGCCGGTGTGCTGCCGTAGAAACCCCATGAAGTTGTAGCGCCAGGTGAAACTCGTTCCGACCACGGCGATTGGCGATGCGACCTCGTCGAAAAGACCTGCGTCGGCGCCATCCGTCCTGGAGGTGGCGAACGCATCCACCGATTCCGGATCCCATTTCGTCGAACAGACATTGCTGACAGCCTTACCTGTAAATCCGAGAAACTGCTGCTGCCCCGTCTTTTTCGTTTCCCAGAGGGAAGTGGGTGACGGCAGGTGCGCTCTGATCCGGTCCGCCGTCAGGGACGCCGCCATGTCCGCTCCCCGCGGAGTCCAGTGAACATCCGTTTTGAAGAACAGGAGCTCGTCCGGGCACTCGTGAATGTGCGCCAGGAAGGGGTCGAGCAGATCGACGGTATCGATTCCGGCCTCCCGAAGCCGCGCCACTGCAATACGGTAGTCGTCGCGTGCGCCGAGAGCCCACCGGACCGCAGCCATGATTTCGGGATCCTGATTTGCCGCCAGACGCTCGGCATAGAGCAGTCCCTTGGACGGGATGGGGAGAAGCACGAGGTGAATTCCCCGTGCAGCCAGTGTGTCGCTGAACTTCCGAAGCACAGGAAGGTTCGACGGGTACATCGGCGACGCGCCGCGATAGAAGTTCGTGGCGCTGAAGAGCATGTCTCCCTGACCGGGAACGAACCAGCAGTTTGCCGCCAGCTTGTGTTTCTCGTCCATGAAGCGGGCCTCGGGGCACCATTCCGACCAGCCGAAGAGGCTGCTCCCATTCATCACGGCGAGCAGGCTCGCCACGAATAGCCGTCCGGCACGCGGCAAGCCGTCACCTCCCCTTGCCGGTCGTATTGAGGATCCAGATGACGTTTGGCTTTGCTGCCGGCCCGGTCACGATGACGCTGTACGAGGATGCGGCCTGCATCTGAACCTCCGGAACGGTATAGACCGCGGCACCGTCCGCGAGCACCGCAAATGCTTTCCGGATCGGGTTGACCTTGATCGACTTCGTTTGAGGAGAAGCAACCGCGGGGATGACCGTCGTTTTCAGGTCGGTCGTCTTCAGCTCCACATTTGAGGCTGCCGAGAGGTTGTAGAGAGCAATCTGCGCCTTGGCCAGGTTCGAATTGACCGTGTCTTCCAGCACGACCAGACGGGGCGTCGACGGCTCCGGCAGGAATGCAATCGTGTAGAAGTAGCCTGCTTTCACCTCGAACGGCTCTTCGAGCTTCCACTTGCCCGCTGCGAGAGTGAGGATTCGTTTCCCCTGTTCGACCACGGCATAAGGCGAAGCGGATCCGGCCGCTACCGGCTTGTTCCCCACCCTCACCTTCCCCACTTTCGCCGTTACGGCCGCAACGGAAGGGGCTGCGTTGATGACCCGTACGAAAGCCGCGTTCGCAGGAGGCGCCGGATCATAGATCTCATCGACCTGCGCCGCTGCCGTCAATGCAGTGAAGCCCATCACAGCCGCCAGCAATGCTCTTTTCATGGTTTGCTCCCCGATGTCTATTGTGGTGTGCTTCTGCCTAAACCGGCGTTCAGCCACGCGCCTTCCTCACCGGGAAGGGGTGTCCTTTTCAGCTCGGGAGTGGGGGGGCGGGGCCTCTCCGGCGGGAGTGGCCTGAGGTGCCCGGCAAGGAAGCGCCAACAGGAGAAGGGGGATTCACGCAAGGAGGAGTGAATGCCGGGGCACCTGTCAGCCAGGACAAATCGTATGCTATCGCAGCATACGAGTCAAGGGTAAATAACGTTACCCAGCAATGATCTCTTCGGCCCAGCCGCGGAGGGTCTCTTCCACCCCTTCCAGCTGCCGGGTGAAGAAGTGGTCGGCGCCGGTGATGATGACGGTCTCGGCGTTCCGGATGTTCGGGACGAGCTTTTCGAGCTTGCCGACGTCGCCGTGCTCGTCCGCGGTGCCGTGGATGAAGAGCATCGGTTTCTCGCAGTGGCGCAGGTAGCTGAAGTCGTATTTGTTGACCGGGGTCCCGATGAGGAAGAGGGCGTCGATCTCGGGGAGCTCGCAGGCGACGCGGGTGGCGACCCAGGAGCCGAAGGAGAAGCCGCCGACGAAGAGTTTCTTGCCGGGATGTTTCTGCTGGGCCCATTTGATGGCCGCGGCGACGTCTTCCTGCTCGCCCTCTCCCGCCTCGAATTTGCCGCCGCTGGCGCCGGCGCCGCGGAAGTTGAAGCGTAAGGTGGCGATGTTGGCGTTCTCGAGGCCGCGCGCGGCGCGGAAGACGACTTTGTTGTGCAGGGTGCCGCCGCCGGTGGTGAGGGGATGGCAGACGACGGCGATGCCGGCCGGGTCCTGGAGCTCGCGGTAGAGGGCCTCGAGTCTGCCGGCGCTGCTGTAGAGGTCGACGTGGCGCAACGGTTTCGGATTCACGGCAGCTCCACCATCACTCGTTCGTTCTCGACGCGCACCGGATGGGCGGCGACCCGGATGTCTGGGTTGCCGGCGCAGATCCCGGTCGCGACGTCGAAGCCCCAGAGGTGCCAGGGGCAGGTGATTTCGTTTCCGATGAGGTCCCCTTCGGCCAGCGGTCCGCCGCGATGGGGGCAGGTGTTGTCGGTCGCGAAGTAGCCGCCGGCGGTGTGGTAGACGGCGATGGTCCGCTCCCCCACGCTGCACGCTTTGACGCGCCCGAGCGGGACTTCCGAGGTATTCAGGATTTCGATGAACGGCATATACGAACGGGCGCGAAGAGTAGCATGGGGCGAGCCATCGGCTCGCCGGCACAAGGACGAGGAGGAGGCCTCCGGCGGGCCCCCAAGGAGCGCCGGTCTTCGACCGGCCGGTCCGCCGGCTTTCAGCCGGCAGTGTGCGGGTCATGCTGCGCGAGAGACTGCCGACCGAAGGTCGGCGGACCGGCCGGTCGAAGACCGGCGCTCCTTGGGGCCTCTCGTCGCTCCCTTGTGTCGTCTAAATCCGCACTGGCCGAGGGATCCCGCTTCGGCCTACTGCTGCCTCGCCGTCCCACACTCCCGGGATCGCCGTCGCGCATTGGGGGCATTTGCCGTCGACCAGCCGGTACGACGTCACGCGGAAACCGGTGCGGCCGATGACCAGCGTCTGGCAGGTCGGACAGCGCGTCCCCTCGAGGTCGCCGAAGGCTCCGGGGATGTTGCCGGGATAGATGTAGCGGAGGCCGGCGCGTTTGCCGATCTCGTAGGCGCGCAGGAGCTGGGCGGCGGTGGTGCCGGGGTTGGTCATCTTGTAATCCTCGTGGTAGGCGGTGATGTGCCACGGGATGTCCGGGTCGACGCCGGCCAGGAACTCGGCGATGCCGGTGAGCTCTTCGTCGGAGTCGTTGAAGCCGGGAACGACCAGGGTGACGATCTCGACCCAGATGCCGCGCTGCTTGAGGCCTTTGATCGTGTCGAGCACCGGCTGCAGGACCCCGCCGAGGTCGCGGTAGTGGCGGTCGTGGAAGCCCTTGAGGTCGACCTTGTACATCGTGAGATACGGGGCGATGTAGTCGAGGACCTCGGGGGTGCCGTTGCCGTTGGAGACGTAGGAGCAGATCAACCCTTCTTTTTTCGCCTCGCGGAAGATCTCGACCGCCCATTCGCTGGTGATCAGCGGCTCGTTGTAGGTGGAGGTGATGACTTTGGCGCCGTGCTTTTTGGCGAGCCTGACCAGTTCGGCGGGCTCGACGGCCATCGGCGGGGCGATGGCCATCGGATCGCGCAGGGCCTGCGAGGTGACCCAGTTCTGGCAGTAGCCGCAGTGGTAGTCGCAGCCGAGCATGCCGAACGACAGGGCCAGGGCGCCGGGGAAGGCGTGGAAGAAGGGCTTCTTCTCGATCGGGTCGACTTGCACCGCGGCAACGTAGCCGCGCGGTACTTTGAGGATGCCGCCTTCGTTGTAGCGGACTTTGCAGATCCCCTTCAGTCCTTCCGGGATTTTGCAGCGATGCCCGCACGAGAAGCAGCGCACGGCGTTCTTTTCGAGTTTTTCGTACAGCTCCCCCTCGGCGGTGCGTCTCGCCAGGACGTCGCCAAGGGTGGTCTGTGCCTGGGTGGTGGGCATGGTTGGGAAAACAGGATGGAGGGGGGAGGTATGCCACAGCGGAGGGACGACGAGGGGCCTCCGGCGGGCGGGCCCGGCCCGCGGCGTTGGTTGCCATAGGCTGAACGCGCGCTTTCGTACGAAACGCGGTTCGCGCGAAAACAAACGCTGCGGGCCGGGCCCGCCCGCCGGAGGCCTCCCGGTCGTTCTCCGCTGCGGCTAAACTCCGCCCGCCATGTTCATCCGACGCGAAGTCCGAGACGCCGTTGCCACCGTCACGCTCGACCGCCCTGACAAGCTGAACGCCTTTACCGGCACGATGCGCGAGGATCTCCTGGAGGCGTTGCGCGCCTGCGAAAGCGATGAGGCCGTCCGCGTGGTCGTGCTGACCGGTGCCGGCCGGGCGTTCTGCGCGGGGGGCGACGTCGAGTACATGTCCACCTTGCAGGCGACCGGCGATGTGGAGTCGTTCCGCAAGCTGCTCGATGCCGGCCGTGACGTGATCCTGCAGATCGCCACGATGTCGAAGCCGGTGCTCGCCTCGGTGAACGGTGTCGCGGCAGGTGCGGGCTGCAATCTGGCGCTGGCGTGCGATTACCGGATCGCCAGCGATGCGGCGAAGCTCAGCCAGTCGTTCGTGAAGATCGGCTTGCATCCCGACTGGGGCGGCACTTGGCTCCTTCCCCGTCTCGTCGGCCGCAGCCGGGCCATGGAGATCCTGATGACCGGCCGCATGGTCGACGCAGCCGAGGCATTGGCGATCGGGATGGTCGACCGCGTCGTTCCCGCTGCGGAGCTGGCGGCGGAGACGGAGAAGCTGGCGCGTGCGCTGTCGGCTGCGCCGCCGCTGCCGGTAGCCGGCATCAAGCGGGCGCTTGCCGTCTCCGAGCGCAATGACCTGCGCACGCAACTGGAGCTGGAGGCGGAGCATCAGGTGGGATGCTTCCTGTCGGAGGAGTCCAAGGAGAGGATCGGGGCTTTCGTGAAGAAGTAGGTCGCAGCCCGGAGCAAGAGAAACGACGAGAGGCCTCCGGCGGGCGGGCCCGGCCCGCGGCGTTTGTTTTCGCCCGGACCGCGTTCCGTGCGACCAGCGCGCGTTCAGCCTATGGCAACAAACGCTGCGGGCCGGGC
>DASPHC010000073.1:0-35943 GCA_035629865.1 Thermoanaerobaculia bacterium | reverse complement strand
ATCACGCAGCCTGCTCACCCGCTGTGTACACTTCACCCGGTGGGTCACCCCACTGAGGCGCAACACTCGCTTCCAGCCGGGCACCACCCTTTGCTGGACAGGACTTGGACCTGTCAGGTTCTCTTCGAAAGGTTTCGTCTTCGACTTCCTCCTTTCCGAGGCTTCTTGTCGTACCGAAGGACCTGGGGGGCGGGGGAGCGCTGCACCCTCATCCCACCCCCACCCGCCCAGATCCTTCGCCGCCATGTTCTTCGCTTCAACGGAGATTCCTGTGGCTCAGGATGACAAGTCACCACCTCGTCGCGTAACTCCCCAGCACCCGCACGTCCTCCGCAAGCTGCCGCAGGTTGTCCAGCGCCCGCGCCACGTTCCCCTCGTCCTTTCTGCCGATCACGTCCAAATAAAACGCGTACTCCCACGGCCTCCCTTCGATCGGGCGTGATTCGATCTTGGCGAGGTCGATGTTGAAGAGGGCGAAGGCGCCGAGGGCGCGGAAGAGGGAGCCGGGCTCGTTGGCGATGCGGAAGACGACCGAGGTTTTCCAACGGCGCTTCGTCTCCTCGGTCTCGATCCCCTGCTCGGACGGGGTGAGCAACAGGAAGCGGGTGAAGTTCTGGGCGTGGTCCTCGATGGCGCTGGCGACGATGCGGCCGCCGTAGATCGCGGCCGCGTCGGCCGAGGCGATCCCGGCCTCGTCGGGACGGCCGCGCTCCATGACCTCGCGCACCGCGCCGGCCGTGTCGTGCACCGGCACCGCCTCGAACTGCGGCTGCGAGCGGAGGAAGCGCGTGCACTGCGCGAGCGCCACCGGATGCGAGTAGACCCGGCGGATCTGCGTCAGGTCGACGTTCGGCGGGGCGATGAGGTTATGGACGATCCGCAGGTGCGTCTCGCCCGAGATCGTGAGATCGGAAGCGAGCAGCAGGTCGTAATTGCGGTGGATCGAGCCCGCCAGGCTGTTCTCGATCGGCGCCACGCAGCAGGCCGCGTCGTTGCGCGCCACCGCCGCGAACATCTCCTCGAACGTCGCGCACGGCAAAGGCTCGATCGCCGGTCCGAGGAGCCGCCGCGCGGCCGCCTCGCTGAATGCTCCACGCTCTCCCTGATACGCAACGCTGATCGTCATCTTTCCTCCGGAAAACAAAAAAGGCCCGCTCCTGGTGGGGAGCGGGCCTGAATTCATGTCGTGAAATGGGTATTTACACGGCTGGCGCGTCCGCTCCGATGGCGCTGGTAAAGACGGTAAATCGAGCGAAGGTGCGAGCCACGATGCCGAAAAGTGTAGCACGGGAACTCTACGCCTTGTGGAAGCACGCGCCGCAGCCCGTCTCTTTTCGTCTCATGAGTCTCATTTGTCCCATTCGTCCCATGCACCGCTCCCCTACAATCGTCGGTCAGTGGCTAAGAAAGCGGTCGTCTTCTCCTGCACCGAGTGCGGCGCCCAGGCGAGTAAGTGGCTGGGGCGTTGTCCGGACTGCAACGCTTGGAACTCCTACGCGCAGGAGGACGCGCCCGCGGCGCTCGCGCCGGCGACGGCGATGAGCGGCGGGGCGGCACCGATGCCGATCGACGCCATCGACTTCGATTCCGCGCCCCGCCTCACCACCCACCTCCCCAACCTCGACCGTGTCCTCGGCGGCGGGCTGGTGCTCGGGGCGGTGACGCTGGTCGGCGGCGAGCCGGGGATCGGCAAGTCGACGCTGCTCCTGCAGGTCGCCGAGGAGCTGGCGAGCGGCGGGACCGTGCTCTACGTCTCCGGCGAAGAGTCGCCGCGGCAGATCGCCCTTCGCGCCCGCCGCCTCGGCACGACGAACCAGAACATCCGCCTCTACACCGAGACCTCCGTCGAGCGCATCATCGCCGAGGTCGACAAAATGCGGCCGGTGGCGGTGATCATCGACTCCATCCAGACCGTCCACACCTCCGCCAGCCAGTCGATGCCCGGCTCGGTCGGCCAGGTGCGCGACTCGGCCGGCGTCCTGATGACCACGGCCAAGCGGCTCAACATCCCGATCTTCCTCATCGGCCACATCACCAAGGAGGGGACGATCGCCGGGCCGAAGACGCTCGAGCACATCGTCGACACCGTCCTTTACTTCGAAGGCGAGAAGTTCCAGAACTACCGCGTCGTCCGCGCGTACAAGAACCGCTTCGGCCCGGCAAACGAGGTCGCGATCTTCGAGATGCACGAGACCGGTCTGGAGGAAGTGCCGAATCCCTCCGCCGCCCTCATCTCCCAGCGCAGCCAATCGCCCGGCTCAGCCATCCTCGCCGCGGTCGAAGGGACGCGCCCGCTGCTCCTCGAAGTGCAGGCGCTCGTCTCGCCCACGCACTTCCCCTCTCCCCGCCGGATGGCCATGGGCATCGACGCCAACCGGGTGTCGCTCCTGCTGGCGGTGCTGGAGCGGAAGGGAGCGGGGACGTTCGTGCAGCACGACATCTACGTCAACGTCGCCGGCGGTCTGCAGATCGACGAGCCGGCGCTCGACCTCGGCGTGATCGCCGCCGTCCTCTCCTCCCAGCGGAACCTTGCCCTTCCGCACGACCTGGCCCTCTTCGGCGAAGTCGGCCTCCTCGGAGAGATCCGCAGCGTCTCCCAACCCGACCTCCGCGCCCGCGAAGCCGCCGCCCTCGGCTTCCGCCGCGTCATCGTCCCCCACTCGAACGCCAACGAGATCCGCGCCGATGTGGACGTGGTCCCGGTGAAAAGGATCGAGGACGTGGCCGCGGCGCTGTTTGCGGCCACGCGCTGAACCGGGCCATGGCCGCGCCCGTCTCCCAAATAATCTTTACAAGCTCGACCGGTCCCATTTAAACTCGCGTCCGTCGTAAGCGTTCCACTCTCGTCCGGTACATCGCCATGAAAACGCTTCGCGTGCGCAATGGGTGGGTCTGCAGGCTTCTGGCGCTGCTGGGCTCTCTTCTTCTCCTCACCGCCTGCGCGACGACCCCGGCCGTCGTCGCGACTCCTGCTCCGCCGCCGTCGGATGACGACGATTTCAGCGAGCTGATCGCCCAGCTTCGGGCCGACCTGAACCGGCACAACAGCCGGAAGATCGACAGGGCTCCGACCCTGACCGGCTCGGCGGAGACGAAGAAAGAGCGCGACCGGGAGTTTTCCGCGCGCGCCAACGCCCTCTTCGCGCCGCTCAACGGCACCTCGCTCCATATGCCGGTGGTCGGCATCACCCCCTCCCACCTTTCCAACAGCTGGGGAGCGGACCGCGACGGCGGCCGGCGCAAGCATCGCGGCATCGATATCTTCGCCCCGAAAGGCACCGCGGTCGTCGCGGTCGCGGACGGCTTCATCAGCTACATCGGCGACCAGCCGAAAGGGGGCAACTGCCTCTGGCTGACCACCGAGAGCGGCGCGTCGTTCTACTACGCGCATCTCGACCGCTGGGCCTCCGGTCTCTACGAAGGAATGGAAGTCCGCACCGGCGATCTCCTCGGCTATGTCGGCAACACCGGCAACGCCAAGACCACCCCGCCCCACCTCCACTTCGGCGTCAACGACAACGACGAGATGGTCAACCCCTATCCGATCCTCACCAAAGCCGCCGTCGTCGCGCGCGCACGAGTCGCGCTCGATTCGGGCGCCGGCATGGGGACGCGGTAGGCCACCTACCGCGCCATACACACGCGGGGTTACAAGCCTCGCACCTGGACGGCGGCGAGCAGCAGTCCGAAGCCGATGATCCAGGACCAGTTCGCGATGTCGGCGTCCACGCGAACCACGCCAAAGTGGGCGGCCAGAGCGACGATGTAAAGAATGAGACAGATCACCCAGACGATCTGTTTGGGAGCTTTCCCTGTGCCTCGTGCCATCCAATTACCTCCTGCCGCGGCTGCCGGCAGGTTGCACTGTACCCCGGACGTGGGGTCAGAGCTTCATGAACATCCTTACGGCGGGACGCCGTCCGCCGGCGGGACGCCGCCGGGCCAGCCGACGCGACGTCGGCGCTCCGGCGCATGACCTTTCCCATCGCAAGCCGGACGTCCGCGCTTCGGAGCGAGACGTGGTCACGGTCTTCGCGAATCGGACGTCCGCGCGTGGAGCGCACGCGTCGCGCGGGCTGGCCCGGCGGCGTCCCGCCGGCGGACGGCGTCTCGCCGTAAGGGGCGTGAACCTCGTGCGCCCCGCTACAACGAGAACCCCACCTCCCCCATCGGCTCCGTCACGAACCTGCGCGTGCGGGCGCGGGGATGCGGAAGGGTGAGGGCGGGGGTGCGGAGGCGGGTGCCGCTGTAGAGGATCAGGTCGAGGTCGATGATCCGCGGCGCGTTGCGCGTGCCACGGCGGATGCGGCCGAGGCGTTTTTCGATCGCCAGGAGGGCTTCCATGATCGCCTGCGGCGGGAGCGACGTGTAGCCGGCGACGGCGGCGTTGAGAAACGGCGGCGAGCCGGCAGGGGCGTCGACCGGGGCGGTCTCGTGGATGCGGCTGACGCGGACGACGCGGATGATCCCGCCCAGTTCGTGGATCGCGCGCAGGAGGTGATAGCGGCGGTCGCCGAGGTTCGAACCGAGGGCGATGACGATGGTCACCACACGACGAGAGATGAGAGATGAGCGATGAGCGATGAACGCCGGCCCTCGCCGCTTCTGTTCATCTCTCATCTCTCATCGCTCATCTCTCGTTTCAACCCCGTGCTCCACGTTGATCTCATTCGTGAGCTCGTCGACGTCCCCTTCGCTCCGCGGGAAGTAGTGGCGGAGCTCTTCGCCGGCGCTGTGGATCGCTTCGACGATGCCTTCGGTGAGCTCTCCGGCGCGGAAGCGGATGGTGAGCTTGGCGGCGATGTCGTCCCAGAAACCGGCCGGCACTTTCTCGTCGATGCCGCGGTCGCCGAGGATCACGAAACGCTGCTCCTCGCAGGCGATGAAGAGCAGCACGCCGTTGCGCAACGCGGTCTTGGTCATGCCGAGCCGCTCGAACGTCCGCTCGCCCACTTCACGGATGTCGCCGTGCGCCTTCGGCTGGATGTGGACGCGGATCTCGCCCGAGGTCATCTTCTCCGCCGTCGCGATCGCGCCGACGATGCGCTCCCGATCGAGTGCAGCCAGAAAGTCTTTCTGATGCATCACCAGCCTCCTGACGCGCCGCCGCCGCCGAAGCCGCCGCCGCCACCCGAGAAACCGCCACCGCCGCCGCCGAATCCGCCGCCGAATCCGCCGCCGCTGAAGCCACCGCCGCCGAACGTCGTGCCGCCGCCGGAGAAGAAGAGCGGGAGCATGCAACCGCCGCAACCGCCGCCGCGGCGCAGCATCGGCACGACGACGAAGAAGACCACGAAGAGGACAATCAGCACCGGGATGATGCCGAGCTCCTCGCCCTGCACCTGCTGCCCTTCACCGCCGCGCGGGTTGAGCGGCTCGACCGGCTTCTCGCCGGTGCGGATGCGGCGCATCAGCTCGTCGGCGGCGGCGTTGAGCCCTGCACCGTATTTGGCCTGCTGGAAATTCGGCGCGATGTGCTCGCGGATCACGCGCGAGGAGACGGCGTCGGTGATCGTCCCTTCGAGGCCGTAGCCGACCTCGACCCGCACCTTCCTCTCCTTCACGAAGACGAAGAGCACCAGGCCGTTGTCGTACTTTTTCTGCCCCACCTTCCAGCGCTCGACCGCGCGGATGGTGAAGTCTTCCAGCGACTCGTTCTCGAGCGCCGGGAGGATGTAGACGATGAATTGCGCGCCGGTGGCCTGCTCGAAGTCCTGCAGCTTGCGGTTGAGCAGGTCTCCCTCGGTGGGGGTGAGCAGGCCGGCGGTGTCGGTATACCAGCGGTTGGGCGGCGGCGGGACGTCGAGTCCTGCCGCCGCGCCGGCGAGCAGCGTAAAAAGAAGGAGAGCTGTGAGTGGCCGCGTCACTGCGTCGCGGGGGCGGTGGCCGTTCCGAAGTCGAAGTTGACCTCCGGGGCCTTGTCACTGCCGGCCGCGCCCTTGAAGTACGCCTTCTGCTTGAAGCCGCTCATGCTGGCGACCAGGCTGGCCGGGAAGCGGCGCACCGCCGTGTTGAACGTCTGCGCTTCTTCGTTATAGCGCTGGCGCTCGACCGCGATCCGGTTCTCCGTCCCTTCGAGCTGCGACTGCAGTTCGAGGAAGTTCTGGTTCGCTTTCAACTCCGGATAGCGCTCCACCACCACGAGCAGCCGGGACAGCGCGCTGCTGAGGCCCTGCTGGGCCGCCGCGAACTGCTCCATCTGGCTCGGGTCGTTGGTGATGCCGGCCGCCGCGCCCGGAGGACCGCCCGGAGCGGCGACCTGGCCGACGCGCGAGCGGGCATTCACGACCGCCTCGAGAGTGGACTTCTCGAAGTTGGCCGCTCCCTGGACGCTGCGGACGAGATTCGGGATCAGGTCGTAACGCCGCTGGTACTGGCTTTCGACCTGCGCCCACTGGCGGTTGACCTGTTCGTCGAGACCGACGAGGTTGTTGCGGACGCTGATGAACCATGCACCGCCGATGATCAGTGCGAGGACGAGCGCGCCCACGCAGCCGAGTAAGCCGAGATTCCGCATCGAGACTCCTTCGAGAGTTGCTTAGTACTCTTCTTCTTCTTCGTCGGCTTCTTCTTCGCGGTCGTCGGTGGCGACGAATCCTTCTTCCTCATCGCCTTCCGCCGCTTCGGGCGCGACTGCCGGCGTGAATTCTTCGTCCTCCACCGGCTCCTCGGCGACCACACGCCGCGACCGTGGCGCGGTGTAGACCGGCGCTTCGTCGGCGTCGCGCTGGTCGGCTCCGCATTTCGGGCAGAGCGGCACGGGCTTGCCGAGGTCGTAAAACTTCGTGTGGCAGCTATAGCAGGTGTACTTCTTTCCGAGCTCCGGCATCGATTTCCTGATCCCCTTCCAAAAAGCGGCGAAACGTTAGCACAAAACAAGGCAGAGGTCAGAAGGCAGAAGGCAGAAGGCAGAGCAGCAATTGTGCCCTCTACCTTCTGCCTTCGATGACCGGCCGACTTCAGGTGTTGTTTTGCTTCTGCCTTCTATCACCTTCCGACTTCGCCCGTTGCTTTACTTCTGCCTTCTGCCTTCTGCCCTCTGACTTACTCCGTTTTCGGGTTCGCCTGCGCGGCGCGCGTTCCGGCGGTCGTGTCGCGGACTTCGCCACCGCGGGCTCTCACGTCGGCGGCGAGGGTGGCGAGCTTCTGCGCATCGGGGAAGATCTCGAGCGCCTTCTCCACCTGCGCATCGCCCTGCAGGCGATACGGGTAGGAGGCGTCGAAGCCGTACTTGGCGGCCACGATCTCGGCCTTCAGCGCACGCTCGATGTACTTGCGGTCTTCTTCCTTCGTCAGCGCCTCGCGGATGTCGCTCTCCGGCGCGATGTCGTGCTCGGCGGCGTGGCGGACGAACTCCTCCACCATCGCCGGGGTGACCTTGAGCTCCTTGTTCAGCTCCGGGTTCTTTGCGGCGTACTCGACGGCGTAGTTGAAGATCGCGCTGCGCACTTCGAGAAGCTGGGTCGTGCGCGAGAGCTCCGGCTGCTTGACGATGTGGTCCGGGGTGATGCCGCCGCCGCCGTAGACGACGCGGCCGGTGTCGGTCTTGAACTGCTCGCGCTGGGCGAGCGGGACCTCGGGGCCGTTCTCAGCCTCGTCGGCCATGTAGTAGTCGTATACCGAGGTGTAATCGCGCTGGATGTTGCGGCCGGCCGGCGTGTAGTACTTCGAAGTGGTGAGGGCGAGGCCGGCGCCGTACTGCAGCGTGTAGACGCTCTGCACGAGACCCTTGCCCCAGCTCGTCTCACCGACGACCAGACCGCGGTCGTGGTCCTGGATGGCGCCGGCGACGATCTCGGAGGCCGAGGCGCTGCCGCGATTCACCAATACGACGACCGGCATCTCGAACTTCTCGTGCTTGCCCGGCGCGACGTACTCCTGCATCGAATCGGGCGTACGTCCCTTCGTGTAGACGATCATCTGCCCCTTGTCGAGGAAGTGATCGGAGACCCCGACGGCTGCGTCGAGCAGGCCGCCCGGATTCATGCGCAGGTCGAGGACGAGCTTCTGCATCCCCTCCGCTTCGAGCTTCTCGATGGCCTGGTCGAGCTCGCGGACGGTGGTGGAGGTGAAGTCTTTGAGACGGATGTACCCGACGCCCGGACGGAGCATCAGCACGTTGGAGATGGAGTTGGTCGGGATGGCCGCGCGGACGATGGTCAGCGGGATCGGCTCTTTCATCCCCACGCGCTTGATCTTGATGTGGACGGTGGTCCCTTTCGGGCCCTTGAGGCGCTTGACCACCTCGTCGAGCGTCAGATCGTCGGTGGAGACGCCTTCGACCTCGGAGATGACGTCACCGGCGCGCACGCCGAGGCGCGCGGCGGGGGTGCCTTCGAGCGGGGTGATGACCGTGACCTGGTCGTTCCGCTTGGTCACCAGGATGCCGAGGCCGTAGAACGTGCCTTTCTGGCGGTCCTGCATGTCCGAGTACTCCTTCGGCTCGAGGAAGGAGGTGTGCGGATCGAGGGCGCGGAGCATGCCGTCGATGGAGGCGTAGACGAACTTGTCGGAGCCGATGTCCTCGGGCGACCAGGCCGTCACGGCGGTGAGCAGGTCGGTGTACTCCTTCATCCGCTTCTGCAGCTCGCCGTTCTGCATCGGAGCGCCGAAGAGGTGATTGCCGTAGAAGCCACCGAAGAGCGTCGCGCCCGTCAAGGCCACCAGCAGCGTCAGCGAGAACGTCCACTTCTGATTCTTTTTCAGTTTGGCCATATGCTCTTTTTCGCGCGTTTTTTTCGCCTGCGCCCGCGTTACACTGTGGCAATCGTAACGCCATTATAGGGAGGAGTATTCAACTCCCGGCGGGCGTTCACATCGCTGTCACCGCTTCGGTCGAGGCCCTCACAACGCATGTTCGGTTCACTCGGAGCCCCTGAGCTCCTCCTGATTTTCGCAGTCATCCTGATCGTATTCGGCCCGAGGAAGATCCCGGAGATCGGCCGCACGCTGGGCAAATTCCTCGGTGAGTTCCGCAAGGTCACCGACGACTTCAAGAGCACGATCGAGCGCGAAGTGCGGCTCGAGGAGCTGAAACAGGTCACGCCCTCTTCTCTGGAGTCGTTGATCACGCCGTCGGAGTCCGTATCAAGGAGTGAGCCAGTGACGTTCCCGAGCGCGGCGCCGGAAGCGGCGGTCCCGCCCGTGGAGGCGATTGGGCCGGCTCCGGACCCCGAGCCCGAGGCTGCTCCTGTGACGCCGCCCCCACCGTCCGCGTTACGGCCGGGTAACGAATGACCGCCGATTCGAACCTCGACCAAGACCCCGAAGCCGAGCTGCCGAAGATGACGTTCCTCGATCACCTCGAGGAGCTGCGGCGGCGGCTGATCGTCTCGTTCATTGCCGTCGCGGCCGGCTTCTTCATCTGCTGGGCCTTCGCCGAGCCGATCTTCGCGAAGCTGCAGGAGCCGCTGACCAAGTTCCTGCCGCCGGGCGACACGCTGGCCTACACCCGGCTGACGGCACCGTTCTTCCTCTACATGAAGGTGGCGTTCTTCGCCGGCATCTTCATCGCCTCGCCGATCCTGCTGCTGCAGCTCTGGCTGTTCATCGCTCCCGGGCTCTACAAGCGCGAGCGCCGCCTGGCCCTCCCCTTCATCCTCTTCGGGACGCTCTTCTTCCTGCTCGGCGGCTACTTCGGCTACCGCTACATCCTCCCGGCAACCTGCAGCTTCTTCGTCGAGACCGGCAAGCAGTTCAAGCAGATGGTCACGGTGGACGATTACTTCGGGTTCGCCAGCGTGATCATTCTCTCGGCCGGGCTGATCTTCGAGACCCCGATCCTGATCTTCTTCCTGGCCCGTCTCGGCATCGTCACGCCGGCCTTCCTGCTGCAGAAGTTCAAGTACGCGGTGGTGCTGTCGTTCGTGATCGCGGCGGTGGTTACGCCGACCCCCGACATGGTCACCCAGGCCGCGCTGGCAGTGCCGATGATCGTGCTTTACCTGCTGGGAATCGGGATTGCCTTCGTCTTCGGCAAGAAGGTCGAATAGGACCGATGGGACCTATTACCGCTCCACCTCAAAGTCCGCAGCAATCGTCGGCAGGGCTTCGTTGAAGATCAGCACCGTCTCGGCGATCGGGAAGAGGACGGTGTGGTTGCGCGACTGCACTTCCAGCACGACCTCGTAGAAACCGTCTTCGTTGATCGCGATCAACGTCCCGGCTTTCCCCTTGATCTCGAGGGTGCGGTTGAAAATCGATACTTTCGAGGGGATCTCCATGCGGAGCGGAACGATAGCACAACGATAAAAAAGGACGGGCCGAAGCCCGTCCTCGATGAACCGTCGCTGTGACGCGTGATTACTGCTTGGTGCCTTCGGCGGCCGGCGGGGCCTGCGGAGGGGCGGGCGCGGCGAAGTAGGTCTCGTTGAACGTGACCTTCGCACCGGCCTTCATCTCGTCGAGCTTGGCCTGGACGCGCTTCTGGCGCTCGGCACGCTCGAGCATCGGCTTCACTTCCGCGAACGCGGTCGAGCCGTGCGCGTCGACTTTGATGATGTGGTAGCCGAACTGGGTGCGGACGACTTCGGTGACGTCGCCGACTTTCGCTTCGAAGGCGGCCTTCTCGAACTCGGGGACCATCTGGCCGCGGCCGAACTCGCCGAGCTCGCCGCCGCGGGCGCCGGAACCGACGTCGTCCGACTCCTTCTTGGCCAGCTCGTCGAACGACGCGCCGCCGACGATCTGCTTGCGCAGCTCGTCCGCCTTCGCCTTGGCCTGCTCCTCGGTCAGCTCCGGCTTCCCGGCCTGCGCGGCGGGGCTGCCCTTGAATGCCACCAGGATGTGCTTGGCCTTGACCTGCTCGTACTCGTTCTTCTTCGCTTCGTACTGCTTCTGGAGGTCCTCGTCGGTGATCTGGATGCCGGCCTCGAGCTTCTGGAGGTGGGCGTTGGCGACGAGGTTTTCGCGCATCAGGCCGAGCTGGCGGACGACGTCCGGGTCTTTGTCGAGGCCGGCCTTGATGCCTTCGGCGGCGAGCATCTTCATCCGGAGGTAGTCCTCGGCGAACTGCTTTTTGCCGGGGCCGGCGGCGTACTGCTGGTACTCGGCGGGAAGCGTCTGCAGCGCCGTCTCGAACTCCGACTGGCGGATCGTGACGGTGCCGGCGGCGATGACGATCGGGTCGGCCTCGGCCGGGGCGGCCGGGGTCGCCGGAGCGGCCGCGGCCGGCTTGTCCTGCGCGATGCCGAACGTTGCGACCAGCATCAGCGCGATCATGGTCGAAATGGTTTTCTTCACGAGATCTCCTTCAAAGGTCCTGGGAACTGGAACCGGAACGGTAGGAACCGTAGGGAGATTCCTCGCCCTACCCTAACTTCTTCAACGCGCGCTCGATCCTCTTGATGCCCTCCTGAATCCGCTCCATGGAGGTGGCGTAGCTGATCCGGACGAAACCGTCTGCGCCGAAAGCGGCCCCGGGGACGACGGCGACGCGGGCTTCGTCGAGGAGGTAGTCGGCGAAGGACTGGGAGCCGGTGATGCCGGCGTTGCCATAGGCGGCGCTCACGTCCGGGAAGGCGTAGAAGGCGCCGTCGGGGTCGGTGCAGCAGATGTTCGGAAGGCTGTTCAACGCCGGGACGAGCCATGCCCGGCGCTCGCGGTAGGCGTCGTACATCCGCTTGACGTCTTCGTCCACACCGGCGAGCGCCTCGAGGGCGGCGTGCTGGGCGATGGTGCTCGGGTTGGACGTCGAATGGCTCTGGATCTTGCCGAGAGCCGTGATGATCTCGGGGTGCGCGATCGCGTAGCCGAGGCGCCAGCCGGTCATCGCGAACGTCTTCGACATCGAGTTCACCACGATCACGGTCTCGGGATGGCGCTCGAACCAGATGGCCGCCGACGCGTGTTTGTTGTCGTCGTAAACAAAGAGCTCGTAGGTCTCGTCGAAGACGAGGAAGGCCTCGCGGGCGACGCACCAGTCGACGATCTTCTGCAACTCGTCCTCCCGGATCACGGCGCCGGTGGGGTTGCACGGTGAGTTGAGGATGACGCCGCGGGTGCGCTCCGTCGCGACCGCCTCGATGTCGACGAGGGTCGGGCGGAAGTGGTCCTCGGGGTTGGCCGGGGCGAAGACGGCTTTGCCGCCGGCGAATTCGACCTGGTCGGGGAAGCTCACCCAGTAGGGCGACGGGATGATCACCTCGTCGCCGGGACGGACGAGCGCGAGGCTGACGTTGAAGAGCTCCTGCTTGCCGCCGTTGCCGGCGATGACGTGCTCCAGGGCCAGGCTGGTGCCGTAGCGCCGGTTGTAGCGGGCGGCGATTGCTTCGCGCAACGCCTTGGTGCCGCTGGCGTTGGTGTACTTGGTGAACCCGCGGTCGATGGCCCGCTTCCCCGCCTCGGCGACGGCCAGCGGCGTCCCGAAGTCGGGCTCGCCGGGGCCGAAGTCGACGATGTCCACTCCTTTGGCTACGAGCGCCGTCGCGCGGTTGAGGACCGCCAGGGTCGGCGACTCCTGCATCGCCGTGACACGGTCGGAGAAGCGGATCGGCGGTCGCGATACCATCGGGCGGGCATTCTAATGAAAACCATCACGAGCCGGCACAACCCGCTGGTGAAGCGGATCCGCGAGGCGATCCGCGAGCACGACGCGGAGATCGTGCTGGAGGGTCCGAAAGCGGTCGCCGATGCCATCGCCAGCGGCTGGAAACCGCTCGCGACACTCGAGCGCGGCGTCGATTTGAGCGAGGCGGTCTTCGACTCGCTCGCCGGGACGAAGCAGACCCAGGGAGTGCTCGGCCTCTTCGAGCGCCCCCACGCTACCGCCGCCCGGATCCTCGCCCGCCGCGACACGATCGCCGTAGCGCTCGACGGCGTGCAGGACCCCGGCAACGTCGGCACCATCATCCGCCTCGCCGCCGCCTTCGACGCCGCCGGCCTCCTCCTCCTCCCCGGCTGCGCCGACCCGTACGGGCCCAAGGCGATCCGTTCCTCGGCCGGCGCGATTCTGAACGTGCTGGTGGCCTCGATCACCGAGGAAGAACTGCTCTCTTCGGGAGTCCCCCTCGTCGCCACCGCCATGCACGGCGCCGCCGCCGACCCGCCCGCCCGGGACGCTGTGTTGGTTTTCGGGAACGAAGGGAGTGGAGTGTCGGAAGAGATCCTCCGCCGGGCGACGGCCCTGGCGATCCCGATGTCCGCCCGAGTCGAATCACTGAACGTAGCCTCGAGCGCCGCAATTTTGCTTTCGCGAAGCTACGCGATGAGGACGTAGACGCAGAACCGAGCGCCGAGCTCTTACGGAGCGCCGGTCTTCGACCGGCCGGTCCGCCGGCCTTCGGCCGGCAGTCTCTCGGCAGGCGTCTCCGCACACTGCCGGCCGACGGAACGTCGGCGCTCCGTAGACTCGGCGCTCGGCGCTTCCTCCGCGTTTCTGGGATCACACCTTCGTTCTTCTGCTTTCCTTAGCTCCGGGGGTCACACCTTCGCTTTCTCTTTTCCTTGGGGGTCACAGCTTCGTTTTTCTCCTCAACGGAAAAACGAAGGTGTGACCCCACATTCTCCGAAGAACGAAGGTGTGACCCCGCGCTACGATGCGTCTCGTGGGCAAGCTTCTGGTCGTCGGCACCCCTCTCGGCAATCTGTCCGATCTTCCTCCGCGGGCCATCGAGGCGTTGAAGTCGGCGGATCTGATCCTCTGCGAGGACACGCGCCATACGCGCAAGTTGTTGACGCATTTCGGGATCGAGCGGCCGACCGACAGCTATCACGAGCACAATGAGGATCAGAAGGCGGCGGCGCTGATCGAGCGGATCGAGGCCGGCGAGACGCTGGCGCTGGTGAGCGATGCCGGGATGCCGGTCGTTTCCGATCCGGGCTTCCGGATCGTCCGGCTGGCCCGCGAGCGCGGGATCAGGGTCGAGCCGATCCCCGGCCCGTTCGCCGGCGTCCTCGCGCTCGTCGCCAGCGGCATCGCCCCCCTCCCCTTCACCTTCCTCGGCTTCAGCCCGCACCGGCAGGGAGAGCGTCTCGACTTTTACCGCGGCGCCGCGGAGCTCGGCCACACCGTACTGGTCTACGAGTCCCCCGAGCGCGTCGTGGCGTCGCTCGAAGACGCCCTGGCAGTTCTCGGCGACACAGAAGTCACCGTCGCCCGCGAGATGACCAAGATGCACGAGGAGTTCGTCAGCGGCACCATCTCCGAGGTCCTGGCCATCCTGAAAGAGCGCGACCGCGTCCACGGCGAGATCACCCTCGTCTTCGCCGCCCCGGCCCGGGAAGCGGCGGAAGTGTCGCCGGACCAGATCCGCGCCGAGTTCGAGCGCCTCCGCGAGACCGGCATGCGGCGCAACGACGCCGTGAAAGCGGTCGCCGAGAAGTTCGGGATGCGGAAGAACGACGTCTATCGTCTGTTGGTCGGCTGATCCATCAGGATCGCCCGGGCGAACTTGGCAAAGTAGTCGATCCCGGAGGCGAGCGCGAAGAGCATGACCGCCCAGAGAGCGACCGTGCCGACGACGCGGAACTGGCCGAGCTCATAGCCGAGGATGAGCAGGGAGATGGCGATGACCTGGGAGACCATCTTTCCCTTCCCGAGCGACGAGGCGGAGATGGTGACGCCCTGCTGGGCTGCGATGGAGCGGAGACCCGAGACGGCGAACTCGCGGCCGATGATGATCACCACCATCCACGCCGGGACATGGCGCGGGTCCATCTCCACGAGCGAGATGAAGGCGGCGGACATCAATAGCTTGTCGGCGATCGGATCGAGCAGCGCGCCGAGGCGGGTGGTCTGATTGCGGCGCCGGGCCAGCCAGCCGTCGAAGAAATCGGTGATGGCAGCGACGAGGAAGATCGCCAGGCCGACGAACTCCCGTCCGTCGAACTTCGTCAACAGCACCACGACGAGGAACGGAACCATGAAGATGCGCAGGAGCGTCAGCGCGTTCGGAAGGTTCCAGATCTCGTTCGAAACGTTTTCGCGCTGCACGGTAGGAATGACTTCAGGAGGAGCGGAGGACATCGTCGGCTCGCCAGCCGCAGGATAGTCGTTTCGTTCGGGAGTGGGAAGCATTCCGAGGAATTTCAGACAGGCAATTGACATTCCTTGTCGCGCCAATACAATCGCAGTCCCTTTAGCCCGGGTGGCGGAATTGGTAGACGCGCAGGTCTCAGAAGCCTGTCCTCATTAGAGGGTGCTGGTTCGATTCCAGTCCCGGGCACCAACCTCCCTCCCCCTCACGACGCTGGCCCGTCGTTCGCACCAGCAGATACCGATGAGGCGCTTCGCCGTTCTAGCCGTCTTCGCTCTCGCAGCCTGCGACTCCACGCCGCCGCAGTCCGCGCAAGCCACGCAGTTCCAGACCATCCACACCGCGCCGGCCCAGCCCGCGCCGCTGCCTCCGCCGCCGGTGCTGAGCGACGAAGCTCCGCCGCCGAAGCCGAAACCGCTGCATCAGTGGGACATCCCGGAGCCGATCGTCTTCTCCCCCGAGGATGAGAAGGTGCGGGCCTCGCTGCCGTTCACCCCCGCCATCGCCATGGACCCGATCGACGGCAGCAAGCTCTCGATCCGCGCCGCCACGCCGACGCTCGAGTACAAGGGAAAGATCTATTACTTCTCCTCAGAGGAGAACCGGAACACCTTCAAGGCCAACCCGGAAGCCGCGCTCAAGGGCGGCGTCATGAGGCTGTAGGCCGGCCTTCACCGCGAAGGAGCCGGGAGGAACGGCGCAAACGCGCGCATCACCTCTTCATCGGCGCGCACCGGTTTTCTGGTCCCACGATCGAGCCAGAGGTGCGCCGAGAAGCCGCTCGCACGGAGCTCATCGCCGGCGAAGAGGTCATAGGCGAAGGTGAGGCTCCGGCTGGCCGCCTCGGAGATCGACGTCCTGATCCGCACTTCCTCGTCGTACCGGAACGGCTGCCGATAACGGCACTGGATCTCGGTGACCACCAGGAGATAGCCCCGGGCCTCGATCTCGTCGTACGGAAAGCCGGTCAGCCGGCACAGGTCCGTCCGGCCGATCTCGAACCAGACGAAATAGTTCGCGTGATGCGCGATCCCCATCTGATCCGTCTCGGCATAGCGCACCCGCACGCGTGATTCGGAGTACTGCACCGCGCCGAACTGTAGCAGAACGAAAGAGCCAAGGGCCGAGGGCCAAGGGCCAAGGCCCCGGGGCTCTTCGGCCTGCATCTCCCAAAGGCTTTCAGACCCTCGGCCCTCGGCCCTTGGCCCTTGGCCCGCTCTCGCTCCTTACGGCAGAGCTTTTGCTGTCTAGCCTGCCATGGGACGGCGGGGCCGCAACCGGACGCTCGGCGATGCGCTTGCGCTGCCGCTGATGATCGGCGGCGCCATCCTGCTCGGCGCCGATCTCGCCCGCCGTATCTATCGGCAATCACAGATCTTCGAGCCCTCTCCCGATCCCGTCATCAGTTGGAATCCGGCCGATTACGGCATCCCCGCCGGCGCGGCCGAAGAGCAATGGATCGAGACTCCCGACGGCGAGACCCTGCACGCCTGGTACTGCCGTGCGGAGAAGCCGGTGGCGAGCGGCATCTTCTGTCACGGCAATAAAGGAAACCTCACCATCAGCGCGGATGTGATCCCGCACCTGCTCAATGCCGGCTTCAACGTCCTCTTTTTCGACTATCGCGGCTTCGGCCGCAGCACCGGACGGGTCTCGTACGACGGCGTGATTTCCGACGGCGTCACCGCGGCCCGCCATCACGAGCGCATCCGGCCGAAGCATCTGCCCTCGATCCTCTACGGCTTCTCCCTCGGCGGCGCCGTCGCCGCGCAGGTCATCCGCCGCCACCCGTTCGACGCGCTGATCCTGCAATCGACGTTCACCAGCCTCACCGGCGTCACTCGGGCGCTCTACCCGCGTATCCCGCTGCACTTGCTGGCCGGCGACCTGTTCAACACCCTGAGCGTGATCCGGCGGCTGGAGGTGCCGCTGCTGATCCTGCACGGCACCAGCGACGAGGTCTGCCCACACTCCATGGCCCACGAGATCTACGCCGCCTGCAAGACGCCGAAGCGGATGCACGTGGTGGAAGGAGGCCTGCACAAGGACCTCTACGTCCGCGATGCCGACGCGCTGATCTGGGCGATCTCGCAGTTCATCGCCGACCTCCCGCATGTCCAACGCCGCCAGTCGGTCGAGGAAGCGCCGTTGGGCGAGCAATGGCGCGACGCCGCCTGGCGCGTCGTACGCCGCGCTCTCCGCCGCCGCGGAAGCAGCGTGATAGCATCGCCCGCCCGATGATTGCCGTCGTCAAATCAGCTTCACTCGGCGGTCCGGAAGGCACCGAAGTCCGCGACTGTCCAGTTCCCGCACCCGGCCCCGGCGAGGTATTGATCCGCGTCGCCGCCACCGCCATCTGCGGCACCGACAAGCACATTTACCACTGGGATCCGTCCATCCACGGGAAGGTGCAGCCGCCGCGCGTCTACGGACACGAGTTCTGCGGCTTCGTCGAAGAGCTCGGCCCCGGTGCCGAGCGCGCCGCTGAGGGGCTCCTCGCCATCGGTGATTACGTTTCGGCGGAGATGCACATCATCTGCGGCGAGTGCTACCAGTGCCGCCGCGGCGACGGTCACATCTGCGTCCGCACCAAGATCTACGGCCTCGACTCCGACGGCTGCTTCGCGGAGCTCGTGAAGGTCCCGGCGTCGAACGTCATCAAGCTCCCTTCGTTCGTCCCGCCGCGCGTCGGCGCGTTCCTCGACGCCCTCGGCAACGCCGTCCACACGACACAGGTCCTCGATCTGGCTGGCAAATCGGTGGCGATCACCGGCTTCGGCCCGATCGGAGCGATGGCCGCGGCGATCGCGGAGCATTGCGGGGCCTCGGTGGTCATCGTCACGGACGTCAACGATCACGCGCTCGAGACGGCGCGCCGCTGGGCCGCCAGCCGCAATTACGCGAACCTGCATGCGTTCAACGTCCGCACGACCGACGCCGCCGAGGTGAAAAAAGCGATCGATGCCCTCACCGGCGACGTCGGCGTCGACGTCGTCTGCGAGATGTCGGGCTCGGGCGCGGCGATCAACTTCGGCCTGGAGATCGTCCGGATGGGCGGCACGCTGTCCCTTCTCGGCCTCCCCGCCGGCCACTCCGTCACCATCGACAACTACACGCGCAACGTCATCTTCAAGGGCGTGACCATGCACGGCATCATCGGCCGGCGGATGTACTCCACCTGGCAGCGCATGCTCGGCATGCTGCGGTCCGGGCTCGACGTCGAGTGGATCGTCCAGGCCACCTACGATTCGTTACGCGACTTTCACGACGGACTCGCGAAGTTTGATCGACACGAGGCCCTGAAAGTGGTCTTCTTTCCCGAGGGAGAGCAGGCCGCACAGGCGCGCCTCGAACGATGACGTGAAACGGATCGGCATCCTCACCGGCGGCGGCGACGTCCCGGGACTGAACGCGGCCATCAAGGCATTCGTCTGGCGGATGCTCGACGAGCCGTGCGAGATCATCGGCCTGCGCCGCGGATGGGCCTCGCTGGTGAACATCGTCCCCGATGCGTCGGCGGACAACTCCGCCTGGATGCTGCCGCTCTCGCGCGTGCTCACCCGGGCCATCGACCGCACCGGCGGGACGATCCTCCACACGTCGCGCATGAACCCGTCGGTCGCCAAGCCGGACCAGGTACCGCCGCATCTGCTGGCGCAGTTCGGCGCGCCGGGTGACGACGGGCGCTACGACCTGACGCCGGCCGCCTTGCGCACGATCGAGTTCCTCGGCCTCGACGCGCTGGTGGCCCTCGGCGGCGACGGCACGCTGACGTTCGCGCGCCGACTGTGCCGGGAAGGCGTGCCGATGATCGCCATCCCGAAGACGATGGACAACGACGTCTACGGGACCGATTACTGTCTCGGCTTCTCGACGGCGGTGACGCGGTCGGTCATGTTCATCAATGACTTGCGCACCAGTGCCGGCTCGCACGAGCGCTTCCTGGTGGTCGAGCTCTTCGGCCGCAATTCCGGAGAGACCTGCCTGCTCGCGGCGTACCTCGGCGGCGTCGACCGCGCCCTCATCGCCGAGGTGCCGTTCGATCCCGATCTCGTGTACGAAATGCTGTCGCGCGACAAGCTCGACAACCCGAGCAACTACGCCGTCCTGGCCATCTCCGAGGGCGCGCGCACCACCGGCGGCCTGCAGGTCGAGAGCGGAGAAGCGAATGAAGTCGGCCAGCGACGGCTCGGCGGCGTCGGCGGAATGCTCGCCGACCATCTCGAAAGCCGCGGCCGCGAGAAAGTGATCTACCAGCGCCTCGCCTACCTCATGCGCTCCGGCGCCCCCGACTCCCTCGATCTCATCGTCGCCAAGAACTACGGTTCCCTCGCCGCCGACCTGCTGCGCCGCGGCGAGTCGGGCAAGATGGTCGCCGTCGTAGGAGGCCGCTACACCGCCGTCCCGGTCGAAGTCACCGGCGAAGGCCAGAAACGCGTCGACGTCCCCCGCTTCTACGACGCCGCCGAGTACCGCCCGAAAGTGGCCGAGGTGATGGGGATGCCGATGTTCTTGCACTAGGGGTAGTTGACGGTGGCGATGGCTTGAAAGCGATCCGGCACTAGGGGTCACACCTTCGTTCCTTTCGCTTCCATGGGGTCAGAGCTTCGTTTTTCCGCGTCCTGGGGTCAGAGCTTTCTTCTTTGGATCCGGCACTAGGGGTCACACCTTCGTTCCTTTCGCTTCCATGGGGTCAGAGCTTTCTTCTTTGGGAAAGAACGAAGCTCTGACCCCCAACCTGTCGCGTCGTTCTCGCGAAAGAACGAAGCTTTGACCCCCAGCATGTCGCGTGTTGACCCCAGCATGGCGCGTGCAGCAACTGATTTTGCGCTGCCTCTACCACCCGTAGACCTGCATGGGCGATTCGTTTCCATTCCGAGGAGTTAGCCGCGTGTTTTAGCTACAAGTGGCAGAACTCCTCGGTGTATCAGGCACCGCCGAGGGATCCTCGGCAGCGTTATGGCACGACCACTTCGCATCGAGTATCCGAACGCACTTCACCACGTCACCTCCCGCGGCAATGAGCAGCGGGACATTTTCCGCACGGACAAGGATCGGGAGACCTTCCTGAGGTTTCTCGAGAAAGCCGTGAAACGATTCGGCTGGTCCCTCTCGGCCTGGGTGCTGATGTCGAATCACTTCCATCTCGTCATCCAGACGCCGAAGCCGAATCTTTCGCGCGGCATGCAGTGGCTGAACGGAAAGTACGCCGCATGGTTCAACAAGACCCATCATCGCAGCGGCCACCTTTTTCAAGGACGCTTCCACGGCGTCCTAGTCGAGAAGGAGTTCTATTTCGAGAGGTTGATCCGATACGTCGTGCTCAACCCGGTGCGCGCGAATATGGTGCAGCGGCCGGAGGATTACCGCTGGTCGAGCTATCGTGCGACAGCCGGTCTTGAGAAAACTCCTGATTGGCTCGATGTCGAGGCCGTGCTTGCGTCATTTGGGGCGGACGACACCGAACGCCGCGCGTCCTTTCAAGCGTTCGTGCAGGCCGCATTGACCAGTGAGGATTGTCTGTGGGACGAGATGACGAATGGGATCTACCTCGGCACCGAGAGCTGGACCCGCAGCATGCGCGCCATCGTCGAGTCGAAACCGCGCTCGACCGATACGCCCGCGGTACAACGGGCCGTCGGACGTCCGAAGATGGCGGCTGTCGTCAATGCCGTTGCTCGCGTCGCCAAGGTCTCACCCGAGGTTCTTCGCTCAAGGGACGGAGGAGCACTGCGACGGCTCGCGGCCTGGCTGGGCTGGAATGAAGGATTGTTGACCTTGCGTAGCATCGCTGCCGGCCTCCGGCTTCGAAGCGAGGGATACATTTCGAACATCATCCGACGATTTGAACGGGAGCTCTGTGACGGCGGCGGACTGCTGGCCCAGCTCGACGCGGCAACAGTCGCGCTACGCGCCTGAGATCAAAGCATCACCGAGAGGTATCCGAGAATCTTCCGCTTCGCCGTGTCCTCCCTGACCGGCGCTCAATCGTCGACGGGTGACGTGGCGACGACCGCACCCCCATGTGAATTCCGCCCATATCCCGGTCGCAGATCGACGTCACTCGCTTGACGTCGACACCGAATTTGGCCCTTCTCCTCCGCCGACGCGGCCAACGTCGGCAGCATCGCACCCGACGCATGGGGTCACACCTTTCAACTTTGTGTAGATCGAAGGTGTGACCCCAAGGACTTCGCGCAGATCGAAGGTGTGACCCCAAGTTGCGTTGTGTGACCCCGGGTTACGTTGTGTTCCGGACTCGTGGGGCGTACGCTCCAGCTTGTTGGGAGGGCCGCCCGTGGGTCTGTTCAGTTTTCTGGCTCTGATCGCGATCGGGATCGTTGCGTTTCTGCACCTGGTGTTCTTCGTGCTCGAGTCGTTTCTCTGGACGCGGCCGGCGGGCCGGCGGATTTTCGGCCTCAGCGCGGAGTTGGCCGCGAGCACGGCGTCGCTCGCGCTGAATCAGGGGCTTTACAACGCCTTTGTCGCCGCAGGGTTGATCTGGAGCCTGTTTCCAGGCCCGTGCTCGTTCGGGATCAAGGTCTTTTTTCTCTCGTTCGTGGTGATCGCAGGGGTGGTGGGCGGTCTGACGGCCAAACGTTCCATCCTGGTAATCCAGGCCCTTCCGGGTGCGGTGGCGCTGCTGCTCGTTCTGTTCAGCCAGCGGTGAGGCGGCGAAAGAGAACGACGGGGGTCGGTCTCTATTGCGATCTCGCCGCGGAGCCGATGGTAGTGTACCGGGCCATGAAACGGACCGCCTTCGTCTCCCTCATGGCAATGCTGACGGCGACGCTCATCGCGACGACCGCCCCGGCCCAGCAGCAGCCCGACGTCCCCAAGCTCCTCGAGTCGCAGAAGCAGCGCATCGACCGCTCCTTCGAAGACACGCAGCGCGCGGTCGACGACGCGCTCTGGTACTTCAAGCTCGGCGACGTGGCGACGATCGACAAGTTCGAGATCGGCTCGAGCAAGCCGCGGCGGGAGAAGAATGCGACCGACATCAATGCCGGCAACGCGCTGATCATCCCGGTCTACGTCTTCGCGCCGAAGAACCTGCGCGGCAAGGCGCCGGCGCTGATCTTCGCGCACGGCGGGGTGCACGGGCGGCTGACCTCGAACTACGCCCACATCTTCCGGGAGGCGCTGGAGCGCGGCTTCGTGATCGTCTCGCCGGAGTACCGCGGCTCGATCGGCCACGGCAATGACCTGTTCAACCAGATCGACTATGGCGGCGCGGAGATCGACGACACGCACGACGCGCGGAACTGGGCGGTGGAGAACCTCCCCTACGTCGACGGCAGCCGGGTGGGCATCTTCGGCTGGAGCCACGGCGGCTATCACGCGCTGATGAACGTCTTCCTCTGGCCGGACGACTACAAGGTCGCGTACGCGGGCGTGCCGGTCAGCGACCTGGTGGCGCGCATGGGCTACACCGGTCAGGAGTACCGCGACATCTTCGAGGGCTTCATCGGCAAGCAGCCGGAAGACAACGTGATGGAGTTCCGCCGCCGCTCGCCGGTCTATCACGCCGAGAAGCTGCGCACGCCGCTGCTGGTGCACACGACCACGAACGACGAGGACGTGCACGTGCTGGAGGTCGAGCACCTGATCGCCGCGCTGAAGGCGGCCGGGAAGAAGTTCGAGTACAAGATCTATCAGAACGCGCCGGGCGCGCATCGCTTCAACCGGATCGACACGAAGCTGGCGAAGGAGTCGCGCGCCGAGATGTGGGACTTTCTGGCGCGGTACCTGAAATGATGCGCACCTCCGTTCTCGCCCTCTTCCTGCTCGCCGCCTGTACGACGACGGCTCCAGGTCCGCGCGCTCCGTGGCGCGGGGAACCGCTCGCCCGCACCAGCGTGCCTTCGGTATACACGACGCAGTGGGAGAAGGCAGAAAACCGCGCGACCTGCGCGATGATCGCCCCCCGCTCCCTCGGCGACGCGGGTGCCGCGGCCACGCCTCGCGCGGCGACGTTCTCCGGCGGCTGGGCAGTGGCTTACGACCTCCCGAATCTCCGCAGCGCGTTCGGCGTCGCGGGGGCGGGGGTGAAGGTGGGCGAGCCGACGTACGACAAGTGGCCGTACGTGCAGGAGTGGGGCGACGGCAGCAAGGTGGAGTACGGCCCGGAGGGCGGTCAGGGACCGAACCAGCTTGCGTACCTGCACATCGCGGGACAGGATTGTCTGTACAACGTCTGGTCGCGGCTGGGGAAGGAACACCTGGAGCTGTTGATCCGGGAGTTGCGGAGGGTGGAGTAGAACACCACTGTCATCCTTAGCTGAGAGGCTGTGAAGAAATCGAGCATCTTCCTGTGTAAGTAGCGAGCCGCCGTAGGCGGCGGAAGATCTGTAGGCCCGCCCTTCAGGGCGGGTATCGTGCGGCCCCACGAAGGCGAGTCCGCGAAGCGGGCGATAGAACAGTGGTCACGCGCAATCTCTGCTGTCGCCCGCTTCGCGGACTTGCCTTGTCTCCTCAACTTTACCCGGCCTAAAGGCCGGGTCTACAGATCTTTCGCCGCCTACGGCGGCTGCGGCAGATCGCTCTTGCGAGGAGACCTCAAAGGTGATTTCTTCACGGCCTCTGAGCCGCAGGAATCCTTCGCACGAAGCGAAAAGCATGACGGCGAAGGACCCCCCCGGCTGGACGCGACTCGTTCAACTGCAGGGGGTCCTTCGCCGCCATGCCTCCCGTTCTTACCGAGATCCCTGCGGCTCAGGATGACAACGAATTTTGTTCTGAGTTAAACGAACGGTCGACCCGTGAAGACGCGATTGCCAGCACGCCGATGAACATCACCACCCCCACCACCCCCGCCCACATCCCCCACCCCACCTCCTCCGGCCGGTAGCGGAACTCGAGCCGTCCCCGGCCTGCCGGAATGAAGACGCCGGCGAAGGCGGCGTTGACGGTGACGACTTCCCTCGGCTGGCCGTTCCAGGTGGCGCGCCAGCCGCGCCAGTGAACGTCACTGGTGACGAGGAGGTTCGGGCCTTTGCTGTCGATGTCGAGGATGGTGCGATTGGATTCGTACGCGGCGATGCGCACGTCTCCGCCGGCGAAGGCGGGCGGGAGCGGCGCCGGCGCGCGGTCGACGAGGGCGTGTTCGCGGTAGTCGGTGATGTCGCGGGAGCGGTAGACGGCGGCGCCGGTGTCCGGCTCCAGCGCGGCGGAGCGGACGAGGAAGGCGCGTGGCAGGGCTTCGAGGTTTTCGAGGACGCGGCCGTCGGGGCCGCGGTAGCGCTCCACGAATCCTTTCGGTGCGAGCGCATCGCCGGGCGGGACGTAGAGGTGGCGCACGTTGAGGTAGTCGAAGAACGGGCGCTCGACGTTCCCGATCACCAGGTCGTACGAGTCGGGCGGGATGTCGAGGTAGCCGCGCAGCATACGCATGTACCAGAAGTGCTGCACGGGGTCGGTGGCTTTGAGGTCTTCGAGACCGTACCAGCCGGGCGTTTCCGGGAGGAACGTCCAGCCCCATGCCGCCATGCGGGCCGGCTTCGGGACGGACTGCAGATAGCGGATCGCGCCGGTGACCGGATAGACCTCCTCCGGCTTTGCGGGCGGGTTGTAGCGCCAGGTGGCAACCACCAGATCGACGAAGACGAGGATGGCGGCGAAACGGGCAGTCGGCTTCAGCGCGAAGATCGCGAGCGTGAGGAGCGGAATGACGAGTTGCACGATCGCCACCGGCGTGAGCTCGGGGCGGTGCAGGAGATACGCGCCGGCGAACAGCGCTGCTGCGCAGGCGGCTGCCGGCCGAAGGCCGGCGGACCGGCCGGTCTGAAGACCGGCGCTCCGTTGGGATGCCGCAAGCGCTGCCGCGGCAGCGATACAGACGCCGAGCACCCACAACACGCGCAGTCTCTGATGCAGGCTGATCCCCGCCAACGGAATGGCCCGGATCACATCGCGCCACAGCGGCACCTCGGCGACGGTGAGGAACGCGAACACCATCAACCCGAGGGCGAACCAGAGCGCCTTTCCCCTTGCTGCGAACGGTGCCGTGAGCGCGAGCGCCAGCGTGATTAACCCCGCGTAGCTCGAAGCGACCTCGCCGTAGTCATCGAGCACCACCGGATGCCGGCCGCTGGGCGGCTGATACGTCCCCTCCTGCGGCGTGCCGAGAACATTCGGCGCGACGAACGTCAGGAGCCATTCGTACGACAGGCCGTGATCGGCGGGATTCACCTCGTGCGAGCCGAAGCTCTGGAACCGGTGTGTGGTCTCTAGCGCGCGGAGCGTCGGAACCCAGAAGAACGCCGTCAGCAGCATCGCGATCGCGAAGCCGCTCGCGGCGAAGAAGACGCGCCTGCGCTGATACAGCACGAACGCAGCAGTCGTCAGCCAGACCCAGAGCGCCGACTCCGGATGGCCGCCGAGGACAGAGCACGCCAGGCCGAGGACCAGCAGCACGAAGCCGGCGCGGGCCTCGATCCGCTGCGCTCCTGCCAGCGCCACCGGCAGCATCATCGTCGCCAGGCCGAGAGGGAACAGCAGCCAGACCACGTGAAACGTGCAGAAGGCGTAGGCGACCGCGCCGAACAGCGCCGCATCGGCGGACATCCCGAAGCCGCGGAGAAAGACGAACGTGAAGAAGAGGAGGACGAAGATCCGCAGCGCCGCGGAGAGCGTGAACGCCTTCCCCACGCTCAGCGGCAGGCCGAGGAGCGTGAAAGGATGGAAGATCGCGGTCTGCTGATTCGCCAGGAGCGGCGCGCCGGCGGCGGAGGAACGGTTCCAGAGCGGCAACTCGCCGGAGAGGAGCTGGTTGCGCGCGTTGCGCGTCCAGGGGGCGAGCTGGCTGAAGACGATGCCGGTATTCGCGCGCACCGGGGCCACCCGCGCCGCCTGCCACGGCGGCACATTGTGCGGCGCGGCGAGCAGGTCCACCTTCCTGGTGAACAGCGTCTCCGCCTGCCAGGCGGCGCAGATCAGGACGAACAGCCCGGCCAGCCGCCACGGCACCGGGTCGAAGAAGCGATTCCAGAGCGCGGCGACGCCAAAGGAGGCCAACAGGAAGAGAACGAGCGTGCCGGGCACAGGGGCGAGTATATTTTCGCCCGATGAGAAAACTCCTGCTGCTCCTCTTCGTCACCGCCTCCCTCTCCGCCTCCGAAGGCAAATGGACCCCGCAGCAGGTGCTCGAGCTCGACCCGAAATGGCTCGCCGCCCAGGGCCTGCAGCTTCCCCCGGAGCGGCTGTGGGATGCGAAACGCGGCACCGGCCTCCTGGCGGCGACGATCAGCACCGGCGGCTGCTCGGCCGGCTGGATCTCGGCCGAGGGGCTGTTCATCACCAACCACCACTGCCTCTTCAGCGCGCTGCAGGAGCACGCCACGCCGGAGAACGACATCATCACCAACGGCTTCCTGGCCCGCACGCGCGACGCGGAGCTGCGCAGCAAGACCATGCGCGTGACCATCCCCCGCCGCTTCACCGACGTCACCAAAGAGATCGAGGCCGCCGTCCCGGCCAGCGCCGGCGACGCGGAGCGCTACCGCCTCATCGAGCGGAAGATGAACGACATCGTGGCCAACTGCGAGAAGCAGCCCGGCTTCCGCTGCAAGGTCGCGGCGCACGACGGGGGCATCGAGTACGTGCTGCAGGAGACGAGCGAGCTGGCCGACGTCCGGCTCGTCTACGCGCCTCCGCGCGCGGTCGGCGAGTTCGGCGGCGAGGTGGACAACTGGATGTGGCCGCGCCACACCGGCGACTTCGCCATCGGCCGCGCCTACGTCGACGGCAAGCCGTACAAGCCGGAGTTCTTCTTCCCGATCGCGAAGAACGGCGTGAAGCCGGGCGACTTCATCATGGTCCTCGGCTATCCGGGCACGACCTACCGCGCCCTGACCGCGGACGAGATGGAAGAGCGCCACACCTGGTTCGGCGCGCGGGCGGGCGTCTATCGCGACTGGATTCGCATCCTCGAAGAATCGACCAAGGGGAACGCGGAAGGGACGATCGCCGTCGCCGACAACGTGAAGACGCTCGCCAACCGGCAGAAGAACGGGGAAGGGCAGCTCGCCGGATTCCGCCGCGGCAGCATCCTCGAGAAGCAGCGCGCCGGCGATGAAACGGTGCTGGAGTGGGCGCGGAAGAACGGCGCCCACGGCGGGGCCGTCGCCGCCTACGCCGGTCTCGGCAAAATGGCCGCGGAGAAGAAGGCGACGTTCGACCGCGACTTCCTCCTCGACCACATCCGGATGACCCAGGCCTCCCTCTCCCCCACCGGCCCGAAGGCGCTCGTGCTGGCGGTCGCGATCGCGAAGTCGGCGCTCGAGCGGCAGAAGCCGGACGCCGAGCGCGACCCGGTGTTCATGCAGCGCAGCATCGGCCGCGTGCGCGAGAAGGTGGAGCGCGAGCAGAAGAACTACTTCGCCGCCGCCGACAAGCCGTTCCTGGCCGACTTCCTCCGCCGCGCGCGCGAGCTTCCGCCGGCCCAACGCATCGCCGCGCTCGATGCCGTCAAAGACGTCGACCATCTTTACGCGTCGACGAAGATGTTCGACCTCGCCGAGCGGCTGAAGATGTTCGACGAGACGCCGGAGCAGTTGCGCGCCCGCCGCGACCCGCTGGTCGACCTCGGCTTCGCGCTCGTCACCGAGATCGGCGAGATGGCCGAGCGCACCGACCGCTGGAACGGCGTCATCGCCCGTCTCCGCCCGGCGTGGCGCCGCGCCGTCATCGCCCACGCGGGGAAGCCGGTCGCCCCCGACGCCAACTCCACGCTGCGCGTCTCGTTCGCACACGTGAAGGGCTACGAGCCGCGCGACGGCGTCCACTACCTCCCGCAGACGACGCTCCGCGGCGTGGTCGAAAAGCACACCAACGAGGAGCCGTTCGACGTTCCCGACCGGATTCTGGCGGCGGCGCGCGAGAGCGACGACGTCCCGGTGAACTTCCTCGGCGATGCCGACACGACCGGCGGCAACTCCGGCAGTCCGACGGTGAACGGCCGCGGCGAGCTGGTCGGGGTCAACTTCGACCGGGTCTGGGAGAACGTGGCCAACGATTTTGCGTATAACCCCGAGATCGCCAGGAACGTGAACGCGGACATCCGTTACACCCTCTGGCTGCTCGAGCGGGTGGAGAAGGCAACAGAACTGCTAAAGGAGTTAGGCGTCAAAGAGTAGTGTGAGGAGAAGACCATGAGAACGCTCGCTGCAGTCGTCATCGCCACCGCTCTCGCTGTACCGGCTTTCGCGCAGGAGATCGACTATTCGCGCGAGGAGCTCAACCGCGTCTTCTCCATGCACCAGATCGACCTTCCTCCCCGTCCGGCTCCGAACGTCCGCTACGGGTTCGGCTACGTCGAATTCCGTGCCCTCGGCATGGACTGGCGTCTGATCTATCTGCCGATCGCGATGCCGCTTTCCGGCACCGAGACGGATGTCACGCAGACCCTGCCGGACCCGTTCGCGCTGACCGGAGCCCATTTCGCCACCACGCCCCAGCAGTGGCACACTCAGCGGCAGGTCAATCGTGAGATCCGGCGCATCAAAAAAACTGACACAACTCGTCTTTCTGTGCGAAAGCAGTAACGCTCTTGCATAGTCTTACGTCGGAGGAGTGTGATGAAAGCAACCGCAGCCATACTCGCCCTTCTGCTGGTCGCCGGGACGGCGATGGCACAGGAGCAGGAGACGACTCCCGACTATTCGCGCAGCACGCTGATGCGGCTCTTTGTGACCGAGACTCTGGCCGATGACGGCCGGAGGATCGTCTACCGCCCCGGCGTCGTCAATTTCGTGGCCCTCGGCACGTCCTGGCAGTTCGATTACCTGCCGCAGGCCTTCCTGCCGCTGTCCGGCACCGACACCGGCGTCACCCAGACGTGGCCCGACCCGTTCTCCCTCACCGGAACGCAGATCGCCACCTCCCCCCGCGCCTGGCGCACCCGGCGCCAGCTCAGCCAGGAGTTGGAGCGGATCAATGCTACGGAGCGGGCGAAGGTTAGGGTGAATGTGAGGTAGTTGATAGGGCCGATGGGACCTATGGGACTGATGGGACTCATGGTTGTCCCATAGGTCTCATTTGTCCCATAGGTCCCATCAAAGGTTCACCGCTGCAATCCCCAGCTCGTCCTCACCAGCCACTGCATCAATTCCTCGGCGGGCATGGGGCGGGCGATCCAGAAGCCCTGGGCGAGGTCGCAGCCGAGGTCTTTGAGGGCGTTCCAGGTGGCTTCGTCCTCCACTCCTTCGGCGCAGACCTGCTTGCCGAGGTTGTGGGCGAGGTCGATGACGGTGCGGACGATGGCGGCGTCGGCGTCGCTGGTGGTCATCCCCATCACGAACGACTTGTCGACCTTGATCTCGTCGATCGGCAGCTCACGCAGGTGCGTCAGCGACGAGTAGCCGGTGCCGAAGTCGTCGACCGAGAGGCGGACGCCCATCGACTGCAGCATCGACAGGATCGCCAGCGCGTGGGCGGGGTCGGCCATGATGCTGCTCTCGGTGATCTCGATCTTGAGGAAGCGCGGGTCGACCTCCCAGCGGTCGAGCGCGGCCTGGACTTTGGCCGGCAGCGACTGGTCGAGAAGGCTCTTCGCGGAGATGTTCACCGCCACGTGAATCGGTGCACCCGCTTCCTGCCAGGTGCGGCATTGCGCCATGGCGTGGTCGAGCAGCCAGTCGGTGACGGAGCGGATGAGACCCGTGCGCTCCGCGAGCGGAATGAACTGCGACGGCGCGAGCTGCCCGCGCTGGGGATGGTTCCAGCGCATCAGCACCTCGCAGCGGGTCATGATCCCTGCGCGCATGTGAAGCTTCGGCTGGTAGTGGAGGTGCAGCTCCCCTTTGTCGACGGCGCTGCGCAGCTCGACGACGAGCGTGAGCTGGTCGGGCGTGCGCGAGTCGGAGTCGTCGCGGTGGAAGCTGTAGCCGCTCTGCTTCTGCTTCGCCGCGTACATGGCCACGTCGGCGCGGCGGAGCAGCGTGCGCGCGTCGGCGCCGTGCTCGGGATAGAGGGCGATGCCGATGCTGGCGCCGACCTCCAGCACCTGCCCTTCCACGACGAACGGCTGCTCGAGCGTGTTGAGGATGCGGCGGGCCGTGATCGCCACCGAGTGCGCGTCGGCGGTCTGCGGCAGGATCACCGCAAACTCGTCGCCGCCGAGGCGGGCCACCACGTCGCCGTCGCGCATCTGGTTCTGCAGGCGGAAAGCGACCTGCTTGAGGAGCGTGTCGCCGAACTGATGGCCGAACGTGTCGTTCACCTCCTTGAAGCGGTCGAGGTCCATCAGCATGAGGGCCAGCATGCCGCTCTTCAGCCGGGCGTCGCCGATCGACGTCTCGAGCGAGTCGAGGAGCATGGTGCGGTTCGGCAATCCGGTCAGGCCGTCGTGCATCGCCTGATGGCGCAGCGAGGAGACCTGGTGCTTCGCCGCGGTGACGTCGCGCAGGAACGCGACCCAGTGCGTGAGCTGCCCGGCGTCGAGGATCGGGACGAGCTGGAGGTCGAGCTCGAACTCCGAGCCGTCGGCGCGCGTAGCCGTCGCCTCGGCCTCGAACGGGCGGTGCTCGAAGACGTGCTGCAGCAGCGCGTCGAGGATCGAATGATCCCGGTCGACGATCCCGAAGATCCGCGGCGTCTCGCCGATGATCTGGTCGCGGCGCCGGCGGTAGATGGCGCAGAAGCCGTCGTTGACGAAGGCGATGCGCGGGCCGACCGCCTCGACCGCGGGGGTCATGATGGCGATCCCTTCGGTGGTGACGTGGATGGCCGAGCCGAGGAGACGGAGCTGCTCTCCCTGCATGCGCTGCTCGGTGAGTTTGCGCTCCAGTCCCTCCGGTGCCTCGAGCGTGGTCGCCCACGCCGTGTGCAGCGACGCCGCCGCGTCAGGGACCTCATCGGACATGGACCGGGATCATAACAGCGCGCCGGCTGTTTCCAGCCGGCGCGCTTACGGAAAGATTGATGGGAGGAAAGTCGAAGCTACTGCAGGCCGAGGGCGCGGGTGACGTTGATGCGGCCCTTGCCGTACGCCGGATCGGTGCCCGGCTGGCCGAGGTCATCCGCCGACTGCTCGATTGCAGCCTTCACCTGCGCGGGCTTGTCCTTGCCGATCTGGCCGACGAGCAGGGCGGCGAGACCGGAGACGTGCGGCGACGCCATCGAGGTGCCGTTCGAGCCGACCACGAAGGTGCCGGTCCGGCAGACCGCGAGTCCGGCCGAGACCGCACCGCGCGAGCAGGCAGCCGTGACAGGGCTGGCATTGCCGCCCGGTGCGGCAACGCTGATGGCCGAGCGGCCATAGTTCGAGTAGCCCGCCAACGCGTCAGGGTTCGTCCACGGACCATTCGTCCCGGCGGTCGCAGTCGGGCCGGTGGCCGAGACGCAGATGGTATTCGGCGACGAGCAGTAGGTCTTGTAGAGGTTTCCGTCGTGGTCGAGGTCGAGCGCTTCATTGCCGGCCGAGACGACGACCAGCAGGCCCTGACGGTGGGCATAGTTGAAGGTGCTGTTGATCAGGCCGATGAAACGGCCGTTGGCCGCCTTGGCGAAACCGCCGCCGAGGCTCATGTTCGCGACGTCGGCGTCGATGTCGGCGGCGTAGAGAACGCCGGCCAGGACCGCGCCGAGCGAGCCGCTGCCGTTCGAGCAGCCGCCCGGGGTCGGGGTGGCGCTGGTGAGGCCGAGCACCTTGACCGGGATGAGGGTGACACCCGAGGTCACACCCGCGGCGGCGAGGGCGTTGCTGGAGACGGTTGCGGCGACGTGCGTGCCGTGGAAGACCAGGTCGTCCGTCGGCTGAAAGGTGTAACCGGCCGGGATGCAGAGCGGGTTGTCGAGCTGAAACTGTGCGCCGGCGTTGTAGTCGACGCGGCCGACGAGATCAGGGTGCTGGTTCGCGCGGCGGTCGATGCCGGTGTCCAGAATCGCGACCCGGACGTTCGGCGAGCCGAGGAAACCGGCCGCCCACGCCAGATGGGCGTTGATCTGCCGGAGGTGCCACTGGCGCGGGTAGAAGGCTGCGGTGGTCGGGTTGCTCGCGCTTTCGATCGAGCCCTCATAGTTGGCTTCGGCATCGCCGGCCGTGACGTCGAGCGAGAACTCGGCGTCTTCCTGGACGTCCGCGACGCTGGCGAATTTCGCGATGCTCGCGGCGCCGTTGGCGTCGACTCCCGACACGAGGGCCAGGATGTTGTGCTGGAACGTCACCGTTCCGCCGGCCGCGGCTACCTTCTGCGCGAAGTCAGCAGAGGCGCCGTTACCCTTGAACTGGACGATGTAATTGCCACCAAATGCACTGAGGGAAAACAGGGAACACACCAATACGACGAAGAGCGACTTCTTCATAGACAGACGGGTCCTTTCGCAGACGGGAATCGACGGATTTTGGAAGGCAAGATAATTATGACGACAATCGTCGATTCGTCAACAAAAAGTTGCAGCAGAGTCCGGGAATCCGTGACGGGCTCTACTTCTTCTGCAGCTCCACCCCTCCCCGGCTCCCCGCCGCTTCGAGTGCGGTCCGCCCCTCGGCGTCCCCGCGCAGATAGGTGTCCAGGAACGCCAGCGAGATCGCTTTCACCTGCGCGAAGATGCCGCGCTCGCGCAGGCCGGGCATTCCTTCGCGGCCGGGACGGCCGGGCTGCGTGCCGGTGATGCGGGGGCGTTCGTCGGGGAGACGCGGGTCGCGCTCCGGGTCACGGTTCGGGTCGGCCACGCTCGGCAGTTGTTGTTGTTCGGTGCGGGGGACTTCGATGAACTCGATCCGGCCGGTGAACGAGCCGTGGCGGGCGCCTTCCAGCACGATCAGCCACTTGTCCCCTGCGGGCGAAAGCTCGTACGCCTGCCGGCGCCACTCCGGCGTCTCCGTCTCGGTCACGCCGCGGTCCATGCCGCCCGTCATGAAGAGTGCGGGGATCCGCAGCTCGTTCCACGACTCCGCCGTCAGCCCGCGGACGTCGCTCGGCCCCTGCGGCGACATCGCCAGGACCGCCTTCACGCGCGGGTCCGCGTAGGCAGTCGCGCCGGGGAACGTCCGCGTGCCGCCGATCAGCATCGCCGTGAACGCGCCGTACGAATGCCCGCCGACGGCGACCTTCGTCCGGTCGATCTTCCCCTGCAGCTCCGTATAGCGCCGTTCCAGCTCGTCGAGCGAGTCGAGGAAGAGCGTGAGGTCGCGCACCCGCTCCCGCCAGTCCGCGGGCGTCTGGCTTTCCCAGATGTCCTCGGCGCGGCGGACGTCGCGGCGCCTGCCGGAGTCGGCATGCGACGGCGCGATCACGACGTAGCCCTGGCTGGCCCAGTACGACGTCAACGCGACGTACGTCCGGTACGAGCCGCCGAAGCCGTGTGAGAAAAGGATGAGCGGGTGCGGGCCGGACCGCGTCGGGTAGTGGATCGAGAACGGGATGTCTTTGTTCCGCTGCGTATCGCGGAAGACCTCCTCCGGGATGACGCCGACCGGCGACTCGCCGATCTCGCCCGAATAGCGCGAGCGCGGGGTCGGCGTGTTGTCGAGGGAGTCGCTGCTCGCACAGGAGACGAGCGACAGGGCCAGCAGAGAAACGAGAGCGAAACGATGGGTCATGCCTTCTCCGAAGCAACAGACGTGCGCGCCGGCTCCGGCGCGTATTGAGATACGAAAACACTGACGAGCACCAGCAGCCCGCCGGCAACCACGACACCGGTGACTCGCTCGCCGAGCAGCAGCATCGCCGCGACGAACGTCACCAGCGGCTCCGCGTACAGCAGCGCGGCGACCCGCGACACTTCGATCTGCTCCAGCGCCCCGTACCAGAAGAGATAGCCGAGGGCCGAACAGCCGACCGCCAGGAACAGGACTGCCGACCACCCGGTACCGCTGAGGCGCGGCAGCTCCGTCCAGCCGCGCTGGGCGACGAAGAACGGCAGCAGCATCAGGGCCCCGAACAGCATCGCCCCCGAGGTCGCACGGCGCGGGCCAAGCGTGCGGATGGTCTTGTGCCCGAGGATCGAGTAGACCGCCCAGTTGACAGTGCTGAGCAGGATCATCAGATCGCCGACGGTCGAAGGAGCGCCGAGGACCCGCGCACTGAACTCCCCCTTCGTGACCACCAGCAGCGTCCCTGCAAACCCACCCACCAGCCCGGCGACCTTCCAGCCACCGAACCGCTCGCGCAGGAAGATGGCCGAGAGCGCGGCCGACCAGAGCGGCGTAATCCCGATCAGCCACCCGGTGCTCGTGGCCGAGGTCATCGTCAGCGCAAACGCCTGCAGCATCTGATGGACGAACACCCCGACAAACCCCATCAACGCCAGCGGCCCCCACGCCGAGCGCGGCGGCAGCTCGCGGACGATCAGCAGCAGCACTGCGGCCCCGATGACGAACCGCGTCGTGATCAGCGTGACCGGCGACACCTCGCGCAACGCCGTCTTCGTGGCAACGAAGGAAATGCCCCAGAAGACGATGGCGATCGACGCCGCGAAGCGGGGCATGCTGCGCATTCCGGCAACATAGCACGGGCGGTTCCGCGCCACCCTCATGTAGGCTGATGTCATGTTCCTGTTACGGGTTTCGATGACCTCCGCCCACACCGTTCGCGTCAGTGTCGACGGGGTTCCCCGGCTGCATGTCGATGCCGAAGGGAGCGGAGAGCTGGCCATCGAGCGCGACGACACCCTGAATGTCTCCTGCGTGTTCGAGGGAGAGCCGGGCACGCGCTACCACGCGCGGTTCGAGGTGCTGGATCTCGACACGCCGGTCCGGGAATTCACGATGACGGGCATGATCGCGCCGTCCGGCAAAACCGCGGCAACCGAGAAGGTCGTCGTGCGCCAGCCCCCCGTCCGCAAGAACGCCTTCCCTGCCGGCGTGACGCGAGGAGCGTATGACAGCGGCAGAGAGAGCGTGAAGGCGAAGGCGGACAACGCCGATTACACCGTCTTCTACGGCACGAACCGCGCGCGCGTCGACGAGGCCGATCCCTCCCGCGGCTACTCCGGCGAGCGAGGGAAGCGCATCGACTACGGCACCTGCCGGGTCTTCATCCCGAAATCGCACAAGATCGGCTCCGTTGGCTCGCCGTGGTGGAAGCGCCTGGTGACGTTCAAGGATGACCGCCTGAAACTTCTCGAGATCGGCGCCACCTCCGCCGAGACGCACTGGCAGGAGATGAGCGAGCGCCTCGCCGCGCTGGCGGAAGACGACCGCGAGGCGGTCGTCTTCGTACACGGCTACAACGTCACCTTCGAAGAGGCGGCGTTGCGCGCGGCGCAGATCGGCTTCGATCTCTCGATCAAGGGGGCGATGGCCTTCTTCAGTTGGCCGTCGCAGGGAACGCTCCGCGGCTACCCGGCCGACGAGGCGACGATCGACGTCAGCGAGGATGCCATCGAGTCGTATCTCGCCGACTTCGCCGTCCGCAGCGGCGCCCGGCGCGTCCACCTCATCGCCCACAGCATGGGCAACCGCGGGGTCATGCGCGCCATCCACCGCATCGCCTCCGCGGCGCACGGCCGGACCGGCATCCCCTTCGACCAGATCATCCTCGCCGCCGCCGACGTCGACGCCGACAAGTTCCGCTCCCTCGCCGCCGCCTACACCCAGGTCGCGAAGCGGACGACGCTCTACGTCTCCGAGAAAGACCGCGCCGTCGAAGCCTCCCACTGGCTCCACCGCTTCCCCCGCCTCGGCTTCACCCCGCCCGTCTTCGTCATGGACAAGCTCGACACCGTGAGCGTCTCGAACATCGACCTCACCCTCCTCGGCCACGGCTACGTCGGCGCCGCCCGCGACGTTCTCAAAGACATGCACGAGCTCATTCGCCACGGGACCCCCCCGGAAAAACGCTTCGGGTTGAAGGAAGCGAAGACGGAGGAGGGGGAGAGGTACTGGCTGATCGGGGCGTGAGCCGCCGTTCGCGTCCTCACGGAGCGCCGGTCTTCGACCGGCCGGTCCGCCGACCTTCGGTCGGCAGTGTGCGGAACGCGTCGCCCGAGACTGCCGGCAGAATGCCGGCGGACCGGCCGACGG
>DASPHC010000072.1:0-112655 GCA_035629865.1 Thermoanaerobaculia bacterium | reverse complement strand
CGTTGGCCGAGAGGATCAGCTTCCGGGTGGGCTGATGGTGATCGAGCCCCGTCTGGTCCTGGAGCTCGCTGACGACAGGCGTCAGGACGACGTTCCAGTTTTCTTGTGGGGTGAGGGTGGCGGCGTTGGCGCCGGCTGCTGTTAGAAGACAGAAAAACAGCAGGGCGGGAAAGCTCTCGCGCAGGGTCATGGATTCTCCGGGCTTTGGACGTAGGTACGGAAGACCCCAAACCTAACTCACGACTTTCCTTCTGTCCACGAAATTTGCAGCAACACATTCCGCGGCGGATTGACGGGCACAGCCTTCAGGCGAGACGGGTGGCGTTCTCGATGAAGACCGACGGACCGTTCAACATCTACCGCCGGCGCCGTTCTCCGGCGAACGTTCCCCTACCCTCAGGATCGCCGCGCCGCGCGGATCAGATCCACGGAGACGGAGGCCGCGCCCAGCATGAGGAGCGCGAGCGTGGCGGCGCGGCCTGCCGCCCCATAGCGCGCCATCGCCAGCGCGCAGGCGAAGTAGAAGAGAGGATGGTCGAGCACGAGGGCCCGAAGCGCGGCGGCGCCGTCGTAATGGTCGCCGGGCATCTCCACCCGAATCGCCTGCGGAACGGGAGCGGTTCCGGCCAGCTCGATCCGCCGGTCGAAGTCGGTCCAGGTCAGGAACCGTTCCAGCCACCGATGGGTCCAGGCAGGGCCGCCTGAGATGCGGATCCGGCCGGGCCAGGGGAAAAACGCGACGTACGAGAGCAGGATCGCGTAGAGGAACGGCCCGAAGGTCTGCCCCGTCATCAGGGTCATGATTCCGTGGAAGAAGATTGCGATCACCGCACCATGCACGCGGAACCGCCGGCTGATCAGGCAGGCGACGATCGCCGCCTGCACGGCGATGGTGGCAATGCCGAAAAAACGGGAGAGCGCCATCGGGGGGAGCGCCGAGGCAGCCTGGATGTAGAGCGCGCCGGCGTGGCGGTGGATCATGAAGGTCTCGAAATAGCGGCCGTTCCACCAGTCCACATCGAGCGCCTTGTTGACGATCGCGCCGAGGTAGACGAGCAGCACCTGGGCGCGGAACAGACGCGTGCCCGAGGCATGGCTGCTCATGGCGATGATCAGAAACACGCAGGCGACGAACGTGTGCGCCACGGACTGGCGTGGACGGGAGGCGATCAATCCGATGAGGTATGCCGCACCGGCGAGGAAGCAGCCGAGCCGGACGGACCGGCTGAACAACAGCAGCACGAAACCGGCGGCGACGGCAGCGTACAACACGGCGGAGAAAGCCCGCTCGCTGCCGTTCGAAGCGTCATAGCCCGCGGATTCCGATCAGACCGTCGCCGAATCCGAGGTCGATCGGCTCGGTGACTTCCTCGCCGTTCGGGCCGGGACCGCGAAGACGCCACCGCAGGACGTTCTTTCGCTCGTCGAGGCCGGCGAATTCCGCGCGGATCGACGCCACGTCGCGGTAACGCCTGCGATACGCGGCGATCATTTCCCGCGCACGCGGCACAGGAAAGTCGATGTCGTCGGGATTCAGTACCCGCGCGAGCCGTTCCGCGTCGCCGTCCGCGATCGCGTCGAGATACGCCTTCATGAAGCGTTCGGCGCGGAAGGCGTAGTCGAGCAGCGCGCTGTGGATGCGGACGCGGTCTTCCCGATGCGCCTCGACGAGCGACGTTCCCTTCGTCCCCTGCAGCTCGAAGATGAATTCCTTGACGTGGCGCACCTTCGCGACCTTGCCGAGAGCCGTGCGGTATTGCACGAGCGCGGCGCGCAATGCATCCGGGCCATGCAGGATGTACGGCGCGAGCTCCGCCGTATCGCGCGCCGGATCGTTGATCGCGTCGGCGAGCAGTCTCACCAGCCGCTCCGCCTCGGAGGTGGTGAGCTGCGTCAGCGGCGGCACCTCGATCGCGATCGGCGCGGAGACGCGCTGTTCCAGCGGCAGCTCCGGCCCGAACCCCTTTGCGTTCGCATCGAATGACGCGAGCACGCCGGACCACACCACGCGATACGTTCCCGACTCGATCATCCTGCCGCGCTCCGGATAGATCACGCCGCCCGAGTGCTCGTGCACGTAGATCCGGGCAGTGTGCTCCCCGCCGGGCGGGACGACGATCGGCGGCGATAGGCAAGCATTCATCGCAATCGCCCACGCGTACACCCACGCTTCACCGACCTTGCGCTGCAGTGTCACGGAGGACGCACCGTTGCAGTTGAGGATGTACACCGCCCGGCCGGCCGGCGCGCGCAACGTGGCGACGATCGTTGCCTCCGGCCCCTGCGGCCCGTTCGTGAGGACGTACGAGGAACGGTCGGTGCGGACCGGTGCGGCCGGCACCGATGGCGTCGATGCCGTCTTCCCCGGGGGCGCCGGGCTTTCCACGCGTGGCGTTTCGACGCGCCCGGGGCACGCCAGGAGCACCAGCACGAGGACCGGCGCGATGCGAGTCACACGAATGGGCCGTGCAAGCGGTGCACCGGCAAGTTGCCACGGAGGGAGACCGACCGAGGGGGCTTCCGGCGGGCCGGCACGGCCGGCAGCTTTTGTTGCCATAGGCTGAACGCGCGCTTGTCGCACGGAACGCGATTCATCCCGGTCGGATGCTGATCGTCGAGAGCATGGAGGCGATGACTTCCTCCTCGGCACCATGGAGCGCGACGACTTCGGCAAGGCAGACGGACAGGCGGCGGCCTGGCCGGATGACTCTTCCGCGGGCGAGAAATCGCGGTGCCGAGGCCGGGAGCAGGAGGTTGATCTTGAACTCCACCGACAGGACTTCGGCATCGGCAGGGGTCAACGTGAGCGCGGCATATCCGCTTGCAGTGTCGGCGATTGCGGTCGTGGCTTCCGCATGCAGGTAGCCGTGCTGCTGCGACAGGTGGGGGGCAAACGGCAGTGCGATGTGCACTTCGCCGGGCTCGACGAGCTGCAGCGAAGCTCCCAGCGTCGCCATGAAGCTCTGACGGGCGAAGCTGGCCGTGACGCGCGTTCGAAAATCGGGATCGCGTGGTTCAGAAATCGGAGTCATGAAGGTTCCGGTCGTTCCGGTTTGCCGGCGTGCGGCTGAACGTATCACGCGGCCGGGCGGTGGCCGGAACCGCCATGCTCGCGGTGCGGTGGATAGGCGTGGCGACTGGCCTGTCCGGCCTCGAGACGTCGAAGTTCGGAGCTGAGGTGCCGCTCCCCGTTAAGCGGAGAACTCCCTCCCGTCATCCTGAGCGGCGGGAGGGTGGGTGTGAGGGAACGAAAGGATCGGTACGACGAAAAGTGATCCGATGAGCACTTGCTCCCGAGGGCAAGGTGGCACGAATCTCACTTTTCGCCGCCCAGATCCTTTCGCTCCCTCACACCCGTCCACCGCCGCTCAGGATGACGGGAGGGGAGTTCTCCGCTTCACGGAATGAGCAGATGCCGTGGGTCGATGCCCGCGCGGGCGGGGCGTTGCGGGACGGATGTGGAGCCAGCGGGTAACGTGGTGGAGGTAGGAGGCAGGTAATGGCCCAGCAAAAGGGAAAGCTGCTCTTCTTCTGCGGAAAGATGGCCGCGGGCAAGTCCACTTTGTCCCGGCAGCTCGCGTCGCAGGAGGGCGCGGTGCTGCTCGTCGAGGACGAGTTTCTCGAGCGGCTGTTCCCCGGCCGGATTGCCGACCTCGCCGCGTACGTGACGTACTCATCCCGAGTCCGGGAGGCACTGAGCCCGCTCATCGTTTCGCTGCTCTCGATGGGCGTCTCGGTCGTCCTCGACTTCCCGGGGAACACGCGCAGGCAGCGAGCCTGGTTTCGCCGCCTGATCGACGATGCCGGGGCCGGGCACGAGCTCCACTTCATCGACGCCACGGACACGCTGTGCCTGCGCCAACTGAGGGAGCGAAGCCAGGACCTTCCACCGGAGAGTCGATGGACGAGCGAAGCCGAGTTCCAGGCGGTGACCGCGTACTTTGAGCCACCCGCGGCGGACGAAGGGTTCCATGTCGTCCGGCACGAGCGTGCGTGAACTGGGCGGTTCGACCTGAGTGGTATTGATCACTCCCCTTACGGCGGGACGCCGTCCGCCGGCGAGACGCCGCCGGGCCAGCCGACGCGACGTCGGCGCTCCGGCGCATGACCGCGGTCCTCGCGAATCGATCAGTCCGTGTATCAAAGCGACGCCTGGCTCCATGAACCGCAAACCGTGCGTCCGCGCGTGGAGCGCACGCGTCGCGCGGGCTGGACCGGCGGCGTCTCGCCGGCGCACGGCGTCTCGCCGTAAGGGGCGTGACATTCGCCGTCTTCGTCTGGACACCCTTTCGCACGGGGAGCTGGCACCGGCTGCGCTACAGCGTATCCGCATGAAGATCGCCCTTGTCCTTGCAGCCGTGCCGCTGCTCGCCGCTTGCGCCACGACTCCCGCTGCCGCTCCTGTCTCCCCTCGCGCCGCGCCGCTCGTCGACTATCACCAGCATCTGATCAGCTCCGCGTTCGCGCCGATCGTGAAATCTTCCGAAAGAGACGGCGCAGCGCTGGTGAGGGAGCTCGATGCGGCGGGGATCGAGCAGGCGGTCGTGCTCTCGGTCGGCTACAGCTTCGCCGACGAGCGCAAGGAGTTGACCGACCCCGACCGGCGGACGCGCGAAGAAAACGACTGGACCTCCGCCGAGGTGGCGAAGAACGCGCGGCGCCTGATCGGCTTCTGCAGCGCCAATCCGCTGCGGCCCGTTGCGCTGGAGGAGCTCGAGCGATGCCTCGGGCTCCCGGGCATGACCGGAATCAAGGTCCACCTCGGCAATGCCGGCATCACCCTGCGCGATCCGGCCCATCTCGCGCGCATGCAGGAGCTGTTCGCGCTCGCGCAGCGGCGGCGCGCGCCGGTCCTGATCCACATGCGCGCACGCGGCGGCACCAACTACGGCGCCGAGGACGCGCACATCCTCCTCGACAAGATCGTGCCGCAGGCGCCCGGCATCGACATCGTCGTCGCACACCTCGGCGCCTCCGGCCCCGGATACTCGCCGCAGCACGACGAGGTGATGGCGGTGTTCGGTGCCGCGGCGGAGCGCAACGACCCGCGGATGGCCAACCTCTACTTCGATGTCTCGTCGAACGTCACGGACGAGATCACTCCGGCCGATGCCGCGCTCGTGGCGCAGCGTATCCGGCAGGTCGGACCCACGCGAATCCTCTACGGATCCGACCTCAACGCACCGGGCGGCAGCATCGGCAAGGGCTGGGAGATCTTCCGGACCAAGGTCCCGCTGACGCCGGAAGAGCTGCAGCAGATCGTCAACAACCGGCCGCCCCTCGCGCGTTAGCAGCGTGCGCCCTACACCAGGCTTCGGGCCGTCGTCTGTGCGGTCAGAAGCGTCGTCATGGCCTCCGGCGCGAGCGGTCTGCTGACCAGGAATCCCTGCATGAGGTCGCAGCGCTGCGCGCTGAGCGCCTGCATCTGTTCCCTGGTCTCGACCCCTTCGGCGACCACGGAGAGGTCGAGCGTATGCGCCATCGAGATGATGAGCATGGCGATCGCGGCGTCGTCCGTATCCGCGGGCATGTCCCGCACAAACGACTGGTCGATCTTGAGCGTGTCGATGGGCAGACGCTTCAGGTAACTCAGGGAGGAGTAGCCGGTGCCGAAGTCGTCGATCGAGATCTTCACGCCGAGCTTCTTGAGCTCGACGAGCGTGGCGATCGTCTCCTCCGCATTCTCCATCATCACGCTTTCCGTCAGCTCGAGGCAGAGGTGACGGCCTTCCAGACCGGTGAGCGCGAGCGTCCCGGCGACCGCGGCCGGGAGCTCCGAGGTGTTGAAGCGTTCCGCGGATACGTTCACCGAGACCGTCTCGATCCTCAGTCCCGCATCGCGCCACGCGCGCATCTGAGTGCACGACGTCCGGAGCACCCAGTGGGTCAGGGGAACGATGAGCCCTGTCTCCTCCGCGAGCGGGATGAACTCGACGGGCGGGACGAGGCCGAGCTCAGGATGATTCCAGCGGATGAGTGCTTCAGCTCCGGCGATGGACCCGTCCTTCAGCGACACGAGCGGCTGGTAATGGAGCACGAGCTCCTCGCGGTCCACCGCATGCCGCAGCCTGTTTTCGAGCAGGAGACGCTTGAACGCGATCGCGTTCATCGCCGGCGTGTAAAGCTGATACCGGTTGCCGCCCTGCTTCTTCGCGCGATGCAACGCCGTGTCTGCATTCCGGGTCAGCGTATCCGCGTCGGTGCCGTCGATCGGACCCAGCGCGATGCCGACGCTGCCCGTCACGTGGAGCTCGTGCCCGTGAATCTGGAAGGGCACCGCGAGCTCGCCGATGATTTTGCTTGCCACGCGTGCGGCAGCTTCGGCGTCATCGACGTCCGGCAGCAGGAACAGGAACTCGTCGCCGCCGAGACGCGCTACGGTGTCCTCCTCTCGCAGTGCAGTCGTCAATCGCGAGGCGGCGGTGCGCAGAAGCTCGTCGCCTGCCGCGTGGCCGAGGGTATCGTTGATGGTCTTGAAACGATCGAGATCGAGAAACAGGATGGCCAGGCCGCGGGCGCCGCGGCGCCGCGAATGGGCCAGCGCCTGCGCCAGACGATCGTCGAAGAGCTGCCGGTTCGGCAGGCCCGTGAGCGCGTCGAAGTAGGCGAGGTGGCGGATCATTTCCTCGTCCTGCTTGCGCGCAGTGATGTCGCGCGAGTTGAGCACCACGCCGCGAACTGCCGCGTTCTCGAGGAGATTGCTGACACTCGCCTCGAGGAATCGCCACTCGCCCCCCTGCTGCCGCATGCGGAACTCCGCTGCGACCGGCCCGGAGGCGTGCGACGACGCCGCGATGGCTGAGGCGAGGGTGTGCGCGTCGTCGGGATGCACCTGATCGGTGAGCGAGGTTCCGATGAGGTCTCCGGGCCGGTGCCCCAGCAGCCGCTCCACGGAAGGGCTCTCATAGAGGATGTTCCCGGCGGCATCGAGGACCGTGATGATGTCGGAGGAGTGTTCGATCAACGAGCGGAAGCGCCGCTCGTTCTCGCGCAGCGCATCCTCGGCGCGTCTGCCGTTTGCCCGTTCCGCGGCCTCGCGCAGCTCACGCTCGATGGCCGGGATGAGCCGCGCCGCGCTCCCCTTCATGATGTAGTCATGCGCACCGGCGCGCATCGCTTCGACCGCGGTCACTTCTCCGATCGTCCCGGAAAGGATGAGGAACGGGAGGTCGATCCCGCGGCGGTGAAGGACATCCAGCGCATCGAGTGCGGTGAAGCCGGGAAGCGAGTAGTCGGCAATGACGGCGTCCCACGATTCCTCGTCCAGGGCACGCGTCAACTCGTCCCCGTTCTGGACCCGGCGCCACAGGGGATCGTAGCCATTCCGCCGCAGCTGCAGGAGGACCAGCTGGGCGTCCGGCTCGCTGTCTTCGACGAGGAGAACGCGCAACGGCCGTCGCTGCACCGTCTCGCCGGCAGTCCGGATTGCGCTCACGGGAGCTCCATATAGATCGTCGTTCCCTTCCGGGGAGCGCTTTCCGCGTGGACGCGGCCGCCGAGACGGTGGACGATCCGTCTCACCAATGCCAGCCCGAGGCCGAGGCCTTCGAAGTCACTGGCGGGATGGAATCGCTGGAACGGTCCGAACATCCGTGGCGCCGCCGCGAGGTCGAAACCGGCGCCGTCGTCGCGGACGAAGAGAGCACGGCTCCCCTGCGGCTGACGCCCTACGGTGATGGTGGCAGCGGCACGCTTCGCGGTGAATTTCCACGCGTTCCGCAGAAGATGCGTCAGGGCGGCATGCAGCAGTGCGGCGTCCGTCCGGACCTCGAGGTTGCTTTCGATCGCGAAGCGGACGTCGCGTGAAGGATCGCCGGCGACGAGCTCGGCGGCGATCGATTCGGCCATCGCAGTCACGTCGACGCGCGCATGCTGCACCGGCGCCTGCGACACGCGGCTCAGCTCGTGGATCCCGTCGAAGAGCTGCTCCATGCGCGAAACGGCGCCCCGGATCGTGAGCAGATAGTCGATGCCGCCGGGTGTCAGCGCATCGCGGTAGTCCTCGAGCAGCGCTTCGCTGAACCCGTCGATGACCCGCAAAGGCGCGCGTACGTCGTGAGCAACGGCGTACGTGAGCTCGTCGAGCTCGCGTCTCGCTTCTGCGAGCTCGCTTCCGGCCGCGCCCGATCCAGCGCTCGTCGAGGTCATTCCGGCGCTCGCATGTACTCGTCGATGATCGGGACGATCTCGCGCATCACGTACTTATAGACGAAGCGGCTCCCGGCGGCAGTGATGGTTTCGATGACATTCGGGGCGAGCTCCCCCGACAGGACGACGAACGGAATCGAGCGCCCGCTCGCCTGAAGGTCCGCCATCGCCGCAAACGCGTCGAACCCGGGGAGGTTGAAGTCGCTCACCACGATGTCCCACCGGCCGTCCCGGAGCTCCGACCGGAGCTCAGCGCGCGTGTCCACGCGCCGTACCTCCGGCGCATAACCGCCGCGACGGAGGTAGAGCATGAGCAGCGCGGCATCGCGTTCGGAGTCTTCGACGAGAAGCATTCTCAGCGGCTTGGCCATCACGCTCGATCCACTCCGTGAGGCCTCCTAGCATATTTGGCTCCAGCGTCTTCACCCAGCGTGAAGCACAGGAGGTGGGTGTCCGCCGACGCCGCGAGCGTCTGGCGGGGGATTCTGTCGAAAAAGTACAGCCACTCGCGCCCGGCGTCGATCTTGCTGATTGTTCGTGCGGATCAGCCTCGCATGCGCAAGTGGTTGAACGTGCTGAAGGAAGCGGCGATGAGCTTCGCCGGGGACAACGCGCCGCGACTGGGGGCGGCGCTCGCGTACTACACCGTCTTCTCGATCGCACCGCTGATCCTGATCACCATCACCCTCGCGGGGGCGATCTTCGGCGAGGAGGCGGCGCGGGGCCAGGTCTTCACCCACATGCGCCGGCTCATCGGCGATACCGGCGCCGAAGTCCTGAACGAGATGGTGAAAGACGCCGCGCGCGCGGACACCGGCGCGATCGCGGCGACTCTCGGAATCGCGGCGCTCCTGTTCGGCGCCTCGGGCGTATTCGGCCAGTTGCGAGCGGCGCTCAACACGATTTTCCGCGTCCAGCCGAAGGACACACCGATCATCAAGGGCTTTCTGAAAGATCGGTTCCTGTCCGTGGCGACGGTGATCGTGATCGGCTTTCTGCTGCTCGTCGCGCTCATCATCGACACCGGCATCTCGGCGGCGGGCGACTACATGGAGCACCGATTGTCTGGCGGCGAGGGACTGTGGCATCTCGTGGAGCTCGTCGTCTCCACCGCCATGATTACGGTGCTGTTCGCGCTGGTCTTCCGCTACATGCCGGATCTGCGAATCCCGTGGCGCGACGTCTGGTTCGGCGCGATCTTCACCGCAGTGCTGTTCAGCATCGGAAAGTTCGCGCTCGGCCTCTACCTCGGCAAGAAAGCGACGGAGTCCCCCCACAGCGCCGCCGGCGCACTGATCGTGCTCCTCCTGTGGGTCTACTACTCCGCACAGATTGTGTTCCTCGGCGCGGAGCTGACGCAGGCGTATTCTCGTCAGGTCGGATCGATGAAAGGGCAGGAGGGGAAGCGGGGCTGATCGGGGAGGCGCGGAGGACCGGGCCAGACCTTCGTTCTTCGCAGAAAAGCAAGCTCTGACCCCAGTGGTGGCCGCGACCTTGCGGGAGCCGCCAGAGGCGGCGAAAGATCTGTAGGCCCGGCCTTTAGGCCGGGTCACGCGTGGGCAATGTTTCGAGCCCGCGTAGCGGGCGACAGAGCACGACCCCGCGCAGACCTTCTGTGCTGTCGCCCGCTACGCGGGCTCGCCTGGGGACGCGTTGTGGAACCCGGCCTGAAGGCCGGGCCTACAGATCTTTCGCCGCCTTCGGCGGCTCCTGTCGCATCCTTTCGCCGGCGAGCGGTCACCTATTTCCGGATTCACACTGGGGGCAGAGCTTCGCTTTCTGAGAAGAACGAAGGTCTGACCCCATCCACAAGGGCCCGTACAAAGTGCCGCTCCCCGAAATAGGTGACCGATCGTTTGCACCGGATTGACCGGGAGGCCCCTTGGGAATGTCACACTAGCGGCGATGCGGCGGTGGCTCGCGACGACAGGACTGGTGGTGGCGTGGATCGCGGTGGTGATCTTCGCCGTCATCGTGCGTGCGTTCTGGTTTGCGGCCCCCGTGGTGCGGCGCGGGGACGTGAAGTCCATCGAGGCGCACCTGGTGCGGCGGCTCGGCAACGCAGCGGCTTCGCAGCGGTTCGGCGCGGCCGCGCTCATCCTGATCGACCGCGGCCGCATCGTTGGCGAGCATCGGTTCGGTGTCGCGGATCCCGCAACCGGCAAGCCCGTCGATCTCGATCGGACGGCCTTCCAACTCGCGTCGGTGAGCAAGGCCGTCACTGCCTGGGGCGTTCTCAGGCTGGTACAGGAACGGAGGATCGGCCTCGACGAACCGGTGGCCCCGCGCATGAAACGCTGGCGCATCGATGACCGCGCGTTCCCGACGAAGGTCACCCTCCGGCATCTCCTCAGCCACACGGCGGGAATCGACGACCGCGCCGGGTACGCCGGCTTTCCAACGGGACAGCCATACGGTGTGCGCGTCGCGTGGGAGCCCGGTACGGCGATGGCGTATTCGACGGTTACGTACGCCGTCCTGCAGGTTCTCCTCGAAGACATCACGCAGCGTCCCTTCGACTCTTATATGCGCGACGCCGTCCTGCAGCCCCTCGGCATGAGGCAGTCCTCCTATGAGCTCGACGCCGTGAAGCCGCGCCTGGCGCCTGCCTACGATCGGAAACTGGTGCCGCAACCGCACCAGCGTCATGCCGCCCCCGCCGGCGTGGCGCTGTACGCGACGCCGCGCGACCTCGCGCGCTTCGCTCTCGCGTTCACTCGCGACAACGCGGTCCTCACGCGCAGCACGATGCAGACGATGCTGCAGCCGCAGCCCGCCACCGGCGGAACGTGGGCGCTCGGCCACACGCTCTACGCCTCCGACGAAGCCGGAAACGTGGTCACCGGCCATTCCGGCGGAACGCTCCCGGCCTGGGGCGCCATGCTTCGCGTGAATCCCGCGAGCGGAAATGCGATGGTGCTCGTCGCCTCCGGCGGCAGCGGATCGCTCAACCGCCTGCCGCACGACTGGGTGTGGTGGGAAACGGGCGTCATGACCGAAGAAGGGAAACGACAGGCGCTGTATGACGCGGCCCGCCCGGCGATCGCGGCGATCGTGATCGGAAGTACGATCGTCCTCTGGCTGCGGCGGCGCGCCTGGACGGAACGCCCACGGACGTCGGGTAGACATGGTGGGGTCACACCTTCGTTCTTCTGCCGAAAAGCGAAGGTGTGAATTTGGCGCGATGAGCTTCACCCATCCCGGGTCCTACCGTCCGGATGGGTGAAGCTCGTTGTCCGCGACCAGCGTGGCATCCGCGCAGCGCGAGACGGGCGTTCCAGAAGACGTCGGAGGGGTATCGGAGGCGGGGTCAGACCTTCGTTTTTTCGCAGAAAAGCAAAGCTCTGACCCCAGGACCTCGAGCCCGGCGGAGTAAGTGCGTAGGCCGAGACGACGTCGCGACGTAGTACGGGCCGGCGTGGTACGCTCGGGTGCGTACCCCCATGATCGTACGTACTGCTCGCCGGCCGATCACTTTGGGAGCATTTCTTCTCACTGCGATCGCATCTGTCGCATCGGCTCACTGGGTCGATCCCGTTCGTCGAAATGTGACGAATGACCTGACTCACGGTCAAACCGCCTTTCCGTTCGACTTCGATGGCGACGGCCAGCTCGACATCATCGCCAGCTACAGTTTCTCCGACAGCGTCTACCTGCTGATCAATTCCGGCGACGATGTCACTCCCTGGACGAGGATCCCGGTGGTGGAAAACTTCGTCGCGACACGGGCGATCCCGTTCGACGGGGACTGCGACGGCACGATCGACATCGCGGCGGTCGAGCTGTTCGACCGCGACGCCGGATTCGAGTCGATCGGCAGGATTGCCTGGTACCGCCGGCCTTCGCCGCTCACGGGAGCGTGGACCGAAGAGTTGATCGAGTCCTCGGTCATTCACCCCTATCACATCGTTGCAGGCGATATCGACGGCGACGGCGACATGGATCTCGCCGCCGTCACCAATTCGGCGAGCGTCGCCAACTCCGTCTTCTGGTATGAGAACCGTTGCGGTGCCCCTTCGGGGCCGCGCTGGCAGCGTTTCGTCGTGGCGACCGGAGCCAATTTCGCCTCGCCCGGATCGGTGCAGCTCGCCCTCGTCGACGGCGACGCCTCGCTCGACATCATCGTGGCCGATCGCGGAAACGGGCGGGTGGTCTGGTATGAAAATGGGGGAACGCCCCGCCGCGACGCCTGGCCGATGCGAACGATGCGGGCGGACATTGCCGGTCCCGAGTCCGCCCGGCCACACGACCTCGACGCGGACGGCGATGTCGACGTCATCGTCGCTTTCCGCAGCGCGGGCCGCGTCGCGTGGCTCGAGCATCCCGCCGATCCGGCGGGCACCTGGCCGGTGCATGACGTCAGTCTCTCGTTCGTCGATCCCCGCGACGCCGCCATCGCGGACCTGAACGCAGACGCCCGGCTCGATGTCATCGCCCTTTCGGGAGACTCCGCGTTCGGCGGGATCGATACCCTCGCGGTTTTCGAGAACAATGGAGACGGCACCTACACGCGCAGGCTCGAGGACGGGAACTTCTACAGCGGCTCGTACGTCATTCCCGGCGACATCGACGCGGACGGCGACAGCGATCTCGCCACCGGCAGCTACAACGGCAATTCGGTCGACTGGTGGGAGAACGTCCACGAGCCGGCCGGCGGGTCGTTGCCGGCGCCGCAGAATGTCACCGCCACTCTGACGTCCTCGAGCTCGGTGAGCCTGACGTGGACCGGGTCAGGTGCGCAATACCTCGTCTTCCGAAACGGCACCCAGATCGGCACGACCACGCAGACGATGTTCAACGACACGGTCAGCGCAAACTCGGCATTTCTCTACAAGGTGCAGGCGTCGGATCTCGCCGAAACGACGTTTTCACCCCTCTCCGTCCCCAGCTACGTCACGACGTTCGGTTCCACGGACAACCCGATCGCCGCGGGCTCCACGAAAGTGAAGGCGCAGCACGTGAACGAGCTCCGCTCCTCGATCCTCGCCCTCTTCAGCGCCGCCGGCACGACGCCGCCCGTTCTTTCAATCGTGGCCCCCGGCAACACGGTCCAGGCCGCGCACATCCAGAACCTGCGCACCGCCATCACCCAGTTTCGAACGTCGCAGTCGCTCGCCGCCACGAGCTTCACCGACCCGGCCATCGCCTCCGGGTCGACGCGGATCCGCAAGCCGCACCTGAGCGAGCTGCGCGTGGCGGTGCGAGGCTTCTGCCCCACGTCGAACTGCCAGTAGCAAACCCGCACGAGCGGGCCTGAGATCCGCTTCCAGGAAGTGAGTGTCCAGCTGGCGATCGCAAGGGCCCACATAAGCCCGCGAGATTCACGCCGGAGGAGCGGCGATCGCACGGAGCACCTCGAGGTAAAGCTCGTCGACCGCCGCCTCGTGTTCCGGTCCCCATGAGCCGTAGTGGTCCAGCCCCGGTGCGGAGTTGATCTCGATGATGGTGTAGTCGGCGGGCACCGCGCGCAACTCACCGTTGGTCAAGATGTCGATGCCGCAGAAGCGCAGGCCGATGTCCGCGGCGATGTGAGCGGCAAGCGCGACCCACGCCGGGTGCAACGTGGATGTCACCTCGCGGCTTGTGCCGCCGAGGGAAAGGTTAGCAATGTCGATCAGCCGTTCGGTCGCGCCGCTGGCAATGATGGAATCGAGGGTCAGGCCCCGGCGCGCCAGACGCATTCCGATCCGCGGATCTTCCAGGGGGATCACGGTGTCACGCCCGGTGGTGGCGAACTCCCGCTGTTTGGTTTCGAGCAACTCTCGTACGGTCGCGATCCCGTCGCCGGTGACGGCAAGCGGCACGCGCTCGTATGCGGAGAGGACGCGCCCGTCGAGCACGACCAGCCGATAGTCCGCGCCCGCCCTGTACTGCTGCACGACCATGACCCGTTCCTTCGCGAAAATCTGATGCGCCCACGTGCGCAGCTCGCTCTCCGTGTGAACGACGGCTACGAGACGCCCTTGACTGAGACCGGCGGGCTTGACTACGACAGGCCAGCCGAGACGATCGGCAAACGCGACCGCGCCGTCCACTCCCTCGGCGCCGGCGACGTGTTTTCGGAATCGCTCGCGGAAGAACAGGCACTCCTCGGGTGTCGGATAGCCTAGTTCTCGAAGAAAGTAGCTCGTGTAGCCCTTGTCGCTGGCGAGCTTCACGGAACTGATGGGATTCAGGTTGAATTTGTTGTCCCAGAAGTAGGAGGTCCGGCCGTTGGGGAAGCGGATGCGGCCGACGAAGCCGGGCGGCGCGAGCACGACCTCCGCGCCCAGCCGCGGCGCGATCCGCGCGAGGATCTCCGGCATGAACGGTTTGCGCGTCATCGGTTACGCCGGGATGTCCATCACGGCACAGACGAGCGCGTCGTAGATGGACCTGGCAATGTCGCGATCCGCCGGGGAACGCCGCCCGAACGCTTCCATCATGATGCCGGCATTGATCTCCAGCACCATCAGCGATCCGTCGACCTCCACGATGTCCACGGACGAGGAGTCGATTCCGATCGCCGCGGCAGCACTCAGTGCCAGGGGAATGAGGCGCGATGCCTGGCCGGACTCCCGCTCGACGATCACGGGCTCCGCGCCGCGTCCGAGATTGTGGCGCCAGTCGAGCTCCAGGACCTCGCCTGCCGGAAGCACGTTCGTCATGTCGAGCTTCGAGTCACACGCGGCGGGGAGAAAATTCGAAGCTGCCTCATCGCCGCGAATACGATCGATCAACAGCTCGCCGACGGTCGTTGTGCCGTCGCCGGTGAGCCTGGGGCGTTGCTTCGCATAGATGAGCCGCACGGTGCCTTGAACGACGACCAGCCGATACTCGACCGCAATCCGGAGAAAGGGTGAGACACAGAACGCGCGGCGCCGTCCGAAGAGCCGCTGCACCGCCGCTTCGAGCTCGTGAATCGTCGTGACGCGATGCACGTCGTGGCCACCGGTGCCGTCATTCGGCTTGCAGACGATTTCGCTTCCGTGCTGCGCCAGATAATTCGTCAGGAAGGCCCAGTTCCCACTGTCCGGCACGAATTGCGGTGTCTCGGGCGTGTTGACCAGGGTGTGATGAACGTGGGGGATGCCGGCGTGCTGGAGCATGTCCGACGTGGCGCTCTTGTCCTTCGCGATCATCTGGGCGGTGGCGTTGTTGACGCCAAAGTCGTAGCCGAAGATGTGCGAGACGCGGTCGCCGAGCTGGAGCCGTAACAGCCAGTCGTCGGAGAACTCCGTCACCGCGATCGAACGCTCCTTGCAGATCTCGGCGACGAGGTCCGCGAGCAGTCGACGTTTGACGGCAGCAGGCATGGCCGCATGGTAGCAGCCCGTCCGCACACCGGACCCGCCACGGCCCGCGACGGTCGCCGGTTTCGTCACGCCACGCATGCGATCCGTCACGCGGGCCGCGAGCTTCGTCACATGGACGGTGTTGCGCGCCGTCCGCTGCGCTACTTTTCATACGGATCTGTCGACGACAGATCGACGATGAGAAACGGAGAGGTTTCGTATGAGGAAATCGAGAATTGCCGCAATCGTATTGCTCGCCGCGATCACCGGTACGGCCGATACCGCGCCGTCCGAACTTCCGCGCCGCGACCGCGGCTCGGCGAAGGCGGTGGTTGCACGCCCCGGCGGCGGTGGGACCGCCCAGCCCGCGAAGCGTGCACCGGCTCCGAAACGCGTTGCCGTCCAGGAAGCCGGCTGCGGTGAGATCGGCCTGCGCTGTCTCGAAGGCGACGATATCGCCTGCATCAAGTTCTGGCTGTGCAAGGCGAAGCACGACACGCAGGTGTGGTAGTACGCGAAGAAGGTGTAACGGGGTCACACCTTTCCTTTTCTCAGATCTTTACGATGGATGAGGACTTCCGGCACTTCGCCGGGGTTCTGCCGATCACGCTGCACAACGCGCCATAAGGGACCGGGCGCGCTTCGCGCGCCCGGTCTGTACTGCTCGTGCCGTAGGTCAGGCGCTGGTTTACGCCTGCGTCGTGACCGGCGGCTGGGTCTGCGGCGCGGCGGCCGGCTTGATCCGGCGGCGGGCGAGTTTGCGGACGTGGAAGATCCGCTGGACGTGCGGCAGGAGGTGTGCGTGCTCTTCCTGGCGAACCAGTTGGCGGCTGACGTTGTACGCCTGCATCAGCGCCAGACCGAGGCGGTGACGGCGCACCAGGTTGGCGTCGGCCAGGCCGCGGTACAGCGTGTACGCCTCGCCCTCGGCGACCGCCCAGCGCGCGATCTCATCCTCGGCCGCGTGCATCTGCTCGGGCGTCAGGCCGATCGCGCTCTGCACGACCTCCGATGCCCCGATCGCGCCGATCCCCTCCTGGGCGATCTCGGTGCCCAGGTTGGCGATGCGCCGGACGTTCGCCATCTCAGGCGATTTCGGCAACAGCACGAAGTCGGGGAGTTGCGGAGGCAGGCCTCGCAAATGCTCGATGAATTGCTCGGGCGTCATGATCGGGGTATTGGTTACCGGCGCGGTGGTGTCCATTTTGGTGGAGCTCCTGATGATCGACATCCGTTCGATCTCCTTCCCTTCCGGGACCTCATGAATCGGCGACGCCTTGCCGGCAAGTTCGCCGATCCGGTCGATGATCCCCGAGAGCCACAGTTTGCACGGTGGGCCCTCGGGAGCCTGGCCGGACAACGCAGACAGCACGATGTCCGGTCTACGGAGGCAGACAAGGCTCGAGGAGCTCAGCTCAACTCGACGTTGGACGGACGGTGACATGGGTCACACGCCGCATCGACCTTGCCCGGGCGTACGTCACGGTCTCCCTCCCGGAAATGAGCCGGCGCTTGCACTCACCACGCACCAACGGCGCGGCGGGGCACCATCCACTTCCGAGGGACGAGTCCGGCCGACGATCCAGGAGCTCAATCAGGCATGCACTGGGATGCGTCTTTGGGACTCACCGTTCCTGCCGCCGGAAAATCTGAGCCTGGTTCGGCGATTTGTCAAGAGGAAAAATGCGATTGTATCGGCTCACGCACCGTAATTGGTTGATCTTTCCGTGTTTTCCATCGTGAACCTTCCAATCTCACGCGGTGTACGCGCGGATTCGTGGCGTTGCACACGCCGATGCAAGGCGATGCACGAGCCGATGCAAGGCGATGCACGGGCGAATTCACGGCGATGCACGGGCCGATGCACGCCGTGCACGAGCCAATGCACGCCCTGCACGAGCCAATGCACGCCGTGCACGAGCCAATGCACGGCGTGCATGAGCCAATGCACGGCGTGCACAAGCCGATGCATGCCGTGCACGAGCCGATGCACGCCATGCACAAGCCGATGCACGCCGTGCACGAGCCGATGCATGCCGTGCACAAGCCCGTGCATGCCGTGCACGAGCCGATGCACGCCGTGTACGAGCCGATACACGCCGTGCACGATCACCCCCAGATCGATCAGTGGGCTCGGTCGCTCTCGCCGGCCGGCAGAACGCGTCCAGAAGACGAACGCGTCCTGTCCTCCGCCGTCCCTCCCTCCGTCATCCTGAGGCATGGCACTGCGCGAAGCGCAGCGGTTGATCAGAAGAAGTGAGATCGGTTTCAACACCTTCCTTACGGCGAGACGCCGCCGGCGCCGCGACGGCGCCGGACCAGCCGGCGAAGACGCCAGCGCTCCATTGCGTGAACGGAGTGTCGCGCGAGATCGATCCGTCTTTTCCTCAACTCGAGCGTGCACGTCGGCGCTCGCTCGAAGCGTCGTTTGGTCTGTTGGAGCGCTGGCGTCTTCGCCGGCTGGCCGGGCGGCGTCCCGGCGCCCGCGGCGTCTCGCCGCAGGGTGCTCGCGCGGGAAGGCACGTTTCAGTTTCTTAGAAGCGGCGGGCGGGTGGGTGTGAGGGAGCGAAAGGATCTGGACGACGAAAAGTGACGGAGGGTAGGCTTTCGGATGATGCGGCGTGCCGGTTTTCTAAAGAGCGTTCCGCCTCCGGCCACGCCATCGCTTCCGCGAGCCCGGGGATGACCCGCGCCAGCCGTTCCTGATGCAGCTCCACCAGCTCCTCGAACATCCGCGTCAGCATCGCCTCCACCGACTCCCGCCCATCCCCGGCCAGGACCTCCAACGCCCCGATCTGATACCGCGGCAGCCGAACCGTCAGCTTCCGCGTCCGCAACGCCGCCGGCAGAACCAGCGCCGCATCCCGCCCGAGCGCCTCCTCGACCGCCGTCAACGGCCACTGCTGAACCGCGTACGCCGCGAGCTCCCGCAGCTCGATCCGCTTCCCGCCGCACGTCTCGACCACCTCGATCTCCCCGTCCCGGATCGCCGCGTCCATCTCCGCCCGCGACCACCCCAGCATCCCCGCCCCCTCGGCGATCGTGACGCGCGGCTCGTGATGTAGGAAGATGGAGCGGATGCGCTGGATGAGGGTTGGGTCGAGCATGATGAAGTACCTCGCGTCTACATAGAAGATTATGTACGTACCTGCCTTCGAAGTCAAGCGTCTGGTGACGTTGTGAAAGAGTCGACGCCGGCCGGTCTGCTGCTCGGCCAACGTGTTCGTGAACTTCGAACAAAGCGCCGACTGACGCAACAAGCGCTCGCGGAAACCGCGGGCATCCCGCAGACGCACGTCAGCGCGATCGAACTCGGCCTCATGCAGCCGAACTTGGGAACGCTCCTCCGGCTCGCGCTCGCGCTGGACTGCAGGGTGAGCGCCCTCGTCTCTGTCTTCGATAAGGAAGATCTCGCGAAGCTCGTGCTTAAGTAGCGGAATAACGGGCATGCGCGGCTAAGGAACTCCGTGGCGATCGAGCCGCTCATTCAGCCGTGAGCGCTTGCTCTGTCCGGTGAATACCGATCATTTCCTGTCACATCCGACGGAAGATTGCCAAGAGGAAGTCGTTCCGCAAATGCGGGACAACTGGGACGGCGATGGGTCAGAGCTTTCTTCTTCCTGGGCCGAACGAAGGTCTGACCCACCTTCCCGACTCCGGTTGTTCTAAACGGATTGCCGCACGCGGTGATGTTCGTGACTTCAGAGGGGCGGCGGACTACTCAGCATGTCGAGACGGATCAGGGTCACACCATTCCTTTCCCAGAAGTACGAAGGTGTGACGCTGACCCCATGCTCGAGCGACGCGTTCGAGCGCATCTTCCGGAAGTTTGCCGACTCGACGATTGCCCTGTCGTACTCCTCCAACGGCCATCCCGACATGGAGACGCTCGTCGCCCTGATGAGACGGTCCAAACGGCATGTCGACGTGGTCCGTCGCGAGCATCGCTACCATTTCGGGACGCACAAAGGCGTGGCGAAGGAGCGCAAGCTCGTCGACGCATACCTCCTGAGGGGGCCGAAGCTTGCCCGGCACGTTCCGAATCGCTCAGTAGGCGTGTTCAGACCTCGTCATCTGGTATGCTGCTGTCTCCTAATCAGATTGTGCGAATTGCGGTGGCAAGCCCGGCGCGGCTTCCTGCACCGCGGGTACCCACAACGGGCAACAACCAGTGGAGCAAAATATGTCCGATCGCCTCGTACTCGCTGCCTCTCTGGACATTTTTCGGAACCTCGCCAATCTGTCTTTTCTGGCGGCCGCTGTGCTCCTCGTCCTCGCCTTCTTCAATGGTCGCTGGGCCTGGACCGGTTATGCGGGCGGGTTCGGACTGATCTGCAGCGTAGTGGCCGCCGTTCTGCGCGACAGATTGAATGCGAGATGATGAGTCGGAGATGTGCGGATCAAGCGTGTCCCGCCAGACGTTGAGCTACGGCATCTCTGGCCCAGACAGCCTTGGCCGTTCCGAACAGTCCTGTTGCGATGGGGACCAACCAGAAATACATGGCGGCTAGTGATAGTCCCATCGGCAGAAAAAACGCGGCGAGCAACCCCCATCGGACTCCGGCCCAGATATCATCGACGACGGGCATGAAATACGAGTTCGTATAGGGGCTTCTGAGGTAATCGTCTTCCGAAAGCTCGATCGACTTACCCGTTCTCGACCCTATGGCCTCGAGCAAAAAGGCGAGCAGCGGGTTCACTTTCTTCAGCCTGGTGAATAGCTCGCGTTGCTGCTCATCCGCAAGGCCGGCGAAGCCGGCCAGCCAGCTGCGGTCCGCGAATCCCTTCATAATCCGGAGCAAGAAAAGCAGGATCGCTATCCATACGTCCGTCGTCCGGACGAACGTACCGGGTGCGAATGTGAGCTCATCGACGCCGGGCAATCCTGAAGCGCGCAGGGCGAGTTGATCTTCCAGTCGCGATCCAGCGAGAAGAACCGCGCTTCCGGCCGATGGGACGGCCAACCCGAGCCCGATAGCGATTGCGAGCACGAGTGCGACGGCATTTCCGATCGCTGGCCGCCGACGCCTGAGGGGGTTGACGAGCAGCAGCGCCAGAAGCGCCTTGAGCAGATAGCAGGCGATGCCGATCAGTACGTAGGTCATCCACCAGCTGCCAAAGCGATTCCGTTCCATAACTCGTACCGTACTGATGGGTTTCAGAAGAAACGCGCTGTAAAACCCTTCTGACGGCACGCTGAGCTCATCGAGCTCCGCACCCAGTGTCTGAACGATCTCGAACATCAACCATCTCCGTTGCCAGGGCAACTCCACCGCGGACGGCAGCTCGGCGGCGGTCCACGCCACCATGGTTCTGATTCCGTCGTTGACGTTCTGATGGCGGGTCGCGAGCTGCTGCCGCAGATACGGCTCGCCGGCCGTAATGCCTCGCCACCGGGCAAGCGAATGAATCTCCCTGCCGACGCGGATCTGGATCAACGCGGGAGTCTCCGATGCGACGAGCAGTACGCCTCGGTCCTCGAAGACGTCTTTCTGCGGATGTTGCCTGGCAATCGCCTTGAAGCGCGCGTCGGCAACGGCTCCTACGATCGCAGTCGAGATCCGCGATTCGGTCGTCACGACGAGGGGGAGTCCCTTCGGGTATTTGAAGGTACGGAGCCAATTCTCGGTGTCGTCCGAGAGTACGTTCGCGGTATCCACAATGATCACGTCGAACTGTTCGTCCTGACGGTTCCGGCAACCGGCGAGCAGTACGCCGGCGAGAGCGGCGATGATCCAGAGGCGCTGACGACGGACGTTCATTCGTGCTCCTGCAGATCGATTGCAGCGGGAGCCGGTCCGATAGCAACACATCGCCGGGTCGCTGCGACTAGGATAGAGACGTCATTGTCGACCACGAGAGACTTGTTGGACATGATCCTCATAGTATGAGGCGGTCGGAGGCGCGCCGGGGCTTCATCACATCGACAGAGGTACGCGCCATTCGCTGCGCTCTGTTCGCGCCTGCCCGTGGCGTAAGGAGTCCGGGTCAGACCAGACCTTCGTTCTTCGCGGAAAAGTAAAGGTCTGCCACCATGACATCAACCCCGCATGGAGACGAATGCGCCGCTTCAGGGGCTCCTCGGGCCGCCTGCTCACTTCTGCTGGGCGTACACGATCAGCTGCCACTTGATTCGAGAAAGCGCGTGGTGGGGTCACACCTTCGTTCTTCGCCGAAAAGCGAAAGTGTGACCCCTTTGGGCCCTCAATGCGGACCTCTCGCTCCGCAACCGGAAAAGTCGCTGCACGCCGCCCGCGGCCGCGACGAATACCGGCAGGCCGGCCGCAGCGTCTCCGGCATCGACGAGGTGCTCCCGGTAACGCAGATCATCCGGCGGATGACGGTGTAGGGCGGCAGCGAAGACATGGTGGGGTCACACCTTCTCTTCGGCCGAGGAGCGAGGGTGTGACTCCTGGGGTCTCCCCCCGTTGCTGCCGGTCAGTGCCGATCGCATGATGATCCGCCTGGGATTACGGCGACCGCCCATGCCTTTCCCCGTGGCCGGTGGATTGGGGTCACACCTTTCTGTTTCTCAGAAGAACGAAGGTGTGACCTGGTGTGACCCCGCGTTCGGCTCCATGCCCCCGCGTTCGGCTCCTCACCTCTCCTCGTTCAGAAGCCCGAGGAACTTCTCGTACACGAACAGTCGATTCCGCTGCTTGCCTGTCAGTTCCCGCACGATGTTCATGGAGACGAGCAACTCTACCGCCGACGCGACGGCCGGGAAGGAGAGGCCGGTCGTGCGGGTGAGCGCGGCCAGTGACGAGATGGGCCTCGCTTCCAAGGCGGCGTGGACACGCAGCGCGGAGCCGGAGCGCCGGCCCTGCTGTTCGACCCGTGCCTGGTCCTCGGCGACGAGAGCGGACAGAGCCTGTGCGGTGGCTACGGCGCTCGTCGCCGTTTCCTCCACACCTTGGAGAAAGAACGACAGCCAGGCTTCCCAATCGCCATCGCGGCGGACGCGGTCGAGGAGGTCGTAGTACGTCGGCCGGTGCTTCTTCAGGAAGAGGCTCAGGTAGAGGAGAGGCTCGCGGAGAGCGCCGGCGGAGCAAAGCAGCAGCGTGATGAGCAGTCTCCCGACGCGGCCGTTCCCGTCGAGGAACGGGTGGATGGTCTCGAACTGCACGTGCGCAATACCGGCGCGGGCGAGCAGCGGAAGTCCGTCGTCGTCGGCGTGCAGGAAACGCTCGAGATCGCTCATCGCATCGGCGATGGCCGTATGAGGCGGCGGCACGAACGCCGCGTTGCCGGGACGCGAGCCGCCGATCCAGTTCTGCGAGGTGCGGAATTCGCCCGGCTGTTTTCCGCTCCCGCGGCCGCGTGACAGCAGGACCGTGTGAATCTCGCGCAGGAGGCGGCTGGAAAGAGGAAAGCCTTCGCGGACCCGCAGCAATCCATGCTCCAGGGCCGCGACGTAGTTCGAGACCTCGGTCACGTCATCGAGAGGCGCGCCGGGGGCCTCATCGAGCTCGAACAGAAGCAGGTCGCTGAGCGACGACTGCGTTCCCTCGATCTGCGAAGAGAGCACGGCCTCCTTGCGGACATAGGAGTAGAGGAAGAGCGTGCGGTCCGGCAGGAGTGCCGACACCCCATCGAGCCGCCCCAGGGCTAACGTGGCGCGTTCGAGCTCCTTCTGCAACTCGCCGTCGAAGACGATCCGTGGCGAGGGAGGCAGCGGCGAGGGAACGAAGGCCCGGACCCGCTCGCCAGCGACGGCGGTGACTTCGTAGGTACCCGTGCGTTTGCGCTTCATCGTCCTAATGAGCAAAGTTGAATAGCTGGAACGCTTATTCAATGATAGCGGCTAAAACTGAATAACGGTATGTCCATGGGATTCCGGGTGCGTGGGTGAGCGAGCTTCTTTGCAGAAGAACGAAGGTGTGACCCCGGCCGGTGTGTGGGAGGCCTCCCGTCGTCCCCTTGTGTGTGCGGACTAGAATCCCCCCGTGCAGATCCGGCGTGTCGAGCTTCGCGAGATCCATCTGGCTCTCCTCCATCCATTCGAGACCAGTTCCGGGCGGACCACCGAGCGGCATGTGATCGTGGTGCGGGTCGAGGATGGGGATGGGGGGGAGGGGTGGGGGGAGTGTGTGGCGGATGAGAATCCGTATTACAGCGAGGAGTGGACGGAGTCGGCGTGGGCGGTCATGACGCGCTTTCTGGCGCCGCTTCTGGTGGCGGCTCCGGTTGCGTCGGCGGGATCGGTGGACGGTGTGTTCGCGCATGTGCGCGGGAATCGGATGGCCAAGGCGGCGCTGGAGACGGCTTGCTGGGATCTGGAGGCACGCAGCCGGAACCTTCCGCTTTGGCAGCTCCTCGGCGGGTCGCGAATTGAGATCGCCAGCGGGGTGTCGATCGGGTTGCAGCCGACCACGGACGCGCTCTTGGAGCGGGTGCGCCACGAACTGGAGGCCGGTTACCAGCGCATCAAGATCAAGATCAAGCCGGGCCACGATCTCGAGCTGGTGCGGGCGGTGCGGGGGGAGTTTCCGGAGGTGCCGCTGATGGTCGACGCGAACTCGGCGTACCGCCTCCGCGACGCGGCGTTGCTCCGGGAGCTCGATCGCTGGAACCTGATGATGATCGAGCAGCCGCTGGCTCACGACGACATCGCCGAACACGCCAAGCTGCAGCGCCAGCTCTCCACGCCGATCTGCCTGGACGAGTCGATCCGCTCCAGCGACGATGCCCGGCACGCCATCGAGCTGGGCGCCTGCCGGATCATCAACATCAAGCTGGGGCGGGTGGGAGGGCTCACCGAGGCGCGCCGCGTCGAGCAGGTCTGCCGCGAGAACGGGATCCCGGTCTGGTGCGGCGGGATGCTGGAGGCAGGGATCGGGCGGGCGCACAACATCGCCCTGTCCACTCTGGAGGGATTCAGCCTGCCCGGCGACGTCTCGGCCAGCGCGCGTTACTGGGAGGAAGACATCATCGATCCGCCGGTGACGGTGTCGCCGCGCGGCACGATCTTCCCGCCCTCGGGGCCGGGGATCGGGTTCGCGGTGAAGCGTGACCGCGTCGAGATGCTCACGGCGCGCAAGGCGGTCATCGAGGCCTGATGGAGATCCGTGAGATCCGCGGCCGCGAGGAGCTCCAGGCAGTGGAAAGGCTGCAGCAGGAGGTCTGGCAGTGCAATGACCTGGAGGTGGTGCCGGCCGTCCACATGATCGCGGCGCGGACCGTGGGGGCGATCCTGCTCGGCGCGTTCGAGGGCGCGGAGCTGGCCGGATTCGCCTACGGCTTCCCCGGGTTCGAAGACGAGCATCGCATCATCCATTCGGACATGCTGGCCGTGCGGGAGATGTACCGCGACCGCGGTGTCGGCCGCGCTCTCAAGCTCGCGCAGCGCGAAGCCGCCCTGGCTCGCGGCGTCGAGCGCATCACCTGGACGTTCGATCCGCTGCAGACCCGCAATGCTTTCCTGAACTTCGAGAAGCTCGGCGTCACGGCGGACCGCTACCTGCGCGATTTCTACGGAGAGACCAGCAGCCCCCTGCATGCCGGCGGCACGGACCGGCTGTGGGTGACGTGGCATCTGCGCGAGCGTCCGCTTTTCTCGGAGACGCGTGAGCGCGTGGCCGTCACCACCCGCGAGGAGATACGCCGCGCATTCGAGCGCGCGTTCGCCGAGGGGCTCATCGCGGTTCGCTTCGACCGCGAGCGTCTTGAATACGAATTGGCCGTCCCGGCTTCGCGGCCGTGACCGCGCCGTCGCGCCAGACTTCCACGCCGTTGACGAACACGCGCTCGATCCCCTGGGCGAGGCGCTGCGGGTCCTGGAACGTCGACTGGTCGATGACGCGCGACGGATCGAAGAGCACGAGGTCGGCCTTCATCCCCGCCTTCACCAGCCCGCGGTCGGTGAGGCGCAGACGGGCCGCGGGCAGGGAGGTCATCTTGCGGATCGCTTCCTCCAGTGGAAGCCAGTGCAGCTCACGCACGTAGCGGCCGAGGATGCGCGGATACGTACCTGCGCCCCGAGGATGGCGGAGGCCGATGCCGCCGTCGCTGCCGACCATCACCCATGGCTGCGAGTAGAAGACGCGGATGTCCTCCTCCTTCATCGACTGCCCGATGACGGTGGCGCCGCCGTCGCGCACGACCTGCATGTAGACGTCCACCGGCGTGGTGTGCTGCTCCGCGGCGATCTGCTCCAGGGTCTTGAACTCGTAGCCGGGATGGGCGCTGCAGTTCACGATGGTGATGCGATCGGCGCCGCCGTTTTCGTCGATGGCCTCGGCGACGTCTTTCGGGTCGTCGTGACGGCCACTGGGCACGAGCACGCGAATCGTGGCGTGCCAGGCGTCGTACGGATAGGCGTCGGCGGTGACGTCCTGGCCGGCGGCGCGTGCGTTCTCGATCAGGCGAACCGCGTCGCCCGCGCGTCCCCACACCGACTTCGAGCCCATCTTGATGTGGGAGATCTGCACCGGGACCTTCGCTTCCCTGCCGATCCGCAGCGCTTCCTCGAACGAAGGGAAGGTCCGTTGGGCCTCGTCGCGCACGTGGCTGATGTAGATGCCGCCGTACGGCGCCGTGGCTCGCGCCAACGCGATGATCTCCTCGGTGCTGGATTCCTTGGCCGCCTCGTACTCCAGGCCCGTCGACAGGCCGAAGGCACCATCGCGCATGGCCTGGTCGACCGTTCCCACCATGGCCGCGATCTCGCCGGGAGTGGCCGCGCGGCCGAGGTCGCCTTTCATGGCCAGGTCGCGCACCGTGGCCTGGCCGACGAAGGTGAGCACGTTGACGGCCACGGGTGCAGCTTCGAGCTTGCCGAGGTAGTCGGCGATCGGCAGTTCGGATCCGCCGTCCTGCCCGAGGGCGAGCGTGGTGATGCCCTGGGAGACCTGCGAGGTGGCGGAAGGGTCGCGCTCCAATCCTCGGCCGGAGTGGTTGTGCATGTCGATGAATCCCGGCGCGAGCGTCAGGCCGTGCCCGTCCACGATCGTGGCGCCGGCGGGGATGGACCGCGGACCGACGGCGTCGATGCGGTCGCCCCGAATCAACACCGCCGTGGTGACGAAGGCGGGCGCACCGGACCCGTCGATCACCACCGGACCGACGATGGCGATGACCGGCTCGGCGGGTGCAGCGGGCGGGACCGGCGCGGTGGCACAGGCCGAGAGGAGCAGCAGGACGGCGAGCGATCTCACGGCGGCATTCTAAGGACAGGATGCTTTCAGTTCGCCCACGGAAGGGACGACGAGGGGGCCTCCGGCCGGCCGTGCCGGCCCGCCGGAGGCCTCCCGTCGTCCCTTCCGCGGGCGGACTGCGAGCGTCCTGCTCAGGATGACCGCGAAGTGGTACGGAGCAGCCGGTAGACCGGATAGCTGACGGCGAGCAAGGCCAGGGCCCACAGGCTGCGCCGGGTGTCGCCGACGACGGCGCCGGCCAGGAAGGCGAGGGAGCCGATGAGCGCCAGGGCGGGGGTGAAGGGGTAGCCCCACACTTTGTACGGGCGCGGCGTGTCGGGCATGGTGCGGCGCAGGACGAAGAGCGAGGCGAAGGAGAGGGTGTAGTTGGCGACGAAGAAGAAGGCCAGTACGGCGATGACTTCGTTGAACGTGCCGCTGACGACGAACAGGATGGCCACCACGGCACTGAGGGCCAGCGCCACGGTGGGCGTGCCCCCTTCGTTGACGACGGAGGCGCGGCGGCTCACCAGTCCGTCGCGGCTCATGGCGAACAGCACCCGCGAGGCCATGAGGTGGTAGGCGTTGATGCCGCTGATCATGGAGATGATCATCAGCGCGCGCACCATCGGATCGCCGAGCGCGCCGAAGACCACCTGGGCAGCGCTGGCCAGGGCCAGGTTCTTGCCGGCGATGGCGCTGATCGGCAGGACGTAGAAGATGGCCAGGTTCACGCCGATGTAGATGGCGATGATCGAGAACACTCCCACGAACAGCGCTCGAGGGATGTTCTTCGCCCCGTTCCGCACCTCTTCCGAGAAGTAGATCACCGCCGCCCAGCCGTCGTAGGTGTAGATGACGGACTGCAGGGCGATCACCAGCGCGGCGAACGCCGCCGGCGGCAGGGAGACCGCGGTGCCGGCCGGGCGCTCCGGCGCCCAGAGGAAGCAGGCGATGACCACCGCGGCGAACGCGGCCATCTTCAGGAACCCGGTGATCTCCTGCGTGCGGCTCCCCCACTTCACGCCGCGCCACTGCAGGATGGCGAAGAGGATGGTCACGGAGAGCGAGATGGCCACCACCCGCCCTTCCAGCGCCGGAATGAGCGCGCTCGAATACTCGCCGATGACGATGGAGACGGCCGCCGTGGTGCCGCAGGTGGAGATCCAGTCGCTCCAGCCGACCACGAAGCCGGCGTAGTCGCCGAGGGCGGTGCGGGCGTAGACGTACTGGCCGCCGGAGGCCGGAAGGAGAGTCCCCAGCTCGGCCAGACAGATCGCGCCGAGGAGGGCGTAGAGGCCGCCCAGAAACCAGACGGAGAAGAAGGCGAACCCGCTGGGAAGTTGTGCGGCCACCTCGCCTGGAGTGCGGAGGATGCCCGCGCCGATCGTGTTGCCCACGATCACGGTCACGCCGAACGCCACCCCCACCGCCTGCCGTAAACGGACGGTCATCGTTTCCCCGGCGCTCGCGTCATCGGCGAGCAGTGTACCCGGGCTCGCCGTTCAGGGCGTCAGGGGAGCGGCTCATCACCGCCCAGTAATCCAGAGAGACGACGGGAGGCCTCCGGCGGGTCGGCACGGCCGACAGCGTTGGTTGCTCCGCCACCGGCACGCTCTCGGAGCGAACGTGTTTCATCCGGAAGCGCCGCGAAGCGCAGCAATCAACGCTGCCGGCCGTGCCGGCCCCGCCGGAGGCCCTTCGTCGGTTTTTCGGTTGGCTGAGCGATAGCGTTCTGCACACCTACTCTGCGACGCGGTAATCTCCCTGCGTGCACGACGAGCCGCTGCTGTTCGACGTGGCGATCATCCTGCTCGCCGCGTTTCCTCTGCTCTTCCTCGGGCGGCGGTTCCGGGTTCCGGAGGTGCTCAGCTACATCGTGGCCGGGATCATCATCGGCCCGCATGCGCTGGGGTTCATCAAGAAGGCGGAGCGGGTCGACACGATCGCGGAGCTCGGCGTCGCGCTGATCCTCTTCTTCATCGGCCTGCACGTCCCGCTGGCGAGGCTGCGCGCGCTCGGACGGACCGCGTTTCTCTCCGGCCCGCTGCAGATGGGATTGACGGCGCTCGGCGTGGCGCTCGTCACGGTGGCGATCGGGCGCGACTTCCGTGCCGGGATGTTCTACGGGCTGCTCGTGGCTCTCGGCTCGACGGCGGTCGTGCTGCCGATCCTCACCACGCGCGACGAGGTCGGCGCTCCGTTCGCGCGCAAGTTCCTCGGCGTCTCGCTCTTTCAGGACCTCGCGGTCATTCCGCTCATGCTGCTCGTCCCCGCGTTCGCGATGGGCAGTCCCGATGCGCCCGGCATCGGCACGGTCATGACGCGCGTGGTCATCGCCATCGTCGGCGTAGTGCTGCTGATCGTCGTCGCGCGGGTCATCGTGCCGAGGATTTTCGCCGCGATCGCGCACCTCGGCCGGGAGACGTTCACCGCCGCTTCGCTCGTGCTCATCGTGGCCACGATCGCCATCGCCGAGCGCATCGGCATCTCGCCCGCGCTCGGTGCGTTCGCGGCGGGACTGGTGGTCGGCGACACCGACTACATTCACGAGATCGAAGGAGTGCTGCGGCCGTTCCGCGACTTCCTCTCCGCGCTCTTCTTCTCCTCGATCGGCATGCTGCTCGATCCGCTGTTCGTGATCCGGCACCCGCTGCTGATCGTCTCGCTCTGCGCCGGCGTGATCGCGTGGAAGGTGCTGGCGGCCTATCCCGCGTTTCGATTGTCGCCCGCGTTGCGCCGAACGTCCGTCCGGGCCGCGTTTGCGATCGCGCCGATCGGGGAGTTCTCGTTTCTCCTCGCGCAGGCGGGGGAGCGGGTGGGTCTGCTCGGCCCGGCGGGCGAGCAGACGTTCGTCGCCGTTGCGGTGATGACGCTGGCGGTATCGCCGCTGCTCGTCTCGGCCGGCAGTGCGATCGCGCAGCGCATGCACGAGGACGCGTCGGAAGAGCATCTCGCCGGGCCGGAGCCCCTGCGCGGCCACATCATTATCATCGGCTACGGCCTGAACGGCCAGAACGTGGCGCGCGTGCTGGTCTCGACCGGCCTGAGGCACGTCGTGCTCGAGGAGGATCCGCTGCGCCTCGCGGCCGCCCGGGCGAATGGCAGCCGCGCCATCATGGCCGACGCCGCCGATGCGCACGCGCTGGAAATGGCCGGGATCCGGGAGGCGGCAGCGGTGATCGTCGCGATCTCCGATCCCGACGGCACGCGGCGCATCGTCCGCTTCTGCCGCACGCTCAACCGCGACATCCGGCTGATCGTCCGCACGCGCTACATCGCCGAGGTGGAGAGGCTGCGCACGCTCGGCGCGGATGAAGTCATTCCGGAGGAGTTCGAGACCTCGCTGGAGATCGTCACGCGCACGCTGCGGGTGATGGGCGTGCCGCAGAACATCGTGGCCAACCAGTTGCGGCTGCTGCGCGACGAGGGCTATCGCATGCTGCGCGATCCGGCCGTGCGCGCGACCGACGGGCGCAGGCTCTCCGCGATCTTCGCGGCCGGCATGTCCCAGACCTACCTCATCCTCCCGGACACGTTCGCCGAGGGACGGACGATCCCGGAGCTCGGCCTGGTCGACGAAGAAGTGGGGGTGGCCGCGCTGCTGCGCGACGGGCGTGCGCTGTCTCCGCTGCCGGTCGACGAGCCGCTGCAGGCGGGCGACACGATGCTGCTCGTCGGCGCGCACGAGGATCTGTCGCGTGCCGTGGCCCGTCTCGAGCGAGGCGAGGCCGGCGAACCGTAGGAGTCACGAAATGTCTCTATCGTTCCGGCAGTCATGAGCTCCATCATCCGTGGCCGAGACGCGGGACGGACTCGTTGAAAGGAGATTCACGATGAAGAGATATGGGATTCTGCTTCTGGTGGTCGCTATCGCCCTCGCCTCGGCGCCGGCGGCGATGGCCAAATGTCAACGCTGCAAGCCCGCCATTCTCGCTTGCGGCGATGCCACGATCGGCGGCTGGGAGTATTGCGAATGGACCTGGGACAACAACTGCATCGTCCACACCCCGTGCGGTACTCTCGCCGCCGCGGCACCGTCTGAGTCGCTCGCGGCCGAATTCATCGTCGCCGCCGTCGAGCGTCTCGACGAGCCGCAGATCGCCGCGTCCGAAACGCCTGCCGTCGCTTCGCTCGAGACGCCGGCCCCCGTCACAAACCGCTGATCGAACGTCTCGCGTCTCGATCCGACCCCCGAAGGAGATCGCATGCCGCTGCTCCTGATCCTGGCGATGCTCGCCGCCGAAGCCGCTCCCGCCGCTCCGCCCGCGAGCTCGGTCGAAGCGGCCATTCGCGGAACCAGGCAGCCGGTCGAGGTGCAGCTCCTGCTCCGCGACGCCGCCGACAACTGGAAGGCGGTGGCTCAGAAGAGTCTTCCCGCGGAAACGCGGCGCGTTCGCTTCGACGGCCTCGAAGCCGGCGTCTATCAGATCCTGGTGCGCGGTCCGGTGGCTACCGAGCATCTGGCAACGAAGTTCGCCGTCGGCCGCACCGACGCGCGACGCATCACCATCACCATCGAGCCGTTCGTCCTCGCCGGCCGCGTGACCCTCGGCGGCACGGAGCTCGGCGCCGGCGGTCTGCTCCTCAAGCACCGCGAGTTCCACTCGGCCTCGGCGATCCGCCTCGGGCCGGACGGCACGTTCCGCGTCCCGTTCTGGCAGCGCGGCACGTTCTCGTACGGCGTGCGCGGCCCGGCGCTGCCGACTGATTACTTGCACGTGACGGAGCTCGAAGGGCCGTCGCCGGGACCGCTCGACATCGAAATTCCGGACGGCCGCATCAGCGGCATCCTGCGTGATGCGAAAAGCGGCCAGCCCGTCGCCGGCGCCACCGTGGCGCTGCAGACGAATATCGACGGCCGCGAGGAGCACGTGAAGCTGACCAGCGGTCCCGAGGGACGGTTCGATTTCGTCGGGATCAAGCACGGCAGCCACACCGTGCGGATCTATGCACCGCAGCATCTCGAGCCGGAGCCGATGGTCTTCGAGCTGACGGACGCCGCGCCGCTACGCGAGCTCGACCTGCGCCTCGATCCGGGCCGCTCGGTGCCGATCGTGGTCATCGACAAGGAGCGAGATCCGGTCGCGAACGCGAAGGTGTTCGTCGTGGCGGACTCGAAGCTCCGCGCCCGCGGCACGACGGATGAGGACGGGCGAGCCAGCGTGCCGGTGCCGGACGGCGAGCCGGCGACGCTGTTCGTGGTCGCGGAGGAGGGACCATTCGCGATGATGCGCGTGCCGCGCGCCGTGGAGAGAGGAGTGGACGAGAAGCGTCGCCTGCAGGTCTATCTGCCGTCGTCGACGTCGTCGCTCCTGATCCGCGCGCAGACGACGGACGGGCAGACGATGCCGCCGTTCTCGCTGCTCATGCGCTACGAGGGCGAGCTGATGCCGACCGAGGTGGCGGAGGAGCTGACTGCGGTGCAGGGGTTGCAGCTCGCGACGGGGCCGGACAGCGAAGCGCATCTGCGCAACATCCCCAGTGGCAGCTACGAATTCTGGCCGTACCGCTCGGAGGCGGAGGCGGAGTCGATCGTGGCCGCCGGCTCGATGTTCCTCGCCCCGGTCCAGGTGAACGTGCGGACGGGCGAGAACAAGATCGCCGTGAAGTTCGCCAGCCGGAGCGGACGGCGGTAGAGCGGGAGCGCGCACTTCCCCCTCCGTCATCCTGAGTACAGGTTCCGCAAGTTGGTGACCGCGGACCTTACGGGAGCCGCCGGAGGCGGCGAAAGATCTGTAGGCCCGGCCTTTAGGCCGGGTATCGTGCGGCCCCCACGAAGGCGAGTCCGCGAAGCGGGCGATAGAACAGTGGTCACGCGCAGACCTTCTGTTCTGTCGCCCGCTACGCGGGCTCGCCTGGGGGCGCGTTGTGGAACCCGGCCTAAAGGCCGGGCCTACAGATCTTTCGCCGCCTTCGGCGGCTCCCGTCGGATTCTTTCGTCAGCGATCGGCCACCTATTTTCCGGGGAGCTGTACTGAGTGCCCCGAAGGGGCTCCGGAAATTAGCCGGGGGTTGGCGCGAAGCGCTTACCCCCGGATACGGTTCAGAATCCACCCTATCGCCCCGCCAGCAACGGATACGGATTCACATACGTCCCCTTCCACCAGCGCGGCTCCTTGTCGAGGCGGATCAACGCGAAGTGGAGGTGGGGCGTATTGCCTGCGTTGCCGGTGGTGCCGACGTAGCCGAGGACTTCGCCGCGCCGCAGGAGTTGTCCTTCGTGAAGGCCGGGAGCGTAGCGATCGAGGTGGGCGTAGTAGTAGCAGAAGCGCTGGTCGGGATCGAATTGATACACGGTCAGTCCGCCCGGCTTGCTGGTGAAGAGCTTCTTCACCACGCCGTCATCGGTGGCGATCACCGGCGTACCGGTCGGCGCGAGGATGTCGATGGCCTCGTGGCGGCGATTGCCTCGCGATTCGTTGAACATGTCGCGGATGGCGCTGCGGCCGACGCCGGCCACCGGGATGATCATCGCGCGGGGCGCGTCGGCATCGCGCATCGACGGGGTCTCGTTCGCGGCGACAGGCGGCGCCGCCGTCTCCGTCGCGATCGGCGCGATGACCTCGGCCGGCACCGGGGGTTCGGGCATCACCTCGGGTGGCGGGACGTCCAGCGGCTCGCCGGGGAGGTCCGGAACGCCCACCGGCGTCGATGTTGCGGATGCGGGCGGCGCCTTCCCCATCGCACGCGAGACGTCCCTGCGGACGGGAACATCCGCCACCTCGTCCGGTCCCGCCGCGATCCACGCAAGCGTACCGATGAGCGCAACGCCGAGCAGTGCGATGAGCTTCTTCAAGACGTCCTCACTCGACGAGCACCGCCGCCATTCCGGGCGTCACGATCGTCGCGAGCTCGAGGGCGTCCCAGTTCGTCAGGCGGATGCAGCCGTGCGAGCTGGTCTTGCCGATCGTGGAGGGCACCGGCGTTCCGTGGATGCCATAGTGCGGCTTCGAGAGGTCGATCCAGACCGCGCCGACAGGGCTGTTGGGCCCCGCCGCGAGCTTCACTTTCTTCTCGTTCTCTTCGGCATCCCAGAACAGGTCGGGGTTGTAGTTGTACGTCGGATTCCGCGCCACGCCGTTGATCTTCCACTTGCCGAGGGGAAGCGGATCGTGCTTGCTGCCGGTGGTGGCGGGATAGCGCGCGACGACCTTCCCGTTTCCATCCACCGCTTCGACGGCTCCGGCGCTCCTGCTCACGCGAACGGTCATCCCGGCGCTCTTCGCGATCGGTGGACGGACGACACCCGGCACCTGGATGACGGTACCGGCGCGGTTGAATTTCTGCCTCGGGTTGAGGGCCGCGAGCAGGCTCGGACTGACATGGAACTTCTCCCCGAGCGCCTCGGCCACGCTCTCGTAGCCGAGGACCGGCAGCTTCGCCTTGTCGGCCATCTCCTCGGGAATCGCGGTGAAGGGGCCGGCCACGTCCCCGGCGGTGAGCGTGTAGGAAACGATCGCCGGAGCGGTGTCGCGGTTCAGCGCCTTCCACGTCGCGGCGCTGACGCGAGCCCCGCCTTTGATCTTCCTGGCGCGATTGAACGCGGCGATCGCGCCACGCATGGTGCCGCCGAAGCGGCCGTCGATCTCACCCGGTGAAAAGTGCGCGCGGTCGAGAAGGATCTGCGCGCGTGCCACGGAGGCGCTGCGTTGTGAGGACGCGGTGAGGCTCGAATGGCCGCCCGCCTTGTTCACCGCGGCGGCGCTGACGGAATTCGTTGCCGCGTGGATCGGAACAACGAGAACGAGGAGCAAGGCGCTGCCCGGGAGAGACAGCACGTTTCGAAAGGTCATACCGCTGACCCTGCAATGGAAGGGCCGCACCGGCGCCACACGGATGCAACGGCGCTCATCCTCCCATCACACCATCCGCCGCTTTCGGCTTTTGAGGGCATCGGCGTCCTTTACCGAGGACATCGCGGGCTCGGCTGTGTGCATCTAAGTCGTTGAGAAATCAGGTGGTGGCCTGTGGCAGTGCGTTCGCTATTGACAGTTATTACAATGACAAAAGAGCTCACCGGTCCCGACGATTCGGTCGTCCTGATCCTCGACAGAGTTCGCGAGCGCGCCACCATCTCGGCGAGCGCGTTCGCAAACCGGAACCGCCTGGTCCTGACCGGCGGCGACGCGGTCGTAGGCTCGCTGGTGGGGCGCCGGATGGCGCTCTCTTCGATGGTCACCGAGGCGCAGATCGCAGGCCGTTTCTCCTTCGACGGCCTCGACGCGGTGGCCGACGTCCGGCGGATCTCTCCGTCGTGCCGGATCGTCGTGACCGGCGAAGACTTGCCGGAGAGCGTGGCCGAGGAGGCCATCCGGCGCGGGGCGTCTGACGTCGTGCCCAGGCCTTTTCACGGCACCGAGTTTCGCAACCGGCTCGGCCTCGGCAGTTCTACCGGCGAGGGGCTGATTCTTCACATTCCGACCATCGAGGAGTTCACGGCCAGCGAGTGGCTGTCGCCAGCGTTTCAGCCGATCGTCGACGTCGCCAATCCCGATCGCGGTGTCGGGTACGAGTCGCTGGCCCGTTACCGGGAGAAGACGCTGCCATTCTGCGACCCATCCTTCATGTTTGAATACGCGCGCCTCTGCGACCGCACGGCCGAGCTCGACCTGGCGTGTCTTCGACGCACGTTGCGGGTGGCTCGCGAGCTCCCGGAGCAGGGGAAGATCTTCGTCAACATTCACCCGCGCGCGCTCGCGAACGGCGACCTTTTTCTGCGCACGGTCGTCGATGAGGCGGCTGCGAACCAGATCGCGCTGAGCCGGCTCGTGCTGGAGATCACCGAACAGGAGAAACTCACCCCGACCGGATCGACGTTGCCTGCCGTCGAGACGCTTCGAACCGCCGGCGTCGAGTTCGCGCTCGACGACGTGGGCAGCTCCTATTCGCATCTCGACCTGATGTCGCGGATCCGTCCCACCTACCTCAAGATCGGTCACGAGTTCGGCACCGACTTCGAGAAGGACCCGGCGCGGAAGAAGATCATCCGCAACATTCAGTCGCTGGCTCGGGATTTCGAGTGCGAGGTGATTCTCGAGGGAGTGGAGACCGCGGAAACGTCACGCGCCGCCGCCGACATCGGCGCGCGGTATGCGCAAGGGTTCTTCTACGCGCGGCCCGCCGAAGCGAGTGCCCTCGTCCAGTACGCGACCGCGTGACGCAAGGGGCGCGGTTCCCCTGCCGCCTCATGGCAGCATGCTGCGCAGCAGCGCCGCCAGGCCGTCGGTGAAACGTGCGACGGCCTCGCGGCTCGGCATCGGCACTGCGAGAAATGTCGAGCCGTCGGCGTCCTGCCGCGCTTCGATCCTCCGCACCGCCGACTTGCCGCCGTTGCCGCCCGGATCGGCCTCCGCCGGCAGCACGGCCTCGAGCTGCCGGAGGAATCCGACTCCGCTCTCGAGCAGCTGGGCCAATGGATCGACAAGCGGATCGACAAGTGGCTCGGCGAGCGCCGGAGTGCCGGCTTCCGGAACGCCGGGCTCCGGCACGGCGATGTCCGCGGGCGTCTCCACTGCGACCGGCGCCGGCGGAATCTCCGCCGTGACTCGCTCGATGCTCTCCATGAAGCGGTCGAGACGTCCTTTGCCGAGAAAGACCTCCGTCTCTCCGCCATCGAGCACTCCGGCGAAGAGCGATTTCTTGAAGCGCAATACGGACAGCATCCCCTGCTCGATCGTCCCCTCGGCGACGAAGTTGACGACGCGCACCGGCGCGCGCTGTCCGATCCGGTGCACGCGTCCGATGCGCTGTTCGAGCACGGCCGGGTTCCACGGCAGGTCGACGTTCATCACCACGCTCGCGTGCTGCAGGTTGAGCCCGACCCCGCCGGCATCGGTAGAAAGAAAGATCCGGCACTCCGGGTCTTCGCGAAAGCGGTCGATCAGCTTCCCCCGCGCGCGGCTGTCGATGCCGCCGTGGAAGAGGACGTGTCCCCATCCGGCGGCGGCAATCCGTTTCGCGAGGATCTCGTGCATGCGCAGCCATTGACTGAAGATGACGACCTTCGTCCCCGGCTCCTCCGTCCCCTCTTCAAGGATCTCGCCGAGGAGGGTGAGAATCTCGCCGGCTTTGGTGCCGTGATCGGATTTCTCGTCGAGCAGATACGAGCTGTCGCATGACATGCGCATCCGCTGCAGCGCGATCATCAGCCGGCGCTGATCGCGCTCGGACAGGTGGCGGGACCTGCGCCACTTCGCCGCGATGCGTGCCACGATCTCCTCGTTCTCGCGGTGATGCACGAGCTGCTCGCGCGTCATGGGCACGAAGAACGTCTTCTCCAGCCGCTCCGGGAGCTGGGCCATCACCTCCGGTTTGCGCCGCCGGATGACGATGGGGGCGAGCGTCGTGCCGAGGCGGTTGAGGTCGCGATAGCCGACCACGCGGCCGTTCTCGTCGCGCATCTGATGGGTGTCCAGGAGGCGGAACGTCGGGCCGAGGTGGAATGGGTCGATGAACTCGACGATCGACACGAGCTCCTCGATCCGGTTCTCCAGAGGCGTTCCGGTGAGCACGATCGCGTACGGCGACGCGATCTGCTTCACGCTGCGCGCGATTCGCGTCGACCAGTTCTTGATCCGCTGCGCCTCGTCGAGGATGACCAGGTCAGGCGACCAGCGGGCGATGAGATCCAGGTCGATGTGGACGGTGTCGTAGTTCGCGATCTTGAAGAACTCGTCGGTGGCGTACGCCGCGGCGCGCGCGGGCCGCAGCCCCTCGATCACGCGCGCAGGTCGTTTCGAGAACGACGCGATCTCCCTCTGCCACTGATGCTTGAGCGACGTCGGACAGACGATGAGCACCCGCTCGACGCCGAGAAAGCCGGCCATGATCTCGGCCGCGGCGATGGCCTGGATGGTCTTGCCGAGTCCCATCTCGTCGCCGATCAGCGACCGTCCGGCGCGCGCTGCGAACAGCGCTCCTTCCTTCTGGTAGTCGTATAGACGCACCGCGAGCAGACGGTCGAAACGGCGGCTGCGAATCCCGTCCGGAAACGCCTCGGCGATCGCTTCCGTGCGCCGCGCTGCATCCCGAACTTCGGTGACGAAAGGAAGCACGTCGTCGTAGATGCGCAGTTCGGGGTCGATCTCTTTCGCGGCGGTGATGAAGCGGTCGAACCGCGCGAACCCGTCGGCGGTCAGCCGGCCGGCCTCGTCGAAGTGGCGCGTCACCAGGCGCCGCAACGCCTTCGGACAGTCGCCGCTCGCGCGAAACAATACATGGCGCTGCCGGCCATACTCGACGCTGATGCTGCTGTATGGCGGCTCATAGCCGGCGAGAAACGCGCGTTTCGCTCCGCGCCGGGCCAGAAGCGTCGCCAGCGTGAACTCGATGTGCTTGCACGTGCCGAGGTGGTTGGTCCGGAAATCGGCGCAGGAACAGTAGTTCCGTCCCGGCTCGGCGCTGCGAATGGCTACGCGATGCACGCTGCCGCGCGCCGGATTCGTCACCCGGTAGTCGGAGAAGATTGGATGCTCGCCGATGTTCTCGATCCGAAACGGCTGCTCGCTTGCGAACTGTTTCCGCAGCCGCCGCTGCCACTCTTCGAGCGACATCTCATCCGGCCGGTGAAGCCGCGAAACGCGCGGCTCCGCGTCCGCCTGCGCGCGACTGGTGCGGGAGGATGCGGTTCGTTTCATGGCGGGATGGTTATTGCCTCAGCGCAGCCCGCAGCTTCCGGACCGCCTCGGTCTGTGTCTCGGAATCGAGAAACCCTGCGATGAACGACGGGGAGAGACCGGGGATCACGACGCTGTGCAGGATCTCGACATAGGCGCCGCCGCGCAGCTCGTACGCTTTGAGGTCCTCCTTCATCCAGATCCAGACCTCTCTCACGCCGAGACCGCGATAGACGTTCAGCTTGTCGAGTCCACCGTCAGTCCAGATCACGTCGACGACCAGGTCGGGAGACTCCTTCGCCGCGCCGACGGCATAGCACTCGTCGGGCTCGATCCCTCGCTGGTTCGGGGGATTCCGCATCGTGAGCGATCCGTAGCCTTCGAAGACGAGTCCCGTCTCGTCGGCGTAGGTCTCGAGAAGACGCGAGATCAATTTCGCGCGCCACTCGTGAGTCCGCGAGGCACTCATGATCTCGAGCTGCCCCTCCAGGTAGGTCACCCGTACGCCGGCACGATCGCCGCGGATCGCCAGGAAGGCTTCGAACTGCCACCAGTCGATACCGCCGAGAATCACCCGCTGATCGGGGTCATGCGACCGATCCTGAGGAACAAGAATGGGCGCGGGGGACATGGATCGACTATAGCACCGCGCACTGCGGCCTGCCCTACCCCCCTTTCCCCTACCCCTCCTGTGGTAAGTAAGCCACATGCGCACCGCCCGCCTCCTCGCCACGCTCCTCCTCCTCCACCTCGCGCACGCGTCGCTCGCGCAGCAGCCGGCGAAGCGGGTCATCACGGAGACGGACCTGTTCCGCTTCGTCTGGGTGGCCGATCCGCGGCCGTCGCCGGACGGGACGCGCGTGGCGTTCACCCGCGTCACCGTCAACGAGAAGGGCGAGGGCTACGACACCGCCCTCTGGATCGTGCCGGCCGACGGCAGCGCGCCGCCCGCGCGCCTGACCGCGGGGACGCGCGACTCGCAGCCGCGCTGGTCGCCGGACGGGCGGCGCCTCGCGTTCCTCCGCGCGACGCTGCGTGACGGGAAGCCGGAGCCGCCGCAGATTCACATCCTCTCCCTCGCCGGCGGCGAGGCCTGGCGCCTCACCGACGTGCCGCGCGGCACCTCGGCGGCGGTGTGGTCACCGGATGGGAAGCGGATCGCGTTCACCAGCAGCGCGAACGCGAAGGATCTCGCGAAGCAGCGGCGCGAGAAGGCTGCGCGGAAGACGGCGCAGGACGTCGACGTCCCGCGTCCGGCCGAAACGGCAGCGAAGCCGCCGACCGCGATCCCGGACGAGAGCGAGCGGGAGAGCGACGTGCGCACCATCACCCGCGCCGTCTACCGCTTCGACAATCAGGGGTATCTCGATCCCGAGCATCGCTCGCACATCTGGATCGTGGAGGCGCCGGAGGGTGCCGACGAACCGGTCGCGGCGCGGCAGCTCACCGACGGCAAGTACGAGGAGGACGACCCGATCTGGTCGCGCGACGGCGCGCGGATCTACTACACCTCGACGCATATCGACGAGCCGTACTACGAGCTGCCGCAGAGCGACATCTACGCCGTCCTCGCGAATGGCGGCGAGCCGGAGAAGATCGCCGCGCTCGACTTCGAGATCGGCCAGGCCTCGCTCTCTCCCGACGGGCGCACGCTCGCCTTCGTGGCCGAGGTCTCGCGGCCGGTGCGCTCGTACAGCCAGCCCGACCTGTGGGTGCTCGAGCTCACGCGCGGCGCGACGCCGAAGAACCTCACCGCCGATTTCGACTTCGACGTCGGCGCGGGCATCGGCGGCGACCAGCGCGCACCGCGCGGCAACGCGGGCGCGCGGGCCCTCTGGAGCGACGACGGGAAGTCGCTCGTCGCCCTGGTCGCGCGTGAAGGGCGCGCGAATCTGATGCGCTTCCCCGTGGGCGGCGGCGGGCCCGTGGACGTCACCTCGGGCGATCAGGCGGTGCTGGCCTACAGCGCCTCGCGCGCCGGCGCCATGCCTGCCGGAACCACGATCGCGCTGGTCATCTCCACGCCGACGGTGATCGGCGATCTCTGGATGCTCGATGCGCAGGCCGCAAAACAGCGGCGTCTCACGTCGTTCAACGACGCCCTCTTCGCGCAGCTCCACCTCACGCCGCCGGAGGAGATCTGGTACACGAGCTTCGACGGGAAGCGCGTGCACGCGTGGGCGCAGCGTCCACCGGGCTTCGATCGGTTGAAGCAGTACCCGCTCCTCCTCAACATCCACGGCGGACCGCACGCGGCGTGGGGCTTCACCTTCACGCACGAGTTCCAGTGGATGGCGGCGCGCGGCTACATCGTGCTCTATCCGAATCCGCGCGGTTCGTCGACGTACGGGCAGGAGTTCGGGAACGTCATTCAATACCGTTACCCGGGCGACGATTACCGCGACCTGATGGCCGGAGTGGACGAGTTGATCCGCCGCGGCTGGGCCGACCCGCAGCGCCTCGGCGTGACGGGCGGCTCGGGCGGCGGCCTGCTTACGAACTGGACCGTGACGCAGACGAACCGTTTCCGGGCCGCGGTCTCGCAGCGCGACATCGCCGACTGGAGCGCCTGGTGGTACACGGCCGACTTCACGCTCTTCCAGCCGAACTGGTTCCGCAAGGCGCCGTTCGAAGACCCCGCCGACTTTGCGCAGCGCTCCCCGCTCACGCACGTGGAGAAGATCCGGACGCCGCTCATGTTCATCCTCGGCGAGGCCGACTACCGCACGCCCGCCGCGGCAGGCGGCGAGTCGCTCTTCCGCGCCCTCAAGTACCTCCGCCGCCCGACCGCCATGGTCCGCTTCCCCAACGAGTCGCACGAGCTCTCCCGCAGCGGCCAGCCCTGGCACCGCGTCGAGCGCCTCCGCTCGATCGTCGGCTGGATGGACAAGTACATCCTCGGCAAGGACGTGGAGCAGTTCCGCGACGTGACGGGGCAGGATGTGGGGGTGCCGCCGGAGTGATGTGGAGTGCGGCGCCATCACTCCCTGGGACGAGTTGCGGAAATGAGGACGCGCGGAGCCGTGAGCTTCGGCTTCAGGGTTGCATTACCTCATCACTTACGGCTGTGCGCTGAATTGGCTCGGTCATGAGCCGATCAGCGACGTTCGTTGTCCGCGTTCAACTCCGTACCTACCTCGAGGAATGACTGCATGCTCAGGAAAGCCCTACTCCGGACCACCATCGCCACACTTCTCGTCGTCGCCTCCGCGTCGTCCCAGGCCCAGACTCTCGACCAGACCCTGAGCGGCTGTAACGGCGCCGCCCCACTGAGGACCATCAATGCCACTCCCTCCAACTACCGCTCCCTGATCGCGGGGCTGATCCCCGGCGACCGGCTCCTGCTCGCCGCCGGCACGTACACCCAGGGGCTGCCCATCCACAACAAGCACGGCCAGGCGGGCAAGTGCATCGTCTTCGAGGGTCCGGCCAGCGGGTCGCCCGCCCTGTTCACGGGGAGCGACAGCTGGAACGTCATCAGCCTCAAGGACTCGAGCTACATCGCCGTGCGCAACCTGTCGCTCGACGGCCTGGACAAGGCTGGCGACGGTGTCAAGGCGGAGAACACCGCGATCTCCGTGCATCACGTCCTGATCGAGAGACTGAAGATCACGAACTTCAACCCGAACTATCTGCGCGTGGGCATCAGCACCAAGTGCCCGGCCTGGAACTGGGTCATCCGCCTCAACACGATCAACGCCACCGGCACGGGGATGTACCTGGGCGACTCCTCCGGCTACTACGAGATCTCCAATTCCCTGGTCGAGTACAACCTCGTGTACGACACCATGGATTACAACGCGCAGTTCAAGCAGCAGGTCAGCCGCAGCACCGCGGTCGGCGCCCCCTCCTCGGGCACGACGATCATCCGCTACAACACCTTCAGCAACGAGGCGGGCGCCAGCGGGCCGAACCTGCTGGTGGGCCACTGGCCGCTCTCGGGCGCGGGCTCCACCGACATCTACCAGATCTACGGGAACCTCTTTTACCAGAACCCCACGGAGTCGCTGTTCCAGGGGGAAGGCAACCTCACCTTCCACGACAACCTGCTGGTGAATCGCAACAGCGACGCGATCCGGATCCAGGCGCACAACAGCGTGCCCAGGCGCATCGAAGTCTTCAACAACACCATCGTGGCCGGCCTGAACGGCATCCGCATCTCGGGCGCCGACCCCGCCTACCCGCAGCGCGTGGTCGGCAACGCCGTCTTCGCCGGCACGCCGCTGACGGGCGGGACGCAGAGCAACAACGTGACCGGCAGCTACAGCGCGGCCTCGACGTATCTCAACAACCCGATGGCCGCCCTCGGAGCGGGGCTCGACCTCTTCCCGAAGAGCGGCCAGCTCCAGGGCACGGCCATCGACTACACCCCCTTCACGTCGTTCCTCGACTACAACCGCGATTTCAACGGACAGACGCGGGACGCAACCTATCGGGGCGCCTACTCGGGGAGTGGCACGAACCCCGGCTGGACTCCGGCGCTGGCCATCCGGCCGCCGGTCTCCGGGCCGCCCCCGGCCTGCAATTCCATTTCGGACGCGGAGCCGAACGACAGCGGCGCGACGGCGCAGGTGATCTCCGGGACCTGCAACCAGATCTCCGGAACCTTCACCAACGACGCGACCCCGCTGCAGGAGGAGTACGACTATTTCCGCCTGAACCTGCCGGCCGGCCACGCGGTGACGGCACTGCTCGACGGCCTCACGGCGGACTACGACCTGGAGATCTACGACGCCTTCGGGAACTGGGTGGGCTCCTCCTACAACAGCGGCACGACCCCGGACCAGGCGTCCTGGACCAACACGGGTGCCTCGGCGATCGACGTCTACGTCCTCGTCTTCCGTGAGACCCAGCATGCGCGCACGACGTATCAACTGAAGGTCACCCACGCGGCGGCAAGCTGCAATTCGATCTCGGACGTGGAGCCGAACAACAGCCTCTCCGCACCGCAGGTGATCTCGGGGAGCTGCAACCAGATCTCGGGGACGTTCCTCAACGACTCGAGCACGCAGAAGAACGACTTCTTCCGGCTGAGCCTCCCCGCGGGCGCCACCGTGACCGCGCTGCTCAACGGCCTCTCGGTGGACTACGACCTCTATATCTACAACGCGGCCGGCACGGAGGTGGCGAGCTCGGAGAACGGCGGCACGACCGCGGACCAGGCCTCCTGGACCAACACCAGCGCCTCGGCGGTGAACGTTACCGTCCTGGTCTGGCGCTACGCGTCGACGCGCACCACCTATCAGTTGAGAGTCAGCTACTGACCTGACCACGCCCGCCTCCTCGGAATGGGGGCGGGCGCTTCTCGACCACGCCGTTCACTCTGCAACTACAAAGAGGAATGACTCCATGCTGAGGAAAGCCCTTCTCCGGACCACCATCGCCGCACTGCTCCTGGTCGCCTCGGCGACCCAGGCCCAGACTCTCGCCGGCACCCTGAGCGGCTGTAACGGCGCAGCCCCTCTGAGGACCATCAATGCCACTCCCTCCAACTACCGCTCCCTGATCGCGGGGCTGATCCCCGGCGACCGCCTCCTGCTCGCTGCCGGCACCTACACCCAGGGCCTCCCCATCCATAACAAGCACGGCCAGCCCGGCCAGTGCATCGTCTTCGAGGGGCCCGCGAGCGGCTCGCCCGCCCTGTTCACGGGGAGCGACAGTTGGAACGTCATCAGCCTCAAGGACTCGAGCTACATCGCCGTGCGCAACCTGACGCTCGACGGCCTGGACAAGGCGGGCGACGGCGTCAAGGCCGAGGCGAGCGCGGTGTCCGTGCATCACATCCTGATCGAGAGGCTGAACATCTCGAACTTCAACCCGAATCAGCAGCGCGTTGGCATCAGCACCAAGTGCCCCGCCTGGAACTGGGTCATCCGCCTCAACACGATCAGCGCCGCGGGCACGGGGATGTACCTGGGCGATTCCTCCGGCGGCTACGAGTTCTCGAACTCGCTGGTCGAGCACAACCTCGTCTACGGCACGATCGGCTACAACGCCCAGTTCAAGCACCAGCTCAGCCGCAGCACCTCGGTCGGGGCCCCGTCGTCGGGCACCACGATCATCCGCCACAACACCTTCAGCAAAGAGACGGGCTCGGTCTCCGGGCCCGACGTGCGGCCGAACGTCCTGGTGGGCCACTGGCCGCTCACCGGTGCGGGCTCCTCGGACATCTACCAAGTCTACGGGAACCTCTTCTACATGAACCCCTACGAATCGCTGTTCCAGGGTGAAGGCAACATCGCCCTCCACGACAACCTGTTCGTGCAGCGCGCCGGCACAGCCGTAAGGATCCAGGCGCAGAACAGCGTGCCCAGGCGGATCGAGGCCTTCAACAACACCATCGTCGCCACGAACACCGGCATCACGATCACGGGCGCCGACCCCACCTACACGCAGCGCGTCGTCGGCAACGCCGTCTTCGCCTCCACGCCGTTGACCGGCGGGCAGCAGAGCAGCAACGTGACCGGGAGCTACACCGCGGCCTCGACCTACCTGAACAACCCGATGGCGGCGTTGGGATCGGGCCTCGACCTCTTCCCGAAGAGCGGCCAGCTCCAGGGCACCGCGATCGACTACTCGGTCTTCTCCGGCCTGCTGGACTACGACCGCGATTTCAACAGTACGTCGCGGAATGCGATCTATCGGGGCGCCTACTCGGGGAGTGGGGTGAACCCCGGATGGACGCCGGCGCTGGCGATCAAGCCGGAGCCGACTACGGGCACCAACGTGCTGCAGAACGGCGTTCCGGTGTCGGGGATCTCGGGAACGAGCGGCCAGCAGTTCTGGACCATGAGCGTGCCGGCGGGAGCGACGAACCTGCAGTTCCAGACCTCGGGCGGCACGGGCGATGCCGACATGCACGTGCGTTTCGGCGCGGCGCCGACGTTGTCGACCTACGACTGCCGGCCGTACGAGAGCGGCAACAACGAGACCTGCACCTTCCCGACGCCGGCGGCGGGCACTTGGCACGTGATGCTCGACGCCTACACCGCGTTTTCGGGCCTGACGCTCGTTGGGAGCTACTCGACCGGCACCACCTGCAATTCCATCTCGGACGTGGAGCCGAACCCCTGGGCCACGCCGCAACCCATCTCGGGGGCCTGCAACCAGATCTCCGGGACGTTCCTCAACGAGTCGAGCACGTCGCGAGACGACTACTTCGGCCTGAGCCTGCCGGCGGGCAAGACGGTGACGGCGCTGCTCAACGGCCTCTCGGTGAACTACAACGTTTATCTCTACAGCGCGACGGGGGCCACGCTGGACAGCTCGTATAACGACAGCACGACCCCGGACGAGGTGTCCTGGACCAACACGGGCTCCGCGGCGGTGACCGTCTACGTCCGCGTCTACCGCGCCGCGTCGACGCAAACGACCTATCAGTTGAGAGTCAGCTACTGACCGGACCGCGCCCGCCCCTCAGACGGGGGCGGGCGCGAGCCCTGCGCCCTCACTTCAGCCGCTCGGTGAAGAACTTCGTGATCGCCACCACGGACCGGATGCGATTGGGAGTCTTGCGCCACCCGTGTCCCTCGTCCGGGAAGAGGACGTACTCGACCTTCACGCCGCGCCGCTCGAGCGACTGCACGACCTGCTCGGCTTCCACCACCGGAACGTTCGTGTCGTTCGCGCCGTGCAGGACGATCAGCGGCGTCTTCACCCGGTCGACCTTGTGGATGGGAGAGAGCGTCCGGAGCATCTCCGCTTCCGTCGCCGGGTCGCCGTACTCCTTGGTCGAGATCGCGGCCATCCAGGGCTCGGTGTGCTTGAAGAACGTTTCGAAATTGACCACGCCGAAGAGGTTTGCGCCGGCGGCGAACAGGTCGGGCCACTCGGTGACGCCGGCCATGACCATGTACCCGCCGTACGACCCGCCCATGATGCCGAGGCGCTTCGGGTCGGCGATGGCCTGCGCGGTCAGCGAGTCGGTGGTCGACTTGATGTCACGCACGGCGTCGGCGCGCAGCCTGCCGTTGTCGAGGTTGACGAACTTTTTGCCGAATCCCGACGAGCCGCGGACGTTCGGGGCAAAGACGGCGATGCCGCTGGCCAGCAGTGCCTGGTACGTCGGGTTCGGGAACGGCCGCTCCTGGCCCTCGGGGCCGCCATGGAAACTGAGCACGGTCGGGTACGGCGCCTTCGCGTTCGGCGGCCGGTACAGCCAGCCGCTCAGCTCCAGGCCGTCGTGGGCCTTGTAGCGGAGCAGCTCCGGGCGCACCAGTTCCTCCAGATTCACGCCCGGGTGCGGACTGCGCGTGAGCTGCCGGCGCGTATTCGCCTCCAGGTCAATCACCCAGACGTCGGCCGGAGCCTTCGCGCCGGAGAAGACCGCGGCCAGCTTCTGCCCGTCGCGGGAGAACTCCGCCAGCGAGATCGTGTCGGTGTCGGCCGGACCGGGCAGGATCTTCTGCTCCTTCGTGGCCGGGTCGACGATGCGCAGCTCGCTGCGGCCGGCGGCGTTCCAGTTCAGCATGGCCCTCGTGCCGCCGTCGTCGACGACGAAGCCGGAGAGCTCCGCGTCGTTGCGCTCGGACAGGATTTCGAACGGACCGGCCTTGCCATCCCGCACCACGACCCGTCCGAAGGCGTGGAGATCGCGATCGGGATTGCCGGCGAGGTAGACCACATCGGGACTGTCGCCGAAGGCCGCGCTGACGAACGTGGCCGGAGGCCTGTGCGGCGTGAGATGAACCTCGCCGCTGCCGTCGAGCGCCACGCGGAAGACGTCTTCGTCGCCCCTGCTGGCCATGCGCCACACCAGCGCGAACTTGCCGTCGGTGCTGACGTCCTCCAGGGTCGCCAGTCCCTTGCTCTCGGCGATGAGCCGCTTGGCGCCGGTGGCGACGTCGAAGAGCCAGAGGTCGAGGGCCTCGCGCGTGCGGCGGTTCGAGCCGATGAGCAGCGACTTCGAGTCCGGCGTCCACGCGCCGAGGCGATTGTTGGTGCTGCCCCCCTCGGTGAGGATGCGTACGCCGGTACCGTCCGGCCGCATCACGTACACCTGCTCGTTGAGCCCTCCGCCGGGAGCGACCTGCGCCGCCAGCCACTCGCCGCCGGGCCATGCGACATTCGTCACCGGATCGTCGAAGGCCGTGACCTGATCCGGCCAGCCGCCGCCGGCCGATACCGTCCACACCTGCGGCGACCCGCTGATGCTGGTGATGAAGGCGATCCGCTTGGCGTCGGGAGAGAACGAGGGCGCCCCGGCGAATACCATCTTCCCCAGCATCGTCACTTTGCGATCGAGGTCCTCGGCGGGGCGGCGTGGAGGGTCGCGGCGAAAAGTGCGAGCGCGATCAAGGCCCGTCTCATGCCCGCGATTCTCTCACGCGGCGGGGACGGGCCGGAGGCCCGTACCCACACGAAGGCCCCTCACGATGAACGCGCTTTGCACGCATCGCACGCCGATCTCACTCCTCTCGACATCGCCGATTGGAGCGCGTGGTGGTACACGGCCGATTTCACGCTTTCCAGCCGAACTGGTTCCGCAAGGCGCGGGTCACGCGCGGCTGAGCGGCCGGAGCGACCTAATTTCATGAGGCGACAGGGTAGGGAATGCCTGGCCTGCGTCACTCCTCATCACGGAGACTCTCCGAACGATGGATGATAACCAGCAATTATCCAAAACGCCCGGGCCGCGGGGGGCGGTTATCGCGCCCTGATGCCTACAGCCGCGCAATGCTCGCTGGCGTTCAACAGTTTCACAATTGTATGGGCGCATGTTTTCACCTCCACGGGTGGGATTGACACGACTGGCCTGCGGGCGTTCACCTCGCCCACGGATGAGCAAATCTTCCACGAAACATTCCTCAAGCGGGATGCACTGAAGCGATATTACGCTCCGCCGTTCGACATCTTTATTCAGCTAGATGCAACCGGCACGTCGGTTGTCGTAAAGGGCCGCGTTCATGTCCAAGTTGCCGAATACTTTGGTGATACCGTTTGCATCACCTATCGACTCCTGGTCGGCAATGTGCCCAACTTCTGTACTGCTACACGCCAGCTGAGTACCGACGAGTTGATACTACTCGCCGGCATACCATCATCGGTCGAGCGCTGGTCCGCTAGCCAGCGTGCCGGCGCTGAACTGACGACTCTCGACGCGCCGGTATATCGGTGTGAAGTCACTAATCTTACGCTGGAAGAGGACGGCTCATCTGCCCGGGTGCTGCAGACGCTCCATGGCTCCAACGAAGTACTACGGAACGTCTTCAATAGGCACAGGGACGCGCTGATCACCGCGACGAAAGGTCACCGTAATCTGAGCCATGAGCTGACACATGTCGTCGTCGACATATGGGAGGACGTGGATCATGCTCGCGGAGAAAGCTTCGCCGAACTCTCCCCAGAGGACGTAATCGACCATATTGCTAGCCAGCATAGATCCGAGTTAATGGGACTGTTGACACTGTATCCATACGAGTGGCCGTATCGTGACGAACGGCATTTCTCGAGGGTTTGCGGCGAGAACATAGCGATAGACACCGACGACCTCGTCTTCGTAGGTGACAATGCCTCGGTCGTGATAGGTACTTACGGTCGGCGAGGCGCGGACGCGCCAACAAACTGGAAGGCGGTACTTACCGATCGTGCGCGCGATCACGTTTCGTGGCCGGGGTTTCTTGCGATTCTGGAGGTGGCGCTTGCTAAATTGCAGAAGATTAGCGAGGCGTCGCTGCAGGTGCAGTCGGCACGCCTCGGCGACCCGGTTAACGGCGGCAATGAAAGGCAGCTTCGCCAGAACGCGCTGATGACGCTTCAAGTGACGCGGATGATGGTTGACCTTAACGCTGTCGTTTGGTCACGGTATCAATCGCATAAGTTAATGTCCGAGCTAGCGGAAGCCGCGTTGAATGTTCCCGGCGAGGCTTCAAACTTGTTGGCGGCGGTCCAGCAAGTGGATAACGCCATGCGCAGACTCGATGACATCGCCGACGCGCGACGTGCGCGCATCCTTAATACACTGGTCGCCTTCATCACTTTAGCATCGGCATTTCAGGTCATCTTCATGCATGTTCGGATGCCGATCGTTGAACATCTGATTAACGCCCGTGCGGCCGACAGATTCGGCTCTGTAATAATCCTGACTGTTGCCCTAATACTGGCTGGTACGGTAATACTCGCCGTCACTGCCTTGATTGTTAAAGCAACGAGAGTCGTTGCGAAGCTATTCGAGAAGATACGGGCTGCCTTGCGAACCGTCAATACCATGTTATTGGCCGCTCGGCCGTCGAAACGACAGAAGTGGCGTTGATCGCCTCGGTGAGATAAGCTGGAAGTGTTAGCATTGCGCCGATCATTCCGTCGCCGACGAACTGCAGCCGCTCCGTTATGTGGTGTCGCATGACCTGCTCGATTTCCACCGGAGAGGGGAGTCGGTCGCACAGGCTCCCAATACAGAAACCCCAAGCACCCGGATACGTTGGGATTGGCGCCCAGTAAGGTACCGTATGCCGGTAGTGCTGTTTCATTGTATTGACGACCGTGGCGAAGTTATGCGCAACAGCAGGGCCGATACCGCCGGCCTGCACTACGCACGCACCGTTAGGCATGAGACGATCCCGAACATACCCGAAGCCTTCGACGGTGAAGAGATTCTGCGCCGGGCCATTCGGTATCGGATCTGACAGATCCATGATGATAACGTCCCAAGAGTCTTCCGTCGATTTCAGAAACGTTACGGCGTCGGCGATTTGTAATGTCGTCCGGTGATCGGCGAACGCACCGCGGTGCATCCCTGGCAGATGTTGTGTGCAGGCTTGCACCACGCCGGCATCGATATCGATCATTGTCACACTCACGATACTGTCCCAGCGCAGAACTTCTCGCACGGTCGCGCCCTCGGCACCACCCAAAACCAGTACTCGGGCTGGCGCGGCGACCACGGCACAAACTGGATGAACCAATGCCTCGTGATAGATGTATTCGTCAGCCGTAGACGACTGCCACTTCCCATCCAGCACGAGTGCACGATGGTAATCGGGCGTCTCTACAACGAGCAGTTCCTGATACGGCGTCACTTCGGAAGCAAGCACGCGTCGGACAGCGCGAAGATTTATCTCTGTGGGACTGAGATGCTCCGCTACCCACACGATCGATTGTTTCTGCTCTGGTATTTGTATTTGACCGGCGTGGCGTACGCCGCGTTGTGACGACGTTGTGTGAACTTCGCGCGCGTGTAACTGCTTAGCGATCATTGCAACGCCCGCCTCCGGCAGCATGGTCGCTCCACACGTGAACATATCGACGAACGCCGTGCCTGTTTCCGGCCAGGTATGAATAGAGACGTGTGATTCGGCGAGTAAGCAGACGGCAGTCACGCCATGAGGATCGAAGGTGTGCGCCGCCTCCTTTACAAGAGTCCCGTTACTCGCACCAATCCCGGCGCGCAATGCGTCAAGAATGTATGTAGGATCGTTCAGAAGCTCGGACGGGCAGCCGTAGATATCGGCGATGCAAAGAACGCCGGTGGGCGGCGTGGCTTGGCGGCCACCGATCGGCAGGCCGAGATTGAATAATTGCTGGTTATCGCAACCACGCAGCGGGGACGGGCTGGAGGCCCGTACTCCCGCTCCTGGAGACGATGCAGCTTCGTGGTGCCGGGGACCGGGTCGAGGCGTCAGCGCCGGCGAAGGGTCTTGATGACGCGCTCGGCGGCGTTCAGGCCCGGGCGGTCGGTCGCGTCGACGACGATCAGCACCTCGGCGAGGTGTGACCGCTTCAGCGCCAGCCAGGCCATGACGATGACGACCGGGCTGCCCTCGTTTTTGGCGGTGCCGGTCATGTTGAAGCCTTCCATGCCGTTCTGAACGATGTCTTCCGGGTCGTCGAGTTTGACGTCGGAGTAGTTGGCAAACACCCACTCCATCGACTGTTCCATCGCGGCGTCGATCTCGTCGTCGCCGGTTTCGACGGTGCGGAAGGAGAGCTGGGCCCCCGTGGGACCGGTGACGGTAAAGAACCCACCCTCTTCCTCAGCCTGCTCCAGCTCCCAGTCGCCCGGAACGGCCACCGAGAAATCGGCGTTCTCCTGGTCCGGGTAGTAGAGCGTCACCGGCGCCGCCTGCGCCCCGGCAGCAACGACGACGAGTAAAAGAGCAGCGATGTAAACGAGCGGTTTCTGGGACATGGATTCTCCTCGCGAGATGATGGAATTGGCTTGATTGGGTTGGAATGGACCGGACCGCCGCGCAGTATACGCTGGCTCTCGGGGAAACGGCTCTTGCCGCTGCCGCTACCCAGCACGCGGATAACTGAGGGAGTACGACAAGCCGCCCGGAGCCCGGCGCCATCAACAACGCTTTCCGCGAGAGGTGATCTCCACCATCACGCCAACGCGGGTCGACGGCCGCCTCGTGTTCTCACTCTAACGACTGCCTTTCAACCAGAGCCCCTCAAGTATTAGTCGTGGCGAGCGAAGTATTCATTGCCGAGCAATTGCAGACGCTTCTCGCAGAAGGTGGTATTCGTCGGTCCGTAGCATGATCGGAACGAGGCATGGAACCCATCGACGACATGACGATCAAACGTTTCGAACTCGATGTGATCATCATCGACACCGATGTTGGTTGACGCTGATTGATGCGGCGACCGAGGAGTGTTCCTGGCAGACGGCGTCGATCCGGCTGCAGTCATGATCTTGCGGTAGAAGCGACTCGCCGCGCGAGTCGCCCCTAGTTACGATCACCGTTTCCTATGCGCTACTTCTTCGGTCGAATGGTTGTGACCATGTTCCACTCCTCAGTAGGAGAGTTCACGCCTATGCACCACTCATAAGGCTGTTTCCAGCCAGTTCTCACGCACACGATGTCGTCACTATTGTCCGAAGAATTTGTGTATTTATAAGGCACAACCGTATGGTCGCCAATTACGCCTGTCATCATCAAGTCACCCGTGAAACTGAGCAACGGCGGCCGCCCAGCATCAATCTCATCAATGATGGTTGACCATTCGCGAGAACTGTTATTGTTCGTCGACGAGTTCTTATAACCACGGCCACGTGCGTAAGCTTTCGATCCTTTAGACGCTCCGTAGTTGCTCGTAGCACCTGCCCCGTCCGAATTGCAGACCGTCCCCATTTCTTTACGAAGAGTCTTGAGTGCATCGAGGACGGCGGGATCCGTTGGACTGGAGTGCGATTTGTTCTTCGAGTCTGAGCCGATCATCTTCGGATAGCCGTTTCGGTCCCAGAACTCGAAAACGATCGCGGCCGCTACCGGTGTGCATCCTGTCGAGCACTTCCCGTTCGACCACTTCAGCTTTTCCTGATAGAACTTCGCAAAACCACTTGTGCCGAGATTTCCCTTCTTCACCTTCGGTTTCGACGCGTTCGTCTCTATCTTTCTTCGAACCGGTTGGAGGAGAAGGTCGGCGCGGACCTCTCGCTCGTGTTCGATCCACTCTCGTGACACGCGGAAGTCTGCCCTGAACCGGTTCTCCCAATCGTAGCGGCTCCGTGGGACAAACGTGAATGAATACAGAATCACCCCTTCTTCGGGAAGTACCGTTAGCGTTTCGCTGTCCATCGGGAGGTTAACGGAGTCCACGGGCCGCACTTCGATCCCGAACTGGCTCCCGCCTCCGTACAAGTAGCGCCGCTTTGTTTCGATCGGACGGTCCAACTCTTCTTCGACCGCCTCTCGCAGCGCTGCTGCGACCGACTTTCCCTCTGGAGCGTATCCGATGACCGCAGCAGTCCCTTCCGTCGCCCCACAGAGAATCGACCCCTGAGGGGCACCATCCTTCACAATTGAGAATTCATACGCGAGAGGGTAGGGTGCTGTCGCCGAGTAGAAAGGAATCGCTTCGCCCACCTCCGCGCCAGCCCAATCCGGGCACTCGCCGGACGCTAAATGCTCACTCATGAATGACGTTGCGATGCGGCGCGCATCCGTTACAGCAATCGGAGTCTGCGTTGCTACTGATAAATCATGGCCCGCCTGCGGCTGGTCTTCTCCGTCAGGTGGCCGTGGCTCGCGCCACTCGTCTCTTACCTTTTCTCGCGGTCCTGCTCCGAGAAGACTAAAGCACACAACCATCAGGCAAACGACGACTACGCTGCGGGATCTCATCTGAGCCTCCGACCGGTCAACAGTGATTGAACGAACAGCTTGGCTTGGCTTAGTTACATGTTGCAAGCAGGCCATCTCTTCCGGTATTCCGTTCGCTGCATGCCTTCGCAGTCATGGCGCGCCGAAAAGACGACCACTCTCGCGGGCGAGGTGATAAGACGAAGTCCTGGGGTCAGACCCCACCAATCGCTCGGAAACGGGCACCGCTTCGTCGAAGATAGTACCGATCTTCTTGGACCCGCAGCCCCATCGCTTTCGCTCCTCGATCACACGTGCCTCGATCGCCTCAGCCGTTCGCCTCGGCGACGTTTGTGGCCGGTGGGAGCGATCGTTCAAGCCCGCTTCCGGATCTTCCTCATGCCGCTCCTTCTCGTACACTGCCTGCGGCGCGCGGAGTAGAGTCCGATATCAAACCCGGGATGGGTCGAGAGGGTGTCGATTGCGTTCCGCCACTCTTCCTCAGTGCCGGTCCGGCCGAGGCTCGCGTCGCTCCCGAACGAATCTTTGAACACGAAAATGGAGACATCAGGGGTCCATTTCGGCGATGTATCGGTTGATCCGCTCCTGCGGGCGACCAAGCCCGGACGTGACGTCATCGCCGCTCCAGGACTGCAGAATCAGATCGAACCGGTTGGCAATCACGCGGAGACTCTGTCCTCCGCGATAGTTGGGGCGCTAGAATCTCTTCCGGCATTCCGTTGTCCGTGCTAGCCGGCCCCGGTGGTGAGCTTCAACGTCAGGCGGGACAGGGCCCCGATTCGATCGCTCATTCGCGGCTCGGAGGTACTCGACGAAGCGGCGGCCTTCCTTTGTCCCCAGCGCAACTTTGGTGAGCCAGATTGTGGTCTCCACGGCTTCGAACGCTTTCGCTTGCTTTGTGCTGAACGACCTACTGCTACGCGAGCAGCTTAGCGGCTTTCCACTTCTGACGGCGTGATGGCCGGTTCCCGACCTCACCCCCGGTGCTCCCTCACCCTCATCTTCTTCACCGCCTCACGCGTGAAGTCTCTCACCAGCTCGGACGTACCGACATCCAGCGCCTGGGAGAGCCGGACGAGAATCGTCAGGCTGGGCACCTTCAGGCCCAGCTCGAGGTCGCTGACGTAGTTGCCGGAGAGGTCGGCGGACTCGGCGAGGGTTTCCTGCGTCAGGCCGCGTGCTTTCCGGAGTTCGCGTAGGCGGCGTCCGAAAAGTTCCGCTTCCTGCACGCTTGCATTCCACACTGCCGTTGGAATAAAGTCTTCCAACTGGCGTTGGGATCAGCATTGTCACTGAACTTGTCATGTGAAGCCACGAAAAGGAGTCTGTCGATGATGAACCCCTCCCCCGCCCACATCCGCACTCTCTTCCTCCACCCCCGCCCCACCTACCCCATCCCCGACGCGGCCGCGATCCTCGGGACGGATCTCGAGGATCTGCGCGGGTGGATGGAGGTCGGGGAGTTGGAGGGGGTGGAGTCGGGGACGGGATCGTGCTGCCGTGGGGGGAGCTGGCTTCGTTTGCGATGGAGCTCTGGTCGCAGGAGGCGGTGGAGGAGGCGCTGGGGGCGGAGTTGGCGGGGGCGATTCCGGAGTTGTTGCGGCTGGCGAATCTGGAGGTGCGGATTCCGCGGTTGCAGGTGGTGACGCTGGAGCGGCTGGCGGCGGCGGATGGGGCGTCGGTGAGCGCGGTGCTGGCGCGGGAGCTGCGGGATCTGGTGTCGGTCCATTCGGCCTGGCTGTCGCGGGAGGTGCCGGGGTTTGCGGAAGCGCTTTCGTGGCCGGAGTAACGAGGATTCGGCGGATCGAGGAGTGACATCGACGGATCGCTCCCCGGAACCAGGTGGCCGGTCCTGCTGGCGGCGACCGGCACGCGGAGCGCCCTGAGCCCGAAAAAGCGTATGCCGCTTCGGTCCAGACGATCAGCCGGATCATCGACGCGCTGAACGCGGCATTCGCGGGTGCGGTGATCGCGCAGCAGTCGATGGTGCGTGCGCGCCGCGAACATCCGCTTCCCGACTTCGGGGAGCCGAGCGCCGACATCGATACGACCCTTCTGCTGAAAGGCCTCGGCAACTCGCTGCAGGAGCTCAACGAGTTGCGCGACCGGAAGAGCGCCTGAATCGCGAGCCCTCACCCCCGGCGCCCCATCCCGGAGACTTCAGCCAGAAGACCTTCGGCCTTGCAGCCGAGGGGTGAAGGATGAAATGCGAGGGTCCAGGGATCAAAAATGAGGTCTCAGGGATGGAATCTGAGGGTTCAGGGATGGAATCTGAGGGTTCAGGGGTCGAATCCGAGGGCTCAGGGGTTAAACCTTAATCCCTCAGGGGTCGAATCCAAGGGTTCAGGGGTCAAATCTGAGGGTTCAAGGGTTAAACCTTGATCCCTCAGGGATCGAATCTGAAGGTTCAGGGGTTAAATCTGAAGTGTCAGGGTCGAAACTGAGGGTCTCAGGGATCAGTGCTGAAGGCGCGCATGTCCAGGCGCGGATCGCCCCGGGAACATGGCTTGGCGGTGTGCCCGCGGACGTTACCTCGGGCGATCAGGCTTCTGCTCTCGAGTCGCAGAGTCGCAAAGGCTCTGCGACTGGGGGATCAGCTCAAAGGCAACGGCCGTCGCACATGTACGTGTAGAACGGTCCGCACTTCCAGGAAGGCAGCGGGATGCAGAAGTGCGGCCCGCCTGTAGTGCAGACCAAGTCGTACCAGAAGCAGTGGCTGTCCATCGTTGCGCAGTCGCAATCCACCAGACCGTTCGTCACCGGTGTTTTCCGATCACCGCGGCGCGGCGAGGGACGCTGCTGGCGGCTTCCTTCCAACGTATAGAACGCTTCAGCGACGAGCTCGGGCGACATCAACAATTTCGCACGCGCAACGACCCGCGCCACCGGGTCGCCGACCTCAGTACGCCAGCGAGGGTCCGTGTCGGAGATGTCCAGGATGCCGGTGGCGAGGAGACCGATTCCCTGAAGGATGACGTCGCGCTGGTCTTCACTCAGCTCCGGATGCTCTTTGAGGAACGTCACGAGGTGTTGCGTCCAGACGTCCTTGTGCGCCTGATCCGGGAGGCTGTAGTAGTGAGCCTTACCCTCGTTCCGAGGCAGACTGCGGATCGTTTGGTACTCCGCGCCTGCATCGACCGGCCGCAACTCCGTCGGCTGCGCCATTCCAGCCGTTGCGACAGAAAGAACCACGGCTGCCACTGCGATCCCAGGTTTCCAGGTACGCATCATTAACCCCCTTTATTCATTCTTGACAGCATCGACCTGTTTCAGGACTTCGTCAAGTTGGGAAGGGAGTCTCAAAATCTCAGAGCCCGCGCGTGCGAGCACGGCTCAACCAACCTCGTGCACGGTCCCGTGGGGCAGAACTTTGCCGTTTTTAGAAAAGCAAAAGTCTGTCCCCACCTTCCCGGAGGTCTGACCCACAGAGGCAAGTGGGAGAGTGTCGCGCGAGAGCGTGCCCGCGAGGACGCGGGCGGACCGGCCGACGAAGACGTCGGCGGTCCGCTCGGCGCGCCGCAGGCGCTCGCCCCCGCCCTCCCGCGTTGCCGGGGAGCAAGCGCGTTGATCGTTCGAGCACCCCTGCGGCGAGACGCCGCGGGCGCCGGGACGGCGCCCGGCCAGCCGGCGCGGACGCCGGCGCTCCGACGGCCGAACGATGCTTGCGCAAGCGAAGCCGCGGCAACTGATCAACGAAATGGACACCGGGGTTTGGTCTCGCGCTGAGCGCGACTCCGCAAATGGAGCGCTGGCGTCCCTCGCCGCCATGCTTTGAGCACGTCGGGCCACTTCCGGGGCTCGGGATGACAGCGGGGGTCGGAGCTTTCCGTTTCTGCGACCCGGCCTGTATGCTCGAAGAGCGTGAGGCGATGGAGGTCGTATGGCGAAGAAGGTCGGGCCGCTTTACATCGGGCTGGGAGGTCACGTGGTGGCGATCGATCGCGCCACCGGGGCGGAGATCTGGCGGTGCAAGCTCCGGTCGTCGTCCTTCGTGACGATCGCGGTTGAGCCGGATGCGATCTACGCCGGAGCGAACGGTGAATTGTACTGCGTCGATCCCGCCACCGGCAGCATCCGCTGGCACAACAAGCTCCGAGGGCTCGGCACCTCGATCGTCGCCTTCGGCGGCTCCGGGACGGCGACGACCGTCGCCGCGGTGCAGGCCGCGCAGGCGGCGGCTGCCGCGGCTGTCGTAGCGGCAACCTGAGCTCAGGACCCGGAGCGAGACGAATATGAAAGAGATGAAGCGCGGCATCGTCGCGGTGGCCATGCTGCTGGTGGCGTGCGGCGGCGGGAAGACCGAGGGGACGTCGAGCGGCGACGGGACCGGAGGGGCGGCCGGAAGCGCAATCGAACGTTCCGCTGCGGCGGATGGCGGATCGTCGCCGTCGTCATCAGCAGTAGCATTCACCGAGGCGGAGCTCGATGGTTATGTGCGCGGTCTTCGCCGTGAGATCGAGGCCGCACAGGCGGCGCAGCGTGCCGCCGCGGCGGCGGCGACTCCGGCCGAGCGCGGGCGCGCGATTCAGGCTTCGTGGGAGACTGCGACGATGCCGCTCGGCGCCGCGGCCGCCGGTCTGCCCGTGGAGCGATATACCGAGCTCCGGAACGCGCTGGACCAGATCCTTCGCACGCTCGACCATCAAGGGAAGATCGACGGGCCGACGGGCATCGATCTCGAGCATGCCGACGACGCGACGAAGGCTCGCGTCGCCCGCGATCCGTTCGCCGACCTGCCGCCGTCTTCGGCCGCCGCGCTCCGTTCGAAGCTCGACGCCGTGACCGCGGTATGGTCGGAATACGTTCAGCTCACCGCGGTCGCGGGCTGAGGCCCGACTCTCACCCCTCCTCTTTCTTTCCCTATCGCCGATTCGCCGATTCCCTGTGGGATCATTCGCGCGACCGATGGCCGATCCGTTTTCTACCGCGCTCACGCGACAGCTCGGCATCGAACTGCCGATCATCGGGGGCGCGATGTATCCGTGCAGCAACCCGGAGCTCGTGGCGGCGGTCTCCGAGGCGGGGGCGATCGGGGTCGTGCAGCCGCTGTCCCTCACCTACGTGCACGGCCACGGTTTTCGTGACGGGCTCCGTTACATCCGCTCGCTGACGTCCCGGCCGATCGGGATGAACGCGCTGATCGAGCAGTCGTCGAAGACGTACGAGCAGCGCATGAGGCGCTGGGTCGACGAGGCGCTCGAGGAGGGGGTCCGCTTCTTCGTCACTTCCCTCGGCAATCCGCGCTGGGTCGTCGAGCGTGCCGGTGCGGCCGGAGGGTTTGTCTATCACGACGTCACGGAGCGGAAATGGGCGCTCAAGGGGCGCGACGCGGGCGTGCACGGTCTCATCGCCGTCAACTCCGGCGCGGGCGGTCACGCCGGACCGAAGGACCCGCGTGTCCTCTACGACGAACTGGCGGACCTCGGCCTCCCGCTCGTCTGCGCCGGAGGAGTCTCTGACGCCGCGACGTTCCGCGCCGCTCTGGCCATCGGCTACGCCGGCGTGCAGATGGGGACGCGCTTCATCGCCGCCACGGAGTGCTCGGCGCACGCCGGCTACAAGCAGGCCATCGTCGACGCCAGGGCCGAGGACATCGTCCTGACCGAGCGTCTCACCGGTCTGCCGGTCGCGGTGATCCGCAACGAGCACATCGTCAGGACCGGCACCAAAGCTGGTCCGATCGCGCGCTGGATGCTGCGCGGCCGCAGGACCAAGCACTGGATGCGGACCATCTACGCGCTCCTCTCGCTCCGCAACCTCAAAAAGTCGCTCCACGCCGCCCGCGGCCGCGATGACTACTGGCAGGCCGGCCGCAGCGTCGCCGGTATCGACGAGGTGCTGCCGGTGGCGGAGATCATCCGGCGGATGACGGGGTGAGGTCTCGGCACGCGCCCGCAGGTTGGGGAGCGATGGGACCAACAGGACCAATGGGACCTATAGGACCTATGGGAGCTATGGGACGTGTGGCTCACTTCCGTTTCGCCTCGATGGTGTCGCGGTTGATGCGCATGTCGAGGCGGGAGGGCTTGCCGTCGGCGTCGAGGGAGAAGGCGGCGGCGGTCCGGAAGTAGGCGCGATAGACGGGGTCGCGCCACTGGACGTCGAAGGTGTCGTAGTGCCAGTGGTACAGGTCGGCGATCGCGCCGCCGGCGAACTGCAGCGTCGCCCGTTCGCCGTCGACGGTGACGGTCATGTCGCCGAACAACGGGTCGTTGTACGTGCCGGCGTATTGGGTGAGGGGGACTGACAGCTTTGTGTTCTTCGTGCGCTCCTTCTCCATGTCGGCGATCGCCTTCGTCACGCGCTCCCGTTCGCGGTCGGCGGCGGCGATGGTCTCGGCGACGTTGTCGCTCGTCTCGAGGCCGAGGAATGTGTCGAGGATCCGGCCGGCGAGTGAGCCGTGGAGGAGCGGCGTCACCCAGGTGTTGGTCATCACGATGACGCCGAGCTTCTGCTTCGGCAGGATGGACATGTAGGACGGCATGCCGTCGCCGTTGCCGCTGTGCCAGAACGTCGTGCGGCCTTTGTAGTCGAACACCTGCCAGCCGAGGCCGTAGCCGGCGAAGTAGTCGACGTTGCGCGCGGCGCGCATCGCCGCCGTGGTCCGGATCACGAACTGCGGGGAATGCATCTCTTCCATCGCCGCGGCGGAGATGATCCGCTTCCCTTCCCACGTGCCGTCGCCGAGCTGGAACTGGAGCCAGCGGGCCATGTCGCGCGCGGTGGAGGCGATAGCGGCCGACGGCGCCATGGTCTTCCAGTAGTACGGCCGGATCGGCTGCTGCACGTCGTCGATGACCGCATGCGGCGACGCGGAGTTCGGCACGCTCAGGTCCTCTTCGGCGTTCGTGGCGGTCATGCCGAGGGGCGTGAGGAGGCGCTCCGTGACGAGTGCGCGCCAGGTCTTGCCGGTGACTTTCTCCGCCATGGCTCCAGCCACCGTGTACATCAGGTTCGAGTAGACGAAGTCGGCGCGGAACTGCCCCTGCGGCTTGAGGTACCGCAGCCGGCGGAGGACTTCGGCCTGGTCGTAGTTCGAGAGGCGCGGCATGCCGTTCGCCGCCTGCAGCGCGACGCGGTGCGTGAGCAGGTCGCGCAGGGTGACGTTGGCGTCGATGTATGGGTCGCCGAACGAGATCTCCGGCAGGACGTCGCGCACGCGATCGTCCCAGCGCAGCTTCCCTTCGTCGACGAGCGTGGCGAGGAGGGCGGCGGTGAACGATTTCGTGAGCGACGCCGTGTCGAAGTGGGTGTCGCCGTCGACGCGCTCCGGCGCGCCGAGCCGGCGGACGCCGTAGCCTTTCGCCGCGACGAGGCCGTGCTCGTCGACGACGGCGACCGCGAGTCCCGGCACGTTGGCCCGTTGCCGGGCCGACTCGATGTAGGCGTCGAGCTCCGGCGGAAGCTGGCGGGGAGCGGCGACGGTGGCGGCGAGGAGCAGCGATGCGAGTGCGAGCATGAGGTTCTCCGCGATGTTAAATTTTTGACATGCGAGGGCTGAAAAAAGTCATTCGCGATTCGCGGCGGTACGCACCGCGATGTGGGGATCGTTCGTCATCGATGCGACCAGCGCGTGCGAGCGCGCGTCGGTGCGGGCGGCGAAGTAGTGCGTCGCTTCCTCCCGTACCTGCCAGGCCTCGTCCGAGAGGGCGCGCTCCATGGCGGCGGCGCTGCGATCGTCGCCGGCGGCCTCGAGGGCGTGCGCGGCCATGGCCCGCATCCGCCAGACCGGATCGGCGAGCAGCGCCTGGAGACGCGGGACCGACTGGCGGTCGCGGACGATGGCCAGGTTCCAGGCGGCATACGCGCGGACTCGCCAGTCGGGGTCGTCGAGCGCCTCGCGCAGCGGTTCGACGAGGCGACCATCGCGGCTCCGGCTCAGGGGCCAGCGCGCCCGTTGCGCGACGAGGTCGCCGGGCCACGTTTTCGGACGGCGCGCGAGCGCCTCGAGCGCGGCCGCGAGCGGCCGCTCCGCCGCCACGACGTCCGGCGCCGCGTAGACGGCGACGTCCGGCAGCGCTTCGACGACCGGATCGTCGTAGGGGCCCTGGAAGCGGTCCGAGATGGGTGCGGCGTAGGCCGCCGCGGGCGCGGCGGCGACTACCGTGACCGCGGCGGTGACGCCGAGCAGCGCCGCGGCGCCGACGAATGCCGCGGAAGCGCCGCGCCAGCCGAGGGGGCGGCGCGGGCGTGCGGGGTCGACGAGAGAGCGCAGGCGCGCTTCGAGCTGGCGCGCGGCGGCCATCGGCAGGGCGGCACTGCGCCCCGCGCGCGACGCCACGCCGACCAGGAGCTCGGCGTAGTCGAGGGAGCCGACGCCGGCGTCGAGCGCCGCGTCGTCGCAGGCCCGCTCCTGTTCGAGCGCCGCGAAGCGCGAGACGATCCACACCAGCGGATGGAACCAGTAGATCGCGCGCGTCACTTCGGCGGCGAGCCGCCACCAGGCGTCGCCGCGGGCGATGTGCGCCGCTTCGTGCAGCAGTGCTGCGTTACATGACGCCATAGACACCGGCATGAGGATCACCGGTTTCAGGAGGCCGATCGTCAGCGGCGCGTCGACGTCATCGGTCAGCAGCACTTCGCGTCCGTGGAGAAGCACGCGCGTGCCGCTCCGCCGGGCGGCCGCACGCAGCCGCAGCGCCGCACGCCACGAGGCGGCCAGCCGCAGAGCGAAGAGCGCCACGCCGAATGCCCAGCAGAACGTCAGCGCGGTGCGTGGCGACAGCGAACGCTCGTGCTCCCCCGCCACGACCGCCGCACCGCGGTTTACCTGCACCGCGAACGTCCGGATCGGCGCCGGCGCGGCGTGGATCGGCAGCGGCAGCCGGCGCGGTGCGAGCGGCACCGCGAACGGCAGCACGAGCAGCGACGTCAGCGTGGCGGTCAGGACGGCATGCCGCAGCGCCGCGGAGCGGCGCGCAGTGACGGCGTACAGGGCGAGGCCGGCGAGCAGCAGCAGCGTCGCGCGGAGGACGAGGGCGATGGTCACGCCTGCCTCCCCTTTTTCGCGTCCTTTGCATGGCGGACGATACGCGACAGCCGTTCGATCTCTTCCTCGCTGAGCGGTTGCGTCGAGCCGAGCAGCGCCGCCATCGCCTGCGACGGGGAGCCGCCGAAGAACGTGCCGACCACGTGGGCCAGCATCGAGGCGCCGGTCGCGCTCTTCGGCGCCACCGGAAAATAGACGTAGCGAACGCCCTCTTCCTCGTGCGCGACGTGCCCTTTCTGCTCGAGCACGCGCAGCAGCCCGCGGACCGTCGTGTACGTCGGCGCGTCCGGCAGTTGCTCGTGGATCTCCGCGGCCGTGGCCCGGCCGGCGCGATAGAGGATCTCCACGATCTGCCGCTCACGCCGGCTGAGGCTGAGCGGTGTTTCTGTCCGTTTCCTGGGCATGTCAGTTTTTTGACATGCTACGCGGCGATGAATGTCGTGTCAACGCGCGACCCCGCGCAGACCTTCTGTTCTGTCGCCCGCTACGCGGGCTCGCCTGGGGGCGCGTTGCGGAACCCGGCCTGAAGGCCGGGCCTACAGATCTTTCGCCGCCTTCGGCGGCTCTCGTCGGATTCTTTGCGCCAGCAGCGGGCAGGTACCGTTCGCTTCCGGCGCCACTGTCGCTACCATGGCGCGCGATGAGCGAAGCGCGCAGCGTCGAACCGGACGGCGGCAGCGATGTGCCTCTGGCCCGGCTCGGGAGCCGCATCGCCGATCTGTCGGAGCGCTACTTTCCCGACGCCTTCGTCTTTGCGCTCGCGGCGGTGCTCGTGGTCTTCGCGTTCGGGCTCGCGCTCGGAGAGCGGCCGGCCGCTCTCGTCACGGCGTTCGGCGAGGGGTTCTGGGTGCTGGTCCCGTTCACGATGCAGATGGCGCTGATCATCGTCACCGGCTTCGTCGTCGCCACTTCCCGCCCCTGCGCCCGCGTGATCGACCGGCTGGCGGCGATCCCGAAGACGGCGCGCGGCGCGGTGGCGTTCGTCGCTCTCTTCTCGATGGTGAGCTCGCTCCTGTCGTGGGGGTTCTCGCTGATCTTCACCGGCCTGCTGGTGCGGGCGGTGGTGCGGAGGATCGAGCACGTCGACTTTCGCGCGCTCGGCGGCGCGGCGTACCTCGGGCTGGGCAGCGTCTGGTCGCTCGGCCTCTCCTCTTCACCGGCGATGATGATGGCTACCCGCTCGGCGATCCCGCCGGCGCTGCTGCCGGTCACCGGGGTGATCCCGCTCACCCAGACCATCTTTCTCTGGCAGAGCCTCCTGCTGGCCGTGCTGCTGATCGCCGTCTCGACGGCCATCGCCTACTTTTCCGCGCCGGCGGGCGAGCGGGTCCGGACGGCGCGGGCGATGGGGGTGGTCTTCGAGGACAGGACCTCTGCGGAAGAGCCGCCGCGCACGGCGGCCGAGAAGATCGAGCACAGTCCCTTCCTCATCGTCGCCGTGGTCGCGCTGATGCTCGCGTTCCTCGGACAGCAGATCGCGTCGAAGGGACTGGCGGCGACGCTCGACCTGAACAATTTCAACCTGCTCTTTCTCGCGCTCGGAATGCTGCTGCACTGGCGGCCGCGCGCGTTCCTGCGCGCGGTTTCTGGCGCCGTCCCGGCCACGGCGGGCGTGCTCGTGCAGTTCCCGTTCTACGCCGGTATCTTCGGGTTGATCTCGAAGAGCGGTATCCAGCCGGTCCTGTCGGATTTCTTCATCCACATCGCGACGCCCGACACGTTCAATCCGATGCTGACGATTTACTCGTTTATCCTCGGCATCTTCATCCCGTCGGGCGGCGGGCTCTGGGTGGTGGAGGCGCCGTACGTGATGGAGGCCGCGAACGCGCTGCGCATGCACCTCGGCTGGACGGTGCAGACTTACAACGCCGCCGAAACGCTCCCCAACCTGCTGAATCCGTTCTTCATGCTCCCGCTCATGGGCATCCTGAACGTCCGGGCCCGCGACCTGGCCGGCTACTCGATCCTGCAACTGCTTTTCCACACCCCGCTCGTGCTGCTCTATTGCTGGCTCATGGCGTACACGCTGCCGTATGTTCCGCCGATGACGGGGCCGTAGACTTTGAATGTTGTCGGTTGTCAGTTGTCAGTTGTCTGCCATTCCTCGGCTTACGGGGCACCCTCCTCGAATGCTGCCCAGGCAAGGAATGGCCGATAACCGACAACCGACAACTGACAACATCGTGAAAAACCGGGCACGGACGTCGGGGAGTTGGACTGAACCGGCACCGGATCGGGCTTAGGCTTAGCTGATGTACGAGACGTCGCGCTGGCGGCAGCGGCTGCACACGGTCATCTTCGAAGCGGACACGCCCGCGGGACGTGCGTTCGACGTGGCCCTGATCGTCTGCATTCTCGCGAGCGTGGCGGTGGTCGTACTCGAGAGCATCGCCTCGATCGACACCCGCTGGCATCGCGAGCTGTTCGCGGCGGAGATGGCGTTCACGCTGCTGTTCACGGTCGAGTACATCCTGCGCCTCATCGCCGTCCGCAGGCCGCTGGCCTATGCGCGCAGTTCTCTCGGCGTGATCGACCTGCTCGCGATCGCGCCGACGTGGCTGACTCTGTTCGTTCCGGGCGCGCAGTTTTTCCTCACCGTCCGGGTCCTCCGGCTGCTGCGCATCTTCCGCATCCTCAAGCTGACCGAGTACCTCAGCGAGGCGGGGGTGATCACGGCGGCGCTCCGGGCCAGCCGGCGCAAGATTTTCGTCTTCCTTTTCGCGGTGATCACGCTGGTGGTGCTGATCGGCGCGCTGATGTACATGATCGAAGGCCCGGCCCACGGCTTCCACGACATCCCGACCTCGATGTACTGGGCGATCGTCACACTGACGACGGTCGGCTACGGCGACCTCTCGCCCCAGACGCCGCTCGGCAAACTCCTCGCCTCGGTGGTGATGATCCTCGGCTACGCCATCATCGCCGTCCCCACCGGCATCGTCACCTCCGAGCTCACCGCCGCCCGCGGCCGCGGCCACTCCCGCCAATCCTGCCCCTCCTGCGGCCGCGAAGGCCACGACGACGACGCCACGCACTGCAAGTACTGCGGGAGTGGGTTGTAGGGGGCGGGATCTATTCTCGAACTCCGCACGAGGAAGCCGCCATGTCGAATTCACTTGAATGGATTGACCACTCGCACGGAGGGGAACGCTTGCAGCCCGGGGACATCCTCCGAGTAGAGAACGTCGACTCCAGCGTCGACACACGCCGCGAGGATGAGCGCGTCCCAAAGCGAAACTCCGTGATCGACGTGTAGCCGGCGTGCATGTGTCAGGTTGGCTGCGGTGGGCAGAACCAGCGGCAACAAGTCCCTGAATTCCATGAGACGGCTCCAAGCCTGACCGGGGGTAAAGCCCTGTCTGCTCAGCTTGCGAGCCGCCGACAGAAACTCGCACGCTACCTGCCAGAGAAGAACACCCTCCGTGGATGCCGCGATCAGGTCGAGCGCGATGGTCTGCCGGTGTCGATCCGATTGATCGCAGGCGTAGATGAGGATGTTCGTATCAACCGCGATCATGCAATTCCTCTCGGCTGGGCAGCGGTCCCTCCGAGAAAAAGCGCATGCCTGCGATTCCTGCCTTCATGCGTGCGACGGCAGCTTCGCGATCGGGATCGGGTTCGTCGACGGTCTCCACGATCAGACGCACTCGCTGGTTGTCCCGAAGAAGCAGTTCGTCAGTCGGCTTCAAGACGCCGTCCTTGTAGATGGCCTCGATTGTCTGCGTCATGGGATGCTCCACAAGGAAAGACTACGACCAGGATGGAGCCGATGCAACCTGCGATTCCGGTCATTCCGCCGACCGTAACGTGCGTCTCGTCTGTCGCCCGCTACGCGGGCTCCCTTGCCGGTGCCCGGCTTTACCCGGCCTGAAGGCCGGGTCTACAGTTCTTCCGCCGCCTTCGGCGGCTCTGATCACATGGGGGTGTGCATCTCGAAGGAGGTGTGTCCACGGAGAGGGAACGACCAGGGCCTCCGGCGGGCGGGCACGGCCCGCGGCGTTTGTTTTCGCCGGGACCGTGATTCACGCGAGAGGCGTTCGTTCAGGCCAGGCCAACAAACGCTGCGGGCCGTGCCCGCCCGCCGGAGGCCCCCCGTCGTCCCTCGCCCCTACTTCCCGCCCTTCTTGATCTTCCCCAGCAGGTCGCTGCCGACGAGGTTGTCGGCGGCATTGAGGACTTTCTGGATGGAGTCGAGGATGTCTTCGCTGCCGCTCCAGTGCTCGCGGAGGACGGCGGGATCGGTGTCCGCGAGGATCTTGTGCAGCAGGTAGACTCCGAAGACGAGGTCGTCGATGTAACCGGCCGGGCCGATGATGGCTTCGGGCATGATGTCGAGGGGGAAGAAGTAGTACGCCAGGCCGCTGCCGAGCATGACTTTGTTCTTCGCGTTGACCCGGGCGTCGTTGATCAGCCGCCACAGCAGGACGAAGACGTCGGGGGCGAGGAGGAGGTACTCGCCGGTCTTGCCGGCCAGGGAGCCCTTCTTGTCGAGGTAGCGGCGGATGCCGTCGCGCATCCGGTCGTAAAACCGGTCGGCGCGGTCCTGGGTCACGTTGCCCGACAGCTCGGAGCTCTCGTTGAGAGCGCTGTCGAAATCGTCGTCAAACACGTCGTTCGGGTTGTTCGTTTCCAATTGTTCCTCCCGTGGGTGGTTCGGCCCCGCCTCTGCCGAGGGTCACGGCGAGACCGCCGTCGATGATCCAGATCTTCTGGATGTCGGCAGAGACGAAGGGTGGCAAGAAGCGATCCAGCGACAGGACCATGGTGGCAGGGTCTTCGAAACCGACGTCGGCCGGGAACTTCCGCCGCAACAGACCGACCAGGAGGGTGGGGATCGGGATCGGGCCGGCCGACATTCGCGCCAGGGGCACGCGCACGGTGGTCCCGGCGGTGATGAACTGGGTGATCTCGACGGTGAAAGGGATGAGGATGAATTTCCGCACCGCTCCCTGGACGCGCAACAGTCCGTTGGTGAACTGGAGGTCGAGCCTCTCGATCATCGGGTCGCGTGCGGTCATCTCCCGCGCCATCGCGGCAAGCTTCTCGCCGCTCACGCGGAATTCGAGCGCGTCCCATTCGATGAACTTCATTCCGTACCGCACACCTTACTACTTTGACGTCTCATCCCTCGTACCCCGCGCCCGATCCTTTATGATGCGCGCCAGTGCCAAAACGCAGCGATCTCAAAAGCATTCTCGTCATCGGATCGGGACCCATCGTCATCGGCCAGGCCGTGGAGTTCGATTACTCCGGCACGCAGGCTTGTAAGGCGCTCAAGGACGAGGGATACCGGATCATCTTGGTGAATTCGAATCCGGCCACGATCATGACGGATCCGGAGTTCGCGGACCGGACGTACATCGAGCCGCTGACTCCGGAGTCGCTGGAGCGGATCATCGAGAGGGAAAAGCCGGACGCGATTCTGCCGACCGTGGGCGGGCAGACCGGGATCAATCTGGCGATGGCCCTGGCGGAGAACGGCGCGCTGGAGCGGCATGGCGTGGAGCTGATCGGCGCGAATTACGACGCCATCAAGACCGCCGAGGACCGCCAGCTCTTCAAAGAGAAGATGAAGGAGATCGGCGTCGACGTCCCGGAGTCGACGTACGCCGCCTCCCCCGACGATGCGGAGCATTTCGCAGCCACGATCGGTTATCCGCTGGTCATCCGCCCCTCCTTCACCCTCGGCGGCTCCGGCGGCGGGATCGCCTACAACGTCGAGGAGCTGCGGACGATCGTTTCCCGCGGTCTCGAGCTCTCCCCCGTCCACCGCGTGCTGGTCGAAGAGTCGGTGATCGGCTGGAAGGAGTTCGAGCTCGAGGTGATGCGCGATCGCGCCGACAACGTGATCATCGTCTGTTCGATCGAGAATTTCGACCCGATGGGGGTGCACACCGGCGACTCGATCACGGTGGCGCCGCAGCAGACGCTGACGAATGACGAGTATCACGACATGCGCGACGAGGCGAAGCGGATCATCCGCGCCATCGGCGTCGAGACGGGCGGCTCGAACATCCAGTTCGCCGTCCATCCGCAGAGCGGCCGCCGGATCTGCATCGAGATGAATCCGCGTGTGTCGCGGTCGTCGGCGCTGGCGTCGAAGGCCACCGGCTTTCCGATCGCCAAATTTGCGGCGCTGCTCGCCGCGGGCTACACGCTCGACGAGATCCCGAACGACATCACCCGCAAGACGCCGGCCTCGTTCGAGCCTTCGATCGACTATGTGGTGGTCAAGCTCCCCCGCTTCTCGTTCGAGAAGTTTCCGAACACGCCGCAGCTCCTCAGCTTCTCCATGCAGTCGGTCGGCGAGGCGATGGCCATCGGCCGCACGTTCACCGAGGCACTGCAGAAGGGGCTGCGGTCGCTGGAGATCGGGGTGGCGGGGCTGGAGACGCGCGGGCACCAGCGCGAGGATCTGAACGACCTCCTGCGCACCCCGACCCCCGAGCGCATCTTCGCGGTCGGGGACGCGTTCCGCGCGGGGATGACCGTCGAGGAGATCCACGCGCTGTCGTTCATCGACCCGTGGTTCCTTCGCGAGATGCGGAAGATCATCGAGCTGGAGAAGCGGGTGGCGGAGCCGGGCCTGCTGCGCACGCTCAAGCGCAACGGCTTTTCCGACCGGCAGCTCGCTAAGCTCACCAACCGCAGCGAGGCCGAAGTACGGGCCGATCGTCACGCGCAGGGGCTTCGTCCCGTCTACAAGCGCGTGGACACGTGCGCCGCCGAGTTCGAGGCATCGACGCCCTACATGTACTCGACGTACGAGACGGAGAACGAGGCCGCGCCGACGGACCGCCGGAAGGTGATCATCCTCGGCTCGGGGCCGAACCGGATCGGCCAGGGAATCGAGTTCGACACCTGCTGCGTGCATGCCTCGTTCGCGCTGCGCGAGATCGGGTTCGAGACCATCATGGTCAACTGCAACCCGGAGACGGTATCGACCGACTACGACACCTCCGACCGCCTCTACTTCGAGCCGCTCACGCTCGAGGATGTGCTGGAGATCGTCGATCTGGAGAAGCCCGAAGGGGTGATCGTCCAGTTCGGCGGACAGACTCCGTTGAAGCTGGCCAAGCAGCTCGGCGAGGCGGGCGTCCGGATGTGGGGCACCTCGGTGGACTCGATCGACATGGCCGAGGACCGCGAGCGGTTCGGCGAGCTGGTGCGCGAGCACCACATCCTCGTCCCGGCGCACGGCACGGCGATGACGGAAGACGAGGCGGTAACGGTGGCGAAGCGGATCGGTTACCCGGTCGTGGTCCGCCCCTCGTACGTCCTCGGCGGACGGGCCATGGCCATCGTGTACGACGAGCACGACCTGCGCGGCTACATGCAGCGCGCGGTCGAGGCAGCGCCGGGGCATCCGATCCTGGTCGACCACTTCCTCGAGGACGCGATCGAGATCGACGTCGACGCGGTCTCGGACGGTAACGATGTCATCGTGGCGGGTGTGATGGAGCACATCGAGCTGGCCGGCATCCACTCCGGCGACTCGACGACCGTGATCCCGCCGTACATCATCGGCGCGCGCGACCAGGACCGGATCCGCCGCCGGACGATCGAGCTGGCGAAGGCGCTGAACGTGATCGGCCTGATGAACGTGCAGTACGCCATCCAGCACGGCGATCTGTACGTGCTCGAGGTGAATCCGCGCGCGTCGCGGACGGTGCCGTATGTCTCGAAGGCGACCGGGGTCTCGTTCGCCAAGATCGCGGCTAAGGTGATGGCCGGCAAGACGCTGCGGGAGCTCGGCCTGACCGGCGAGCCGCGCGTGGACGGCTATTTCGTCAAGGCGCCGGTCTTCCCCTTCAACCGCTTCCCGCGCGAGGACACGCTCCTCGGCCCGGAGATGAAGTCGACCGGCGAGGTGATGGGGAGCTCTCCGCATTTCGGCGAGGCGTATGCGAAGGCGCTCCTCGGCGCCGGCACGCGCCTGCCGCTGGAGGGGACGGCGTTCATCTCGGTGAACGACAACGACAAGCGCCCGCACGTGGTGCACCTGGCGAAGGAGCTGGCGTCGCTCGGCTTCCGCCTGATCGCCACCGGCGGCACGCGCGAGTTTCTGCTGAAGAACGGCGTGGAGGCGGTGTCGGTACCGAAGGTGCACGAGGGGCGGCCGAACGTGGTCGACATGATGATCAACGGCGATATTGCGCTGGCGATCAACACGCCGTTCGGCAAGTCGGCGTTCGTGGATGACACCTACATCCGCCGGACGGCGCTGCAGATGAACATTCCGTGCATTACGACGCTGACCGCGGCAACGGCCTGCGTGGAGGGGATCCGCTCTTTGAAAGAGGGGGTCAGTACGTTCGCGGCGCTGCAGGAGCAGCATGTAGCAGCCGGACGCTGACCGCGAGAGTGGTTACTGGTTACTGGTTACTGTTCCTTGTGCCTCTTCGCCCGGGCGACAAGTCCCAGGTAACCAGCAACTAGTCACCAGCAACCGCTACGCGGTGATGTTTACCCAGATCTGTGTGTTGGCCAGCTCTGTCTTGAACGGCGTGAGGGCGCGTACGGTGTACTGAATGCGCTTGCCGGCTGCGGCCGGGAGTGCGCCGCCGGAGAGCTGGCGGTGCGGGCGGGCGCCGCCGGGCTTGCGGGTGCTGAATTTGGCTTGGGAGAAGGGGGACGGCTTGTCGAATTCGACGACGATCTCTTCGACCGACACGTCGGCGCCGCCGAGGTAGCGGAAGTCCCACTCGATGCCCTCGCCGACCCGGACGGTGATCTCCATCGGGTTGGCGATGACGTAGAAGCGGCCGGCGCCCTGTTCGACGTCGATCCGGATGGGGACGATGCGGACCGCCGGATGGGCGACGTCGTCCGGACGGATCAAGCGGTCGGAGGATGCAGGCGGGGCGGCGATCGCCGAGGGTGCCTCGGCGCGGGCCGGCGCGGGGATGAAGGACGCGGGGCGCGGTTTTTCGCTCGAGAGCCAGGCGGCGGCAGGGGCTCCGCTGGATGTGACGCGCGGACGGGCTCGCCGGCCACGCTTTTTCTCCGGCTCCGGCGCCCGGACGGCGGCGGGAGGGGGCGGAGCGGCCACCGGGGCTTTGTCGGCCGGCGGCGGAACGGCTTTCGGTACGGCTTTCAGTTCCGGCGCCTTGGCCGGTTTCGGCGCGGCAGCCTTGGGGGCGACTTTCGGTGCGGCTGCTTTGGCGGCTTTCACTACCGGCTTGGCGGCGCTGACGACGGCCTTTTTGACGGCTTTCGCGGCTGTTTTGACCGCCGCGGCCGCTTTTTTCGCCGGTTTTTTGGCCGCGACGGGTTTGGCCGCGGGCTTGGCTGCCGGCTTCGGCGCCGGTTTGACTGGAGCCTTTTTCGCCGCCGGTTTCGGGGGCGCTGCGGCCTTTTTCGGGGCTGTTTTCTTTTTCGCTGCCCCGGCCGCGCTCTTGACTCGAGCTACGACCTTTTTCACCGCGCTCTTGGCGGCGGCCGCCTTCTTCCCCTGCACCTTAGCCATGAATGATCATCTCCGGACGACGGGGCTGAAAATTGGATGGCGCAATATAGCAGCGGCTCTGCCGTTCCGCTAGGCTCGTTTTGTTGCCTACCCGGGGGACGACGGGGGGCCTCCGGCGGGCGGGCCCGGCCCGCGGCGTTTGTTTTCGCGTGGACCGCGTTTCGTACGAGAGGCGCGCGTTCAGCCTTGGGCAACCAACGCCGCGGGCCGGGCCCGCCCGCCGGAGGCCTCCCGTCGTCTCCCGGGTGGGTGGCAAACGAGCGGCTAGCGGAACACGCCGGCGACGCTGAAGCCGCCGTCGACGGCGAGGCACTGGCCGGTGACGTAGCTTGCGGCCGGCATGCAGAGAAAAGCAGCCACCGAGGCGACTTCCTCCGGCTCGCCGATCCGGCCCAGCGGAGTCGTCGCCAGGATCTTCTCCAGCCTTTCCGGATCTTTCAGGACCGGGGCGGCGAGGGGCGTTCGGATGTACCAGGGGGCGACGGCGTTCACCCGGATACCGTCCTTCGCCCATTCCGCGGCCAGCGCGGCGGTCAGTTGGGCCACGGCGGCCTTGGTCATGGCGTAGGGCGCGCCGGTGCCGAGGTGGCGGAAGGCGGCGACCGAGACGACGTTGATCACGCTCGCATCGCCCGAGGCTTTCAGGAGCGGATAGGCGAGACGGCAGAGCTCGAACACCGAGTCCATGTTCGTCTCGCGGATCCGGACATATTCGTCGTAGTCGTACTCGTGCGACTTCTTCCGGATGTTCGTCCCGGCGTTGTTGACCAGGATGTCGAGGCGCTCGAGTCCGGCGAAGATGCGCTTGCGATCCTCCGGGTTGGTGACGTCGGCCTGGATGTCGGCCTCGGGGCCGCGTGCCACGCGGATGACTTCGGCGCCGTGACGCCTGAGCTCCTCGGCGATGGCCAAACCGATGCCGGCGGTGGCGCCGGTCACGACCGCGGTCTTGCCGCGGAGAGTCCAGCGATCAGCCAATCTCTTCCTTCAGCACGGCGCGCAGCTCTTCGGCGATCCGGCGGATCTGCGCGTCGTCTTCCCCTTCCACCATCACCCGCACCAGGTTCTCGGTGCCGGAGTAGCGGACCAGGATGCGTCCCCGTCCGGCGAGGTCCTCGCTCGCCTTCGCGTGCGCGGCCTGATAGCGCGACAGCGACTCGAGCGGCGGCTTCGAGCCGACTTTCTGGTTGACCAGGGTCTGCGGCATCGGGTCGAAGGTGTGCAGCGTCGAGAACGGCGCTCCCATCTCGGCCAGGATGTGCCCGAAGACGAGGGCAGTGTAGATGCCGTCGCCGGTGGTGTGGACGCTGCGGTCGATGATGTGGCCCGACTGCTCGCCGCCGAGGATTGCATCGCGCTGGAGCATCGCCTCAAGCACGTACTTGTCGCCGACGTTCGCGCGGACCAGATGGACCCCGTCGGCCTGCAACTGCTTCTCGAAGCCGAAGTTCGACATCACGGTCGTGACGACGCAGCTCCCCGGAAGCGCATTGCGCGAGGCGAGGTGTTTGGCCCAGAGGTAGATGATCTCGTCGCCGTCGCGGATCTTGCCCTTGTCGTCGGCGAAGATGGCGCGGTCGGCGTCGCCGTCGAACGCCACGCCGTAGTCGGCCTTCTGCTCGACCACGACCTCCGCGAGCCGCTCCGGATGCAGCGCACCCGAATTCTCGTTGATGTTGCGGCCGTCCGGCGAGTCGTGGATGACCACGACCTCCGCGCCGGCGCGGCGGAACACTTCCGGCGCGATCCGGTGCGCGGCGCCGTAGCCGGCGTCGAGGACCACCTTCCGTCCCGCGAGCGCGCCGGGCGGCACGCCGGTGATCAGGAAGCGCTCGTAGGCTTCGATGAGATCCTCGTTCTCGGTGACCGGCGCCTCGGGGATGGTGACGTTCTCGCGGCGCAACGCGCGGAGCTCGTCCTCGATCTGCTCCTCGACCGAATCCGGCAGCTTCATCCCGTCGTGGCCGAAGATCTTCACGCCGTTGTCTTCGAACGGATTGTGGGAAGCGGAGATCGAGATGCTCGCCGCGGCGTCGGTGGTCCGGCAAAGGTAGGCGATGCCGGGTGTCGGGATGACGCCGACGAGCATCGCGTACGCGCCGCCCGCCGCGATTCCCGCCGAGAGCGAGCGCGCGATCTCCGGACCCGACTCACGCGTGTCCATGCCGAGGAGCACCTTCGCGCCGCGGCCGACGCGATGGGCGAGCGCCTCGCCGAGGGCGTGCATCGTCGCCGGGTCCAAAGGGTACTGATGCGCCTTCGCGCGAATGCCGTCCGTTCCGAAGAGCTCTCTCATTCCGTGTCCGTCTGTCCATCCGATCCCGGTGTGCCGGTCGTCCCTGTCGTTCCCGTCGTATCTGTCGTGCCGGTCTCCGGAGGATTCGGCCCCACCTCGGCGAGCACCGGAACCGTGACCTGTGTGTTGAGCGGCGAGAGGATACGCACGAGGGGCGCGTCCGTGACGACCGCGACGCTCTGCACGAACGTCGCCGTGCGGCCGGTCATGATAATGCGTTCGGTCGTGACCTCGCTCAGTTTCAGGATCTGCGACGCGGGCCCGGAGACGAGCGCATCGGCCGGACTGACGGAGACCTCGCCGACGACGTGGCCGTCCGGCGGGTCGCCCGCCAGCAGAGGCCGGATCGGCACGGTACGCTGCCGCAGTTGCTCGATGCGGAAGCGGATCTGATTCGGGACGATCTTCATGACCTCGATGTCCTCGGGCACGTTGATCGAGCGCGGACCGAGGGTGATCACGACGTCCCCCGCCTGCGCCTTCGTGAGATCGACCGTCGCCTCCAGGGTCTGTGAAGCGAGCCCGCGGAGGTCCGACCGCCGGCCGATCACCTGGACGGCGACACTGCCGGGGATATCGGTGGTGATGATGAGGTGCTCCGGCACGGCAAGGATCGAGAGCGAGGCCGTCACCATGCTCGTCTGCGGACTCTCGCGGCGGGGAGCGGAGACGATGACCCAGACCACGCAGGCGAGCAGCAGCGAGACCAGCTTCAGGCCGAGGTTCTTCATTGCGGCTCCCCGAACCGCTCGACGAGCATGTTTTGGAGCGTGGCGCGGTCGACGTGCTCCTGCAAGACTCCCTCATTGGCAACGGCCGTCGAGCCGTTCTCCTCCGAGACGATGATGACGAACGCGTCGCTCTCCTCGCTCAACCCGATCGCCGCGCGGTGGCGCGTGCCGTGGGCGAGCGTCGGGTCCGGGGTGGCGGTCAGCGGCAGGAACGCGTTCGCCGCGACGAGGCGATTGCCGCGCAGGATGACCGCGCCGTCGTGGAGCGGACCGCCGGGGGTGAAGATCGAGACCAGGAGCTCGGTCGTGATCAGCGCGTCGACCGGCTTCGCGCCGTCCTCGTACATCCGCAGCGTCTGCCGTCCCTCGATCGCGATCAGCGCGCCGGTCTGCTTCGAGGCGAGAACGTCGCAGGCGTTCAGGATCGCCTCGACGGGGATCTGCTTACCGCGCGGGCGGAAAAAGATCGCCAGCGGATCGCCGACCATCCGCGCTAGCGCCCGGCGGATCTCCTGCTGGAAGAGAACGATGATCGCGAACGGCAGATAAAAGAGGATCTGCCGCGAGATGGCCTCCAGCGCCGGCAGGTCGAAGGCGCGGGCCACGAAGGTCGTCGAGCCGAGCAGCATCAGGCCGATCGAGATCTGCATGGCCCGGGTCCCGCGGATCAGCGCCAGGATGTAATAGATGATGAAGGCGACGATGAGGATGTCGACCGCGTCGAGCCAGGTGGGTTTGAGCGAGAAAAGGCGGTCGAAGACGTTCACCGGCGACGCTCCTCGATCGCGTGCAGGACCTTGAGAAAGTCCACGGTGTCCCGGACGTCATGGACCCGCACCATCGCCGCACCGCCGCGATAGGCGGCGGCCACCGTGGCGAGCGAGCCGGGCATGCGCGGCGCGCCGCCCGGCTGGCCGGTGAGGTGGCCGATGAACGCCTTGCGCGACGCGCCGATGACGACGGGGGCGACGCGCGTCAGCTCGTGGCAGCGGGCCAGGAGCTCGAGGTTGTGGTCGAAGGTCTTGCCGAAGCCGATGCCGGGATCGACGAAGATCCTCGCCGGATCGACGCCGGCGGCAATCGCCTCATCGCGCCAGGTCTCGAGCTCGCGGCCGACGTCGCTCACGACCTCATCGTATTGCGGGTTGTGCTGCATCGTGCGCGGCTCGCCGCGCATGTGCATGAGGATCACCGGGACGCTGCGGCGGGCGGCGAGCGGCCGCATCTCGGGATCGTGCCGGAGCGCGCTCACGTCGTTGATGATTCCGGCTCCCGCGTCGAGCGCCGCCTCGGCGACCGGCGCTTTGCGCGTGTCGACGGAGATCGTGACCGCGCTCCGCCGCCGGATCTGTTCGATCACCGGCACCACGCGCTCGAGCTCTTCCTCGATCGACACCGCCTCGGAGCCGGGCCGCGTCGACTCGCCGCCGACGTCGATGACCGACGCGCCTTCCTGCTCCATCCGTAGCGCGGCCTCGATGGCAGTAGTCCGGTCGAAATGCACACCGCCGTCGGAGAAGGAGTCGGGGGTGACGTTGAGGATGCCCATGACGCGCGGCAGGCGCGTCGCACCACCACCCGTCACCGCATCACGCCCGTGCGGCACCGACCTCGACGGGCTCGGCGTGGAAGATCAGAGCGCGGCGGATGTCGAACTGAAAGAACTCGAAGTTGCGTACCTCGACCGGCTCGCCGTTGACCTGGACTCGATTCACGAGCTCCACAACCGGGTCATAGTCGGCAGGGAGGAGGACGATCTTCGCGACTTCCATCATCTCGTCGGGATCGAATGTCTCCTGCATGGCGCGCCCGACCACGTGATAGTCGTCGTAGCTGTCATCACGAAGGCCGCCGCCGGCAACGATCAGGTCCCATATGCGGCGGCGATCCTCCCGCTCGAAAAGGGCGAGCAAGGTCAGGCCGCCGCGCTCGCGGATCAGCCTGTCGCGCATCTGTTTCACGTGCCCGAAATCGATCATAAGACCGCCATGAGAGCCGTAGCGGCACTCACCATCGCCTGCGCTTCCTGTGCCGATATGGCGCCCAATCGGTACCGCTCTTCAGGGTCCCACTGCTCGACAATGGCCCAGTCGGCCGGATGTTCCGTCTGTATTCTCGGTCTGGAGCCCGATAACAGCAACAGGTCGTCCAGCTTATGGGTCTTGAGTGCCTGCATGAGACGGCCGTCCATCGGTGGCGGATACTCCCCCCACCCGCTGTTTCTGCAGACAAGCGCTTTCAGCTTCATCTCCAATGCGTAGCCGCACATGTATCGCGCACCCGCGGCCCGTCCGGCGGCAAGCAACGCCCTGGCGTCCTCGAGTCGCTCGTCGGCGAGCGCATCGAGAATCTCAGGCGACGGGTTTGCGACCTTCGTCATACATCGCGTTCGCGGGTGATCTTCGCTCCCAGTGCGTTCAGCCGCTCGTCGATCCGCTCGTAGCCGCGGTCGATCTGGTGGACGCTGTGGATCGTGCTCTCGCCTTTGGCGCAGAGCGCGGCCAGGAGGAGGGCCATGCCGGCGCGGATGTCGGGGCTGGAGATGTCGGCGCCGTGCAGGCGCGCGCCGCCGACGATGATGGCCCGGTGTGGGTCGCACAAGATGATCCGCGCCCCCATCGAGATTAGCTTGTCGGTGAAAAAGAGGCGCGACTCGAACATCTTCTCGAAGATCATCACCGTCCCCTCGGCCTGGGTGGCGATGACGATCATGATGGACAGCAGGTCGGCCGGGAACAGCGGCCAGGGGCCGTCGTCGATCTTCGGGACCGCCGCGCCGATGTCGTAACGGACCCGCAGCTCCTGGTCCTTCGGGACGCGGATGTTCTTCCCCTCGACCACGATGTCGACGCCGAGCTTCTCGAGCATGTGCCGCACCGCGTACATGTGCTCCGGCACGGCGTCCTCGATCACCAGCTCGCTCCGCGTGACCGCGGCCAGGCCGATGTACGAGCCGACTTCGATGTGGTCGCTGTTGATGTAGAAGTCGCAGCCGTGGAGCGTCTCCACGCCGCGGATCGTCAGCGAGTTCGTGGCGATGCCTTCGATCTGCGCCCCCATCTTGTTCAGCAGGTGACAGAGATCCTGCACGTGCGGCTCGGCGGCGGCGTTGTAGATCGTGGTCTGCCCTTCCGCGAGGACAGCCGCCATGACCGCGTTCTCCGTCGCCGTCACCGACGCCTCGTCGAGGAACATCTTCTTCCCCTTCAGCGCCTGCGCCGACATCCGGTACTCCTGCGCCGAGACCTCGATCTGCGCGCCGAGGGCTTCCAGAGCCAGAAGATGGGTGTCGACCCGCCGGCGCCCGATGGCATCGCCGCCCGGTTTCGCCACGGCCACCTGGCCGCAGCGGGCCAGCAACGGTCCGGCCAGCAGGATCGAGGCGCGGATCTTCTTCGACAGCTCGATGTCGGGGTTCGAGCTGATGGTCCCCTTCGCGTGAATGCGCACCACGTTCTGCTCGAGCCGCTCGACGCTCGCGCCGATCCCTTCGAGGATCTGCAGCATCACCCGGACGTCCTGGATGTCCGGCAGGTTGCGGAGCGTGACGACGTCATCCGTGAGGAGACAGGCCGCCAGGATCGGCAGCGCCGCATTCTTGTTGCCGCCCGGACGAATCGTCCCTTCGAGCCTGCGTCCGCCTTCGACGAGAAATCGTTCCAGTGCCATCGGGCGCGGATTGTATCCGCACCCAGCGTGCTAATCTGCACGCATGATCGTTGCCCCTCTCAGCTCCGGTAGCGCTGGGAACGCTTACTGGTTCGAGAGCGACGGCACCGCCATCCTGGTGGACGCCGGAATCGGCCCGCGCGAGACGAAGAAACGCCTCGAGAGCATCGGCCGCGACATCGAGCAGCTCACAGCGATCGTGCTCACCCACGAGCATTCGGACCACATCCACGGCGCCGAGAAAATCGCCCGCAAATACGGCATCCCCATCTACCTCACCCGCGGCACCCTCGACGCCTCCAGCATCGACCGGGATGAGACCAGCACGTATGTCTTCGAGAACAACTCGCAATTCACCATCGGCGAGCTGCAGGTCCACGCCAGCCGGACCATTCACGACGCGGCCGATCCCGCCTGTTTCGTGATCGAGGCGCGGGACGGCACGCGCGTCGGGATCGCCAGCGACCTCGGCCACGCCGACGAGAAAGTGGTCCGGCATCTCAGCGGCTGCGACGGGCTGTTCTTCGAGGCCAACCACGACCTCGACATGCTCCGAACCGGCACCTATCCGTGGTCGCTGAAGCGCCGGATCATGTCGCGCTTCGGCCACCTCTCGAACGACGACTCCCTGACCGCCGTCCAGCGCCTCCTCGGCGCCGAGCTGAAGACGCTCTGCATGATCCACCTCTCCCAGAAGAACAACCACGAGTCGATCGTCCGCGACATGTGCGCGCGCCTCCTGCGCCGCACCGGCGCCAGCATCGACTTCGCCATCGCCCGGCAGTTCGAGGTCACCGGCCTCTTCAACGTGGCCCGACAGCGGCCGCGGGTGCCCCCACCGGGACAGATGTCGCTGTTCTGACACCGCGTGAGTGGGCCGGCCGTGGGACAAATGGGACCTATGGGACCTATAGGACTGATGGGAGGTTGCAACCACCCGTCCTGTCAGGCCCATGAGTCCTATAGGTCCTATATGATCGCGCACCATGAAGGCGACGGTCACCGTAGAGCTCAAACCCTCCGTACTGGATCCTCAGGGGAAAGCCATCGAGCACTCCCTGAGCTCCCTCGGATTCTCCGGCGTGGAAGATGTCCGCGTCGGAAAACTGTTCCGGATCACACTTGCAGAACGCGGGCAGTCTCGAGAAGACGTTGAATCGCAGCTCCGACAAATGTGTGAGCGCCTCCTTGCAAACACCGTCATCGAAAAGTTCTCGTATACCGTCGAAGAATAGACTGGCCCTGGCGCTCGTCGCGGCAGCCTTCGCGACCGCTCTCGGCGCCGACGTCCCCCCTCCTGCAGGGCAGCCTGAAACACTCACCTCCGTCGCCACGCGCGACCGCAAGGTCGTACGGCGCTGGTCGCTGACGGGGCAGCCTGCCGGCCTCGCCCTCGGCGCGGACAACACCATTTACGTCGGCCTGGCCGAGCCGCAGAGCGTCATCGCCGTCGACGCGACCACCGGCGCGGTGAAGAAACGCATCGTCCTCGACTCCGCGGAGATCGCCTCCACCAAAGAGCTGGTCACGTTCCGCACCGACGCCGAACGGAAGCGCCTCTTCATCGCCAACGGCCGCGACGAGAGCGCGAGCATCCTCTCCCTCCCCGACCTGGCCGTGCTCCGCGAGATCACCATGGAAGGGGAAATCATCCGCGACGTCGTCCCCGATCCGCGCGGCCGCTACGTCTACGTCCTCGGCCGGCGCGTCCACGTCTTCGACGGAGACGGCGACCGGAAGCTCCGCACCCTCGACATCGCCGACCCGATGGCCATCGCCGTCACGACGAACGGCTCGATCCTGGCCGTCATCGCCGCCGAGGACTACGGCGTCGCCAAAGCCACCTCGGCGGTGCTGTACGACACCACCCAGTTCATCGAGATCGCCCGCGACCCGATGCAGACCGACAAGACCATCGAAGGGGCGATGTTCGCCGCCCGCGACCGCACGCTCATCGCCTTCAGCCGCGACTCCCTCTTCGAGAAACCGCTCTCGGCCCGCCCGAACAGCGTCCGCCAGGAGCGCGACGGCACGGTGACCCTGGTGGTCGGCGACATGGTCAACAGCGAGCACGTCTGCCTCCCCGAAGGAAGCGGCCCGCAGATCGTCACCCTCCTCTCCACCGACACCCAGCTCGCCTACGCCGAGCGCCGCTGCAGCTCCGCCGGCTCCTTCACCGGCTCCACCGTCGGCGTCACCGCCGCCTCGCTCTACGGCGTCAACGCCTACGCCGTCGCGTACGACAAGGCGACGAACACCCTCATCGCCACCGACAAAGCCGGCTTCCTCACGATCTACAACGTCCCCCGCGCCGCCGTGGCGAAGTGACGGGGCGTAGGACACCTGCGGGCGAGCGCACACGTGCTTTGAAGTCGGGTGCGCCGCTCACATCCCAGCCGCCGAAGGCGGCGAAAGACCTGTAGGCCCGCCCTTCAGGGCGGGTATTCTGCGACCAGCGAAGGCCAGCCCGGTAACGGGCGACAGGGTAGGCCCTCGGGCAAATCCTATGCTGTCGCCCGCTTTCGCGGGCTGGCCTCACCTCTTCGTGTGTAACCCGGCCTGAAGGCCGGGCCTACAGGTCTTTCGCCGCCTTCGGCGGCTCGGCGACCCCACCGATCCTCCATAAGGCGGACACCCCCTTTTTGTCATCCTGAGCCACAGGAACTCGCCCGCGAAGCGAAGCACACGGCGGCGAAGGACCTGGGGGGTGGGGGAGCGATGCACGCTCATCCCACCCCCACCCGCCCAGGTCCTTCGCCGCCATGCTTCCCGCTTCGTGGGGAGTTCCTGTGGCTCAGGATGACAAAAGGAAGGTGTCATCCGCGCCCGCGTGGTGCATGCGCGGGGTTCACGGTTCTCCTTCAGGCCACGCGATCACTGAGTCGTAGGTCATCCGGCCGCGGGTGATGGTGTTCACCAACGTACGTGAACCCCGCGCTTGCACCACGTGCATCGGCGCGTGCACCACGTCCACACGCATGTGCACCACGTGAACCCCGCACGTGCACCACGTGCATCGGCGCGTGCACCACGTGCACACGCGTGTGCACCACGTGAGAACACATGTTTATGGAGTAATCGGCGTGTGCCGCCGGACGGAATCCACCACTTCCGGCACATGCGCCCCGGCCGGACTCGCGGAGCGCCGGTCTTCGACCGGCCGGTCCGCCGGCTTTCAGCCGGCCCGGTGGGTGGGAGGGGGCTCGCCGCGACAGGATAGGCCCTCGCGCAGTCCTATGCTGTCGCCCGCTTCGCGGGCTGAAGGCCGGGGCTGCAGGTCTTTCGCCCCCTCCGGCGGCACGACTCGCGAAAGCGCCGAACGATCTAAACTATCTCCATGAAATTCGGTGTCGTCGTCCTTCCCGGCTCGAACTGCGATCATGATGCGCTGCATGTGACCAAAGAGGTCCTCGGTGCGGAGGCGGAGGTGTTGTGGCACAAGGATACGGACCTCAAGGGGGCGGACTGCGTGATCGTGCCGGGCGGGTTTTCGTACGGAGACTATCTCCGGGCCGGGGCGCTGGCGAAGTTTGCGCCGATCATGGAGGCGATCCGGCGGCATGCCGACCGAGGGGGGCTGGTGCTCGGGATCTGCAACGGGTTCCAGGTGCTCACCGAGGCGGGGCTGCTGCCGGGGGCGCTGATGCGGAACCAGCACCTGCGCTTCCTCAGCCGCGACGTCCATGTGCGCACCGAGGAGATCGACACGCCGTTCACCAACCAACTGCAGGTGGGGGAAGTGTTCCGGGTGCCGATCGCGCACGGCGAGGGGAACTATATCGCCGACGAGGCGACGCTCGACGAGCTGGAAGACAACCGGCAGGTGATCTTTCGCTACTCGGACGAGAACGGCAGCCTGACCGGGGATTCGAACCCGAACGGCTCGGCGCGGCACATCGCCGGGATCTGCAACCGCGGCCGCAACGTGCTGGGCATGATGCCGCACCCGGAGCGCTGCTCGGAGAACATCCTCGGCAACGCGGCCGGGCTGGCGGTCTTCAAGTCGATCGCGGCGTCGTTCGCTACCGCGTGACCTGCAGCGCGAGCGGCATCGTGGCGTCCTGCTCTCCCGCCTTCGGCAGCGGATTTGAGAACGCCAGCGTTCCGTTCTCGAGCTTCCACGCGCCGTCGCTGCATTCCGACCGCGTAACGATCGGCTGGCCGGCGGCGATGCGGAGCGCGTTCGCGGTTGCCTCCCGCTCGGCGCGGTAGCGGAACGCACGCCGCCAGGCGGAGGCGAGATTCGGCGTCATCATCTGACCGATCTCATCCCATTTCGCGATTCCCTTCACGTGCTCCGCGAAGATCGCGTCGGTATCCGGTCCGCACGCGCTCACGCCGGAGAACTGCCCGACCAGGACGCGGTTGCTCTCCATGAACCTCGGCACCGACAAGGCAAGGAGCGGCGCGGGGAATTTGTCCTTCGTCTGCCACACAGACCATGCGTCGTACTGCAGTCCGCGGTTGAGCAGTTGCACGTGATCGACGGCGCGCATTTCCTCCAGCCACGCCGGGGCCGGCTGCGGCAGTTTCCAGGCGGCGGCGTTGATGCTGCGGGCCAACGCCAGGGCGATCAACTGAGTGATCATCTCCGGCCGGGCCTGCAGCGATTGAGAGAGTCTCCAGGCGGCGTGCAGGTCGTCCCACGAGCCGCCGGTCACGCCGCGGGCGATGAGCAGACGCCCGAGGTGCATGTGCGCCAGCAGGTTCGGGATCGGCGCGTCGAAGCCGAGGGCGAGGTCGAACGGCCACGCGGGCTCGTGCTGCAGCAGGTGATTGCGGACGGCGTCGAGCTGCGCCGCGTGGTCCGCCAGGAAGCGGGCGACCTCCGGCGGCGGCGCGGGGACGGTCCGGCTGCCGCTTTCATGCTGCGCCTTCAGGTACGACATCAGCCCCTTCATGAGCGGCTCGGGCAGGCTCTGTTTCGCGGCCGGCTTGAAATCGAGCCCGAGCGGTGCGGTGAGCTGCATCAGCGTTCTCGCCGCCTCGTTCTCTCCCCGCTTCGGAAACGTCCCGCTCAGTGAGGCGAGGGAGCCGAGTCCCGACGGCCATGCGGCGCGCGCCGCGCGGTCGGACATCCGCGACGCCGCAACCCAGTAGATCGCTCCCGTCACCACGATCAAGGCCACCAGGCCACCCACGACCAAGACCCATGTGCGCTTCATCATTGACCCCTTATACAATCGCCGCCCCGGAGGCATTTGAATGGCCCAAGAGATCGACGCACTCCTGCAGGAAGACCGCGAGTTCCCGCCCTCCGAGGAGTTCCGCCGCAACGCCAACGCCAACGACCCGGAGATCTGGGCGAAAGCCGATGCCGGCCGCGAGGCCTACTGGGCCGGCTGGGCAGAACAGTTGGACTGGCAGACCAAGTGGAATCACGTTCTTGAATGGGACGCGCCGCACGCAAAATGGTTCTCCGGCGGGAAACTCAACGCCTCCTACAACTGCCTCGACCGCCATCTCGAGACCCGGGGCGACAAGCACGCCCTGATCTGGGAAGGGGAACCGGGTGAGATCCGCCGGGTGACCTACCGCGAGCTGCACGCCGAGGTCTCGAAGTTCGCCAACGTGCTGAAATCCCTCGGCGTCGGCAGCGGCGACCGGGTCGCCATCTACATGCCGCTGATCGTCGAGGCGGTCGTGGCGATGCTCGCCTGCGCCCGGATCGGCGCCATCCATTCGGTCGTCTTCGGCGGCTTCTCCGCCGACGCGCTGAAAGACCGCATCCACGACCAGGAAGCGAAGCTGGTCGTCACCGCGACGAGCGGCTACCGCCGCGGGACGGTGGTGCCGCTCAAGAAGACCACCGACACTGCGGTCGCCGACTCACCGTCGATCGAGAAGGTGGTCGTCGTCCGCCGCCGCGAAGAAGACCTTGCCGACGACTACGTCACGATGCAGGAAGGGCGCGACCTCTGGTACCACGAGCTGATGGCCGGCGCCGCGGCGGAGTGCGAGCCGGAGTGGGTCGACTCCGAGCACCTCCTCTACATCCTCTACACCTCCGGCAGCACCGGGAAGCCGAAAGGGATCGTCCACACCACCGGCGGCTATCTCACCGTCTGCCTCGCCACCTGCAAGTGGGTCTTCGACCTGAAGGAAGAGGACATCTACTGGTGCACCGCCGACATCGGCTGGGTCACCGGCCACTCGTACGTCGTCTACGGTCCGCTGGCCGCCGGCGCGACGGTGATGCTCTACGAGGGCGCGCCCGACTTCCCGAAGCAGGACCGCTTCTGGGACATCATCGAGCGCCACAAGGTCTCGATCTTCTACACCGCTCCCACGGCCATCCGCGCGTTCATGAAGTGGGGCAGGCAGTTGCCGAAGGCCCACGACATGTCGTCGCTGCGGCTCCTCGGCACTGTCGGCGAGCCGATCAATCCGGAAGCGTGGATGTGGTACCAGGAGAACATCGGCGGCAACCGCTGCCCGATCGTCGACACCTGGTGGCAGACCGAGACCGGGGCGATCCTGATCACTCCCCTCCCCGGCCTCGTCCCGACGAAGCCCGGCTCGGCGACGAAGCCGTTCCCCGGGATCGACGCGAAGATCCTCGATGCAAGCGGCAAGGAAGTCGAGGTCGGCGGCGGCTATCTGGCGGTGACCAGTCCCTGGCCGTCGATGCTGCGCGGCATCTGGGGCGATCCCGATCGCTACGTGCAGCAGTACTGGTCGAAGTGGCCCGGCGTCTACTTCACCGGCGACGGCGCCAGGCGCGACAAGGACGGCTACTTCTGGCTGCTCGGCCGCGTCGACGACGTGATGAACGTCGCCGGACACCGGATCGGCACGATGGAAGTGGAATCGGCGCTGGTCGACCATCACTCGATCGCCGAAGCGGCGGTGGTCGGCATCAATCACGACATCAAGGGGACGGCCATCGCGGCGTTCGTGATCGTGAAGGAGAGCCACCGCGCGGAAGCATTGAAGGACCCGGCGAAGTTCGAGCAGGAGCTGAAGGCGCACGTGGCCGGGAAGATCGGGGCGATCGCCCGGCCGGAGAAGATCCTCGTCACTGTCGACCTCCCGAAGACGCGCTCCGGCAAGATCATGCGCCGCCTGCTCCGCGACATCGCCGAAGGCCGCGCCCTCGGCGACGTCACCACGCTCGCCGACCCGGGCGTCGTCGCCACGCTGAAGGACAAGTACGAGGAAGAGTCCTGAGCAAGGTCGCCCTCAAGGTTGCCCTGATCACCGGCGGCTCGCGCGGCATCGGCCGCGTGACCGCCATGCGCCTGCTGATCGACGGCTGGACGGTCGCCTTCACGTACGGGAAGTCGAAGGAGGCGGCGCTGGCGTTCGAGACCGAGTCGAAGGGGGAAGCGATCGCCTTCGAGGCCGACGTGCGGGACGCGGAGGCGAACCGGCGCGTGGCCGAACAGGTCCTGACGCGGTTCGGGGAGATCGACGCGCTGGTGAACAACGCCGGCATCCGCCGCGACGCGCTGCTCTACAACATGACCGCGGAGCAGTGGAACGAGGTGCTCGACACGAACGTCACCGGCGCCTGGTCGATGACCAAGGCGGTGCTGCCAGCGATGATGCAGCAGCGCCGCGGGGCGATCGTGAACGTGGCCTCGCTCTCCGGGCTGCACGGCGTGGTCGGGCAGACGAATTACTCGGCTGCGAAGGGGGCGCTGATCGCCATGACGCGCTCGCTGTCCAGAGAGGTCGCTCGCAGCGGCATCCGGGTGAACTGCGTCGCTCCGGGGCTGGTCGACACCGACATGCTCTCGGAGCTCGACGCCGAGGTGAAACGGGAGATGATCCGCCAGATCCCGATGCGCCGGGTGATCCGGGCCGACGAGGTGGCTGCTGCGATTGCGTTTCTGCTCTCGGATGACGCCAGCGGAATTACCGGGCAGGTGCTTGCGATTGATGGCGGCGCGAGCGCATGAGAACGGCGCTAAACACGACGCTTTCAGTCAGCCCACGGAAAGAGACGACGGGGGGCCTCCGGCGGGCCGGCCCGGCCGGCAGCGTTTGTTGCCATAGGCTGAACGCGCGCCTGTCGCACAGAACGCGGTTAGAGCGGAAACAAACGATGCGGGGCACTGACAACTGACAACCGATCACCGACAACCCATGTACTTTTCCGTCGTCATCCCCACCTACAACCGCCTCGACATGCTGCTCCGCGTCCTCGACGCGCTGGAAGCGCAGGTCGATGCGCCGGCATTCGAAGTCATCGTCGTTAACGACGGCTCGAAAGACGACACCGACCGGGTAGTTTCGCAGCGGAAAGGCATCATCTTCCGGACGCAGCCGAACGGCGGGCCGGGGCGGGCGCGCAACCATGGGGTGTCGCTGGCGACGGGGAAGTTCATCGTCTTCATCGGGGACGACACGGTGCCGGAGCCGCGGTTTCTGGCCGAGCATGCCCGCGTCCATCGCGAGGCGAACGACGATCCGAACGTGGCCTGCCTCGGCTATACCGGCTGGCCGCGCGGCGAGCGGGTCACGGCGTTCATGGACTACATCAATGACTACGGCCTGCAGTTCGGCTACAAGCTGATCCGGCACGGCGACGTGGTGCCGTTCAACTTCTTCTATACCTCGAACATCTCCATCGACCGCGAGCTGCTGGTCGCGCACCCCTTCGACACGACCTTCCCCTCGGCGGCCTGGGAGGACATCGAGCTCGCCTACCGCCTCGACGCGAAAGGGCTGAAGATCCGCTACAACGCCCGCGCCGTGACGCGGCACTACCATCCGATGAACGTCGACTCGTTCGCGCGCCGGCAATACACGGTCGGCAAGTCGGGGGCGCTCTTCTACCAGAAGCATCCCGAGCTCGGGCACTTCCTCGGCGTCCACGAGACGCAGCAGCCGGCCTCCGACGACGCCGAGGTCGAGCGCCTGCGGCGCAAGGCCCGCCTCGGCGAGCGCTTCCGCTTCCTGGCCCGCGCGAAGGTCTTCGAGCGCCTGATGCGCGAGCATTACATCCGCGGCCTGCGCGACGGGCTGCGCGGGTAGAATCCGCGCCGCGTGTTCGTTACCTTCGAAGGTCCGGAAGGCTCCGGCAAGTCGACCCAGATCCAGCGCCTCGGCGCGTTCCTGCAGGAGCGGGGGGTCGACTGCGTGGTGACGAAGGAGCCGGGCGGCACCCCGATCGCCGACCGGATCCGCGCCATCGTGCTCGACAGCGCCTCGGTGGCGCTCGATCCGTGGGCCGAGGTGCTTCTCTACTCCGCCTCCCGCCGCCAGCACACCGTCGAGCGCATCCGGCCCGCGCTCGCGGGCGGCGCGCACGTCCTCTGCGACCGTTACATCGACGCCACCCTCGCCTACCAGGGCTACGGGCGGCTGATCGACCTCGACCGCCTCCAGCTGCTCAACGGCTGGGCCACCGAGGGACTGGTGCCCGACCTGACTCTCCTCTACGACATCGACGAAGAGACCGGCCTCTCCCGCGCCCACCAGCGCAACGCCGCCATGGAGGTCGACGAAGGACGCTTCGAAGCGGAAGACCTCCGCTTCCACCGCAGGGTGCGCGAGGGCTACCTCGTCATGGCGACGGCGGAACCGAAGCGCTTCGCCGTCGTCGACGGCCGCGGCACGATCGACGAAGTCTTCGCCCTGACACTCGACACTCTCCGGCAGCGCGCGCCGCAACTGATCCCATGACGACCACCACCTCGCTCATCCTCGACACAGCCCGCCGCGGCGAGCTGCACCACGCGCTCATCCTCCATGGACCGTCGCCCGCGCTGCTGCGCGACGTGGCGGTGCGGACCGCCAAGACGCTGAACTGCCTGAACGGCTCGACCGGCGACGACTGCGCGGCCTGCCTCAAGATCGACCGCCGGACGCACCCCGACGTGCACTTCGTCGAAGCGGCGTCGGACAAGAAGCTGATCGCCGTCGAGCAGATCCGCGACATCGTCAGCGAGGCGACGCTCCGGCCGTACGAGGGACGCGGCAAGGTCTTCATCATCGACCCAGCGGACGGCCTCAGCGTCTCCGGCTCGAACTCGCTCCTGAAGACGCTCGAGGAGCCGGCGCGCGATACGACGTTTCTCCTGATCACACGCTCGCCGGACCTGCTTCTGCCGACGATCCGGTCGCGCTCGCAGGCGATCTACATCGGCGACACCGCCCGGGCCCTCACCGGCCCCCAGGAGTCGATGCGCATCCGCCAGGTGGCGCTGCTGGACGAAGGGGAAGAGCTCGCCGGGAACATCATCGACCTCCTCCACCGCTACGCCGTCCGGGGGGAGAGCGCCGCGCTCCTGTCGCTGGCGGCGATCGTCGCCGATCACGATGACGTGAAGGACGCCATCGCCCTCCTCGGCGCCATCCTCTGCGACATCGTCGCGCTCGACCCGAAAGAGTCGCTCGACCCGAAGAAGCTGGTCGAGATCCGCGAGCACATCGAACGCGAGAAGCTCCTCGCCGGGGCGGACGCGGCCATGGCGGCGATCCGGTGGCTCGGCGTGAATGCCGACGTCCGGCTGCTGGCCGAGAGCATCGTGGCCGCCCTCGCCTGAATTTGCCCCTGAAAAAATCAACCCCGCCGTCGCCGGCGGGGTTGGAGAATTCTTACTGGATGGAGCGGACTCGAACGCTCGAGGGTGGGATCAAATGGGTCGGTAAGATTCAAGGAAGAATTCAAGAGGCGGTACAAGAGGCGGGCTGTTTACTACAGAAGCGGTCCGCGCCTGCCCATCCAGTAAATCCGTTTTCATTCGTTGAGGTGCATGATAACGCCGTTCGTACTGACTTTGTGAAACTTTTCGCAATGTAACTGCGCTGTGACAACACTAGATTTGGCAACAAGATACGCGGCACTTGCGGAATGGTCAGAAGTGTAAAGCAAAACGGCTGTTCGGTCCAGAGTATTGCACTGAATGACAATTCATTCGGTGGGAGCCACGGACGAGCCTCAACGTGACTTGGGTTCGACCAGCACCGGCATCGGCGTCAGCGACCGCGCCAGCGATACATGCCCGGCCAGGGTCTCGGCGGGACTGCCGTTCACGAGGATCCGCACCCGGCGAGCGTCGGCGAAGTTGGCCGAGAGCGTCTGCACGAGGGAGTAGGCAGCCATCAACTCCTGATGGCTCCCCGTTCCCCATCCCTGCTGCAATGTCGGGCCGCCAAGATCGACGACGACGGTTCCGCCCGGCAGGAGGTAGGCCCCTCGGACGACGGTGTCGGCCGGGAAGAGCCGGAGCGAGGCCGCCGTCGCCGGACCTTTGATCAACTCCCGCGCGACGACCGGGATCGCCGCGGCCGGGCTCTCCGGGAGGGCGATGTTGCGCGGCTCGGCCACGAGCAGCATCTGTGGCGATTCGTAGTAGAGCCGCACCATGCGCACGGCCACACGATTCGCGGCGTTCAGGTTGGCGGGCGTCTCTTTCTTCTTGCCGCACGCTACGGCGGCCAGGAGCGCCACGGCGGCGAGCACTGCCAATCGCCTCACGCTACGGTTCCGTCCTCGTCGTCGCCGGTACCGGGACCGGCTGCTGGGGCGCTGACTGCGGTTTCGCCGGGAGTTTGGGATCGGCGGGCGCGGCGGTGGTGGTCGTGGCGGGCGCGGGCGGCTGGATCAACCCGATCCGCGTCTCGTACTCGGTCTTGTAGCGCTGCACTGCGCGGGTGAGCGCGTCCACCATCAGGTCCTGAAACGCGTCGGTCTGCAGCTTCGCCTCTTCCTCGGCGTTGGAGATGAAGCCGACCTCCACCAGAGCCGCCGGCATGGTCGCCCCGACCAGGACCTTGAACGGCGCCTGCTTCACCCCGCGGTTGGCGACGGCGGTGGCGGCGTTCATCTCTTCCTGGATCGCCTGCGCGAAACGGCTCGACTCGTCGAGATACGCCTGCTGGGCGAGATCCCAGAGGATCAGCTTCAGGTCCGAGCTCGGATCGGAAGCAGCGGCGGCATTCTCTGTCTCAGCAGCCTTCCGGGCCAGCTCGTCCGAGGCTTCGAGAGAGAGGAAATAGGTCTCGGAGCCCTTGGCGTCCTTCACCACCGCGGCATTGAGGTGCACCGAAAGAAACAGGTCGGCTTTGTATTGGTTGGCGAGCGCGGTCCTCTGGTCGAGCGAGACGACGCTGTCGTCGTCACGGGTCAGCACCACCCGCGCCCCGACCTTCCCCGCCAGCGAGGCCGCGAGCTTGCGCGCGATGGCCAGGGTGATGTCTTTTTCCATCAATCCGTTCGGCCCGACCGCCCCCACCTCCCGCCCGCCGTGGCCGGGATCGATGACGATGGTCCGGATCCCAGGCGCCTCGGTCGGTTTCTGCGGGACCAGCGCGCCCGGCACGGGCGCGAGCGCGGCGCCTTTGCGGAAGTCGAGGACGATGCGCGGCGGGTTCTCGAGGCGGTAGGCGTCGCCCGCGACGTCCGGCGCGGTGAGCTGGATGCGGACATCGTTCGCGGCGAAGGTCATGCGCGCGATGTTCGGATCTTCGTACGGCTGGTCGCCGAACGGCGCACGCACCGGGGAGCGGAAGCGCACGAGGTACGCCTGCGGCTCTTTGACGATGCTGTATTCGGCCGGCGCGCTGAGGGTGAGGACGATCTTCGAGATGCCCTGGACGTTCGCCACCGACACCTGCACGGCAATCGCGTCGCGCTGCAGCGGCCGGATGACCAGCGACTGCGTGGCCGGGTCCCAGGCGGCGTCCTGCGAGGTGGCCCTGGCGAGGAAGCCCTGGAAGAACTGCCAGGGGACATACGGCTTTCCTTCGACGGCGATCGGCGGCACCGGCATCTCGATCAGGTCGTCGCGGACGACGCCGTACCGGCTGTCGGGGCCGAACGCCGCGGTCGCGCCGCCGACGGTCACTTTGTAGCCGCTGCTGTCGGGCGCGATCGTCCCGCCCAGCCCGGCCACCACCTCCTCCGCATTCACGTAGACCTGTCCGGACTGCTGGACGTACGTGAAGGGGCGGTCGCCCGCGGGCGTGCGGAGCGTGGCCTGTCCGGACGTTTGCGCGAGGACGATGGAAGCGGCGGCGAGAACGAGAACAGCACCGAGAGCGAGCAGACGTTTCATGGCGAGAGCCGCGTGATTATCGCACGTGATAGTCTCCCTTCCCGATGATCCGGAGACTCTCTCTGATGGCGCTGCTGTTCGCGGCCGCATGCGGCGGACGGGAGAATGACAACACCGTCTACTCGCTCAGCCGCAATCCGGTGAGCGTCCGCGGCTGGGTCCTCGACGTGAAGGGAGCCCAGCGCGCCGAGATCATGGAGGTCGAGATCGCCCGCCGCACGCAGCTGTTCGCCAGCTCGTCCGTCTGGGTCGAGAACTCGGAGTACTCGTCGGGCGGCATCGCCGAGAACGGCGCGTTCATCATCCTCGACGTGCCGCCGATGAATGCCACCATCGGCTTCAACGCCCCCGGCGCGGAGGCGGCGAAACTCGTCCTGCAGAACGTCCCCGGCACCGCGGATGTGTTCATCCCCGATGTGATTCTGGAACCGAACGGCGCCACGGTCCTCGACCCGAAGAAGATTCAGGTCCGCCTCCCCGCCGAAGTCGACAAGCCGCGCCTGACCGGCAAGAACGCGATCGTGGCCGGCTATACGGTGCCGATCATCGAGACGCCGCTGGCGCAGATGATGGACCGGCGCGAGTACCCGAACCCGGGCGGGTTCCGGCCTGTGGCGACGGTGAAGTAGAAACACGAGGGACGACGACGAGGGGCCTCCGGCGGGCGGGCCCGGCCCGCAGCGTTTGTTGCCATAGGCTGAACGCAAGCTTTTGTACGAAACGCGGTTCGCGCGAAAACAAACGCTGCGGGCCGGGCCCGCCCGCCGGAGGCCTCCCGTCGTCCCTCGTGTTTCTACCCCACCAGCTCGCAGAACTTCTTCAGATCGATGTTTCCGCCGGAGACCACCGCCACTACCGGCCCTTCCCTCTCCTTGAGCGCCGCCGCCACTCCCAGCGCCCCCGCCCCTTCCGCGATCACCCGCACCTTCGAGGCCACCAGGCGCATGGCCTCCTTCACCTCGCCCAGCGTGACCACCGTCGAGCCGTCGACCGTATCCTTCAGCCGCTCCCACATCCGGGGAAAGATGCTCTTCCCGCCGGCGCCATCGACGAACGACGCCTGCCACTCGTCGAACTCCTGAGGCCCGCCTGCCGCGAACGACTTCGCCCCCGGCGCCGCCGTCTCCGGCTCCGCGCCGAGGACCCGGACGTGCGGCGCGACGGCGCGCATCGCGCTGCCGATCCCGGAGATCAGCCCGCCGCCGCCGATCGCGGCGATCACCGTCTTCACGTTCGGCAGATCCTCGAGGATCTCCAGCGCCACCGTCGCGTTGCCGGCCACGAAATTGTGATCGTCGAACGGATGGACGAACGTCCCCTCGAACCCGGGGAAGGCCCGATGCTCCATCGCCTGCCAGCAGGCGTCGAACGGCGCCTTGACCAGCGTCGCGCCGAGAGCGCGCATCCGCTCGATCTTCGTATCGGGAGCGGTCTCGATCACCAGCACCTTGCAGGGGATGCCCGCGGTGCGCGCGGCGTAGGCGACGCCCTGCCCGGCATTGCCGGCGCTGATCGTCCAGACGCCCTTGCTCCGCTCGTCCGGCGGCAGCAGGGCCACCGCATTGACCGCACCGCGGAGCTTGAAGGCGTTGATCGGCTGGAGATTCTCCAGCTTCAGCCAGATCTCCGGCGCATCGTCGACGCCATGGAGCAGGCGGATCAGCGGAGTCCGGGTGATGATGCCGGAGATGCGCTCGCGCGCGGCGCGGATGTCGTCGATGGTGACCGGACGGACGGGCGGGGCGGTTGCTGACATGGGGCGGATTGTAGTGGTCCGGGCACGTTTCGTGCGCCTTCGGCCGGTGCTATGGCAGAAAGAATTTTCAGCAGCTCGGAAAGAAATATCAGCGAACCGGAACGCTGGATCTCGGTGGTTCTCGGCAGTGCCGTTGCGGTCTACGGTCTCAAGATGCGCTCCATCCCCGGACTGGTCGTCGGCGCGGTCGGCGGCGCTCTCATGTGGCGCGGCGCGACCGGCCACTGCGTGGTCTACGAGTCGATGGGACTCTCGACCGTCGAAGAGACCGGCGACAACGTCAGCATCCCGTATGGGAAAGGGATCCGCGTCGAGAAATCCGTCACCATCAACGCCTCCCCCGAAGAGCTCTACTCGTTCTGGCGCAACTTCGAGAACCTCCCGCGCTTCATGCACCACCTCGAAGCGGTGCAGGTCCACGACAGCAAGCGCTCGCACTGGGTCGCCAAAGGCCCGGCCGGCACGAACGTCCATTGGGAAGCGGAGATCATCAACGAGATCCCCAATGAGCTGATCGGCTGGCGCTCGGTCGACGGCAGCGAAGTCGACAACGCCGGGTCGGTGCATTTCAAAACCGCCAGCGGCAATGGCAGCACCGAGGTGAAAGTCGTGCTGCGCTACGACCCCCCTGCCGGCAAGGTCGGCGCGAAGATCTCGAAGCTCCTCGGCGAAGACCCGGCGATCGCCATCCAGGAGGATCTCCGCCGCCTCAAGCAACTGATCGAGACCGGCGAGATCCCGACCACCGAAGGGCAGTCGTCCGGAAAAGCATGAATCAGCTCGTGCACATGCGACCGAGTTAGCGGCGCGTTTCGCTACAATGCGCCGCTTATGCGGCTCATTACCCGTTCCGACTTCGACGGCCTTGCGTGCGCCGTCCTTCTCCGCGACGTCGAGCAGATCGACTCCGTCGAGTTCGTCCATCCGAAGGACGTGCAGGACGGCAAGATCACCGTCGGGCGCAACGACATCCTCACCAACCTCCCGCTGGTCGCCGGCGTCGGGCTCTGGTTCGACCACCATTCGAGCGAGATCGTGCGCAACGAAGACACCGCCTCGTACCGCGGCCGCTTCGAGATCGCCCCCTCGGCCGCGCGCGTCGTCTACCGCCACTACGGCGCGGCGAAGCTCGGCAAGTACGAGAAGCTCTTGGAGTCGGTCGACAAGTCGGACGCGGCCCAGCTGACGATGGAGGAGGTCAAGAACCCCACCGGCTGGATCCTCCTCTCGTACGTCATGGACCCGCGCACCGGCCTCGCGTACCACCACGGCTATCGGGTCAGCAATCGCGAGCTGATGACGAAGATGATCGAGCTGATCGCGCAGCACCCCGACGACCCCGACACCGTCCTCGCCGACCCGGACGTGAAAGAGCGCGTCGACCGCTACTTCGCCCAGCAGCAGGAGTTCGAGGGGGTGATGCGGAAGCACTCGCGCGTCGAGGGGAACGTCATCATCACGGACCTCCGCGGGATCGGCGAGCCGCCGACCGGCAACCGCTTCCTGATCTACACGATGTACCCGGAGGCAAACATCCAGGTGCGCATCTTCGACGGCCGCAAGGGCGAGTTCGTCGTCTGCGCCGTCGGCCACAGCATCTTCAACCGCACGTCGAAGACCGACGTCGGCGCGCTGATGACGAAGTACGGCGGCGGCGGACACCGCGGCGCCGGCACCTGCCAGCTCCCGCTCGCCGACGCGGAGGCGAAGCTGGCGGAGATCCTCGAAACGATCCGAAAAGACGGGTAAACCTCCCGAATTTCGCCAAGCAATCTACGCCCTGTAGAGCTTCCCCTCAGTTCCTGTGAGGCGCTGAAAAAATCCTCGGCGATGTTACTTATGCCGAGGTAGCCTCGGTTCATGAGCAACTTATTCGAGGACTACCGCGAAATCACCAATGTCCGCGACAAGCTCGATTTCCTCATCGAGCTGGTGCAGTCCGCACCGCGGCGCGTCTTTCTGACCAAGCAAGGGCAGGTGCAGGCCATCCTGATCGGGCCGGGAGATTACACGGACCTCTGGAACCTCGAGTTCGATCGCGACATGGCGATCGGTGACGAGGAAGAGGCGCGTGGAGAGCTGGTCTCGAACGAGGAGGTCTTCCGCCGGATGGACGACCTTGCGAAAGAGCTGGAGGCGAGGCCGAAGTGAGAGTCGACTGGACTGCAACCGCACGGCGCGAGTTCAATCAGGCGTTCGATTACATGTTCAACGAACGTCCGGCCGCGGCGCTGGCCTGGCAGGAGGACGTCCGGAGCATGCTCGAGATGATCGAGCTTCATCCGGAGATGGGCCATCGTCACCGCAGCACGCCGGGAGGTGAGTACCGCGAGATGATCGTCGGCCGTTACCGCTTCATCTATCGCCTCGCCGGGAACATCCTGAAGATGCGCCGAATCCTTCACGTCCGCCGCGACTTCGACCCGCAGCGAATCCGCGAGGGCGTACCTCGCGGATTCCCGGTGTTCGCATCCGCGGCGTGAAGGCTCACGCCGCCTTCTTCACCGGCACCACCTCCAGCTTCGGGGCGGCTTTCCGCCACCCCGCGGTCTGGACCAGTGCGACGCCGGCGAGGATGACGACCATGGCCACGATCGACAGGACGGTCAGCGGCTCGCTGAGGACCAGCCACCCGAGGAAGACGGCGACGACCGGGTTGATGTAGGCGTAGAGCGAGGTGTGCGTGGTGCGCATGTGGGAGAGCGCGAAGAGGTACGCGCTGTATGCGATCACGGAGCCGAAGAGGGTCAGGTACGCCAGCGCCGCGAACGTCCGCGGATTCAACGCGAAGCGCGGTCCCTCGCCGATCGCGAAGCCGGCGATCGTGACGATGGCTCCGCCGAAGAACATCTGCAGCGCGGACGCGGACAGCAGCGGCACGTGCTTGAGGTTGTACTTGGCGTGGGCGGAGCCGAGCTGCCAGCAGATGCCGCCGACCTGGATCGCCAGCGCGCCGAGGAGCAGGCCGGTGCCCCAGGCGTTGCCGGAGCCGCGCGGCGTAACCAGCAGCGCCACGCCGATGAAGCCGATGGCCATGCCGAAGCCGCTCTGCAGCGACACCCGCTCGCCGGTCTTGCGGAACATCTCGATGATCGCCATCCAGAAGGGAGCCGTCGCCACGAGGAGCGCGGCCATCCCGCTCGGGACCCACTGTTCGGCCCAGACCACCGCCAGGTTGCCGACACCGACCAGCAGGAAGCCGACCAGGGCCAGGTTCATCAGCGTGCGCCGGTCGAAGGGAATCGTCTCACCGCGCAGCTTCGCGATAGCCAGCATGATCAGGCCGGCCACGACGAAGCGGGAGCCGGTGAGGAGCAGCGGCGGGACGGTCTCGAGGGCGATGGCGATCCCGAGGTAGGTCGTCCCCCAGACGATGCAGATGATGACAAAGGCGCTGTACGCCACGGCGCGCTCGTGCTTCATGACCCGTTTCCTCCCAGGTCGATGCCGCCGACCTTCTCGCAGTGGGTTTCCATGACGATGGTCGTCCGCGTGGCCAGCGACAGCGGCACGGCGGTGAGCTGCTGGGTCAGCGTGTTCAGCGCGCCGATCGACACCGCGCGCACTTTCAGCAGAAAACAGTCGTCGCCGGCGACGGTGTGGACTTCCAGCACCTCTTCGCGCGACATCAGCTCGCGAAACTTCTTCCACCCCGCCGGCGAGAGCGTTGCTCCGCGGGCCGAGACGAAAGCGGTGATCGAGCGCCCGAGGGCGGTAGGATCGACGACGGCGGTCGTCCCGCGGATCACTCCCTGCCGCTCCAGCTTGTCCAGCCGGTCTGCCACCGCGGGGCGCGAGAGGCCGATCTGCTCGGCGATCTGCGCGGCGGGAGTCCGGCCGTCCTTCAGGAGGAGAGCGACGATCCGGTGATCCAGCTCATCCAATTCGACAGCCATATCGACAATATGGCGTCGAAAAGACGGAAATGCAAGTGGCCCAGCTACGAAACGTCAGCCGCCGTCACCGGATTGTTGCGTTCAGCGGGCCGAAGCCAGCGGCCACACCAGCGGCAGAGCCCGGCCGAGCGTCTGGACATGGACCACCGGCCGCGGATAGCAGAACTCGCTCCGGAAGGGGGCGCCGTTGAGCAGGTCGCGCTGCAGGTACTCGACTTTCACGGCGCGCAGCGGGTCATCGATCAGCTTCCGCAGCGACCTGCGGCTCAGGACGATCGTCCGCAGTTTCATCCCCTCGGCGCGTACCGCGTAGCGAATCGACCCGCGGTCGGAGGAGAACTCACGCGCGACCCCGGCCGGGAGGATCCCTACGATTTCCTCCGCGATCTCGATCTCGTCGTTTTTCCTTTTCGTGTTCATCACTTCCTCCGCACGTTGTGTTCTCTGGTGATATAGACGTCGGGCACGGATGAAAGTTTTGTCCGTGGATGCGAAATCCCGGTGAACGCCCAGTCAAAGGTCGTTACATTCACCCCGCTGGACCGTCAGGCGGCAGCCCGGGACGACGAGACTCTCCTCGACGTCGCCCGCCGCGCCGGCGTCCCCCTCGGCAACTCCTGCGGCGGCGTCGGCGTCTGCACCCGCTGCCGCGTGCAGGTCCTCTCCGGCGCCGAGCACCTCACCCCCGCCACCGCCATCGAAGTACGCTTCGGCACCACCCACGGATTCGCATCCGACGAGCGCATGGCCTGTCAGGCGGTGGTGGAAGGGGACTGCGAGGTGACGACCACGTACTGGTAGAGCCGAGGGCCGAGGGCTAAGGGCCAAGGGATGATCCTGACGCCTCCCTCGGCCCTCGGCCCTTTGCCCTCGGCCCTCCTAAATCAATCGTCGCTGTGGCTCACCGCCTCCGTGGCCGCCGCTCCCCACGTCTCCCCACCCACCGTCTGGAAGAAGAACGGCTTGCGCGTCCGGGGATGGTTACCGACCTCGTTCATCGTGGCGGCGTCGAAGAGACGGCCGTTGACCATCGTGTAGCGAACGGAGTGCGAGTTCTGGGGACTTTCCAGCGGATTGCGGTCGAGCACGATCAGGTCGGCCAGCTTGCCCGGCTCCAGGGAGCCGATCTCGCGGTCCATGCCGAGGTACTTCGCGCCGTCGAGCGTGGCGGCGCGGAGCGCTTCCATCGGCGTCATGCCGCCCTGGCGGAACATCCAGAGCTCCCAGTGCACGCCCAATCCCTCCCGCTGGCCGTGCGCACCGAGCTGCACGCTCACGCCGGCGTCCTGCAGTTGCGCCGCGATCCGCGCATTGTCGACGTGATTGTGCTCGTCCTCCGGAATCATCGGCCGGCGACGGGCGGCCGAGTCGAGGATGCGCCGCGGCACGAACGTCTGCAGCCGCTGGTCGGCCCAGACGTCCGTCGTCTCATACCAGTAGTTCTCGCCGAAGCTTCCGCCGTACCCGACGATCAGCGTCGGCGTGTAGCCCACCCTGGTCTTCGACCAGAGCTGCAGCACGTCGTCGTAGATGCGGCCGACCGGGATGGAGTGCTCGATGCCGGTGTGCCCGTCCACGACCTCGGTCATGTTGTGCTGGAACAGCGATCCTCCCTCGGGGACGACCATCATTCCGACCTGCCGCGCCGCCTCGATGACCTGCTGCCGCTGGTCGCGCCGCGGCTGGTTGTAGCTCTTCACGCTGAATGCGCCCACGGCCTTCATGCGGCGCAGGTGCGCGAGCGCGTCGTCGAGCGAACTGATCTCCGCCTTGAACGGTGCCTTCGCGCCGTAGAGGATCGTGCCGGTGGAGAAGATGCGCGGCGCGACGATCCGGCCCGCCTTCGCCATCTCGCTCGCCGAGAAGATCTCCGCCGTGTCGTTCGAAGGGTCGTGAATCGTCGTCACCCCGAACGCCAGCGAGGCGTAGTTGATCCAGCTCTGCTGCGGGATGATCTGGTCCGCCCCCATCGAGCCGTGCCAGTGCACGTCGATCAGGCCCGGCATGATCGTCTTCCCTGCCGCGTCGACGACCTTGGCGCCCGACGGGACGTTCACGTTCGCCCCGACCGCGACGATCCGGCTCCCTTGGACCACCACCGTCCCGTTCTCGATCACTTCCGCGATCGAATCCGCACTCTCGGGCGGGCGCATCGTGATGATGCGGGCGTTCGTGAAGGCGACCGCGCCGGACGGGACGTCGTACGTTTCGGTGAAGCCGATGTTCGTGCCGCTCTGCGGCGCCTCCGGCAGCTTCTCCGGCGCCCCTTCGAGGAACGCGAACGCGTCCTTCACGTCGCGCGAGAAAAGCTCCGGCCCGAGCGACCAGTAGAGACGCTTCCCGTCGCCCGACCAGTGCAGATACTCGCCGGCGTCGCGCGTCACCGTCGCCACCGGGACCGCGGTCATCTTCGGCCCGATCTCGACGCTCTTGCCGGTCGGGACGAACGGCGTGATGTGCGCGTCGAAGTTCTCCGTCCAGGCCAGCCACTTCTCGTCGGGCGAGAGCACGAACTCCGTCGCGAATGCGGAGATGACGTGTTGCCGCTCGTCGCTGCCATCCAGCTCGATCGAGCGGAGGGCGCGCTTCCCTTCCTCCTCGAAGGTCATGAAAAAGAGGCGGTCATTGGTTGCGCCGAACATCGGCAGGGCGCCTTTCTTCGTCACCAGCGCCGACTTCCCGCCACTCGCCGGCACCGTGTAGATGCCGGGGTTGGTGCCCCAGACCGCGGGCCGAAGGAAGCCGTCGCTCGTGGTCCGGTAGGCGATCTTCGAGCCGTCCGGCGAGAACGCCGGCTCGATGTAGTGTCCCGGCTTGTCCGTCACCACACGCCCCTCGCCGCCCGCCGCCGGAGCGACGCGCAGCGTGCCGAGCGTCTCGTCGTTCCACGTCACGTACGCGATCGACCGTCCGTCGCGCGACCATGCCGGATAGAACTCGAAATGATCGTTCTGCTTCGTGAGCCGCCGCGGACTCCCATTCGGTAAATCACGTATATAGATGTAGCCGAGTGCCTGATACGCCACCTGGTTTCCGCGCGGCGACACCTCCACCCAGCGCAGCATCCGGACGTCGAACTTCTCCGGCGCCACGGCGACCGGGAAACGGATCGCTTCCTGCACCCGGCGTGTGCCGGTCACGTGGAAGGGGATGTTCGCGACCTGCTTCGAGGCCACGTCGACCCGGTGAATCCCGCCGCCGGCCCAGAAGACCAGCGACTTCGAGTCGGGCGTCCAGGCGATGTTCGGATAGACGCCGTGAATCGCCCACGTCTCCTGCATGTCGCGATCGAGCCCGTCGAAGAGCGGCGTCTCCCGTCCCGACTCCAGATCGCGGACGAAGAGCGTCGATTTGTAGCGGACGCGCCGGACGAACGCGAGCGACTTCCCGTCAGGCGACGGCGACGGCCGGATCGAGCCGCCCGGCCCGGTGACGTAGCGGTCGATCTCCCCGCTTTCCCGGTCGAGCCGTTGGATCACGTAGATCTGATCGTTCGGGTCCTTGCTGTACTCGAAGATTGCGCCCGGCGTGACGTCATCGCTGAAGTAGAGATAGCGGCCGTCGGGCGAGAACACCGGCTCCCCGGTGTCCTTCTGGTCCGTGCGCTTCTTCGTCAGTTGCAGGCCGTCACCGCCGGAGCGGTGATACAGCCACATCTCCCCCGCGCCAAGAGAGCGCTCCGAGCTGAAGTGCTTGCGAGCCACGATGAAATCGCTGTCGGGCGACCAGGCCGGCTGGTTGAGAAGGCGGAACGTCTCCTTCGAAACCTGCTTCGGTTCGGAGCCGTCGCGGTTCATGACCCAGATGTTGTCGCCGCCGCTGCGGTCGCTCGTGAAGGCGATCCACTTCCCGTTCGGCGAATAGCGCGGCTGCATGTCCCAGGCGATGCCGGTGGAGATCGCCTTCGCCTCACCGCCGCCGATGGGGATGACGTAGAGATCGCCGAGGAGATCGAAGACGATCTCCTTCCCGTCCGGCGACACGTCGACCGTCATCCAGGTGCCCTTGGTGACGTCGATCGGCACGTCGTACGACGGTCCGGGAGGATTGGCGACGTCCCACTTCTTCTCTTCCTTCTTCTCGGCATCCGTGGCGGGAGCGACGGCACCGGCCGGCAGCGGCGCGGGCACCGGCTGAGGCGCAGGGGCGTCCTTCTGCTGCGACTCCTGCTTCTGCAACTCCTGCTCGACCGGCCGCGGCTCCTGCTCCGCCTTCTCCGGATTCTTCGGGTCGGCCTTCTTGTCGGTCGGCGGAGCCGGAGGAGCGGGAGGAGGCGTCTGCGCCGCGAGCGGCATCGCCATGATGAAGAGAGCCAACAACACCACGAGAATTCGATTCATCGATTTCCTTTCGACGTCAGGAACATGCAGTCCCCATAGCTATAGAAGTAGTACTCGTTGCGAATCGCCTCTGCATAAGCCTCGCGGATCGTATCCATGCCCGCGAAGGCGGAGACGAGCATCAGCAGGGTCGACTCCGGAAGGTGGAAGTTGGTCAGGAGGCGGTCGACGGCGCGGAAGTCGAAGCCAGGGGTGATGAAGATCGCGGTTTCGGCGTGGCCGGCGAGGAAGCGTCCGCGGCCGGCGCGGATGGCGCTCTCCAGCGTGCGCACGCTGGTCGTGCCGATGGCGATGATCGGCCGCTGCTCCGCGAGCGCGGCGTTCAGGCGGTCGGCGGCGCCGGCGGTGAGGTCGTAGCGCTCGGAGTCCATCCGGTGGTCGGCGATGTCGTCGGCCTTGACCGGCTTGAACGTGCCGATGCCGACGTGCAGGGTCACCCGCACGATCTCGACTCCGCGGCGCTCGATCTCCTCGAGGATCTCCTGCGTGAAATGCAGGCCGGCGGTCGGGGCGGCGATGGCGCCGCGGGCGGCGGCGTAGACCGTCTGGTACGACTCCTTGTCGCTCTCGCGCGGCTCGGTGCGGGCGATGTAGGGGGGGAGCGGGGGGGCGCCGATGCGCTCGATCTCCGTCATGTCGCCGATGAAGCGGATGACGACCGTCCCTTCCTCTTTCTCCACCACCTCGGCGGACAGCGATTCGGAGAACGTCACCACGTCCCCGGGCTTCACCCGTTTGGCCGGCTTGCACCACGTCTCCCACGTCACCGGATCGCGCTCGCGGGTCAGCAGGAACTCGATCGGCCGCGTCATCTGTCCCTTCGGCTGGGCGTAGAGGCGCGCCGGGATGACGCGGGTGTCGTTGATCACCAGCACGTCGCCTTTCGACAGGTACGCCGGGAAGTTGGCGAAGGAATCGTGCTGAATCTCCGAGGGAGGTGTGACCACCATCATCCGCGACCGCCCCCGCTCGCGCGGCTCCTGGGCGATGCGCTCCGGAGGGAGTTCGAAGGAGAAGTCGCTGCGCTTCATTAGAATCGCGGGCGCATGATACGCGCACGAGTCATCACCTGCTCCGACGCCGCCGCCCGTGGCGACCGTGAGGACCGTTCCGGTCCCGCCGTCCGCGACCTCCTCGAAGCGCGCGGGTACCGCGTCGACGCGGTGGTGGTCGTCGCCGACACCATCGAGTTCATCGCCACCGCCATCGTCGATGCCACGGAGGCGGGGAACACGCTGGTCCTCACCACCGGCGGGACCGGCGTGGCGCCGCGGGACATCACCCCCGAGGCCACCATGCGGGTGTGCGACCGGCTGATTCCCGGCTTCGGCGAACTGATGAGAGCCACCTCCATTCAGAAAACGCCGATGGCCTCCCTCTCCCGCGCGCAGGCCGCCACCCGCGGGGCGGCACTGGTCGTGAATCTGCCCGGCAGCGTGAGCGGTGCGGTGGAGAACCTGGAGGCGGTGATGCATCTGGTTCCCCACGCGTTGGAACTGCTTGCGGGAAACACAGAACACGAGAAAAACGAGCGATGAGAGATGAACGATGAGAGATGAACGGGGTGGCGGCGTTCATCGCTCATCTCTCATCGCTCATCTCTCGTTCAAGGAGATGAAGTGAGCGTATTGCCGGGATTGGAAGTATTGGTCGACCAGGAGCCGTGGCGCATTCAGGGGAAGCGTATCGGCCTGGTCACCAATCAGAGCGCGGTCACGCGCGATTTGCGGCACGCGGTGTCGCTGCTGCTGCACGGGCGCGGCTGGAAGCTGACCGCGCTGTTCGGACCGGAGCACGGGATCTGGGGCGAGGCGCAGGACATGGCCCACGTCGACCACTCGGTCGACCCGCTGACCGGCCTTCCCGTCTACTCGCTCTACGGCGCCAGCGAGACCGACCTCGCTCCGCGGCGGGAAGTGCTCCGCGGTCTCGACGCGCTGGTGATCGACCTTCAGGACATCGGCTCGCGCTACTACACCTTCATTTACACCATGGCCCTCTGCATGCGCGAGGCGGCGCCGCTGGGCTTGCAGGTGATCGTGCTCGACCGGCCGAACCCGATCGACGGCGTTCATCTCGAGGGGAACATCCGCGAGGACAACTACTCGAGCTTCGTCGGCCTGTTTCCGCTGCCGACGCGCCACGCCATGACCGCCGGCGAGCTGGCCCGCTGGTTTGCGCGCTACTACAAGGAAGTACACAACCTCGACTGCAACCTCGACGTCGTCCCGATGAAGGGGTGGACGCGCTCCATGTGGTGGGGCGACACCGGGCTGCCGTGGGTCATCCCCTCCCCCAACATGCCCACCGTCTACACCGCGACGGTCTACCCCGGCATGTGCCTGGTCGAGGGAACGAACCTCAGCGAAGGGCGTGGCACTACGCACCCCTTCGAGTTCTTCGGCGCCCCCTGGCTCGACTCCTTCAAGCTCGCCGACCGCCTCAACCACCTCGGCCTCCCGGGCGTCCGCTTTCGTCCCCACTACTTCATGCCGACGTTCCACAAGCACGCGAACAAGGTCTGCGGCGGCGTGGAGATGCACGTCACCAACCGCGCTACCTTCGAGCCCTACCGCACCGGACTCTGGTGCGTCAAAGTCGCCCGCGACATGAACCCGGAGCTCTTCCAGTGGCGCACCGAGACCTACGAATTCGTCTCCGACCGGCTGGCCATCGACCTCCTCGCCGGCAGCTCGAAGTACCGCGAGCTCGTCGAAAGCGGCGGCAGCGTGGACGAGTGGGTCAAGGAGTGGGAGGAGCCGCTGCGGGAGTTCGCGCGGTTCCGGGATGAGTTTTTGTTGTATCGGGAGTGGTAGGGAAAGCGTTGTCAGTTGTCGGTTGTCGGTCAGGGGGCATTGGTCCCCTGGGCCCACATAGGTCCTATCGGTCCCATCGGTCCTAGGGCCCGTGAGACCATGAACCTCCGTGACCCCGCTCGACATCCTCTTCGAGGACGACACTCTCATCTTCCTCAACAAACCGGCCGGTCTCGTCGTACAAAAGCGTATGTACAACCCGGACGAGCCGTTTCTCGAGGAGCTCGTGGCGCGGCACACCTCGCCGTCGTTCCTGATGCAGCGGCTCGACCGCGGAACCAGCGGAGTCATCTTCTTTTCGAAGAGCAGCGAGTTGAATGTCCGGCTGACGCGGCAGTTCGAAAGGAAGCGGATCCGCAAGCGCTATCTTGCCCTCTGCGACGGCGAGTTGGCCGAGCGGCAGACGATCGATGCCCCAATCGCCCGAGTCGGCGCCATCAAGTTCGGCGTGCGGGATGACGGCAAGCGGGCGGTCACGCACGTCACGCCCCGCGAGGCCGCGAAGAAGGGCTCGCTGCTCGACATCGACCTCGAGACCGGGCGGACCCATCAGATCCGCGTGCACCTGTCCGCCATCGGACATCCTTTGGCAGGCGACTGGCTGTATGGAGAGAGCAACGCCGCCCGGCCGATGCTGCATGCGGCGGAGCTGGAAATGACGCATCCTTTGACAAATGAGGTACTTCGCGTTGCCGCGCCGGTCCCCGACGACTTTCGGGAGGAGGCGCGGCGGCGTGGAATCACGTCACTGGAAGTGGACAGACCGCAGTGTTGAGAGTACACGTAAACCATTGACCTGACTTAGAATAACCACGTGACCATGGTCGTTATGGAAGGTCACAGGAGACAACCCAAATGAAACTCTGGACGCGAATCGCTTTCGTCATGCTCGTCATGATGTTCGTCCCCCTGGTTGCGCAGGCGCAGTTCCGCAACCTCGATGCGGCGATGTCGAACCTCGAGCGCGGCTTCGGCGGCGGCGACGTCGACGCGATCGTGTCGGGGATCGGCTCCGATGCGCAGGTGCAGCTGCAGTTCCCCGGACTGGCCGACAAGGACGGCTTCTTCGGACGCGATCAGGCCGCTTACCTGCTCGACGGCCTCTTCAACAAGGTCAAGCCGAGCGGCTTCGAGCGCGTCAGCGCCCGTGGCGCCCGCTCCGAGGGGCAGTACCACATCAAAGCCCGCTGGTCGACCGCTGCCGGCGAGCGTGACCTCTACATCACGCTCAAAGAGCAGAAGGACGGCCGTTACGAGGTTGTCTCGGTACGTTCGGCCGGGTAAGGCACAATTCAACTTATGAAGTACTCTTGGATCGCCGTCGCACTCGCGACGGCGATTCGTCTTTTCGGCGGAACTGAGCTCTGGACCGCGATCGCGGTCGCGCTGCTCGCCGTCGCCGCCTTCGCGCTGACGCGCCGCCCGACGCCGCGCCTGGCCGCGGTGGTGCTGCTGCTCGTGGCGCTGGTCGACGGCGCGTCGCTGTGGCGCACCCACTCGATGAGCCGCAGTTTCGCGCGGAGCTCGGCCGATCACCTTCGCCACGACGTCGCCGAGATCCGCCGTCGCATCGGGGTGCTGGAAACCGACCTCGACGCCTCCGCGCTCCGCATCGTCCGGCGGATGGCCGGCAAGGAGAGCGACCGCGGGCTGCTGTTCCGCATCCTGCGCGATGAAGTCGGCAGCAAGACCGGACGAGGGGCGCGCATCCTCGACGAGACCGGCGAGCCGGTGGCGTGGTGGGGGGAGGACTATCGCGCGCCCGCCGACCGCACGTTCCAGTTCGACGTCACGAACCTCTACGTGACCCGCTCGCGCACGATCTCGACCTACACCGTCCAGTCGTTCGCGCGCATGGAGAACATCGCCGGCCGGCTGCCGGCCATGCACGCCGACGACGCCTGGGTCGTGACGATGATGTTCCACGGCGGCTTTCCGAAGCAGAAGGAGGGGACGAGCCGCTTCCTGGTGTCGAAGCGCGGCGACTCGACGCTCTACGTCGACGTGACGCCGCGGTCGTCGGCCGAAGTCCTCGAAGCCGTGCGCGCCGAGGGGACCAGCGCCGCGGCGATCCTCTTCGCCATCGGCGCGCTGCTCGTCCTGCGCGTGGTCTTCCGCTCGCGCTGGGCCCTCCTGCCGCTCCTCGTCGCGCGCGCGGCGCTGCTCCAGTTGCACGCGCCGGACGACCCCTTCCGCATCTTCGACTTCGAGCTCTACGGCTCGAAGGTCCTCGGACCGTTCACCAAGTCGCCGTTCGATCTCCTGCTCACCGCTGCGACGATCCTCGGCATCGTGGCCGTGCTCCGTCCACTGCTCGAACGGCTGCCGCCGGTGTTGCGGGCGGTCATCGCGGCGGCGGGGGTGTGGGGCTACATCCGCCTGGTCGACAACTTCGTCACGAACTCGCGGGTCACCGCGCTGCCGGACCACATCATGCCGGCGACCTTCGTCCAGGGCGTGCTGTTCGCGTCGATCCTGCTGTTCGCGTTCGCGGTAGCGGGACTGATCCAGCCGCTGTTCGCCGGCATCCGCGGCGCGGCGACGGCGCGCGGCCTCCTGCTCCGGGCGAGCCTGACCGCGCTCCTCGTGGCCGCGGCGGTCTACATCCCTCTGCACCTGCACGAAGGACAAGCCGCGCGGCGGTTCGTCGCCGAGACCTACGCGCCGCTGATCGCCGAGGAAGGAAGCCAGTTCGCGACGATGATCTCGTCGACGCTGGCCGCCGAGTTCTCGCGCATCGACCTGACCACGCTCCTCCCCGACGACTACCGGCGGATGAACATGGAGGACCTCGCCTATGCACTCTGGCTGAGCTCCGACCTGTCGCAATGGAGAGTGCCGGCGGTCATCACCGTCACCGACGAGTTCACCCGCTCCGAGATCAGCCGCTTCGGCGTCGGCCTGCCGCAGTTCAAAACCACGACCGAGACGGGGGATGTGCTGCAGATCGGCAGCATCCGCCAGGTGCTGATGCGCCACGACTTCGACGTCACTGCCCTCGGCACGACCATCGGTCTCGGCAGCGTGCACGTCGTCAATCCCGCCGCCACCCCCGGCGCCACCGCGTTCGCCGACATCTACCGCGCATTCTTCGACAGCGGCTCCGCCGACGCGACCACGCTCCATCAGCAGCGCGAGCCGGCGGTGTACGACGCGGAGGGCAACGCCCAGACCGCGGTGACGTACGTGCTGCCGCAGAATCCGGCCCGCTACTTCTCGCGGCTGAAGCCGGGCACCGGGATGTGGGTCCACTCGTCCAATCCGGACGCCGGATTGCTCTACCTGCGCCGCGGCGAGAACGCGCTCTACGCCTTCCCACTGCAGCCGGCGACTCCGGCGCAGCAGATCCGCCGCGCCGGCGGTGTGACCGTCTGGGCCTTGCTGGCGATCGTGCTGACCATGGTCTGGTCGTCCATGCCGCGGCTGCTGGCTTTCGTCCGGCGCACGCCGGTCACGCTCGACTTCCGCTCGCGCACCTCCATCTACCTCACCGCCGTCGTCATTCTGCCGCTGATCCTCTTCGTCCTCTTCGTCCGCGCGTACCTGGCGGACCGCCTCAACTCCGAGTACATCGACCGCGGGGAGAACGCGCTCAACACCGCCCAGCGCGTGATCAAGGACTACATCGGCTCGGAGCAGTCGGCGTTGCCGGAACAGGAGCTCGACGACGAGGTCTTCAGCTGGCTGGCGCGCGTGATCCAGCACGACCTCCATCTCTACCGCGGCGAGCGGCTGATCGCCTCGAGCCGCCGCGACCTGTTCGCCGCCCACGTGGAGTCGGAGCGCCTGCCGGGGGACGTCTTCCTCGACATCGTCCTGCACGAGCGGCAGCTCGTCCGCGCGCAGCGCGAGTCCGGCACGACGCAGTACATCGAGATCTACAGTCCGATCAAGCTCGGCACGCAGCACAGATACACGCTGGCCCTGCCGTTCATCGTGCAGGGGCGGCAGATCGAGGCGCAGGTCAACGACCTCGCCACGACCATCTATCTGTTACTGGTCTTTCTCGCCCTCGCCGCGATCGCGGTGGCGTTCGGCATCGCCAGCGGCGTGACCCGCCCCGTGCAGAGTCTCGTCGCCGGAGCGCGCGCGGTCGCCCGCGGCAACTTCGACGTCCACCTCGACGTCCCGCGCGATCCCGATATCGGCCTCCTGGTCACGACCTTCCGCGACATGTCGTACTCGATCCGCCAGCAGCAGGAAGACCTCCGCCACGAGCGCGACCGCCTGCAGACGCTGCTCGAGAACATCAACGCCGCCGTGGTCGTCCTGGAAGGACCGCGAACGGCCGGCGAGCGGAGCGTCGGGACGATGAACGCCATGGCCCGCAGGCTCTTCCGCGGAGACGAGTTCCCGCCGGGCGTGCGCGACTTCCTGGCCGGGCACCGGCCGCGGATCCTCGAGTCGAAAGAGATCGACGTCTCCATCGACGGCAACGAACGGACCCTGCGCGTCTCCATCGTCCCGCTGCCGGACAGCGAGGAGGAGATGCTGATCGCCGAGGACGTGACCGAGATCCTTCGCTCCAACCGTCTCGAAGCGTGGGGCGAGATGGCCCGGCAGGTCGCGCACGAGATCAAGAACCCGCTGACGCCGATCCAGCTCACCGCCGAGCACCTGCGCGCCCTCGCCGAGCGCGGCGACCCGAGCCTCCCCGAGGTCGTGCGCAGCGCGGTCGACAACATCCTCCGGCAGGTCGTGACCCTGCGCGAGACTTCGCGGGAGTTCAGCGACTACGCGTCCAACCGACAGATCCACCGGAAGCCGCTCGACCTGCAGCGCCTCCTCTCCGACATCGCCTCCGGCTACTCACAGAGCCACGGACGCGGCATCGAGTTCCAAGCCGAGATCGACCCCTCCACGCCGTCGGCGTTCAACGGCGACGAGCGGCTGCTCCGCGGAGCGGTGGCCAACCTCATCGAGAACGCGCTCCAGGCCGCTCCCGGAGGCCGGGTCCGCCTCGGCAGCCACGGCGTCGACTCGAAGGTGGTGATCTCGGTGGAAGACAGCGGCCCGGGCGTCGCTCCCGACCTCCTCCCGAAGATCTTCGACCCCTACTTCTCCACCAAATCCACCGGCACCGGCCTCGGCCTCGCGATCGCGCGAAAGGCGATCGAGGAGCACGGGGGGGCGATTCAGGCGGAGAACGTGAACCCGGGGTTGCGGGTGACGATTGAGTTGCCGGTGAGGTGACTCTCCCTGTCATCCCACAGGGCTGTCATCCTGAGCCCGCAGATTCTCCCCCACGGAGCAGCAAGCATGGCGGCGAAGGACCTGGGGGGCGGGGGTGGGATGAGCGTGCATCCCTCCCCCTCCCACCCAGGTCCTTCGCCTTCATGCTTTCCGCTCGTGGGATCAATCCTGCGGCTCAGGATGACAGGGGGGAAAGAGCATCTACCATTGCACGCGTTTGGTTCTTCGCATGAGATCCGCCCTCCTCCTTTTCCTCCTCCTGGCGCTGCCGCTGCAGGCCAGTGACGATCTGCGCAAGTACGCGCTGAAGCTGGTCAACCGGGAGCGCGCGCGGCTGAACCTGGCGGCGGTGAAGCTCGATCCGGAGATCAACCGCTACGCCGAGGAGCGGGCGCGGCAGGTGCTGGCGGGGAAGGAAGACGGCCTGACGCCTTACATGCGCTGGTCGTTTGCCGGGAAGGAAGACCGGGTCAGCGAGAACGTCGCCGGCTGGGCGGTCTCGTACAAACCGACCGAGCACGCCCTGCGCGAGCTCGTCCGGCAGTCGCACGAGTCGATGATGACCGAGGAGCCGCCGCTGCACGGGCGCCGGGCGGCCATCCTCGATCCCCACGCCACCCACGCCGGCATCGCGATCGTCTGGGAAGGAAAGGAGTTCCGGCTGGTCGAGGAGCTCGTCCGCCGCTACGTCACCTTCAGCCAGCCGCTCCCCCGCACCGCGGCGGCGGCCGACAAAGTGCTCGTCGCCGGACGGCCGCGCGGCTCGGCGGTCTTCGACTCCATCACCGTCCACCACGAGCCGCTGCCGGACCGGAGCGCGAAACCGGCCGACGGCCTCCCGGCGAAGCGGAAGGAGTACCTCCCCAAGCTCGGCTCGTCGGTGAAGCCCGATCGCAGCGGGAAGGTCAACTACGAGCGCTACCAGTACGCGGAGAACCGCTTCGGCGAGGTCGACGTGAAACGCGAGGGGGACTTCTCGTTCGCCGTGCCGTTCACCGAAGGGCCCGGCATCTACACAATTGCGGTCTGGGTGACGGTCCCGGAGTTCCTCACGCCGTTTGCCGCTACGAATGTCTCGGTCCGTGTGGAAGAATTGCCGGCGGTGAATCTGTTGCCTGTACGCTGAGACAATAGACCGTGATGAAGCGCGCCATTCTCTCTTTCACGATCGTGCTGCTGGCCTCGCCGCTCGCGCATAGCGAAATGGACGAGACCCGCACCACGCTGCGCACTCACGTGCTGAAGCTGATCAACCGCGACCGGCAGCTCTACAGCCTCCCGCCGGTGCAGCTCGACCTGGCGGCCTCCACGATCGGCGACGAGTACTGCCGGCAGCAGATCGCCCACAACACCAACGGCCACTTCACCACCGACGGCCTGACGCCGTACATGCGCTACTCCTTCGCCGGCGGCAACGACGGCGTGACCGAGAATGCCGCCGCCTGGTCGGCCACGTACGCGTTCAGCGAGCGCGCCCTCTACGAGATGGCCCGCCGCTCCCAGGACGCGATGATGGGCGAGGCGCCGCCGAACGACGGCCACAAGCGCGCCATCCTCGACCCGCACGCCACGCACGTCGGCATCGGCCTGGCGTGGGAGCGCGGTGAGTTCCGCCTCGTGCAGGAGTTCATCCGCCGCTACGTCGCCTGGAAGGCTCCCCTGCCGCGCCGCGCGGCGATCGGCGACGCCGTCGTCGCTGCCGGCCGGGCCGTCAATGGCGCCGAGGTCGACGCCATCAGCGTCCACTTCGAGAAGTTCCCGGAGACCATGCCGTCGCACGTCGCCAACGCGCTCGAGAGCTACTCCCTCCCGCGCAGCCGGAAGGACTACCTGCCGCGTCTCCGCCAGGACTACACCCGCCATCCGAACGGCACCATCGAGATGGTCACCCGCGAGTACGCCGACGGCAGCCGCGGCCACTTTTACCTCGGCCAGGAAGGCGACTTCTCCTTCGCCGTCCCGTTCGACGAAGGGCCGGGCGTGTACACGGTGGTGGTCTGGGTGAAACGCGAGGGGACCAACGTCACGGTCTCCGCGAGCAACGTTTCGATCCGGGTGGAAGAGGCGTCGCCGGCGCCGATGCGCGCAAGCGCGGGCGGGAGATAGGTCTCTCGAAGCTGCAGTCTCCCCTGACTGTGGTCGGCTGTCCGTCCGTCAAAAGCCATTCCCTGCGATGAATGCCCCTTGACTGACGACGGACAACCGATAACAGTCCGCCAGCCAATGTCGTACGACGTGATCATCATCGGCGGCGGTCCCGCCGGCCTGACCTGCGCGATCTTCCTCGGGCGCTACCGCCTCCGCGTCCTGCTCCTCGACGACCATCGCCCGCGCAACGCTCCGGCACGCGCCATCCACGGCTTCCTCGGCTATCACGCCATCGCCCCCGCGGAGCTCCGCAAGCGCGGGCGCGACGAGGCGGAGTACTCCGGCGTCGAACTGCGCGACGCGAAAGTGGCGAAGATCGAGCGCAACGGCGATCTGTTCGACGTCACGCTCGACGGGACGAATGAATGCGTGCGCGCACGGCGGATCGTCCTGGCGTACGGCGTCTGCGATACCCTTCCCGACATCCCGGAGTTCGAGTCGTACTACGGCATCACCGCCCACCATTGCCCCGACTGCGACGGCTACGAATCGCGCGAACAGCGCATCGGCGTGATCGGCTGGGGGAAGAGCGTGGTCGGTCTGTCCCTCGAGCTCCTGCAGTGGTCCGACGACGTGGTGATCTTCACGCATGGCCAGGAGCGCGACTGGGACGAGGAGCAACGCAGCAAGCTGCTCGCGGAGCAGATTGCGGTGAAGGACGAGAAGATCGTCGCCCTCACGGGGAAGGAAGGCGTCATCGAAGCCGCAGTCCTCGATACCGGCGAGCGCGTCCCGGTGCAACGGCTTTTCTTTACGATCAAAGTCGAGCGGTCGACCACACTGGCCGAGGATCTCGGGTGCGAGGTCGATCCGCAGAAGCCGAACGTGGTGGTCGACGAGCACCGGCAGACGACGGTCGAAGGGGTGTACGCGGTAGGCGACCTGGCCGCCGGCTCGCAACTCGCCATCACCGCGGCGGCGGATGGGGCGATCGCCGCGATCGCGATCCACAAATCGCTGTTGCCACCCGGGCGGGTGGTGTAGCTACCCACCCGGGAGACGACGAGGGGCCTCCGGCGGGCGGGCACGGCCCGCGGCGTTTGTTGCCCAAGGCTGAACGCGCGCCTCTCGCTCGAATCGCGGTCCACGCGAAAACAAACGCCGCGGGCCGTGCCCGCCA
>DASPHC010000071.1:0-67998 GCA_035629865.1 Thermoanaerobaculia bacterium | reverse complement strand
TTGCGTTGCCTGCAATGTGGCCTCGCCTGACGCGGTCGCCACATAGGAGTCACATCGTATGAACGGTGCCATGCCCAAACAGGAACCGGTTCGTCACGACTTCTCGAAGATTCGGAGCTACATGGCTCTGCCGAATCTCATCGACGTACAGAGAAAGTCGTACGAGCGTTTCCTCCAGATGAACCTCCTGCCGGAGGAGCGTGAAGACACGGGCCTGCAGTCGGTCTTCACCAGCGTTTTCCCGTTCTCCGATTTCCGGGAAACGTGCTCGCTCGATTTCGTCCGCTACTCCATCGGTAACTGGGAGTGCAAGTGCGGACAGCTCAAAGGCCTCGAGCACCTGCGCATGACCTGCGCGAACTGCGGCGCGAAGATCATCACCGATCACCCGCACGAAGAGACCGTCAACTGCGGCCAGTGCGGCGTCATCAACAAGAACCGGGTCGAAGTCTGCGACATCTGCGGCAACCCCGTGGACCTGCAGATGAAGTACTCGGTCGAAGAGTGCCAGGAACGCGGCATGACCTACAGCGTTCCTCTGAAGGTCACCTTCCGCCTCTTCGTCTACGACAAAGACCCCGACACCGGCGTCAAGCACATGCGCGACGCCAAGGAAGAGGAAGTGTTCTTCGGCGACATCCCCCTGATGACGGACAACGGTACGTTCATCATCAATGGGACCGAGCGCGTCATCGTGTCGCAGCTCCACCGCTCGCCCGGCGTCTTCTTCACCAAAGAATCCGCCCACACCTTCCTCTCCAAGATCATCCCGTACCGCGGCTCCTGGGTGGAGTTCGAGTACGACCAGAAGAACATCCTCTACGTCCGCATCGACCGGAAGCGCAAGTTCCTCGGGTCGGTCTTCCTCCGCGCCCTCGGCCTGACCACCGACGAAGAGATCCTCCGCCAGTTCTACACGCCGATCCGCGTGAAGCTGTCGGACAGCGGCGCCGAGCTGACGTTCGACCGCCGCGTCCTCGACCAGGAAGAGGCGAAAGAGCGTCACTCCATCCGCGGCCGCCGTGCCGTCCGCACCGTCTTCGCGGGCATCAAGCTCGACCAGAAGATGGCCGACCAGCTCACCAAGCACAACGAGACGACCGTCAAGGTCGACTACGCGGCGCTCGACAAGGCCGTCTTCCTCGGCGACGTCGTCGACGTCAACACCGGCGAGGTCCTCTTCGAGGCCAGCGAGAACGTTCCGGCCGACTGGGCCGCCGTCCTCGGCGACCGCGGCATCAACGAGATGGAAGTGATCTTCCCCGAGTGGGATCTCGTCTCCGACATCCTGCTCAATACCGTCCGCAAGGACACCTCGAAGTCGTTCGAGGCGGCCATCATCGAGATCTACCGCCGCATGCGCCCGGGTGACCCCCCGACCCTCGAGTCGGCCAAGGCCCTGTTCGAAGGCATGTTCTTCGACGCGCGCAAGTACGACTTCTCCCGCGTCGGCCGCTTCAAGTTCAACATCAAGCTCGACCTCGACTCCCCGGTCACGCAGAAGACCATGACGCCGGAAGACTTCTACGTCGTCATCAACTACCTGCTCCGCCTGCGGAAAGACGTCGGCCGCGTCGACGACATCGACAACCTCGGCAACCGCCGCGTCCGCGCGGTCGGTGAGCTCCTCGAGAACCAGTTCCGCATCGGCTTGGTCCGGATGGAGCGCGCCATCAAGGAAAAGATGTCGGTCCACCAGGACATCGACTCCGCGATGCCGCACGACCTGATCAACTCCAAGCCGGTCATCGCGGCCATCAAGGAGTTCTTCGGCTCGTCGCAGCTCTCGCAGTTCATGGACCAGACCAACCCCCTCTCCGAGGTCACCCACAAGCGCCGCCTGTCGGCCCTTGGACCGGGCGGTCTCTCGCGCGAGCGCGCCGGCTTCGAAGTCCGCGACGTGCACCCGACCCACTACGGCCGTATCTGCCCCATCGAGACGCCTGAAGGTCCGAACATCGGCCTCATCTCCTCGCTGGCCTGCTACGCCCGCATCAACGAGTACGGCTTCATCGAGAGCCCGTACAAGAAGGTGCAGGACGCCCGCGTGCTCGACCACTACCGCGTGGTGAAGACCGGCGACGCCAACTTCACCCTCGGCCAGATCGTCGAGAAGCGCGAGCTGCAGAAAGAGAACAACCGCATCGCCAAGGACAACGCCGCCAACGCCGGCGCGAAGAGAAAGAACCTGCTGCAGTCGGCGGAAGCCGAGCCGTACGCGTTCTACCTCTCCGCGTGGGACGAGGAGCGTTACACCATCGCCCAGGCGAACGTCATGCTCGACGACGAGGGCAACCTCGTCCACGACCGCGTCATCGCCCGCCAGTCCGGCGACTTCGTCTCCATCGAGAAGGAGAAGGTCGACTTCATCGACGTCTCCCCGAAGCAGCTCGTCTCCGTGGCCGCCTCGCTCGTTCCGTTCCTCGAGAACGACGACGCGAACCGCGCCCTGATGGGCGCGAACATGCAGCGCCAGTCCGTTCCCCTGCTCCGCACCGAGTCGCCGCTCGTCGGCACCGGCATGGAGAACGTCGTGGCCCGCGACTCCGGCGCCGTCGTCGTTTGCAAGCGCGGCGGTGTCGTCGACCTCGTCGACTCGAACCGCATCATCGTTCGCGTCGAGGCCGAAGACCAGGAGACCGGTGAGACGCGCGAGTTCGGCGCCGACATCTACCAGCTCATCAAGTTCAAGCGCTCCAACCAGAACACCTGCATCGCCCAGAAGCCGGTCGTGCGCGAAGGACAGCGGGTCCGCAAGGGCCAGGTCCTCGCCGACGGTCCCTGCACCGATGCCGGTGAGCTCGCCCTCGGCCGCAACATCCTCGTGGCCTTCATGCCGTGGCGCGGCAACAACTTCGAGGACGCCATCCTGGTGTCCGAGAAGCTGGTCAAGGAGGACTACTACACCTCGATCCATATCGAGGAATTCGAGATCGAAGCCCGCGACACCAAGCTCGGTCCCGAAGAGATCACCCGCGACATCCCCAACGTCAGCGAGTCTGCCCTGCGCGACCTCGACGAGAGCGGCATCATCCGCATCGGCGCGACGGTCAAGCAGGGCGACATCCTGGTCGGCAAGGTCACGCCCAAAGGCGAGACCCAGCTCACCCCTGAAGAGAAACTCCTCCGGGCCATCTTCGGTGAGAAGGCCGGCGACGTCCGCGACGCCTCGCTCAAGACGCCCCCGGGCATCGAGGGCACCGTCGTCGACGTGAAGATTTTCTCCCGCAAGGGTGTCGACAAGGACCTGCGCGCCAAGTCGATCGAAGAGGGCGAGATCGAGCGGATGAACCGGAACATCCAGGATGAGATCCGGATCATCACCGACGCCCGCAACAAGAAGATCTCCGACGTCCTGAGCGAGCAGAAGCTGCAGCGCGACGTGGTCGACTTCAAGACCGGCGACGTCCTCGTTCGCAAGAACGAGGTCGCCGATCGCGACGTGATCAACCGCCTCAGCCGCCGCGAGCTCCTCGCTCTGCCCGTCGAAGAAGAAGCGCGCGAGACCGTGCGCATGTTCGTCGAGCGCGCCGAGAACCGCATCCGCGTCCTCGAGCAGAAGGCCGAAGAGCGCCGTGAGGACCTCCAGAAGGGTGACGAGCTTCCCCCGGGCGTCATCAAGATGATCAAGGTCTACGTCGCCATGAAGCGCAAGCTGAGTGTCGGCGACAAGATGGCCGGACGCCATGGCAACAAGGGCGTCATCAGCCGCATCCTCCCCGAGGAAGACATGCCGTACATGCCGGACGGCACGCCGGTCGAGATCGTTCTCAACCCGCTCGGCGTCCCCTCGCGCATGAACGTCGGTCAGATCCTCGAGACCCACCTCGGCTGGGCCGCGCGCAGCCTCGGTCTCCACTTCTCGACGCCTGTCTTCGACGGCGCGACCGAGGGTGAGATCAAAGCCCAGCTCCAGGCCGCCGGCCTCCCGAACGACGGCAAGACCAACCTCTACGACGGCATGACCGGCGAGATGTTCGAGCAGAAGGTCTGCGTCGGGTTCATCTACATGCTGAAGCTCTCCCACCTGGTCGACGACAAGATCCACGCTCGCTCGATCGGACCCTACTCCCTCATCACCCAGCAGCCGCTGGGCGGCAAGGCGCAGTTCGGCGGTCAGCGCTTCGGCGAGATGGAAGTCTGGGCTCTCGAGGCGTATGGCGCTGCCTACACGCTGCAGGAGCTGCTCACGGTCAAGTCGGACGACGTCGAAGGCCGCTCCAAGATCTACGAGGCCATCGTCAAAGGTGAGGTTCCGGACGATCCGGGCCTGCCCGAGTCGTTCAACGTTCTCGTCCGCGAGCTGCAGTCGCTCTGTCTGGATGTGGAGTTGTTGAAGGAATAACCAACGATGGGACGCAGAGTCACTAGCCTTTCACGCATGCCGAACGCCGATTGCCGTGCCTGTCACGGCCTCGGGTCGATTCACATGACCGTGCACTTCTACACCGGCGACCAGGACTGGGAAGCGCAGTGCTGGGAGTGTTTCGGAACCGACGTGAAGCTGCAGTTCCCGCATCCGAAGACAACGGACAACTGACCCGCGCGGCAACGCGCGGGTCACCAGGATTGAATTGAATCGCTCCTGACAAACGGAGGCGCAAATTGGAAAGTTTCAACGCACTGTTTCAACCGGCCAAACAGCAGGCGATCAACGATTTCAACGCCATCAAGATCAGCCTCGCCAGCCCGGAGAAGATTCGGTCGTGGTCCTACGGTGAAGTCACCAAGCCGGAGACCATCAACTACCGGACCTTCAAGCCGGAACGCGACGGCCTGTTCTGCGCGAAGATCTTCGGCCCGATCACCGACTGGGAGTGCCTGTGCGGTAAGTACAAACGGATGAAGCACCGCGGCGTCATCTGCGACAAATGCGGTGTCGAAGTCACGAAGTCGAAGGTCCGCCGCGAGCGCATGGGCCACATCGAGCTGGCCTCGCCGGTCTCGCACGTCTGGTTCTTCAAGGGCCTGCCGTCGCGCATCGGCCACCTGCTCGACATCTCTCTCAGGGATCTCGAGCGCATCCTCTACTTCGAGTCGTACGTCGTCATCGATCCGGGTGACCTGACGGGCGTCATCAACGAGAAAGAGCTCCTCCCCGAGGAGCGCTACCGCGAGCTGCGCTCCCAGTACGGCGACGTCTTCGTCGCCAAGATGGGCGCCGAAGCGATCAAAGAGCTCCTGCGCCGCGTCAACGTCGAAGAGCTCAGCGACGAGCTGCGCCTGATCATGCGTACCGAAACGTCGCAGATCAAGAAGCTGAAGGCCGCCAAGCGCCTCAAGGTCGTCGACGCCTTCCGCAAGTCCGGTCATCGTCCCGACTGGATGATCCTCGACGTCATCCCGGTCATCCCGCCGGAGCTGCGTCCGCTCGTTCCCCTCGACGGCGGCCGCTTCGCCACGTCGGACCTGAACGACCTCTATCGCCGCGTCATCAACCGCAACAACCGCCTCAAGAAGCTGCTCGAGCTCCGCGCGCCCGACGTCATCGTGCGCAACGAGAAGCGCATGCTCCAGGAAGCGGTAGACGCCCTCTTCGACAACGGCCGCCGTGGCCGCGTCCTCAAGGGCTCCAACAACCGTCCCCTCAAGTCGCTCTCCGACACCCTCAAGGGCAAGCAGGGCCGCTTCCGCCAGAACCTCCTCGGCAAGCGCGTCGACTACTCCGGCCGCTCGGTCATCGTCGTCGGTCCCGAGCTCCGCCTGCACCAGTGCGGCCTGCCGAAGAAAATGGCCCTCGAGCTCTTCAAGCCGTTCATCTACCACAAGCTCGAGCAGCAGGGCCTGGTCGGTACCATCAAGGCCGCCAAGGAGCTCGTCGAACTGCAGACCAACGAAGTGTGGGACGCGCTCGAGAGCGTCATCAAAGAGCATCCGGTGCTCCTGAACCGCGCACCGACACTCCACCGCCTCGGCATCCAGGCCTTCGAGCCGGTCCTCGTCGAGGGCAAGGCCATCAAGATCCACCCGCTCGTCTGCACGGCCTTCAACGCCGACTTCGACGGTGACCAGATGGCCGTCCACGTTCCGCTCTCGCCGAAGGCGCAGGTCGAGTCGCAGGTCCTGATGCTGGCCTCCAACAACATCCTCTCGCCGGCCCACGGCAAGCCGCTCGCCGTCCCGTCGCAGGATCTCGTCCTCGGCTGCTACTACCTCACCAAGTCCAAGCCGAACGCCAAGGGCGCCGGCAAGGCTTTCGGCAGCTTCGATGAAGTCATGATCGCGCTGCAGTCCGGCGAGGTCGAGCTGCTCACGCCCATCCGCTGCCGCGTCAGTGGCCGCTTCATGGACCTGACCAAGCAGTTCAACGACCAGGACATCGTCCGCGCCGAGATCCTCGACCTCGACAAGAAGCTCGTCGAGACCACCGTCGGCCGGGTCGTCTTCAACCAGCACGTGCCGGACGAGATCCCGTTCATCAACGGCCTGCTCAAGAAGAAGGGCCTGCAGGAGCTGGTCAACTACTGCTTCATCAACTACGGCAACGCCAAGACCGTGGAGATGCTCGACGGCCTCAAGGACCTCGGCTTCCTCTACGCCACCAAGGCCGGTATCTCCATCGGCGTCGACGACATGGTCATCCCGGCGCGCAAGCAGGAGATCGTCGAGAACGCCCGCAAGGCCGTCCTCGAGGTCGAGCGCCAGCGCCTCGACGGTGCCATCACCCACGGCGAGCGCCACAACAAGATCATCGACATCTGGCACCGCGCCACGGAAAACGTCTCCGACGAGATGTTCGCCGAGATGAAGCGCGTCGAGGAAGAGCGCAACGAGTTCAACCCCATCTTCATGATGGCCGACTCCGGCGCCCGCGGCTCGAAAGAGCAGGTCCGCCAGCTCGCCGGTATGCGCGGCCTCATGTCCAAGCCCTCGGGCGAGGTCATCGAGACCCCCATCACCGCGAACTTCCGCGAAGGCCTGTCGGTGCTGCAGTACTTCATCTCCACCCACGGCGCCCGTAAGGGTCTCGCCGACACGGCCCTCAAGACCGCCGACTCGGGTTACCTGACCCGCCGTCTCGTCGATGTCGCCCAGGACGTGATCATCACCGAGCAGGACTGCCAGACCTTCGACGGCATCGTCGTCACCCCCATCATGGAAGGCGGCGACATCCTCGAGCCGTTGCGCGACCGCATCGTCGGCCGCGTTGCGCAGGAAGACATCTACGATCCGCTCACGGGCGACCAGCTCGTGGCGCAGAACGAAGAGCTCACCGACGACCTGGCCAACAACATCCAGGAAGCGGGTATCGAGCAGGTCAAGATCCGTTCGGTGCTCACCTGCGAGACCCGCCGCGGCGTCTGCCGCCGCTGCTACGGCCGTAACCTGGCCAGCGGCAAGCTGGTCGAGATCGGCGAGGCCGTCGGCGTCATCGCCGCCGAGTCCATCGGCGAGCCGGGCACGCAGCTCACCATGCGTACCTTCCACGTCGGCGGTACCGCGTCGCGCGTTTCCGAGCAGTCCAAGCACGAGGCCACCGCACCCGGCCGCGTGCAGCTCGTCAACGTCAGCACCGTCACCAACAAGAACGGCGAGCTGGTCGTCATCAACCGGAACGGCAAGCTCCTGATCATGGAGGACATCCCGACCCGCAAGTCCAAGAAGGCGGCGGCGACGGACGTGGCCGCGGGGTCCCGCGAGAAGGAGCGCTACGCGCTCGTCTACGGCTCCACCCTCAAGGTCACCGACGGACAGCACGTCGAGGCCGGCCAGCCCCTCGTCGAATGGGATCCGTTCACCAGCGCCGTGCTCACGGAGCTCGGCGGCAAGGTCAACTTCAAGGACATTGTCGAAGGCGAGAACGTCCGCGAAGAGACCGACAAGGTGACCGGCCTCACCCAGATGGTCATCGTCGAGTCGTCGGCTGCCGAAAAGCGCACTCCGACCCTCATCATCAAGGCCGGCAAGGGAGAAGAGCGCAAGTACCTCCTCCCGACCGGCGCCCACGTCATGGTCCACAACGGCCAGGAAGTTCATCCGGGCGACGTGCTCGCGAAGATCCCCCGCGCCACGACCAAGACCAAGGACATCACCGGCGGCCTGCCGCGCGTCGTCGAGCTCTTCGAAGCGCGCCACCCCCGTGACAAGGCGGTCATCACCGAAGTCGACGGCACCGTGCATCACGGCGCCATCGTCAAAGGCATGCGCCGCATCATCGTCGAGACCGACGAAGGCACCCGCCACGAGTACAGCGTCCCCCGCTCCGTGCACGTCAACGTGCAGGAGATGGAGCGCGTGCGCGCCGGCGACCCGCTCATCGACGGTCCGATCGACCCCCACGACGTCCTGGCCGTCCTCGGCATCAAAGAGCTGCAGCGCTACCTGGTCGACAAGATCCAGGAGGTCTACCGCTCCCAGTCCGTCGCCATCAACGACAAGCACATCGAAGTCATCTGCCGTCAGATGCTGCGGTCCGTGCGCGTCACCCGCGTGGGCGACACCGACTTCCTCGTCGACGAGCAGGTCGATCGCTTCCGCTTTATGGAAGAGAACGAAAAGGTCATGAACCGCGGCGGCGAGCCCGCCGACGGCGTGCCCCTGCTCCTCGGCATCACCAAAGCATCGCTCTCGACCGAGTCCTTCATCTCCGCGGCATCCTTCCAGGAGACCACGCGCGTCCTCACCGAAGCGGCCATCGCCGGCCGCGTCGACTACCTGCGCGGCCTCAAGGAAAACGTCATCGTCGGCCGCCTCATCCCGGCCGGCACCGGCATGCCCACCTACCGCGACATCTACCTCGAAAAGGACGAAGCCCCGGCCCAGCCCAGCCTCGAGGACCTGCTGCAGCGGGAGACCGAAGACGAAGACGCGCTATCGCTGGCGGACTTCGACGACGAGCAGTAAGGCTTACGCTTTCGCAGTTACCAATCGGGCGGCCCGCAAGGGCCGCCCGAAGTATTTGGTAGGTGCAGTGTGGTTGCGCACTGCACGCAACCGCGGTACTCTCTTCCATGGTACAGAATGTCACATTCGATCCGCAGGAGCGATTTCATGGCAGCACGGAAGCAGTTTCAGTCCGATCTTTCGGTTAGCCCAGAACTGCAGAAGTTGCTGGACGACGCGCGCAGCAAAGAAGTATCCGAGGATGAGCTGCGTGAACAGCGGATCAGCTTCGCGTTTGGTAACGCCCCTCATCAGTCGGAGCTCATCACCAAAGAGTCCGTTCGGCGCTCGTCGCAAAACATCCGCTTGAAATAGCCAAACTGTACGTCTATGTCGGTGAGAGGGTGATGATCCTAACTCTTTGCGAGAATACAGGAGCGGAATCTACTCCGGCAGTATGACCTTCTGACGAACTGCATCGAGATTGGCCTTGCCAAAGGCATCGAAGCGTTCGATAAATACACGTTGTGGTCGCTGAACGCGACTGCCGTAGCCAACATCGCGCAATTTGGTGGCCGATTTCGCGAACAGCCCATCTACGTCGGGAGCCACACGCCGCCGCATTTCGAGAAAGTGCCGGATTTGGTCGACCAGTGCCTGTCTGTGATTCATGAGAACTGGCCGACCAAGCACCCCACGACACTCGCCGCGTATGCGTTGTGGCGCCTCAACTGGATACATCCATTCATTGAGGGTAATGGCCGAACCGCAAGAGCGGCATGCTACTACCTGATCTGCTTGTGGCAAGGTGCCTTACTGCCGGGTACAAAGATCGTCCCTGAACGCATCCGTGAAAACCGCCAACCGTATTATGCTGCACTTCAAGCGGCGGATCGGCACTGGGAAGCTGGTCATTTCAACGTCAACGATTTAGCGGACTATCTCGCCGATTTGCTGACTGCGCAGCTGAAGGACGCCCCGTAACGAACGTGCCGGCGGTGGCGACGGCGCCGAAGCCACGACTGTCGAAAGCGCGAGGTGCGTCGAGCACGGCACGCTGATCACGTTCAATCCTGACAGGCGCCGGTGACGTGTCTTGCCAACTGCTGTCGATCTGCGAGCATGCATTGTCGAGACCGGGTCAGCCCCGACCTGCGGAGGCAGTCCGTCACTCACCGGCGACGCGTCGCGAGATGCGAGGATCAACTGCGGCTAAACTCTGCACGGAACCATAACCATGAGAACCCACCAGGCGATCGACCGGCGCAGCCTCGAGATGGTGCGCCGCATCGTTGCGAAGATCGACGCCGACCCTCGGCAGGAAGGGCTCGAGCAGGCGAGGCGCGTTTGCCTGCGCTGGGTGGAGAAGGGAAACGTTCCGGCGCGCGAGTGGCTGCAGATCCTGGAGCGTCCGTGGGAAGAGATCCGGAGCATCCTCCTTGAAGATTCGGAAGAATCGCAGCGCCTGCGCCAGAGCGATCCATTCTGCGGAATCCTCACGCCGCAGGAGCGCTGGGAGATCTACAGGAAAGCGGCTCGCGATGAAGCGCGGTGAACTGGAGCACGTCCTGCGTGCCGCGGGCGCCATCACCGGCGTTTCCACCTGGGTGGTCGTCGGGAGTCAGGCCATCCTCGGTGTTCGTGTGGCGACGATTGCGCCAGGGAAGTACTCGGCGACATAGGTGCGGCCGACCGAAGTGTTTTGGGCCAAGGTGATGTTCCGTCGCGATGAACGACCCCGGTGTTCGCCTCAGCGCTTCAGCATCCACATGGCCAGCGGAATCAGGGAGAGCATCAGGAGGATCATCGCCCACACAGAAAGAGTGGGGATCGACGTCCCGGCGGCGGCGCCGGTGAGGATGAACCCGTGGCTCTCGCGGCCACTGCCAGTCACCACCTCGAACGAGCCGGTCACATCGCCGTTGTTGTTGATCCCCGAGGGGATGGTGGCGCGGGCGCCCGGGACGTCGATGGTCTGGTACACCCCACTTGGAGACCGCACGAAGCCATGGCGCCGGAAGCCGGTCGAGGCCTCGAAGGTGAGATAGGCGCCCGTCACGAATCCGGCGTTGTTGATGGCTTGAGCCTCGGTGGCGACACTTCCTGGCACATCGAACGTGACGAACGTCCCGTTGGCGTTCCGGATGAAGCCGTGGGAATCACCGGCGAGATCGTTGTACGACCCCGCGACCTGGCCGAGGTCGTTGATCTTGCCGGGGAACGTGCCGGTGCTTCCAGGGACATCGAAGATGACGAATGCTCCGCTGAAATCACGGATGAACCCGTGCGAACAGGGCGCTGGTGGGGCGAGGCAGACCGCGTCATCGAAATAGCCCGAGACCTGCAGCGCAGCGTTGATGCCGTCGGCAAAGGTGTTGGCACTGGCGGGAACGTCGAAGGTGATCAACGTGCCGCCCGCAGTGCGGATGTAGCCGTGGTTCAGGTCGTCTCCGAAATTGCCCACCACGTCACCGGCATTCGTGATGGAGTGTGCCTGGTCGGGTCCGCAAATGGGGGGACAAGGCAGGGAGTCCCCTGAGAGCGAGAACGAGCCCTCGGGCTCGCGGATGAAGCTGAAGCGCTCATCGCCCGTCGCGGCCAGGAGGTGGTACCCAACGGTCTGGCCCGCATCGTTGATCCCATGCCCATGCGTCCACGTACTGCCGTCGACGTCATAAACGATGAGCTGTCCTTCGGTGGACCCCGCGAGAATGGAAAAGAGCACAACCCCCATCAGTATCCGCGAAATTTTGTTCATGGAATCCTCGGCTTCGGAGACCACGCATCAACTGCGCGTCCGCTCCCGTCAGAGGAGGGGCTGAGGAAAGGAAATCCCTACCCTCAAACCCAGACACATGGCTTTCGAGCGATGAACCTTGGCTCCGGAGCCAAGTTCCTTCGCTCCGAAGGCAAGAATGTTGGCTCCGGAGGCAAGAATGTTGGTTCCAGAGGCAAGATTCTTCACTCCGGAGCCAAGGTCCTTGACTCCAGAGCCAAGGAACTTGACTCCGGAGCCAGGGTCCTTGGGTCTGGAGCGAAGGTTCTTGGGTCTGGAGCCAGGAACCTTGCCTCTGGAGTCAAGAACCTTGGCTCCGGAGGCAGGAATGTTCGCTCCAGAGGCAAAAATGTTGGCTCCGGAGGCAACAATGTTGGCTCCAGACCCAAGGTCCATGACTCTGGACCCAAGGTTCCTGGGTCTGGAGCGAAGGTTCCATAGATTGGACCCAAGGTTCTTGGCTTTGGAGCCAGGAACCTTGCCTCCGGAGTCAAGGACCTTGACTCCGGACCCATGTATCTTGGGTCCGGAGGCAACATTGTTGCGATCCGCAGCAACTTTGTTGCCTCCGGAGTCATTGCCCTTGACTCCGGAGCAATGGATCCATAGATCTACTCGATGGTTCCTTGCGTTTTCGCCGTAGTTCCTTGCGTTCAAAACCATCGTCCTTCCGGTGGCGGCGAAGGACCGGGGCGGATGGAGAACGCTGCGTGTTCCACCTACGGCCAGCCTCAGTGATCTCTCCCCCTGCTTCTTCCGTGGTTGCCGCCGAGCATCTTGTCGATGCTCGGACCGTCGAACGACAGCATCCCCCCAGGGGCGTGGTTGCCTGTCTCGCTGCAATCAGGGCAGTCGAGGATGTTCTGCAGGAATTGCTCGGCAACGTGGTCGGGGAGCGAATCGCTCAAGCCTATGGTTCCGCCGCGCCGCTCGACCTCGCGCATCATCTTCCGGATCTTCCTGTTCATCGGATACCTCCTCCACCGAGGTTCCCTCGGAATATGGCGAAGCGCAAGATTTCTACTTGCGGTGGATTTCGGGAAGAGCGTGAGAGGGGCGGCAGGAAGGATCTACGGACGGATCGCTACAGTGGGGAGAGTGGGCCAGTACCTGGGTTGAACAACAGAGCTCGATTAAGCCGGCGACAGCCATCCTATAGGCCGACGTTCATCGACTTTTCATTTTTGGTTTGGGGAGCTACAGATGGCGGCGACACACACCGGAAATGGTCGATCTGTATGACTCCTGCACACGCGTTCGGTTTTCAGCCGCTCGAGATATCTGATTTGTATGGGGAATTTATGGATGTCCGCAAAGATGGTGTACCCTGCGCGCCTCAACTCAAAATTCGGAGGCTCCATGAGCACCAATATCCGCTCCACCAAGCCGGCAGCGGTTACGTTTCATTTCGGGGAGTTTGCGTTTGATTGCGGATCGCGGCAGCTGCTCTGCAACGGTGTGGAACGGCATCTCTCGCCCAAAGCGCTGCAGTTGCTCCACCTGCTGCTGGCGGTGCGGCCGCGGGCGCTCTCGCGGGAGGAGCTCTACGACGCGCTCTGGCCGTCTACGTTCGTCTGCGAAACGAATCTCGCGAATGTGGTCAATGAAGTACGGCGCACGCTCGGTGATGACGCCCGGGCTGCACAGTACATCCGCACCGCGCACGGCTTCGGATACGCGTTCTGCGGCGCGGTGGCGTCATCGCATTCGGCCAGTCTCGAGGCGCCGCTCCTGCTGTGCGAAGGCCGGAAGCACCTGTTGCAGGAAGGAGAGAATGTCGTCGGACGCGCACCCGACCACATCGTCATCCCGGACGGCACGATCTCCCGCCGCCACGCGGTCATCACAGTCGCCAGCGGTGCGTTCTCGATCCGGGATCTCAACAGCAAGAACGGCACATTCGTCGATGGGGACAGAATCGGTGGCTCGCCGGTCGTGGTGACGCCCAGTTCGCGGATCGAGCTCGGGTTCGTGGCAATGTCGGTCGTTCTCCGGAGAATCTCTTCGACCTGGTCGCTGCAACTGGACATGATCAATCTCAGGCGCCAGGTTGCGGAGAGGCTCGGGGAGAGCTGATCCAGGTTTGGGTCCTGTTGCCACCGGAACCGGAGAGCACCCGGGGATCAACTGTCGTGCGCGATGAGAACTGGAGCAGTCCTTCAGAAGAAATCGAGCGCGCAGAGATGGTGGTAGATGCTGTCCTTCGTCTGCTCCGGCCAGTCCGGGTAGCGCGACTGCATGGCGTCCCACGCGGCGAATAGTCTGGAGGAGGCCTCGCGTCCCTCCGGCACTTCGAACACCTTCTCCATCGAGCTGCCGGAGGAGCGCAGCGGCGCAGCTTTCTGGAAGAAGGCCCGCTGCAGTTGGATTGCGCGGATGACGTCGGCGTGGAAGGGTTCGAGTCCCTTCGGCGGAACGTCGGCCTGCAATGCGGCGAGCAGGTTGGCGGCGGCGGTGTCGTACTTTGCGGTCGCGCCGGAGATGTCGCGGCGGTCGTACAGAGCCTTCAGCGCGACGAGCTTCGACTGCGTGGCGCGGAGGATGCGGGCGTAGGTGCGGTTGATGTACGCGCGGTCGGCTTCCGCGATACCGGGGAGTCCGCGTGGCAGAGCGGTCAGGGCGCACGGATATTGGGTGCCGGGCGGCGGGCTGATGTCGGCGGGATAGTGGCCGGTCGCATCGAGCGCGCGCGGGGTGGGACGCCGTTCGGCGGCGGCGCCGTCGCTGCAGGCGAGCGCACAGAGCGACGCGAGCAGGAGACCGATCGCCGCGATGCGTGGGAACACGCTGATGATTCTAAGCAGACCGTATTCAATAGTCTCCCCTCTCCTGTCATCCTTCGCCGTCATGCTTGCTGCTCATGGGATCAATCCTGCGGCTCAGGATGACAGAAAGGGGGAAAGTGTTGGCCGGCGGCGTTTGTTTTCGCGTGAATTGCATTTCGTGCGAGAGCCGTGCGTTCAGCCTTGGGCAACCAACGCCGCCGGCCGGGCCGGCCCGCCGGAGGCCTCCCGTCGTCCCCTGAACCTCGACGCGGCGGTGTAAGAAACCTGCACCGCCGCTGACTACCTCACTGGAGGCACACTTCAGGGATGGCGCAGGATCAACTCTACGAACAGGCGGCAGCGGAACTCGGGCCGGCGCTCGAGCGGCTGGCGCGCTCGTATGAAGCCGATCCCGAGAAACGCCGCGACCTCCTGCAGGAGATCCACCTCGCCACGTGGCGAAGCTTTGCCGGATTCGAGCAACAGTGCTCGCTCCGCACCTGGGTCTATCGCGTCGCCCACAACGTCGCCGCGTCGCACGTCATCCGGCACCGGCGCGCCAACGCCCGACCACTGGTCAGCCTCGACGAGATCGAAAGCCTGCCGGACAGCGGCGACACCGAAGCCGAGGTCGGCCGGCAACAGACCGTGGAGCGCCTCCACACATTCATCCAGCAACTCAACCCACTGGAGCGGCAGGTCATCCTCCTCTACCTCGAAGGGATGGACGCCGCCTCGATCGGAGAGATCGTCGGGATCTCCTCCGGCAACGCCGCGACGCGCGTGCACCGGATCAAAAAGATCCTCGCCGGCCGCTTCAGGACAGGAGGACGCGATGGCAGATGAGCGCGGGGACGACGTCCTCCAGCTCTGGCAGAGCCAGGAGACAGAAGGCTTCCGGATGACCCCGGAGCAAATTCACCAAAGGACGGAAGAGATGGAGCAGAAACTTCGCAGGCGGTGGCGCAGCGGGTACCTCGTGTGCGGGTCCCTGGTCGCGTTTTTTACCTTATGGCTCGTTGCATCGAACGACCCGATCCAGCGCCTCGGCGCCGTGTTGTCGATCCTCGGCCTCGCCTACATGGCCTGGCAGATCCGGCAGAACCGGTGGCGGAACCCGCCTCCCGGCGACATCGGCAGCACCGCCTCCGGCGACTTCCTCCGGACCGAGCTCGCCCGCCAGCGCGACTTCCATCGCGGCCGGACATTCTGGACCCGGATGCTCTGCTTCGTCCCCGGCCCGCTGGTATTCTTCCTCGGCTTCGCCCGGGCTCAACCGCACCTCGTTACGATAATCCGGCTCGAAGCCATCACATTCTTGCTCCTGGTCATCGCCGCGGTGCCGTTGAACCACTGGTTAGCCGGCAAATACCAGCGCCAGATCGACCAGTTGGACCGTCTACAGAGGGAACCATGATGAAACGCTTCGCTTGCACGCTTACCTTCGTTCTATTCGCATACGGTGCGCTCGCGCAGGCCCCCGATGACGCCGCGATCCGCAAGATCCTGGCGGACCGGATCGACCGGCAGCATGCCAGCGTCGGCATCGTCGCCGGCGTGATCGACGCGAACGGGCGGAGAGTCGTCTCGCACGGCGCCCTGGCGAAAGGCGACAAGCGGACGCTCGACGGCGACACCGTCTTCGAGATCGGCTCGGCGACGAAAGTCTTCACGGCGCTGCTGCTGGCCGACATGGTGGCGCGCGGCGAAGTCGCGCTCACCGATCCGGTCGCGAAGTACCTCCCGGCCGAGGTCAAAGTGCCGGAGCGCGGCGGAAAGAAAATCACGCTCGAGCATCTCGCGACGCACACCTCCGCGCTACCGCGCCTCCCCGCGAACCTCGCGCCGAAAGACCCGACCAATCCATACGCCGACTACACCGTCGTGCAGCTCTACGACTTTCTCTCCAAAGAGACGCTGACGCGCGACATCGGCGCGCAATACGAGTACTCGAATCTCGGCGTGGGGCTGCTCGGCCACGTGCTCGCCTTGCGCGCCGGGATGGACTACGAGACTCTCGTCCGGAAGCGCATCCTCGAGCCGCTGGGGATGAAGAGCACCAGCATCGCCCTGTCGAAAGCGATGCAGGAACGCCTCGCCGCCGGACACGACGCGGGTCTCGATCCGGCCGCGAACTGGGATGTGCCGACGCTCGCGGGAGCGGGCGCGCTGCGCTCGACCGTCAACGATCTGTTGACGTTCCTCGCCGCGCAACTCGGCTACACGAAGTCCCCGCTCGCCGCTCCGATGGCGGCCATGCTCGCCGCGCGGCGCGCGACCGGCGGGGAAGGGACAGAGATCGCCCTCGGCTGGCACATCTCCCGGGTCCAGGGCACCGAGGTGGTCTGGCACAACGGCGGGACGGGCGGCTATCGCTCCTTCGTCGGCTTCGACCCGAAGAGCCGCACCGGCGTGGTCGTGCTGTCGAACACCTCGACCAACGCCGGCATCGACGACATCGGCCGCCACCTCCTCGTCGCCGCCTCGCCCCTGCTGCAACCGGCAAAAGAGCGGAAGGTCGCGGCAGTCGACCCGAAGCTGTACGACCGCTACGTCGGGCGGTACGAGATCGCGCCGAACTTCATCCTCACCGTCACCCGCGACGAGACCCGCCTCTACACCCAGGCCACCGGCCAGCCGAAGTTCGAGATCTTTCCGGAAAGCGACAAGAAGTTCTTCCTGAAAGTCGTCGACGCCCAACTCACCTTCGAGACCGGCGCCGAGGGCCCGGCCACGCAGGTAATCCTCCACCAGAACGGCGCCAATACCCCGGCCAAACGCATCGGAGACGCACCCCCGCCGGCGCCCGCACCGAAGGAAGTCACCGTCGACCCCAAACTCTTCGACGGCTACCTCGGCCGCTACCAACTCGCCCCCGCGTTCGTCCTGACCGTAACGCGCGAAGGCGACCAGCTCTTCGTCCAGGCTACAGGCCAGCCGAAGTTCCAGGTGTTCCCGAAAGGCGACCGGGAGTTCTTCTACAAGGTTGTGGAGGCGGCGATCACGTTTGTTGTTGACGAAAGCGGCCGGGCAACGAGCCTGGTGCTGCATCAGAACGGGATGGATATGCCGGCGAAAAGGGTGGAGTAGGAGAGCGGGCGATGTTCGGGCGACCGGTAAAGGCCGCCCGAACGATCATTTGACCAGGTCGCGCAAGGAATTGACGTCGCCGCGGTAGATGAGCGAGCCGACGGACGGATTGACCGAGTCCCAATCGAGGGGCAGGCCGAGGGCGTCGCGGGCTATGTCGATGGCGACCTGGACGTCACTCATGTGGGCGGCCTTGATGAGCGTCGTGCCCGCCGTGATCGTCGAATCGGTGAAACTGTACGCGGGGAGACTAGCCGCGGCGCGGAAGGCATTGGCGGCGGTGCGCAGTTCGCTCACGTGAGCCGCCTTGATGGCCGCGCCGGTCAGGTCACCGTCGGTGAACAGAACGGTCGTTGCCGGATCGAGGACCGTGAAGTCCGACTTGCCGGTCGAATTCACCGCCCGCACTTTGTAGAGATACGTAGTCGACGCGGCGAGGCCGTTGTGAGTGAACGAATTCGTCGTTCGCGTGCCCACGCTGGTGAAGTTGGCGCCGCCGCTGCTGGCGTAGATCTCATAGCTGGTGGCACCACTGACCGACGGCCAGGTCAAGTTCGCCGACCAGGTGCCGGAGAGTACGGCCGTAGCGGTGAGCGAGGCAGGCGTGACCGGAGGCAGTGTGTCGTTCAGGCCGCCGGCGTTATAGATCACGGCCGAGAACTTCTGCGGATTGCCGCTGCTCATCATGCCGGTCGTGGCCCGCACCGTGACTGTGAACTGGGTGATCGGATTGAACGTACCAGGATAGAACTTCACCATCTCCACATTATTGGCGTGGTCGACGGACGACGAGGTGCAGGGGTCCCAATCAGAAACCTCCTCGTGCGCGTCATCCTCCCAATGCAGCGCGTTACCGAGATGCCGGTACGAGCAGGGCGAGCCGATCTCGACGATGAGGTCGAGGTCGTTGATGACCGGTGTGCCTTGGTCGCTCGTGGGCATGCCCGCGGGGTCGGTCCAGGCGATGACCACCTTGACCGGAAGGTTCGGATCGTGGACCTTGTAGGTCTGCGACCAGCTCGAGCTGACGCTGGAGAGGCTGGCGCTCTCATTGATGTAAACGCGTGCCGGGTACTGGCTGACCACCTGATCGAGTGAAAGGCGGCCGAAGCCCTGCCGCGAGTTCGGGGCAGGATCGTGCGCCTGGTTGCCGGGATTGTCGTATCCGATTCCGTCGGAAGGTGAGCGGTACATGCTCCTCGCGCCGGCGATGAGCATGGCCTTGACCAGGGATGGTTTCGCGGCCCCGGGCACTGGCAGGTTGTTGACCTTTACCGTCTCGGCGTAGCGGCGGCTGGCCAGGATGGCCGCGCCGGCAGCGACCGGGGCCGCGAAGCTGGTACCGGTACCGCCGATGTAGAGATCGTCTGTACCGAGGGGGGCCGCTCCTCCCGGGCTGCAAAAGTTCGGCGTGGTGGTTCGTTCCGTCGACTGATGGACGGCCACCCGCGAGGCGGGAGCAAAGAGGTCGGGCTTGATGTACCACTTCAGCGAGAAGCTTGCCCAGCCGTTGTAGCGCGTGCTCCGCTTGCTGTTCTCCATGATGTCGCAGAAGTCGGTGGAGAGCGAGTTGTGGCACGACGGCCAGGGCGGATCGCCATCGCCCCGTACGTTCTCCGAGCCGCCCATAGAGATGACGTTCTTTGCCGTCGCCGGTGGGAGGGTCAGCGGTCCGATGATGTATGGCGAGCCGCAGCCGGATGGATGTTCCGGTTGCTGATCGCGGTTGCCGGCCGACGTCGTGATGGTTACGCCGTGGTCGATGACGGCCTGGTCGAATTCCTGTGACATCGCTTCGTACAGGCCGTCGAAAAACTCGGCGCAGGTGCCGGCGTCGCTGGGATGGGTGTAGCGGTTGTAGGAATGGTTCTGGACCCAGACGCCGTTGGCCGTGGCGTCGCCGACTGAATCGGCGACAGGCGTTAGCCCGTCGAAGCTGACATCGATCGCGGTGACGAAGATGCCGCTCGAGGGAGCGATGCCGGTCCCGTAAAAGAAACCGCCCTCGTCTGTCTGCCCCGTCGTGGACGAGGGATTCCCGCCAATCACGCCTGCAACGGCGGAACCGTGGCCGAGGACGTCCGCGAGAGTGGGGCTGTAATACCAGTTCGCGCTGCTGTTGAAGTTGCTGCCCCAGTTGATGCGCCACGCGGGGATGTCGGGATGATGGTCGGCGCCGCTGCCGCTTCCGCCGTTCAGTCCCGTGTCCGCGATCCCGACGTAGAAACCCTCGGACTGGAGGTTCGAGCAGTATGAACACACCGATGAGAGCCAGTCCTTGTAATGCGGATTGCTCCGCGGCTGCCCGCTCTCGGGCATGATCAGGCCCGCCGTGGCAGCGGCGACGCGCTCGTCCGAGAATGACGCCCGGATTGGCGAAGAGATGCCGACCACGAGCGGCAGGTCGAGCACCTGGTCGATTCGCCCGCCATCGAGCCGGACGCTCACGCGGAGCTCATTCTCGATACCTCGCCTCGGCTCGCCGACGGAACTGCCCCAATTGGCGATGGTCCGGAGGTCGTGTTCCACGCCCGGAACGTCAGCCAGATGGATCACGTACTCGCGGACCTCGCCGTGTTTCTTCTTCGTCTTCTGGTCCTTCGTGAACGATTGGAAGGCGTCGAGGTACTGAACGTAGGGCAACGCCGCGATCGTGGTGGCGGTGTCGCCGCTCGCGGCGACGATCAGGCTGTTGAACTGGACATAGGTGAAGACCTTTGCGCCGGCATTTTTCACCGCATCCTGCCATTCCGGCAGAATCGGCCCGACGAACTGAACGACGTAGAGCCGGTCCCGCCCGGGCGGAAGTCCTTCTGCGAGAGCGCGAGCCGGGTGCGAGCCGCGCGTGCCGAGCCGGGCGTCGGCGACGGCGCTCGGCAGATAGATCTGGTCGAAGTGGTCAGCGGTCTGGATCTCCACGCCCTGCAGTTCGGCGCGCTCAGCAAAGGCTTTCAATTCCTTCTGCTCGATCTGGACGACGGTGTAGGACTCGTAGCGCTGCACTACCTCGCCGGCGATGCCGACGAGGAGCTGGTCGGGCGCGGAAGTGCTCGTGCCGTGCTGTACCAGCACCTTGACGAATCCCTTCTTCGCTTTCGGTGCGGCCGCGAGGCTCGCCGCGAGCGTGAAAATGAGCGCGAGAATGAGAAGACGATTTCCTGTTTTCATGTACCCCTCCTTCTGCCGGTGCGCTACTGGAGAGACAGCAGGACGAGGATCTCGCCGGTGCCGGAGTCGAGCGGCTCGAGGGCCTTGCCGACGATGGTGCCGGGACGGTGGATCTGCGTGTCGCCGAGGGCGACCGGGATCGACTTCATGGCCGTACCCGAGGCGCCGCTGGTGACGAGGAGGTCGCCGATCCGGATCGGAGCCGCGGTTGCGTCGACGCGGACCTTCACCCTGCCGGTCGTCGCAATCTGCTCTTTCGACGCGCCGCCGACACCGAGGAGGACGCCCGGCTGCTCGGAGACGACGCCGGCGACGCTGGTGTCATACGGGCGGCCGGACGGCATGACTTCATTGACGTTCCCAGGGCTCAGCACGACCACGGTGCCGGGAGTCATGTCCTCGGTCGCCGGCACCCATTCGGCGATGTCCTGATAAACGGCGTTGAACACGCGTACACCGGTAATGCTGCCGTTGGCGACGACGTCGCCGTTGATGGTGAGCTTCGTGCCGGTGTTGCCGCTCTGGCCGATGACCACCTCGCCGGTGCTGCGGATGCGCATCCGCTCCATTGACCCGGTGCCGGTGCCGGTCTGCCGTGTTCCGAAGGTGAGAGATCCTCCGTACGAACCGTCGCTCGTGCTTTCTTTCAGCGCCGAGATTGCACCGATGGTGGCGACGTCGCCGCCGCTGTTGTACAGGGCATTGAACGCGATGCCGGCGCCGTTGTTCGCCGTCGAAAAAGGCCGGTTCGAAGCAATCGACATCGTCGACGGCGTGCCGGGGAAGGTGGTGGTGTCGGCCGCCCCGCTGACTGCGAGACGGTAGGTTGCGTGTGGTGCCTGGCCGATACCGGCGTTTCCTGACAGGTGTGACGTGCCACCCACGGCCAGACGCGTGCCGGACGTCTGCGCCATCCCGAGGGAGAGTGTTCCGGCCCGGTCGTCGACCACCGCGCTGTTCATGTTCGAGCCGATCGCAGGTGTGGTCTCCCCTTTCACCCAGGTGAAGCTGGCGGCGCTCTTCTGCTTCCAGCCGATGTACGAGAACGTCATCTGCGCGTAATACCAGACGGTGTCAGGGTTGCCGATGCGGATGACGACGACCGGATCGGGTGAAGTGCCGCGCACCTCGGTCGCAATCTCGACCGGCAAGTCCGTCCCGTCGGCGTGACAAGTCTGGTGGATGAGCGACCCCGGCGCCGGCGCCGGATCGTACGCGTACCCGTTGCAACGGACGTCAATCACTTGGTAAACCCCCCAGTAGCGGTACCCGGTGATCTGAATCGAGAACATGTTCGATTCGTTGTGGACGATCGGCGTTACGAGCTTCATGTAGCCGGTGGAGAAGGCGCCGGAGTTCCACCAGGCCGGCGACACCAGTTGCGCACCGACCTGCATCGAGCCGCCGGTCCTGACGTTGCCGGCCACGTGCAACGGCTCCGCTGGCGTGGCGGTGCCGATGCCAACGTTGCCGCCGGAGTAGGAGATCGGGCCTGAAGTTGCGCCGCTCGGCTGCCATTGCGCAGACGCGGTCACGGAGAAGAACATGAGGAATACTGCCAGCAGTTTTTTCATGGAGTTGGACCTTTCTTGTCGACTTGTGATGGCGACGGGATGGTGGGCGTGTCCTCCCAAGCGCAGACTGCGTCCACCCGAATGAATCGTTTTTTTCAAAACCCTGTCGTGAAAGCACGTTGGACGAGAGGCGCTAAAAGTCAGTGATGCGTAAAATTCCTCTTTTGTTGGGTGCTATAGCCGGGATGGTGCGGCATTCCTCGGAAATGGTCAGTCTGTAATGACATGTGACCCCAAGATCGGGCGTCCGCCGCGTGAGATATGAGGTTTTTATGGGAAATTTATGGAGGTGCGTAACGTAGAAGTACTCTGCACGTCTCAACGCAACAGGAGGCTTCCATGGACGTCCATTCCCGAGCAACCGGTCAGCCGGCGGTCTCGTTTCATTTCGGATGAGCGGCCTCGGGTGCACTTCCTGTATCGTGTTCCGCATTCCAGTCCAGGGGGCGGTCCATGCCAGCCACAATCAATGGGATCGGTACGCACTATTACGGTGCGAAGAGCAAGTCTTCGCATCTCGGGACGTGCGGCAGTTGCGGGCGTGCGGCGACGCTGACGTCGTACGACACGCGGGAATGGTTTTGCTTTGCCTTCATCCCGCTCATTCCCATCAGGAAGTTCCGCATCCTCGATGAGTGCTCGTCGTGCCAGCGCCACAATCGTCTCTCCGCGGCGGAGTTCTCGCGGCAACTGGCCGAGACGACGGCGCCGATGCGCGAGGCGATGCGGCGCTCGCCGCGCGATCCGCAGCCGTACGCGGAGCTGATCCACACCCTCGTCGGCTGGGGGATGCGCACGGAAGCGGAGCGCGAGCTCGACTCCGCGGTGGCGTTGTTTCCGCAGAACGTCGACCTGATCCTGCTCGCGAGCCAGCTTGCCGCCGACCGCGCCGATTACGAGCGGGCATTGTCGTTCTACCAGGCCGCGTATCAGGCAGCTCCCCAGAATTCCGCCACCTCCTACGGCTGCGGCTGGACCCTGTATCACCTCGAACGTCATGAGGAAGCCGTACCGATGCTCCAGCGGGCGGCTTCCTTCGACGAGAGCAAGCGGGGCGCGCTCTACCTCCTCGGCTTGTCGCAGAAGACACTGTCGCGCTGGAACGAGGCCCTGCACGCATTTCAGCAGTTGCTCTCCCTCGAGCCGGGCTATGCCCAGGACAAGAAGTTCCTGCGCCTCATCCGCGAATGCAAAGAGAAGCTCGGCTACGAGCTGACCGACGCGGAGCGGCGCGCCGGCCGGTCCTGGTGGCCGTTCGGGAGGAAGAAGAAATGGACCGGCCCGAAGGAGCCGGCCATGGTACGCCCGGCGCTCAAATGGGCCGGACTGGCTTTACTGGTGCTGATCGCCGCTGCGTGGGGCTTCACGGCGTGGGACGAGCAGAAGCACATCGACGTCTACGTCGACAACGGTCTCGATCGCCCCGTACATGCGGAGCTCGGTGCCCTCCGATTCGACCTCGGCCCGAGCTCGCATCGCCTGCAGAAGCTCGGCCCGGGAGCGCACACGATCGTGGTGCGCGAGCAGGACGGCAAGGACCTCGAGCGCCATTCCTTCAACATCGCCGAAGCGTCGCTGTGGGACACGCTCTGGCATGACCGCTTCTTCGTCTACAACATCGCCGCGCGACGCGTCTACCGCCGTGCGGTGCATGGTTACGCGAAAAATGCCGAGGACTCTTCGTACGACGAAGAGCTCGTGGCGTTGCAGCGCTTCTTCGAACAGCGCGACGTCGACTACGCATTCACGAGCGTTCCGGAGAGCATCAAGATCGACTCGCGCACCTCGGGGGCGGTGAAGAAGGTCGCCTTCAGTCCGGCGGACGACGTCGATCTGGCGGCGTATGCCGTCATTCGCGCGCGGGAAGGAAAGAGCGAAGAGGCGAAGACCGCCATCGAACGCGCGGTCTCGACGTCGCCGTGTCACAACGGCACGCGCCGGACGCAGATCTACATGGCCGGCCTCTTCGGATCGAACGATGGCGCCTCGGTGGCTGCCCGTCAGTGGGTACGGGACTGCGGAGAGACGGACGTCGACGCGCACCGCGCCTATCAGGACGTGTTCACCTCCCAGGGCCGGAGGGATGCGTTGCGCGAGGAATACCGGAAGCTGCTCGACGGCTCACCGCAATCGGGAAGGCTGCACTATCTCTACGGCCGCGTTGCCAAAGATCCGAAAGTCTCCATCGACGAGCACGAGCAGGCGTTGCGTCTCGACCCGAAACTCGTCTGGCCGCGCGTGGCGCTCGGACATGTCCTCGCGGAAGAAGGGCGCTATGACGATGCCATCCGTGAATACGACACCGCGCTGGCGGCCGGAGGGTACGATCCGTCGGTCGTCTCCTATTACGCGATGGTGTGGATCGCGAAAGGCGATCCAGGCGGCGGCGTTGCCCGCATCGACGAGATTCGCAAGCGCAATCCTGACGACTATCACGTGCTGCAGGCGCGCTGGCTGCTCGCGCTGGCGATGGGCGAATGGCTGACCGCGGAGCAGATGCAGAAGTCGCTGGCGAGGTTCGACGATCCCCTGGACACGTTCCTGCGCGGCGTGCGTCTGGCGCGCCTGCGTGGCGATGCAGGGATCGATGCGCGTCTCGAAGAAGCGATGCGGCAGGAAGAGCTCCGCGGCGTGGCCGCGCAGGAGCGCATCCAGCGTCTGCTGGAGAAGCGAGCCTTCGCCGAGGCCGAGATGGCCATCGCGCAGGCGGAGAAGACCGTCGAGCCGGCACAACGGGCCATGCTGCAGGCATACACCGCGGCCGGTTATCTGCTGCAGGGCGACGCCCGGGCCGCGGACAAGCTGCTCGCCTCTGCCGCGAAGAATGCGGGTGACGATCGGCTGACGGGCGCGGTCGTGCAGGGATTGCAGGGAAAGATCTCCCCCGAAGAGGTGATGTCGATGATGCGGGAGTACGACGCGACCGAGTATGGCTGGTTCGTGACCGCCGTCCGCGCCGCCGTGGCAAAGGACCGGGCAGCAGCCGCGCGCTCCTTCGATCGCACCATCCGCGCCTCGTCCACCCTCGGCTTCCCCTACCTCGAAGCGAAATCATTCGCGACGCTCATGCAGTGACCAATCGACTTCCGGGTGGGTGGCGACACGCAGCGCCTCCCCACCCGCCCAGGTCCCTCGCTCGACGCTCGGGATGACAAGTAACGGCGCGAGCCGCCGAAGGCGGCTACCGGGAGCGCCGGCGTCCTCGCCGGCGGCGTCTCGCCGTAGGGACCTCTACCGAACCCTTCAGCAAAGTTTACCGAAATCCTTTTCACGCCCGGGCAGACGGTTCTACAATGAATGCCGTCCATAAAAACCCCAGAACCCAAATGCTCGCGAACGTGTCCGCGGCTGCGGGCCTCGTTTCCGGCATCTGCTTTCTCGGAAGGAGGTGAGCTCGTGAACGTGAAGACTGACGTCAAAGGTGGCGGCGTCCTGATCGGCGACTGACTTTCTCGCACTCGACTCTCGTGCAAAGGAGGTGAGCTCTGTGAACGTGAAGACCGATGTCAAAGGTGGCGGCGTCCTGGTCGGCGACTGATTTTCCGCACGTGATTCGCGCAAAGGAGGTGAGCTTCGTGAACGTGAAGACCGACGTCAAAGGTGGCGGCGTCCTGATCAGCGACTGATGCTTGCGGTCGACTCTCAATCCGCTTCGAGGAAGTTGAGAAAGGCCCGAGAGCTCCTCGGGCCTTCTTGCTTTATGGATGCGCGACGACCAGGACGGTTTCTTCGTGGTCGAGCACGTACCGCATGCAGACTCCGAGGGTCTTCGGATCGAGCGCGGCGAAGGTCTCGTCGAGGATCATCAGGGCGGGCTTCTGCAGGATCGAGCGGGCCAGGAAGACGCGCGTGCGCTCGCCGTGGCTGAGCTGCCAGCCGGTTTCTCCCACCGGTTGGTCGAGAGCGAGCGGCATCTTTTCGATCAGCGGGCCGAGGCCGAGCGCGCGGCAGACGTCGAGCGCTTCCTGGCGGTCGGCCGGCGATGGCGGCCAGGCGCGGCCGAGGAGGAGGTTGTAGGCGAGCGTGCCGATGAAGATGTGATTCGCGTGAAACTGTGGCGCGAGCAGCACGCGCCTTCTCCAGTTTTCGAGGCCGACGCTGGCAACGTCGAGCCCGCGGAAGAAGAGGAGTCCCGACTGCAGCGGCCGCACTCCGCTGAGCAGCGCGGAGAGCGTCGACTTGCCGGAGCCGGATGGGCCGCGCAGCAGGATGCGCTCGCCGCGGCGGATGGTGAGGTCGACCTGTTCGAGCGCCGGGATGTCGCGGCGGGCATGACGGTAGGTGAGGGACGATGCATGGACGAGCGGCAGGCCATCGTCCTCCCGCTTCTCGTCGAGCAGCACCCGGATGCCCGCGCTGCCGGCCGGCGCCTTGCGATCAGCGGCGCGCCAGAACGGCGCCACGCGGCGCCACGCGCTGAGCGCGCCCGCGACGCCGGCGCTCGCGTCGGTCCATTGCGTCAGTGCCGTCGCGCCGAGGAGCACGCCGGCCGCGGCGATGGCGAGAGTCTCCGTCGACGCGCTTCCAACGGCGAGGATCGGAGCGAGCGCAAAGAGTCCAGCCCACGGCCACAACCGGCGGAGCCCTTCGAGTTGGAGCGCGCTCCGGTTGAACGCGACCTCCGTCTCCATGTATCGCTCCAGCCGCAGGTCTTCGCCGTCGTTGCGCTCCTCCGGTTCTTTCTGCGCGAGCCGGGTCTTGTGCCCGGTCATGTTCTCCACGACGTGCCCGGTCAGCGCGAACCGCGCCTCGGTCCACCGGGCGCGGCCCAGGCCGAAGCGCACCGTGATCGCCGCCGCGATGATGATCCAGACGAGATACAGCGCGACGTGCCATGCGCCGCCGGCGCCCTGGCTCAGGACATAGATCGCGGCGATCCCGGCGATGACTGAGGTCAGCCCCGCGAACGCACCGCTGGTGCCAAGCGCCTCGACGTGGCCCGATTCGAGGACGTGGCTGAGGAACGTGCCCACTCCTTTGCCGTTCACTTCGTCCGGCGAGAGCTTCAACGCGCCGAGGAGGATCCGACGCTTGATGACCGAGCCGGCTTCCATGACCAGCGACCGTGCGGCAGCGACGCCGCCGGCGCGCAGCGGGACGATGGTGAGCGCGGCCAGCAGCCAGAGCGCGAACAGCGTGTCGAGCGAGCGGGTGTCGAACGCCATCAGGCCGAGGATCCACCAGGAGAGGACGAAGAGCAGCATCTCGGCCGCATTTATCGCGAGGAACGCCAGCGCCTTCTTCAGGAGCCGCGCGTCGCGGACGACGGCGCGAGCGTTTTCGAGCCGCGGCCGGACGAGCCGGAGCTGTCCGACCGGCGCGTCGCCGACGAGCTCGCGCAGCATCGCGGCGCGCGAACGGTCGCGGCGTCTTGTGGCGATGCCGGTCATCGTCAGCACGCGATCGACGTCGGCCGCATAACGCGCCTCGACGCCGGCGCACATCTGTTCGCGCAGCTGCCGCAGCGGCACGGCGACGCGACGCCCGTCCGGCGTCAACGCATGCGCATGGCGGGTGTCGGTGCGGACGATCGCAAGGACGCTCTCCGGATCGACGATCACGAGCGCCGCGCCGAGCGCTCGCAGTTCGCTCTCGACCGCCGCGTAGCGTAGCGTCACCGCTTCCATCTCGACACCGGGCGAGTCGGCCGCCCCCCACCCACGCGCCCGCGCGATCGCCTCCGTCGCCTCGGCCATCCGTTCGATCGGCCACGACAGCCCGGCGTTCATCGCGCTTCCTCCACGAGATGTCCGTCGCGCAATTCGAGCCGGCGCCAGGCGTCGCTTCCCCAGAGCTCCTCGCGGATCTCGCGATTCGCATCGCGCATCCGGTTGTAGAGCGAATCGTCGCGCGCGATGAGGGCCGCGGGGGTGTCGTACTCGGCGACCCGGCCACCTTTCATGACGAGGACGCGGTCGCAGTCGAGCGTTTCCTCGACGTCGTGGGTGACGAAGAGGAACGTGGCCTCGCTCCACAGCCGCCGGCAGCGCCGCAGCAGCTCGTCGCGCATGGCGCGGTCCATCCCGCGGAACGCTTCGTCGAGGATCACCAGCCGCGGCGCCGCCTGCATGAGCGCCCGGGCGAGCCGCACGCGCTGTCCCTCGCCGCCGGAGAGCATGCCCCCTCCTTCGCCGAGCGGCATCTGTGAGTCGGGAATCCGCTGCAGCACTTCGTAGAGTCCCGCCTCGCTGAGCGCGAACGGCAAGCGGGCGACGTCGTCCGCGTTGCTGGCGTAGCGGACGTTCTCCTCCATCGGCGCATTGAAGAGCTGAATGGCGGGATCGACCCACGCCGTCTCGCGGCGCAGCGCACCGGCGCGCGCGAGCGTCAGCGGCTCGCCGTCGATCCGGATCTCCCCTTTACTCGGCTGCATGAAGCCGAGGAGCGCGCCGGCGAGCGTCGACTTGCCGGCGCCGGACGAGCCGACGATGCCGACGTGCAGGCCTGCGGGGATGTCGAGATCGACATCGTGGAGAATGGCATGGCCGGCCGCCGCGAATGACGCATGGTGAAACGCGATGGAGACGCCGGGTGAAGCAGGAGCCGGGCGCGCGGCTCCGGTCTCTTCACGCGGAGCGTCGAGCGGCTCGATCAGCCGCAGCACGACGGAGCGCTGGCTGGCCCAGATCTGCAGCTGCTGCGCGAGGTCGGCGGCGGCGAGCGGCAGGTTGAGCGCCCAGTAGGCGATGAGCAGCACGCCCCCCGGATCTTCGACCGTGGTGACATAGCGGCGGATGAGCACCGCCGCCAGCGCGAATCCCGCCGCGGCGAGGATCGTCGTCTGAGACACCGCGGCCGCGATCTGCCGGCGCAGCGCGCGCACCCAGTCGGTCATCAGCGACTCGTGCTCGCGCCGCACCGCCCGCTCGGCGCAATGCGCGTGAATCGCCCCGAGGCCCGCCAGCGCGTCGAGATAGAAGCGGGTCAGTCCGCCGGTGTGTGTTCGCGCACGCAGGTCGATCTCGGCGAAGAGCGGCTGGAATCCGAGTGCGATCGCCAGCAGCGCGAGCCCGCCGAGGACGAGCGTCCCGCTCGCCTGCGGCATCAGGAAGAGTAGCGCGGCGAAGGTGATGGCGAACGTCCCCGAGGCGCGGAGCACGCGCGAGAGGAGCAGCGGCAGGCTGCGCAGCTCGGCGATGGCGTGCGAGCGCTCGGCGAGGTCGGAGATCAGCCGGCTGCCGAAATAGTCGTTGCGCAGCGTGGAGAGCGTCCCGAAGAGCGACGTCGCGAAGCGCGCCTGCAGCTCGTGTCCCCACTTCACGGCGCGGTTCGTGACGGCGTAGTCGAGCGCGACCAGGAACGCCGCGAAGAGTGCGAACGCGCCGAGGATCGCCAGCCGCTCCTGCGGCAGCCCGACGTCGGTAACGAGGTCGTACATGGAGCGGAAAAGCAGCCCCTCGGCGACCGGGCTCACGCCGAGCACCACCGCGCCGAGCGCCGCCATCGGCAGTGCCCTGCGCGTGGTTGGGGAGAGCAGCGACAGGACGCGCGCCAGAGGACGGACGCGCGGCTCGCGCACCGCCGCCGCGAGCTCTTCGTTCGCCGTGGCGACCGTTCCGGTGCCGCGGCCGATGCGGATCAACACCGCGCCACGCAGCACGACGTTCGCGTCGTCCGCGGCCGAGACGGGCCAGAACGGGGCCGGGATGTCGCCGGCACCCAGCGCGTCGAGCAGCCGCTCCGCTTCGCCTCCGCGGCGTACCGCGCCGTTTCGCACGAGTGTCTCGGTCAGGCGCGTGGCGGCATCGAGCCGCGCCAGCGGTTGCCACGCTTCATCCCGCAATACCCGCGCGATCGCCTCCTCGGCGAACCGTGCGCCGGCGACCGACGCGATGCGCCTGCGCAGGACACGCATCGCGTCCTCCGACGAAGCCCACTCGCGCCACCCCGCCGCGGGGACGGTCTGGCGATGGACGTACACGCTGGAGAGAAGGTCGCGCACGCGCACCCAGCGCCGGCCCGAGGCGGGGTCCATGATCTGGAAGAACGGACCTGCCTTCCGCCAGACCACGATGAAATGCGCCATGCCGGTGGGCGTGCGGATCACGACCACCGCCGGCAGTACGGTGTCGTCGAGGGCCAGATAGTCGGCTGGCAGCATCACCTGCTGCGCGTCGAGGCCGACCTCGCGCGCGACGACCTCGATGGTGTCGATCGACGTGCCGTCGAGACCCGTCTGACATGCTTCGCGCAGGCGGCCGTAGCTCGCGGCGATGCCGAAGCCTTCCAGGAGCGACTTGAGCGCGGCAGGGCCGCAGTCGACGGCCGACGTCTGGATCGTCTCCGGAACGAAGAAGCGGGCCTTCATCACGGGGCCGGTTTCGCAGCCGGGAGCATGCCGGCGGCGCGCAGCAGCGCGTCGAAAGGAGAGAGGCGCTGCACGTCGATCGTCACGGTCGCGGGGAAGCCCTGGTCGATCGCGGCGTTTTGCGGCGGCGGTGCGGTGAGCCGCAGCGTGACGCGGAAGTCGCTGCCGCTCGTGTCGCGCTCGATGCCGGTCACCGTCGCGGTGAAGCGCCGGCGGCCGCCGCGCCCGAGGGACTCCAGCCACACCGACGCGCTCTGGCCGGGCCGCACCAGCGGCATGTCGTCGAGCGCGAACCAGGCCGCGACTTCCCGCGCCGCGTCCGGCACGATCGACGCCGCGACCGTTCCTTCTTCCACCCACGTCCCCTCGCGCAATTCGGCGGAGCTGCCGATGCGGCCGTCGGACGGAGCGCGCACGCGCTGCCGGTCGATGTCGACTTCCGCCTGCTGCAGCGCCGCCTGTTCCGCGTCGAGTTGCGTCTGGAGCTCGATGCGGTCGCTGTCGAGTGCGCGCAGGGCCACTTCCGCCGTGGAAGCGGCCTCGGCCTGCTGTTTCGCCGCCTCCTCCTCGGCGGCCGCGAGTCCGCGTCCCCTGGCCCGCGCCGCGTCGGCGCGGCTGCGCGCCTCGGTCGCGTCGGTCGCCGGAACCAGCCCTTGCCGCGCCAGTCCTTCCAGCCGGTCGGCGCGTGTCGATTCGATGGTGGCGAGATGTGCGGCCTCGGTGCGGCTCTCGCGGGCCTGCTGCAGTTTCGCGGCGGCGGCGTTCACCTGCGCCGCGGCCTGCGCTCGCGTCGCCGCGATCTGCGCGGTCACGCCGTCGATGCGGCGGCGGAGGTTGCCGATGTCGGCGACCGCCTTGCCGCGCCGGATCGTGGCGTCGGCGGCATCGAGCTCGAGGAGCACGTCGCCGCGCCGCACGCGCTGGCCGAGGGCGATGTTGACGCGGGTGATGCGGCCGCTCAGCGGGATCGCGATCTGCCGCACCGCGGCCCGCGACTCGAACCGCGCGCGCTGCGAGACCGCAACGATGGAGACCCGTCCGGCCAGCGCCCAGACGATCCACCCGCCAAGCAGCGCGAGCGCGATCGCCACGCCGCGGATGTGCCGCGGCGCATCGTCGTTGAGCGCGCGAAGCGTTCGTGAAAACGACGTCGCCACCGGCGGAGGGGAGGAGGGATTCGGTATCCCGGCATTTGAGGGGAGAGATGGGTGGAAGTCAATCCGGCGCGGCCCTCACTCAGCCAACAGAAGAAGACCGACCGGGAGGCCTCCGGCGGGCCGGCCCGGCCGGCAGCGTTGGTTGCCATAGGCTGAACGCACGCTTCTCGCGCTGAACGCGGTCCGAGCGGCAATAACGCCGCCGGCCGAGCCGGCCCGCCGGAGGCCTCCCGGTCGGTCTCTCTCCGTGGATGGAGTGGAACCTCACTCCTTCACTCGCTCTCCCTGAAGATCCACGCCCGTCTGCCGCATCAGCAGCGCCGGGACACTTCCGTCGGCATCCGGCACGAATGTGATCGTCCCCTCCCACATCGGCGCGTAGTAGACGAGGTCGGACTCGGGGAGGAGACCGGCGGTGAACTGCTCCTTGACCTCCGCTTCCAGCCAGCCGTTCTTCGCGTCGTGTCCGATCCGGAGCAGCCGGCCGTCGGCGAGCTTGTAGGTGCCGGTGAAACGTGCGGCGCGCCCGGCGTCGATGGTAGTCGCCTTGTGCGAGCGCGGAACGTCGTAGGGACGGCCGAGGATGATGTGGGTGAGATCGCGGGCGATGTTGGACATCCGCGCGCGGTCGAGGTTCCCGAGCACGATCACGATCGTGTTGCTCTCCGGATAGAGATGAAACGTCGAGACCATGCCGGGAAGGATGCCGGTGTGCGAGTAGAGCGTCCGGTCGAACTTCCGGCCGATCACCCAGCCGAACCCGTACGACCCCGGCTCGTTCGGCCGGAACAGCCCGGCCAGCGCCTCCGCGGCAAACGGCCCGTGGCCGAGGAGCGCGCGCCCCCATGCATGCAGATCGTCCACGGTCGAGAGCAGCCCGCCGTCCGCCTGCGGCGCCTCCTGCCGCAACGGCGGCACGCGCCGCAGATGCGGCGACGTCAGCGGAAACCCGGCCACGACGTCGTAGAGCGGCGCCTGGTGCGTGTAGCCGTCGGCGCGATGGAGCTGCGGCCGCGTGCGGTCGATGTGCATCGTCGACGTCATCTGCAGCGGCGTGAAGATCACCTCTCGCAACAGTTCCTCGTACCGCTTGCCGGAGACCCGCTCGAGGATGAAGCCGAGGATCAGATAGCCGGTGTTGCTGTACTTCGACTTCGAGCCGGGAACGAAATCGAGCGGCTTCGCCCGCGCCCACTCCACCGACGCCTTCGCCGAATCGTCGCGCATCAGGCTCGTGTAATACGCTTCGGAGCCCATCTCCTGCGCCTCCTCGTAGTCCGGAATCCCCGAGGTGTGATGCACCAGCTGAGCGACCGTGACCCCCTTCCAAGCCTCCGGACACGCCTCGACGTACGCACACATCGGTGCGTCCAGCCGCACCTTCCCCTGCCGCGCCAGCTCGTGAACCGCAAACGCCGTAAACGCCTTCGTCAACGACGCAATCTCGAACCTCGTCTCCGGCGAATTCCGCACCAGATGCTCCAGATTCGCGTACCCGTAGCCCTTGCGCAGCAACACCTTCCCCTCATGCGCCACCAGCGCCGTCCCGGAGAACTGCCCGAGGTTGGTGCGGGCGGTGAGGTAGTGGTCGAGGCGGTCGGAGGTGCTATCGGCGCGGAGCGGTAGCGAGAGCAGGAGGAAGAGAGCGGCGACGCGCAGGTGCATGATGCGCATCCTACGTAAGGTTTCGTAGGTTTGTTCGAGGGCTACGTAAGTGTTCGTAGAACTGTGACGCGGCGATGGGAGTCGCCGAAGGCGTCGAAAGACCTGTAGGCCCGGCCTTTAGGCCGGGTTTCACAACGCGCCCCAGGCGAGCCCGCGTAGCGGGCGACAGAACAGAAGGTTTGCGCGAGGGCCTGTTCTGTCGCCCGCTACGCGGGCTCTAAACATTGCCCACGCGTGACCTGGCCTGAAGGGCGGGCCTACAGATCTATCGCCGCCTCCGGCGGCTGCATTTGTCATCCTGAGCCGCAGGACCGGCGCCACGAAGCGAAAGGCATGACGGCGAAGGATCCGGGCGGGAGGGGGAGCGATGGACGTGCTTCCCACCCCCATCCGCCCAGGTCCTTCGCCGCCATGCTTACGTTCCTGCGACATTCCTGCGGGCTCAGGATGACAAAAGACCCATTCATCACCTTGGCCTGCCTCACCCCACAATCCCCTTCCTCGGATGCCTCTCCGTCACCTTCACCTTCAACGCCGCATCCGCCACGTGCGTGTAGATCTCCGTCGTGGAGATACTCCGGTGCCCCAACAGCCGCTGCACGTACCGGATATCCACCCCCTCCTCCAACAGGTACGTGGCCACCGAGTGCCGAAACATGTGCGGGGTCACGCGGTCTCGCACCGCGCTCCGTTCGCCGTGGAGGCGGACGAGGCGGCGGATCATCTGGGGGGAGGCGGCGGCGCCGCGGGAGTTGACGAGGAAGGTGTCGGCGGTCGACGTGGCGTGGTCGCGGGCGGTGCGGTAGTCGGTGAGGAGGCTCTTGAGGTCGTCGGGGACGAAGACGCGGCGTTGGCGGTTGCCTTTGCCGATGATGGTGATGGTGCCGTCTTCGACGTCGACGGCGGCGTCGAGGAGGCCGGCGAGCTCGCTGACGCGCATGCCGGTGGCGAAGAGGAGCTCGGTGGCGACGTAGGCGGTGAGGTCGGCGAAGAGCGGCGGCTTGTCGTGGACGAGGAGGCGGCGGAGGTCGGCCCGGGCGATGACGCGGGGGAGGCGTTTGGGCATCCGGATGCGGATGCGGGCGCCACGGAAGGGGTCTTCGACGCCGTCCCCCTCGTCTTCGAGCCAGCGGAAGAGGGAGCGGAGGGTGGCAAGGTGGCGTTTCACGCTCGATTCCTTGAGCGCGCGCACGTCGAAGAGGTGGCGGACGTAGTTGTGGATGACGGTCTTGTCGCAGCCGGCGACGGTGCCGCGTTTGCCGTGGAATTGGGTGAAGCGGGCGAGGTCGAGCTCGTAGGCGCGGATGGTGTGGGAGGAAAGTTTCCGGATCGACTGGCAGTGACGGATGAATGCGGTCGCCGCATCTCGGAACAGCACGTCGTTCGTACCTCCAATTCTGGTGGACGGCGGACGTTACCCGAGTGGGAGCGGTGGGGCGACCGGATTTCCGGAGGGAAGGCGCGGATGGCCTCCATTCGTCACCTTCAAGAGTCTTTCTGCGAATATTTTCAACGGCTGAGCGGGATGCCGTGAAAGCGGCCCGTGAGTTGCTCTGGTATCTGTCGAACAGCCGCTCGCGATGCGTGGTCTGCGAGCCCGTAACCGTCGGGCTCCTGCGCTCAGCGACTGCGGCTTTGGAGAAAGCATGAACGACAACAAAAAGCATGACTCGAATCCCGATCCGATTACCGGTGAACCGGGCGCGCACCCGGTTGGCGTGGCTGGCGGATCGACTGGCGGGGCATTGGCCGGCGCGGCAATTGGCGCGGTCGGTGGTCCTGTCGGTGCAGCCGTTGGCGGCGCGATCGGCGCGGTTGCCGGCGGGCTGGCCGGGAAGGGTGTCGCGGAATCGGTGAATCCGACGGACGCCACGGGTGTGAATACTCCGGGCGTGACGCATGCGACCGAGAGGGGTCTCGCTGCGGACACGACCGCGGAGAGGAAGACCGACGCCATCTGGGAACAGGCCAAGGGCAACTGGCACCAGTTCAAGGGCTCGGTCAAGGCAAAGTGGAACGACCTCACCGACGACGAGCTCGACCAGATGGACGGCAACCGCGAACGGATCGTCGGCAAGATCCAGGAGCGCTATGGCAAGGCGAAGTGGAGCGAAGCCGACATCGAGAGCGAGCTGCGCCGTCCGTAAAGACGTCGCAAGTCTGATTTCGATCCGCGCCTGCTCTTCGGAGCGGGCGCGGTTTTTTTTGGAGAGAGCGACCGGGAGGCCTCCGGCGGGCCGGCACGGCCGGCAGCGTTTGTTTTCGCTCGGACCGCGTTCCCAGCGAGAGGCGTGCGTTCAGCCTATGGCAACCAACGCTGCCGGCCGGGCCGGCCCGCCGGAGGCCTCTCGTCGGCTCTGCTTGCGCCCCGTGGCGCGCGGGTGTTGAATGGATCGAAACACCCCGTCCATTCATCCAGCATTCCGCGCAACGTTCAGGAGGATCCATGGCCACGAGTCTCGGGCGGATTTTCGATTCCGGCGTCGTCAACAAGATCGAGGTGCTGTACGACGAGGTAAAAAACAGCGGCCTGCTCGAGCCGGTCGGGACGTCCGCATTCGCGTTGCAGGACGTTGCGGTCCAGGCGCAGAAGGCGGACCTGAAGGTCTTCGACCTCACCGCCGACCTCGACGCCCAGTCGAGCGCGAAGGTCTCGATCAGTGCGGCGGGGACGCAGGTCGCGCCGTTCGACAAGGCGGTGCCGATGACGGCCGACAGCGGGAAGAGCTACGCGGTGCTGCACGTCGACGGCAAGCTTTCCGGAGATCTCGGCGGCACGATCACGAACATCCCCCTCACCATCTCCGCCGGCGGCTCGGCCACGTTCGACTACGACCATTCCCTCCAGGTCGCGGCGACGGAGACGCGGGCGGCGGCGCTGGCGCGGCTCATCACCACCGCGCAGTTGCCGCAATTCGAGTCGCTGGCGACGATGGAGCCGGGAGAGATCAGCAGCTTCCAGGCGGCGCTCAATCTCGACCTCGGCATCAAGGCGACGTTCGGCAGCAGCTTCGACATCGACCAGGTGGTCAAGCTCTTCGAAGGACTCTCCGGTCAGTTCAAGGCGAGCGTCCGCTACTCCATCGAGGCGAGCCTCGGCTGGTCATTGTCCGACGACATGAACGTCGTCGTGGCGCGGGCGCAGACGAACAACGACGGCTGGGTGCGCATCCGGATCGACCGTGCGCGGAAGGACAGCTTCACCGCCGGCGCGACGTTCGCGCTGCAGGTCGACTACGACGCCTCGAGCATCGGCGACGCGCTGGAGAAGGCGTTCGAGCTGTCGCCGCTGCCTCGCGCGATCAAGGCCCTCGAGACGATCGCCACGTTGAGCTGGGACGACGTGAAGACGAAGCTCACGGACCGGATCTCGACGGAGCTGATCGAGCTGATCGCCGGCACCGGCTGGAAGGAGAAGGCGGCGAATTCGGCGGAGGTCACCGAGGCGCTGGCGGCGATCAACACGGTCGTCAGCACGTACAACAGCATCGATACGAAAGTGCAGCAGCTCTGGGCTGCGCTGCTCATGAAAGTCGATGCCGGCCCAGGCTCGGAGCTGCGGACGACGATCGACAAGATCGCCGCGCTCGACCCGGCGAACCCGAACCTGCAGCAGTTCCTCAGCCCGCAGGCGCAGAAGGATCTCGACCTGCTCGAGTCGCTCACCGGCAAGAGCATCGAGCAGTTGCTGGTCGGCAGCAACACCGCCGTGCTGATGGCCGTCGACCAGGCCATCTCTTACGCGCAGCAGCTCCAGCGCGTCATCACCGACACCCCAACGAAAGTCTCGGCGGCGTTGCAGCAGGTCGCGGAGAAGAGCGGGGTGAAAGGGGTGATCGAGTGGCTGGCGGCGAACGCAACGTCGCTCGATGCCATCGAGAAGTCGGGCGACGCCGCGATCACGAAGCTCGTCTCGAAGGCAGTGGGGAAGGCCCTCGGCGCGACCACGCCGGCGGACGTCGCGAAGGTGCAGGCGTGGGCACAGAAGATTCTCGCCCAGTGGGATGCCCTCAGCGCGAAGCTGGCCGCGGCGGCGAAGTTCCTCAAGGGGACGCTCGGCTTCAACGTCTCGCTCGAATACAGCCGCGTTTCGGAGTTCTCGGCGGTGCTCGACTTCGAGCTCGACCCGGCGAACAAGGCCGCGGTGGACGCGGTGCGCGCGAAGCTGCCGTCGGGCAGCGTCCGCGACATGCTCGCGGCCCTCGACAGCATCGACCGCGACGACAGCGGAAGCCTGCCGTTCACCATCCGCGAGTCGATCCTGGTCTCGCGCCACACGCGCACCGGAGCCACGACCGTCCTCCTCTCGCTCCTCGGCCTGCAGAAGCTGCAGAAGGTCACCGGCTCGCGGTTCGACGAGTCGATCGTGAAGGTCACGAATGCCGGACGGGAGGCGTCGTACAGCGGCGGCTTCGTGCAGGCGGTGGCGGCCGGCAGCGCGACGAGCGAATGCGGCGCCTGGATCTCGACTGACGCGACGGCCACGACGATGAGCGAGACCGAGCCGTACGCAAGCGCCGTCCGTTCGATGCGACTGACGTTCTCGCGGCGCGACACGAAGTCGACCGCCGAAGAGCTGGGTGCATTGCGGACGCTCCTCGACGATCTCGGGTTCACCCAGACGGCCGGCGAGACGCTCGCCGCGCCGGATGGAGCGGAGATCTCGTTCACGCTCGACATCGCGCTGGATGCGGAGGCGGTGAAGCTCTTTGCCGCGGACGACAGCGAGGAGGATTGGAACAAGGACTACCGCAACGCCGCGTTCCGGCTGGTGAAGGACGACATGATCACCGACCGGCTCGCGTCGGTCGGCCAGCCCCTCGGCGAGGTGCTCGCGGCCGTCGTGGCCACGGACGATTTCGGGTCGACGTGGGTCGACACTTCGATGAACAAATTCGTCGCGGTCGCCGACACCAAAGGCTTCGCGATCGGCGGGAAGTCGCTGCGGATCCTCGACGACCGGAACGCCATCATCCCGCCGTACGTCCCGATCCGGATGATGATCACCCGCCGTCCGCGCGGCCTCCGCGCGCTCGGGTCGCTGCGAGCAGCGCTGCAGTCGACGAGCCTCCTGGAGAGCGACTTCCAGAAACTCTCCGCCGGCGGCGCGGCGACGTTCGCCGACACCAGCCTTCCGGAGTGGGACAACCCGATGTTCAACTTCTGGTTCGTGGTGGCGCGCCTGGTGCGGATGTCGAAGGAGGGAACGGACGTGCTGAAGTCGGCCACCGGCCTGGCCACCTTCCGCTTCCGCCAGTCGTCCACCGCGGCGCTCTCCGACCCCATGCAGTGGAGCCTCACCAGCAACGTCGGCGTGCCGGTGAGCGCAATCCGGTCGCGGAAGCTCTTCCCGTTCGCGTAGTGACCTCCCAGTGCAGGGCCGGACTAAAAGTCCGGCCCACATGTGGCCAAATGTGGCCCGGACTTTTAGTCCGGGCCACCGTTCAGTGCCCTGCCGACCGCCTCCGCGCGATGTCGATCGGGATGGTGATCGTGGCCGCGTCGTAGTGCGCGTCGCCCGAGTAGGCGATCGCCACGTTTCGGGTGGTGTCCGGGATCCCTGAGATGGTTGCCGAGGAGGATGCATCGTCCAGCGGGACGAGCGGGCGCTCGACGCCGTCTCCGGTGACGGTGACGGTTCCTGTGGGCGCGTATCCGGGGATGCCGCGGAGGGTGATGACGACATCCGACGTGCCGGGGACCTTCACCGCGCGAATGAACGTTGTGTCCTTGTGGATGAAGATCGTGTGCCGGAGCGTGATGGAGGCGTCGAAGAAGTTGGCGTCGCCGCTGTAGACGGCGGCGTAGCGGCGGGCCGGGCCGGGGGTCGGGTCGTAGAGGATCAGCTTCGCGATCCCCTCGATCAGCGGCACCTGGCCGATCTCCCGGTCGTCCTCGAAGAACGTCACGTGCCCGGTCGGCCGCGCGCCGTCTTCGGAAAGGCCGTTCACGTAGGCAGTCAGAGTGTTTGCGTCCCCGAAGCGCCAGGCGGTGAACGCCTCGAGATGGGTGACGGCGGAGTTGCGCCCCGTTTCATCCGCTCCGGCGACGCGCACGACAACGCTCTGGGTCCCGAATCGCATCTTCGCCGTGATCGTCACGGTGCCTGCCTTCAGCGCGTTGAACGTCGTCGACGCCGAAGCCTCGGAGACGGGAATGACGACGCTGGGCGGCACGCTGAGCACCGTCGGGTCGGAAGAGGTCAACTCGACCGTCGAGGATCCGGAGACGAAGGATTCTGCGACGGAGAGGATTCCGCTCTCTCCCGCGCGCGGTGTCATCGGCATCACGTAGAGAGAGCTCGAGCCGGTCCCCGAACTGAGCGAAGTGAGCCGGTTGTTCGACGGATCGGGGTCGCGCTCCCATTGCGTCACGTGCGCGACGATCGCCGTGCCGCTGCCGAACACCGTCCGCGACACCGTTTCGCCGATCCCGAGCTCGAACGGCTCGCCGCAGTACTGCGTCACGTTCTCAGGAATCAAGGCTACGCAGAGCCGGACATTGGATGCGCCGGAGGTCCCGTTGTTGGTCACGTTGAGCATCGGATAGCTCGTGCTTGCTTTCAGCGAGAGGGCGACGTCGGCCGCCGGATCGGCATCCTCGATCACGATGGCACCGACAGGACGCGTCACGGGTGCGTCGTCGCTTTCGAGACGTACGGTGAGCGCGCGAATCGTTCGAGGCGCGGGGTCGTTGAGGAGCGGTACGGCGATCGACTTCAGCGTCTCGCCCGGCTCGAACGTGACCGTGCCGGAGACCGCCGTGTAGTCGCGCCCCGCGGCCGCCGTCCCGTCCGCAGTGGCATAGCGGACCGTGACGCGCGCGGACGACGGGCGCGTCAGGCGCACCGGGATCGCGGCCTGCACATGGGAATCGTGAGCGCGCACGTCGTCGATCGCGACCGTGGCTGTCGGCGGAAGCGGGTAGGCCCAGAGCTCGCGGCCGGTCTCGTTCGTCGTCGCGGAGAAATACAGCACGTCGCCCACGCGCGTCATCCCCGCCGGAAGAGAGCTGTCCGAACCGGGGGCGAGGTCGGCGACGAGTTGCGTCCCGCCCGGCGTCCCGTCGGTCCGCCACAGCTCGTGACCGAGTTGATCGTCGGTTGCGGAAAAGTAGGCGACGTCGTCCGCCACGATGAATTCCGACGGTTGGCTGGAGTCGGACGGGTGGATGTCGCGCAGCAGCAGCGTCCCTTCCGGTGTCCCGTCGCTCACCCACGGCTCGATGCCGTGGATGCCGTCGTCGACGCCGAAGACGACGCGGTCGCCGAGGGAGACAGGGCGGGTAAACGAAGTGAACGCCGGCCCGGCGAAGAACTCGCGCAGCATCGCCGTTCCTTCGGGCGTGCCGTCGGTGCTCCAGAGCTGGTTCGTATGCGATGAGCTCTCCTGCCAGGTGAACAGCAGGCGCTCTCCCGCGGTGGCGGCCCACGGTCGGACGATCACGTTCGTGTCGAATCGCTTCACGACCGTCGCATCGGCCGGCGATCCGGAGAAGCGCCAGAGGATCGACTCGCTCGTCCGTTGCGCTTCGGCGAAGAGATAGAGCGCGCCCTGGAACGGAATCACCGGCGCCCACACCGAGGTCGTCTCCTCGGTGCGTGCGATGCGGCGGGTCTCTGCGGGCGTGCTGCCGAGCCCGTACAGAACCCCGTTGCCGGAGATCGTGTAAATCTCTCCGGCGAGCGCCGTCAGGCCGGTTGGAGCAGATGACGGGATGTCGGTCAGCTTCACCGTTCCCTGGGTGGTCCCGTCGGTCGTCCACACCTCCGTGCCGCTGCCGTCTTCCACGTGGAGAAACAACCGCCCGTCGATGACTGTCGCGCTGCGGATCTGCGCGAAGATGTTGCCGGGCTTGAAGTCTTTGACCAGGACCTCCGTTCCCGGCTCTCCGGCGATCTTCCAGAGCTCGGAGCCACGCAGCTTGACGTAGAGCGTGTCGCCCAAGGCCGCGAGCGGCGTCAGCTCGCCGGTCTCGCTGTCGCGCTCCATCGCCAGCTTCGTCTCCTGCGCGCTGCCGTCGGTGCTCCAGATGGAGAAGTCGCGTTCGTCCGACTGGGCGACGAAAAACAGCCGGCCGTCTCCGGCGACGAGCTCGCGCGGGTAAGACGAGCCGGCTGCTTCCGCCGCGAGGTTGGCGATCATGTGCGTCCCGGCCGCGGTGCCGTCGCTCGTCCACGGCTCCCTGCCGTGGAGTCCGTCGTCGTACGTGAAGAAGACCCGGTCGCCGACCGTGGAGAGCACCGTCCCGCCGCTGAAGGACAGATCGATGACCGGCCGCGTTCCTTCCGTCGTGCCGTCGCTCTGAAACAGGGCGGTGGCTTCTTCGCGGGCGACGAAATAGACCCGGGTCGCGCCGGCCACGATCGAGAATCGCAGCACACCGTCGGGAGCGAAATCGCGGATCTTGCGCGTGCCGGCATCGGTACCGTCGCTCCGCCAAAGATCGAGACCGTCCGCTTCGCCGTCGCCGTTGAAGGCAAAGTACGCGGTCCCGTTCAGGACGGTCAGGGAGGTGAAATCGACCGGCTCGGAGCCGGTCCGGAGGATGCGGGTTCCGCCGGCGGTACCGTCGCTCGAGCCCAGCTCGCCGTTGACGCCCATGAAGACCAGCCGGTCGTCGAGCGCGACGATCGAGCTGAACGTGCCGAACGTCGAGGCGCTCCCCGGATTGAGGTCGGCGACCGTGTGCGTTCCGGCTACCGTTCCGTCGGTCGTCCAGAGCTCCGAGCCTGCCGCGTCGATGCCGGCGAAGTAGATGCGGTTCTTGAAGAGCGTCAGCCGGGATGCCCCCACGGACGTCAACTGCACGGTGCCGGCCGCGGTGCCGTCGGTCTTCCAGAGTCCGGCCTCGGTGCCGGCATAAAGCGTGTTGCCGGCGGGTCGGAACGACGTGGTCCGCGGCTGGCCGGGACGGATCTCGGCGAGCCGCCGCGGCGCCGCGCCGTCGAGCACCCACAGCTCGCGGCGCGATTCGGTCATGAGGAAATACCTCTCGCCGATCACCGAGACCAGCAGATAGCCGGCCGTGCTCCCGAGCGGTGTCACCGGAACCGTACCGGCTACCGTCCCGTCACTCTTCCAGATCCGCGCGCCGCCGGGCTCGATGACGCTGAAGTAGGCGACATTCCCCGCGAGGACGATGCTGGACAGACTGGAATTGCCGTTTCTGAGCGGGATGACGGGCAACGTGCCGGCTGCCGTGCCGTCCGTGCGCCAGACCGCGTCCGTGTCGTTCCCGTTCGGAGCCCTGAAAAACACGGCGGAGCCCAGGCTCAGGCCGAAGAACGACGGATCCGACGACACACCGTGCTCGGGATTCAATCGCAGGTCTGTGACGAGATAAGGCGCCTGCGCGAGTCCGGAGGCGGCGAGAAGAGAGAGGAGAACGGCGGAGCAGAGGGCGCGCATAGGCCGGATCGGATGGAGCATGATCACACACAGTCAGACGTCAGACCGATCCGGAAATTACCGGAGCCCCACGGATCAGCTCATTAAATCCAGTGATCGGGAGCGAGCGTATGCAGCGCGCCCACCGTCGCCGCCGCGAGCGGCAGCGTCCAGACGACGTCGCTCACGCGGGTATCTCGTGCGGCGGCAGCATTGGTGTCCTTCATATCATGGCGGCGAAGGACCCTTTCCGGCTGTACGCGAGCGGTGAGCTCAACCCGCCGCTTTTCGTGAAGGCCACTCTGCCAGAGCCAGGTACCAGAGCAGAATGATGTTGGCTACAGGGATCATGATGACAACGCCCAGCCACGGAGAATAGCCGGCCTTCGCACAAATCCTGGTGGCGGGCCAGATGACCACCACCACGACTACAAAGATGAGGATCAGTTCAGGTGAGCCGATGGATCCGATCATGCCATCCCTCCGGCACGATTCTACGCCCGTCGCCTATAGGCGCATGTGCCGGACGATCTCGAAGCGGAAGATGAACGATCCCGAGAATCGCGTCGCTTCGGCGGCCGTGGGGTAGGGCTTGAACTTCCAGTTCAGGAGGGCAGCCTTCGCCGCTTCGTAGATTCCGAAAGGCAGCGGCTGAATGCGGGCCGCTTCCACCTTCCCGTCACGTCCTACGACGACGTCGACGCGGATCCGGCCGGAGATTCTCGCCTTCCACGCGATGTCCGGGTATTCGGGCCTGACGCGCTCGACCGCGTGCTCGGGTGGGAGATGCGCGGGTCACGAAGCCGTGAACCTGCCCTGTCAGGAATGACAACAAATCTACGTTCTCCCGAGTGCCGGCCCGGACTAAAAGTCCGGGCCACATGTGGGCCGGACTTTCAGTCTGGCCGCCCTCGAAGGGACGTTTCTTAGATGATGGAAGCGCATGACCACACCAATTCCGGTCCCGCAGCGCCGTCTGCAGAGTCAGCTTCTCACCGCGGATGAGCTCCGCGCCACGCCGCACGACGTGGTCGCGTACTTTGGCGCGATGCAGGCGCAGGACTATCTCGGCGCGTTGTGGGCCGTCGGCGTGCGGATGCGCAAGGCCGTCGACAGCGGCGTCGAGCGCGCGCTCGCGGAGCGGAAGATCGTCCGCTGCTGGCCGATGCGCGGCACCCTGCACTTCGTTGCCGCCGAAGACGTCCGCTGGATGCTGGAACTGCTCGCGCCGCGCGTCCTGACGCGGCATTGGCCGCGATTGCAGCGGGAGTTCGAGATCGACCCGAAGACACTGCGCCGCTGCCGCGCGCGTGTCGAGCGGGCATTGCGCGGCGGAAACGCGCTCACTCGCCCGGAGCTCTACACGCTGTTCGACGAGGCGGGAATCGCCACCGCGCGGAGCCGGGGGCTGCACATCCTCTTCGCGCTCGCGCACGAGCGGGTGATCGTCTTCGGCGCGCGGCGCGGCAAGCAGCCGGCGTTCGTCCTGCTCGACGAGTGGCTGCCTGAGGCGCAGGCGAAAGCGCGCGAAGAGGCGCTGGCCGCGCTCGCGCTGCGCTACTTCACCAGCCACGGTCCGGCGACCGCCGCCGATTTGATGTGGTGGTCCGGCCTGACGATGAAGGAAACGAAGGAAGCGATCTCCCTCGCCGGCGCGAAGCTCGAACAGGAAGTCCTCGACGGCCGGCCGGCGTGGCACTCCCGTACCGGGAAACGGCCTGCCGCCGCGACGGCGAGCGTGCACCTTCTCCCGCCGTACGACGAATACACCGTCGCCTACAAAGACCGCAGCGCCATCCTCGATCCCGCCTTCGCAAAGCGCGTCAATGCCGGCGGCGGCATCATCAACTCCATCGTCGTCGTCGACGGCCGCGTCGCAGGCAACTGGAAGCGTACCCTTCGCGGGGACACCGTTGAGATCGCGGTCTCTCCCTTCCGCGCACTGACGCCGGGCGAGCTCCGCGGCGTGGAGCAGGAGGCCGCGCGCTACGCCGCGTTCGCCGGACGCGAGGGTGGGGCGGTAGTCCTCATCGGGAAGTGACGCGACGGCGATCTCACAGCATCCGCTCGTCCGGATAGCACCACGCCCACGTCTCCCCCGGCTGCCATGAGCGGATGATCGGATGCGTCGTCGCCTCGTAGTGCCGCGTGGCGTGGCGGTTCTTCGAGGAGTCGCAGCAGCCGACGCGGCCGCATTTCATGCAGATGCGGAGGTGGACCCAGGTGTCGCCGCTCTTCAGGCACTCTTCGCAGCCGGCGGCGGCCGTGGTCACTTCCGCGCGCATGGCCGCTCCGTGTGCGCAGGCACTCCGCTGTTCCTCGGTGAGCATGACCGTGCGGACCTCCGCTCGCGCGGGAGCAGGGGCTTCGCTTTCTACGGATGCCGGCCGAAGCAGTCGCGCCGCCGCGGCGAACGCCTGGGCGCTCGCGCGTGCGGTGAGGCGATCCCCGGCGGCGAGCACCAGGTCGTCGGCCGCCGGGATCACCTCTCCGTTGCGCTCGACCGAGATGACCTTCAGGCCGCCGGAGGAGGTCAGCTCGCCGAGCGAGACCTGCCGTTCCGCCGTATCGCGGCGCACCGTGAAGGTGCGGGTATCGAAGCACGACTCGTTGAGGTCGTCGCAGACGACGAGCGGTACGTCGGCGATCCCGGCCCGCAGCGCCGCGTATCCGCCCGCGCGCACGGTGTCGACGTGATCGCCGATCTCTTCATCGCTCACGCGGTACTCGGAGAGGACGGTGGTGAAGAGCTGCACGCCGATCTCCAGCTCGTCGACCAGCACCTGGTCAGCACCTTCGTGCAGCAGCGCGTCGACGTCCGAGGCGGAATGCGTGCGGACCACGATCTGCAGCGTCGGGTTGATCCCCCGCGCGACGGCCACGACGCGCTGGGCCATGTCCGCCGTGTCGTCCGGGATGACGAGCATCTTCGCCGCGTCGACGTTCGCGACGTCGAGCAGGAAACGCCTGCTGTAGTCGCCGAGGACGACCCGCAGCCCGTCGCGTTGCGCCTCGGTGGCCCCGGTCGGGCTGAGCGTGAGGATGACGAACGGCACCCCGGAGTCGCGCAGGACGCGCGTCAGGTAGCGCGCCGACGATCCGTATCCGGCGACGATGACGTGGTTCTCGAGCTGCACCCGCTCGGTCGACGGTTCGGCCTCGGCGGCGCGGCCCACAGACTCATCGGCGTGCCTCGCCCGCAGCGACTCCAGCCACGAGCCGGCGCGGGCGAGCAGCGGAGTGACGGCCATGAGCAGCACCGCCGAGGCGATGAACGTCTGGCCCATCCCCTCCATGCCGGCCGGATAGAGCCCGGCGGAACGGCCGACGCGCTCGAGAACGAACGAAAACTCGCCGATCTGCGCCAGCAGCAATGCCGTCGCACCGGCCACCGCCCAGCCATAGCCGAGCAGCCGCGCCGCGAGCAGCGTCACCAGCACCTTGAGCAGCACCACCGCGGCGACGACGGCGAGGATCAGCGGCAGGTTGTGGGCGACGAACGAAAGGTCGAGCAGGAGCCCGACGGAGACGAAGAAGATCGCGCTGAAGAGGATCTGCAGCGGGAGGATCTCGGCAAAGGCGTGATGGCTGAAGCGGCTCTCGCTGACCACGAGGCCCGCCAGGAACGCGCCGAGGGAGAGACTCACCCCGGCCAGGCTGGTCAGCCACGCCGTACCGAAACAGATGGCGATGATGGTGAGGAGGAAGATCTCGGCGGAGCAGGTCCGCGCCACGCGCTCGAGGACGAACGGCATCACCCGCCGCGTCACGACGACGATCACCGCGACCACCACCGCCGCAATGGCCAGGCTGCGCGCCGCGTCACTGCCCGAGCCGCCCTCGCCCGCCAGCAGCGGCAGGATGAGGGCCAGCGCGACGATGGAGAGATCCTGAAAGATGAGGATGCCGAGCGCGAGCTGTCCCTTCGACGAAGTCAGCTCGTTGCGGTCGGAGAGGACGCGCAGCACGAGAGCCGTACTGGAGAGGGCGACGATCGCGCCGGTATAGAAGCCGGTGCGCCAGCCGATCCCGAAGAGGGCCAGCACCCCGATCACCGCGACGACGGTCAGCCCGACCTGCAGTCCGCCGCCGACGAAGATAGCCCGCTTGATCCGCCACACCCGGTCGAGGCTGAACTCGATCCCGAGCGTGAACAGCAGCAGCACGATCCCGATCTCGGCCATCGAGTCGATGAGCGCCGCATCCTTCACCAGCCCGAGCGCATTCGGCCCGATCACCACCCCGGCGATCAGAAATCCGACGATCGGCAGGATCCGCAGCCGGCTGCAGACATAGGCGATGAGCGCGGCGGCAACGACGAGAGCGACGACCTGCGCCAGAAACGGCGGGGCATGAGTCATGGCGGGGGATTGTGTCAGACCAGGGCGCGTGAGCGGAGCGGCGATTGGTCACGCCCCTTACGGCGAGACGCCGTCCGCCGGCGAGACGCCGCCGGGCCAGCCGACGTGGACGTCGGCGCTCCACGCGCGGACGTCCGTTTGCGATGACCGTGGGCACGCCTTGCTTCGATACTCGGACGTCTGTTTGCGGTGACCGCGGTCATGCCTCGCTTCGATCCGCGGACGTCCGATTGACGATGAACGTGGTCATGCGCCGGAGCGCCGACGTCCACGTCGGCTGGCCCGGCGGCGTCTCGCCGGCGGACGGCGTCTCGCCGTAAGGGTGGTGTCTGATGACCCGCTACGGCCACCACCCCTTCGCAGCGCGGATGGCCTGCGCGATCGCGGTCGAGCCGGCGGCGAAGTAGCCGAATCTTATCCGTTGGCGCGTTGACCGTCGGCAATCACCGATGGTATTCAGGACGCCCGCCATGCAAGTCGACGTCGCCGATCTGGAAGCGCATCGCTCCGCACTCACCGGACACTGCTACCGCATGCTCGGCTCGGCGGCCGATGCCGATGGCGCGGTGCAGGAGACGATCGTCCGGGCCTGGCGGAGTCTCGACCGCTTCGAAGGGCGTGCGTCGGTGAGCACGTGGCTGCACCGCATCGCCACCAATGTCTGCCTCGACACCCTCTCCGACAGCTCGCGGCGGAAGCTGCGTCCGTTCGAGCAGGGGCCGGATGGGTGGTCGGGGGAGCCGCTGGTGACGCGCGACCGCACGCATTGGCTCGAGCCGATTCCCGATGTCCGCGCGCTGCCGGCCGAGGGAAATCCGTTCGAGCTGGCGGTGCTGCGGCAGAGCATCCGGCTGGCGTTCGTCGCGGCGCTGCAGCACCTGCCGCCGAGGCAGCGGGCCGCGCTGCTCCTCACCGAGGTCCTCGGTTGGTCGGCGGCGGAAGTCGCCGAATGTCTCGAGACCACCGTCGCCTCCGTGAACAGCGCCTTGCAGCGTGCGCGTGCGACGCTCGCGTCGCGGAACGTGCCGGTTCCGGCGGACGCGCTCACCGGCGAACAGTCGGAGCTGCTGGAGCGTTACGTCGACGCGTTCCAGAGCTATGACGTCGACCGGCTGGTGACGCTGCTGCGCGACGATGCGACGTTCTCCATGCCGCCGTACACCCTCTGGCTGCGCGGCCCCGAGCCGGTGCGCATGTGGCTCACCGGCCCCGGCACCGAATGCCGCGGCTCGCGCCTCGTCCCCGTCCACGCCTGCGCCTCGCCCGCCTTCGCGCAATACCGCCGCGGCGAGGCGGAAGGGACGTATCAGGCCTGGGCCCTCATCGTCCTCGAGCTCGCCGGCGACCGCATCGCCGACTGGAACTCGTTTCTGGACACGGAGCGGCTGTTTCCGATGTTCGGGCTGCCGCTGCGGATGGGGGATTAGACGAGCTCCTCGGAGTTCCTCGGGTTCCTCGGGGGTCGCGAGTCGAGACCCCTCGCCTCGTGAGTCGAGACCCCTCGCCTCGCGAGTCGAGACCCCATGACTCGTGAATCGGGACCCTATGACTCGCGTGAACCATGTCCCACGGCACCGTGTGACCCGCGTTCCTCTCGTGCACCGAGCGTCGCTCGGCGCCCATAGTGCCGGAGTGGTGCGGGAGGACGGATCGTCGGGCGCGTGAGCCGGTCGAGCGGGCTCCCGTGCATGGCGGGCGAGACGTGAGTGTCGGTCTCTGTGTGCGGACGTGGGCGTGACCGGGCAGCATCCGAATGACCCGCGTCGAAGTCTCTGCTCCACCCCGAGGAACCCCGAGGAACCCGAGGAACTATTTTCACTCCCCACCGATGATTTCCGCCGCCCTCCCCGGTCTATACCCTCAAAAGGAGAAAGTCATGGCAGCAAAAGGAAACCGTGAGGTCTTCATCAACATCGCCGTCCGCGACCTGCAGAAGTCGATGGACTTCTTTTCGGCGCTCGGCTTCGAGTTCAACAAGCAGTTCACCGACGACAAGGCGGCCTGCATGATCCTCAGCGACAAGGGTTACGTGATGCTGCTCTCGGAACCGTTCTTCCGCGGCTTCACCAAGCGCGAGCCGGCCGACACGACGAAGACCACCGAGGTCATGATCGCGCTGTCGTGTGAGAGCAGGGCGGAGGTCGACCAGATCGTGCGGAAGGCCATCGACGCGGGCGGCAGCGCGGCGATGGACCCGATGGACCATGGCTTCATGTACGGCTGGAGCTTCTACGACCTCGACGGCCACCACTGGGAAGTGCTCTGGATGGACCCCGCCGCGGTGCAGTGAGGTTGACGATTCCTCTTGGCGAATGGGGGGCCGGACTTTTAGTCTGGCTCCCCTCAGGAGGAGCCAGCTTGTCCGCCTACGCCGATCGTCCCTGGTACCCGCACTTCGATTACTGGGTGCGCCCGAACCTGAACTACCCGCGGCGGCCGCTCACCGACATCCTGCGCATCGCCGCCTCGGATGTTCCGGACAAGCCGGCCACGGCGTTCCTCGGCAAGACGCTCACGTTCGCGGAGATCAAGGACCGCGCGGATCGTTTCGCGACGGTGCTGGCGCGGATGGGGATCGTGCAGGGGGACCGGGTCGGGATCATGCTGCCGAACTGTCCGCAGTATGTGATCGCGGTCTTCGGCATCCTCCGCGTCGGGGCGATCGTGGTGAACGTCAACCCGCTCTACACGCCGCGCGAAGTCGGCGTGGTCGCGCAGGACTCGGGGATGCGCCTGCTGGTCGTGCTCGACCTGCTCGCGCCGGCCGCGCAGGGGGCGGGGATCGAGAGGCTGCTGGTGACGTCGTTTACGCAGCCGTCGACGTTCGAGGAGGCGATTGCGGGCGTCGACGTCCCGCAACTCCCGCGCGTGCAGGTCGATCCCGTGAACGACGTCGCCGTGCTCCAGTACACCGGCGGGACGACCGGCGTCCCCAAGGGGGCGATGCTGACGCACTACAACATCTTCGCGAACGTCGTGCAGTCGACGACGCTGCACATCCCGTCGCTGCGGCGCGGCGAGGAGCGGTACCTGCTGGTCATCCCGTTCTTCCACATCTACGGCTTCACCGTCGGGCTGATGGCGGGGACGTGGCTCGGCGGGCTGCAGATCCTCATCCCGAAGTACGACGTGGAGGCGCTGCTCAACGCCGTCCGCGACTACCGGCCGACCTACTTCCCGGCCGTCCCGACGATCTTCATCTCCCTGCTGAACCATCCGAAGACGCGCGAGTACGGCCTCGACAGGATCCGCGCCTTCAACAGCGGCTCCGCGCCGCTGCCGGTCGAAGTGCTCGAGCAGTTCGAGCAGCTCACCGGCGGCATGCTCAGCGAAGGCTACGGCCTCTCCGAGGCCTCGCCGGTCACGCACACCAGCCCGACGCTCTCCGTGCGCAAGCCGGGCAGCATCGGCATCCCGCTGCCCGACACCGACATGAAGATCGTCGACCTGAACGAAGGGACGGCCGAGGTGCCGCTCGGGACGGAAGGAGAGCTCTGCATCGCCGGCCCGCAGGTGATGAAGGGGTACTGGAACCGTCCGGACGAGACGGCGGAGATGTTGCGCACCGACGCCGCCGGCCGCACCTGGCTTTACACCGGCGACATCGCCACCATGGACGCCGACGGCTTCACCTACATCGTCCAGCGGAAGAAGGACATGATCATCGTCTCCGGCTTCAACGTCTATCCGGGCGAGATCGAGCAGATCCTCTTCACCCATCCCGCGGTCATGGAAGCCTGCGTGATCGGGGTGCCGGATGCCTACCGCGGCGAGGCCGTGAAAGCGTTCGTGGTGCTGAAGCCCGGCAGCGAGGCGACGGTCGACGACCTGAAGGCCCACTGCGAGCGGGACCTCGCTGAATTCAAGCGTCCCACGCAGTTTGAATTTCGTGAAAGTCTTCCGAAAACCGCCGTGGGGAAGATCCTGCGGCGGGTGCTGCGGGAAGAAAAATAGGATTCAGGAGTGCACATGTCTCACACCATCAGCCGGGCCGTGGTCATCGGCTCCGGCACCATGGGCGGCGGCATCGCGGCCCACTTTGCGAACGCCGGGATTCCGGTCTACCTGCTCGACGTCACCCAGGACGTCGTCAACGCGTCGCTGCAGCGGCTGAAGAAGAACAAGCCGGCGGCGTTCTTTACCCCCGGGACCGCGGAGCTCGTGACGGCCGGGAACCTCAACGACCACGAAGCCTGGATCGGCGAGGGCGACTGGGTCGTCGAGGCGATCATCGAGAACATGGACGCGAAGCGCGACCTCGTCGCGCGCATCGACCGTCTCCGCAAGCCGGGGAGCATCGTCTCGAGCAACACCTCCGGGCTGCCGATCTCGCAGCTCGCGGTCAACGCCTCGGACGACTTCAAGAAACACTTCATCGGCACCCACTTCTTCAACCCGCCGCGCTACATGAAGCTCCTCGAAGTGATCCCGACCGGCGACACCGCGCCGGACATCACGAAGTTCGTCCGCGAGTTCGCCGAGCAGCGTCTCGGCAAGGGCGTCGTGCTCTGCAAGGACACGCCGAACTTCATCGCCAACCGCCTCGCCTCGGTCGGCGGCGTGTCGGTCACCGACTACGCGCTGGAGCACGACTACACCATCGAGGAAGTCGACGCCATCGCCGGTCCGCTCATCGGACGGCCGAAGACCGCCTCCTTCCGGCTGCAGGATCTGGTCGGCCTCGACGTCGCCAGCGCCGTCGCCTCGAATCTGTACGACCTGATCGAAGGGGACGAGTCGCGCGAGGTGCTTCGCTCGCCGCGCTGGGAGGCGCTGCGCAAGGCGCAGATGGACAAGGGCCGCCTCGGCGACAAGAGCGGCCAGGGCTTCTACAAGAAGGACGGCAAGACCATCCTTTCGCTCGACCTCGAGACGGGCGAGTATCGCGAACGGAAGGAGCCGCAGATCGCGTCGCTCGCCGAGGCGTCGAAGATCCGCAGCCTGCCGGAGCGGCTGAACTTCGTACTGCGCCAGGACGACAAGGCGGGCGCGCTCGCGCGGCACGTCGTCTACAACGCCCTCGGCTACGCCTCCCGCCGCGTCCCGGAGATCAGCGACGACCTGTTGAGCATCGACCAGGCGAGCCGCTGGGGCTTCTCACACGATCTCGGACCGTTCGAGCTATGGGACGCGATCGGCGTGCGCGCCACCGCCGAGGCGATGGAGAAAGACGGCGTCGCCGTCGCGCCGTGGGTGCGGGAAATGCTCGACGCCGGCAACGAGACGTTTTACCGCGACGGCAACGTCTACGACCCGGTGTCGAAGTCGTATGCGCCGGTGCCGTCCGACCCGCGCCAGATCCCGCTGAAGGAATGCCCGGTGGTTACGGAGAACAAAGGGGCGAGCCTGCGCGACCTCGGCGACGGCGTCCTCTGTCTCGAGTTCCACACCAAGATGAACACCCTCGACGAAGACATCCGCACGATGCTCGTCACGGCGGTCGAAGAGGTGGAGCGCGGCGACTGGGCCGGACTGGTGATCGGCAACGAGGGAGCCGACTTCTGCGTCGGCGCCAACCTCGCCGGCGGACTGGCCGGAGATCCGAACACGGCGGTCAAAGGGATGCAGGACGCCCTGATGCGCGTCCGCTTCTGCGCGAAGCCGGTCGTTGCGGCGCCGTTCGGCCGGACCCTCGGCGGCGGCGTCGAAGTGGCCATGGCCGCCTCGCGCATCGTCGCCGCGGGGGAGACCTACATGGGCCTCGTCGAAGTCGGCGTCGGCCTGATCCCCGGCGCCGGCGGCTGCAAGGAGATGGTCCGCCGCGTCGTCTCGCCGGCGATCCGGAAAACGCCCGGCACCGATCCGCTCCCGCTCGTGCAGAACGTCCTGCAGGTCGTCGGCACCGCCAAAGTCTCCTCCAGCGCCGAGGAAGCGCGCGACTTCGGCTTCCTCGGCGAAGGTGACCGCATCGCCATGAACCGCGATCACCTGCTGTACGAGGCGAAGCAGGAAGTGCTCACGATCGCCTCGGGCGGTTACGCCCCGCCGGTGAACGGCGACAACTGCTTCGCCGCCGGACGCGACGTCCGCGCGGGTCTCAAGGCTGCGGTCTTCGTCCTCCAGCAGGGCGGCTACATGAGCGAGTACGACGCCTACATCAGCAACCGCCTCGCCTACGTCCTCTGCGGAGGCGAGGTGACCAGCGCGCAATGGGTGAGCGAGCAGTACCTGCTCGACCTCGAGCGGGAAGTTTTCGTGGAGTTGCTGGGGCAACAGAAGACCGTCGACAGAATTCAACACATGCTCAAGAACGGGAAGCCACTGAGGAACTGAAAATAGGTCCCATCAGTCCCATCAGTCCCATCGGCCAAACACAGGAGAAACACTCATGAACGAAGCCGTCCTCGTCGCGGGCCTCCGCACCGCCGTCGGAAAAGCCCCCCGCGGCTCGCTGCGCACCACCCGTCCGGACGACCTGGCCGCGGAAGTCATCCGCGCGCTCGTCGAAAAAACGCCGCAGCTCGACACCAAAGAGCTCGACGACGTGATCATCGGCTGCGCCACCCCCGAAGGAGAATCGGGAGCGAACGTCGCCCGCATCGCGTCGTTGCGCGCCGGGCTGCCCGACACCGTTCCGGCAGTCACCGTCAACCGCTTCTGCTCGTCCGGTTCGCAGACCATCGCCATGGCCGCCGAGCGGATCATGGCCGGGATGGCCGAACAGATCATCGCCGGCGGCACCGAGTCGATGAGCATGGTCCGCGGCAACAACCGCTTCCGCCCGAACCCGCACCTCGTCGAGAACCACCCCGAGGTCTATCTAAGCATGGGACTGACCGCGGAGAACGTTGCCCGCAAATACGGCATCTCCCGCGAAGACGCCGACGCCTTCGCATTCCGCAGCCACCAGCGAGCGCTCGCCGCGCAGCAGGCCGGCAAGTTTGCCGACGACGGCATCGTGCCGATCGACGTCGAGATCCACGAGCCGGGCAATACCGAGCGCTTCTCCTTCGACACCGACGAAGGGCCGCGCGCCGACACGAACGAGGCCGCGCTGGCGAAGCTCAAGCCGGTCTTCCACGTGAAGGGCGTTGTTACCGCGGGCAACTCGAGCCAGACCTCGGACGGCGCCGCCGCGGTCGTCGTGATGTCGCGCAAGCGCGCCGAGGAGCTGGGGCTGAAGCCGCTCGCCCGCCTCATGTCGTACGCGGTTGGCGGAGTCCCGCCGGAGATCATGGGCATGGGTCCGGTCGCAGCCGTTCCCAAAGCATTGAAGCTCGCCGGCCTGAAGCTCGAAGACATCGACATCATCGAGCTGAACGAAGCCTTCGGCTGCCAGGCCCTCGCGGTGATGCGCGAGCTGGGGATGGACCAGGAGCGGGTGAACGTCAACGGCGGCGCGATCGCCCTCGGCCATCCACTCGGCGCGTCCGGCGCGAAGCTCACCGTGCAGCTCCTCGGCGAGATGCGCCGCCGCGGTTCGAAGTACGGCATGGTCACGATGTGTGTCGGCGGCGGCCAGGGGGCGGCCACGATCTTCGAGAATCTGCAGAGATAGAAGCGGGAGTCCACCGCCGATGAGTAGTGAAAAGCGAAGCGCCGCGTACGCGCTGACGGTCCTCTTCTTCATCAACACGATGAACTTCTTCGACCGTGTGATCGGCGGCGCCCTCGGCGAGCCGATCCGCCGGGAGTGGGGTCTCAGCGACAGCGCCCTCGGCGCGCTCGGCACCGCGTTCACGCTGCTCTACGCATTCGTCGGCATCCCGCTCGGACGCCTGAGCGACCGCGCGCCGCGGAAGACGATTCTCGCCGCGGCGGTCTTCGTCTGGAGCGCGTTGACGGCCGTCTCCGGCCTGACGCGCACCTACTGGCAACTCTTCGCCACGCGCCTCGGCGTCGGCGTCGGCGAGGCCGCTTGCGCCCCGGCGGCGACGTCGCTCATCGGCGACCTCTTCCCGCCGGCGAAGCGCGCGCGGGCGATGTCGATCTTCATGATGGGACTGCCGATCGGCATCGCCCTCTCGTACTTCGTCGGCAGCTACGTCGCCCACGCGTACGGCTGGCGCACCGCCTTCTTCGTCGCCGGCATCCCCGGCATCCTCGCCTCCATGGCCGCGCTCTTCATCACCGAGCCGGCGCGCGGGACCAAAGAGACCGCGCCCGCGCAGGTGAAGACGGGCTCGCCGTGGCGCACGCTCCTGTCGATCCCGACTCTCTGGTGGCTGATCTTCTCCGGCGCGCTGCACAACTTCAACATGTACGCCCTCGGCTCCTTCCTCGCGCCGCTGCTCATGCGCTACCACGGCGCCGACCTCCGCCAGGCGGGCGTGATGACCACGCTCGTCTACGGCCTTTCCGGCATCCCCGGACTCCTGATCGGCGGCGCGCTCGCGGACCAGTGGGGAGTGAAGCGGAAAGACGGGCGCCTGCTCGTCGCCGCGATCGCCACCGCGATCTCCGCACCATTGATGTGGGCCGCGCTCGCGCGTCCGCCGAAAGACACGATCCTCTTCGTCGTCCTCGGAGCCCTCGCCTGCGCGTTCATGTACGTCTACTACGCCAGCGTCTACGCCACCCTGCAGGACGTCGTCGCGCCGTCGATGCGCGGCACCGCCATGGCCCTCTACTTCTTCGCCATGTACGTCCTCGGCGCGTCGTTCGGACCGTTGGCCACCGGCATGCTGAGCGACCACTTCACCCGCCGCGCTGCCGCCGGAGCGACCGTGCTCGAGCCCTTCCGCGGCGCCGGCCTGCACGACGCGATGTACGTCGTCCCGGTGCTGAGCATCTTCCTCGCCTTCGTCCTCTTCGCCGCCACCCGCACCGTCGCCCGCGACATGGAGCGCCGGTGAGAACCGATCGTCCGAGGGAGAAGTCATGAGCCTCATCGAAGAAGTCGGCCCCGGCCTGAACGGCCTCGCCCAACTGCGTGCCCTCATCGCCTCCGGAAAGAAGCCCGGCATCTCCCACACCCTGCACTTCCAGCTCGTCGAAGTCGAAGAAGGGCGCGCGCTCTTCACCGGCACCGCCGGTGACTTCGCGTACAACCCCATCGGCACCGTCCACGGCGGCTACGCCGCCACCCTCCTCGACTCCGCCTGCGGCTGCGCTGTCCACACCCGCCTCAGCGAGACCCAGGCCTACACCACCCTCGAGCTCAAAGTCGCCTTCCACAAACCGATCCTGAGAGAGACCGGCATTCTGCGTGCCGAAGGCCGCGTGATTTCCTTCGGCCGCCGCGCCGCGTTTGCCGAGGCGACGCTCACGGATGGGGAAGGGCGGTTATACGCCTCGGCCACGTCGACGCTGCTGGTGATCGACCGGAAGCCGGGGTAGCAGACCTTGTCATCCTGAGCCCGCAGGAGTTCCGCAAGAACGGGAAGCATGGTGGCGAAGGACCTGGGCGGGTGGGGGGGCGCAGCGCTCCCCCACCCGCCCAGGTCCTTCGCCGCCATGCTTGCTGCTCATTGGATAAAGCCTGCGGCTCAGGATGACAGGGTTGATTGATTCCATCAGCATTGCCTAACCTCCCCAACCCCGCTACCTTCGCACTCACGTGAGCTTCGACTACGACGTCCTCGTCATCGGCAGCGGTTTCGGCGGCAGCGTCGCCGCGCTGCGGCTGACCGAAAAGGGCTACCGCGTTGCCGTCCTCGAGGCCGGGCGCCGCTTCGTAGGCAACGACATCCCCAAGACCTCCTGGGACCTTAAGAACTTCCTCTGGGCCCCCGCGCTGAACCTGTTCGGCGTTCAGCGCATCACCTGGCTCAAAGACGTGGTCGTCCTCTCCGGTGCGGGCGTCGGCGGCGGGTCACTCGTCTACGCGAACACGCTCTACGAGCCGCCACAGGCGTTTTACGACGATGCGCAGTGGCGCGACATCACCGACTGGCGGCGGGAGCTTGCGCCGCATTACGACCAGGCCCGCCGGATGCTCGGCGTCGCCGAGAATCCGCTGGAGACGGCCGCCGACCAGGCGATGCGGCAGGTGGCGGACCAGATGGGCGTCGGTCACACGTATCACCGGACGCCGGTGGGCGTGTACTTCGGCAGGCCGGGTGTCGAGGTGGACGACCCGTACTTCGGCGGAGCGGGTCCGCGCCGTACCGGCTGCACGTTCTGCGGCAACTGCATGGTCGGCTGCCGGGTCGGCGCGAAGAACCGGCTGGACGTGAACTATCTCTATCTCGCCGAGCGCGGCGGTGCGGTGATCCACCCGCTGACGATGGTCGACGCGGTGCGGCCGCAAGAGAGTGGCGGCTACGCGGTCGAGACGCACCGGACGGACCGGCGGCGCGAGCGCCGCACGTTCACCGCCGAACAGGTCGTGCTGGCTGCAGGCGCCCTCGGCACGCAGCGGCTCCTGCACGAGATGCGCGATACCGGCGTCCTCCCGCACCTCTCTCCGCGCCTAGGAGAGCTGACCCGCACGAACTCGGAATCGATCCTCGGCGCGAGCGCCCGCTCGCGGCGGGTCGATTACTCGCACGGCGTCGCCATCACCTCCTCGTTCCATCCCGACGAGCGGACCCATATCGAGCCGGTGCGCTACGGGAAAGGCTCGAACGCCATGGGACTGCTCGCGACCCTGCTCACCGAGGGAGGGAAGGGCGGGCCGCGGTGGTGGAAGTGGCTCAGGACCGCGGTCCGGCATCCCGGGCAGTTCCTGCGGTCGCTGTCGGTGCGGCACTGGTCGGAGCGGACCATCATCGTCCTGGTGATGCAGACCCTCGACAACAGCCTCACCCTCTTCGGCAAACGCCGCTTCGGACGCTACCAGCTCACCTCACGCCAGGGACACGGCGAGCCGAATCCGACCTGGATCCCCGCCGGCACCGAGGCCACGAAACGCCTGGCGAAAATCATCGGCGGCGACCCGGGCGGCTCGTGGGGCGAGATCGTCGACACCCCCATGACCGCGCACATCATCGGCGGCTGCGTCATCGGCGCGACGCCGGAGCAGGGAGTGATCGACCCCTACCACCGCGTCTTCGGCTACGAAGGCCTCCACATCGTCGACGGCGCCTCGATCTCCGCCAACCTCGGCGTCAACCCCGCCCTGACCATCACCGCCCAGGCCGAGCGCGCTTTTGCACTCTGGCCGAATCAAGGGGAAATGGACATGAGACCGGCTCCCGGCGGCGCATACCAGGCCGTGGCGCCGGTTCCGCCGCGCCAGCCGACGGTCCCCGCCGGCGCGCCGGCAGCGCTGCACGCTCGCCAACGGGAATCCTTATCCCACGATACTGTTCCGCTATACTAGTCAGAATGACCAGAATTCAAGGGAAGCGCATCGACACGTCGCGACAGTGGGCGCTGCAGGACGCAAAGGCGCGATTCAGCGAAGTCGTCCGAAGAGCGAAGTCGGAAGGGCCCCAGCACATTACCGTGCATGGACGTGAAGAGGTCGTGGTGGTGTCTGTCGAGGAGTACCGGCGCGGCAAAGAGAAGCGAACCGGTGCCGCGCTGGTGAAAGTGCTGCAGGAGTCACCGCTGGGTGACGTCGACCTGGAGCGGCCGCGCACGTATGGTCCGGTCCGTGACGTGGAACTGTGACCGGCTGGCTGCTCGACACGAATGTGCTGTCGGAACTGCGCCGGCGCAAACCGGACGCGAGGGTTGCGCGATTCGTCTCCAGCCAGCCCCTCGAGTCCCTCTACATCAGTGTCGTGACCTTCGCCGAGATCCGTTTCGGAATCGAGCTCGTGAAGGATGCGCCTCGGAGGATGGAGCTCAATGACTGGCTGACACACGTGCTTCGTCCGATGTTCGCCGGGCGCGCTCTCGAAATCACCGAAGAGATCATGCTGAAATGGCGGCTTCTCGTGGAAGAGGGGCGGAAAGCCGGCCACACGTTTTCCCAGCCGGACCTCATCATTGCGGCAACGGCTCTCGATCACGGACTCACGGTGGTCTCGCGAGATGTCAGTGATTACGAAAAGGCGAATGTGCCGCTGCTCAACCCTTGGATATGAATGACATGCAACCCACGAAACACATCGGCATCCTCGCCCACAGCGCCGACGGTGCGGCGCTCTGCTTCCTGGAGATGTGCCGGGAAGGGGCACGGCGGCTCGGTGCGCACTTGCATCCCGAGATCACGATGAGCATCCAGCCGATGAAGGAGAGTCTCGAGGCGTGGGAGCGGATGGACCTTCCGTGGCTGAGGGAAATGCTGGCCCGTACCGCGCAGCGTCTGGCGGACGCGCACTGCGATTTCTTCGTCTGTCCGGACAATACGGCCCACATCGCGCTCGAATCGCCCGGTCCCGACCTGCCGCTGCCCGGTCTGCACATCGCGGAGATCGTGGCCCAGCGGGCGCGGGCCGACGGACGGAAACGGGTCGGCCTGCTCGGGACGAAGTGGACGATGGACGGGCCGGTATATCCGGGAGCGTTCGCGCGGGCCGGGATCGAGATGGATGTTCCGCCGTCCGGCGATCGCGCGCTGATCGACAGCACGATCTTCGAGGAGCTCTGCCAGGGAGTGCTCACGGACGCGTCGCGGCAGCAGTTCACGCGGATCATCGAAGAGCTCCAGACATCCGGATGCGACGCCGTGGCGCTTTCCTGCACCGAGATCCCGCTGCTCGTCACGCCCGACGCGTCGCCATTGCCGACGCTCGATTCCACCCGCCTGCTCGCGCGGGAAGCCGTTGCCGTCGCTCTCGGCGCGAAGCCGTTTCCATCCTGGCGCGGCGGGCCGCTGAGCTGAACGCTGGGAAAACGACCGGGAGGCCTCCGGCGGGCCGGCCCGGCCGGCTGCGTTTGTTTTCGCGTCAACCGCCTTTCGGGCGAGAGGCGTGCGTTCAGCCTTGGGCAACCAACGCAGCCGGCCGGGCCGGCCCGCCGGAGGCCCCCCGTCGTCCCTCAGACCTTCGACTGCCGGCCGCCGACTTCGCGGATGGCGATCCAGGCCACGAGCGGGGCGATCACGATCGACGATGCCAGGAGAGCGAGCATCGGCGTGCTCAGATCGACCAGAGACACCGCATGACGGATCCCCGCGGCCACATCGGCGCCGAAGAGAAAGACCACCAGGATCGCCGCGATCGACAGCGTCACCGCCTGCCCGACCAGGAGCGAACGGCGGGCGAGCGCCTGCGACTCGCGGCGGTGGCGCAACTGCATGCGCCACCACATCGTCCCCGCGGCTGGGACGGGTGCATCCACCATCACCTCCGCGCGGTCATCGAGCAGGGCTCCGGCAACCATTCGGAGCTCCGTGCAGGAAGAACAGGAGCCGACGTGCGCCTCGAGCTCGGCGCCGACGAACGCGCGTCCGAGCGCGTCGAGCAGCTCATCTTCGCGGGAGCAGCGTTCGGCGCTCATCGCCGTGCCTCCCCGGTGAGAATTGCGGCCAGCTTCCGCCGGGCGCGGAGGAGCATCGTCCGGATACTCACCGGCCGCACCCCTAGAATCTCCGCGATCTCCTCGTGCGACGCCCCCTGCGCGTAGGCGAGCCAGAGCATCTCCCGCTGCACCGGCTCCAGTTGCGCCATGGCGCGGCCGAGATCCGTCCGCGTCGTCGCCTGCTGCTCCGGAAGCGGCAGCTCGCACTGCGGCACCGGACCGAGCTCCTCGTCCTCCTGCAGCGGAACGTCCTGGTGGCGGCTGGCGCGGCGTGCCGCATCGCGGACCAGGTTCGTCGCGATCTGGAAGAGCGAGTTCCGGCGATGGGCCTCATTCTCGTGGCGCGCGGCGGCGCGATAGAAACGGTAATACGCCTCCTGGAGGAGGTCGTCCGCCTGCTGCGAATCGCCGGTGATGCGGGAGAGATACGACCAGAGCGGCCGGGACGTGCGCTCGTAAAACGCGCGGAACTCCTCCTCGTCCATTGCGGAGAGGACACCGGCGGCCCCGCGGCTCTCGGGCATCGTGGCGTCGCCGATCAGGAGGGACAAGCGCATCCTTTCGATCATCTCACGACTCCCGAGTCATCCATGTTGCTTTGCGGTGGCGGATCGGGACGCTCCCATACGCCGAGGCGCCGCGCCAGCATCACCGAGACCGCGGACGAGCCGATGAAGCCCGCGCCGATGCAGAAGGCGATCATCCCCATGGCGAAGAACCCGTGCGACGCGTCGCCGTTCAGCCGGAGGCTCACCAGGAGCATGCCGATCCCGCCGGCGGCGACGATCACCCCGATCTGGATCGACCGCACCACCCGGTTCGAAGAGCTCTGCGGCGCCTTCTCCGCGTGCACCGGGATCGGGGCGGACTCCAGGAACTTCGTCCCCGCCGGAGTCTTGATGTAGGCCAGCAGCTCCTCGCTCGTGGCGAAACGGTCGAGGATGCGGTTATGGATCTCGGCCTGCCGTGCGGAGAGCCGGTTCCAGCGCCTCTGCTCGATCACCGTCCGGGCCGCCCACGCGAGCACGAAAGCGATGAAGATGAACACCGCGAGGATGGTCAGCGTCTCCACGGCATCCTCGAACGGTGTGCGCCTCGGCGCCGCATATTCGTACGTGTCGAGGTAGTAGTGCGGATTGCGGCGGATCTCCGGATGCTTCGCCAGAAAATCGGCGACGTTCGGGTAGCGCACCAGGAACGGCTCGTTGGTCAGCAGCGTCGGGTCAGTGATCAGGACCCGGGTGAGCTGTGGCGGATGCTCGCTGAGGAGCCTCGTGAATGCTTCCCGGACCTGATGGGAGGATGCGGCCTCGAGAGCGTCGTCCTCGACGGCCCCTTTCTCCGCGGCGGCCGCCGTCTCGGCAGGCACGGTCGCGGAGGTCTCGGTGGCGGTCTCCGTAGCCGTCCCGGCGGCGGAGGCCGTCTCCTGGGCGAAAAGCTCACCGGCGATGGCGAAAATCAGGGCCAGGATCACGATCAAGCGAGGCATCAGAGGCATGGGACAGCGATCTCCTTCACCCTCTAGTACGCCGGGGTGGGCAAGATGTCTACAGAGGGGGCTATAGTTCTCCCTCACCCTCGTGAAAGCCACAAAGCCCAACTGCCTCCTCTGGACAGTCGTCTTTCTGACGCTCGCCGGAGCATCCGGCTGGTTCGTCTACCGCCGCATGCCGACGGGCATGGCCGCGATCGTCGGGGGGATCTTCGGCGGGGTGATCCTGCTGATCGGGCTCTCCTGGTTCGGTGCGATCCCGGCACGCATCGTCGAATGGTGGCTGATCGTCCGTGCCCGCTTCGGCGGCGAGCCGCGCGACGGCAAGCGCACCGCGATCATCGGGATGCTTCGCGGGCATGGCGAGCTCGAGGCGCCGTTCTCGCGCGAACGCTGCGTCCTCTACTCCTACGAGATCGTCACCCGCGACGTCGTCGATGGCCAGAGCAGCGAGCGGAAAGCCTACGAAGGCTTCGCCATGGTCCCGCTCTCCATCGAGCATGGCGTCGAACGGACCCGCATCCTCGCCAGGCCCGAAGTCCCCGGCCTGCCGGCGGACCGGCCGGCGAGCAGGGCCGCCGAGGCGAACGCCAGACAGTTCGTCGAAAAGACCGGCTTCGAGAAGGTCCCCATCGCGGCGAAGGACGAGCCGGACCTCACCCGCGGCGACGGCCATCTCCGCTACGACTACTCCCGCGAGCCGATCGAGACCAACATCGGCGCCTGCAGGCTGGAGGAGAAGGTCCTGCGGCCCGACCTGAACGCCTGCGTCCTCGGCGAATACAAGGCCGACCGCCATGCCCTCATCGCGCCGGTCACGATCCGGACCGGCACCGCCTTCGCCATCGCCGCCGCGTGGCGGGTCGTCAACGCCGCCATCGCCACGGCCATCTTCGCCGCCATCGCACTCATCGTCCTGGCCGTCTTCTGCGCGAACTACCCGATCGACGCCGCCGAGCAAGCCCACCCCGAATGGACGCTCGGCTGGTGGGAGATCGACCTTGAACGCTTCGTCGACCGGAACGTCCGGCTGCCGCTCGCCCGCGCCGGCATGCGGACCTCGACCGGCTATCGCCTGCAGGAAGTCTGCGAAGGCTGCGCGAAAGGCCGCCTCGAGATCGACGGCCGCACCATCGAGCTCAAACACGCCGCCTACCAGGGCGGCAGGTCCGTCCATCTCTCCCCGAAGCCGGGCGATCGCGACGGCGTGACCCTCGACGGCCGGGATCACGTCGTACTCACCGTCAACGGCAAATCGGCTGACGTCCCTCCTTCCTGGCTGCAGGAGAACGACGTCGAGACCTCCCTCGGCCAGCACGGCGAATATGCCGGCCGCGTCACCGTCATCGCCCCCGATCGCTCCATCCGTTGCCGCGTGACGTTCAACACCCGCGTCGATCCCGACGCCTGGCTCCCGAGCCGTACGCCGCCGCCGCGGTGATTCAGAACCCCGCGACCTCGCCCAACGCTTGCGTCACGCGGAGCGTCCGGGACGGCGCGCCGGAGGCGCGCCAGGCTCACGATTCGCTGAATGTAGCGCGGGCGAGGGAGGGGGAAAGAAACATCGCGTAACCTTTCTCCTTCATCCCGGTTATAGCTTCCGACGATGGATGTGAGCGAACAGGCACTGGTGGAGGCGGCGAAGCAGGATCCGTCGCGTTTTGCCGCGCTGTACGAGGCGCACTTCGGGCGCATCTATGCGTTCATCGCGCATCGGGTTCGCGACCGCAGCGTGGCCGAGGATCTGACGGCGGAGGTGTTTCGGCACGCGCTGTCCGCGATCGGCGGGTTCGAGTGGCGGGGCGTCCCGTTCGCGTCGTGGCTGTACCGGATCGCGGCGAACGAGATCGCCGACTACGTGTCGAAGGCGGCTCGCGAGCGGGGGTCGGTCGCGGAAGGCGAGCCGTCGCACGATGAGAGCGACCGGATCGAGGATCGGGCGATGCTGTTCCGCCTCGTCGACGGTCTGCCGGCCGACCAGCGGCGCGTCATCGTCATGCGTTTCGCGGAGGAGCGGAGCATTCGCGAGGTCGCCGAGGACCTCGGCCGCAGCGAGGGGGCGGTCAAGCAGCTCCAGTGGCGGGCGTTGCAGACCCTGCGCTCGCAGATGGGACAGAGCCATGGCTGAGCGAGACCTGTTCGAACGGCTCGACCGGATGATCGACGCGATCGTCGCCGGGGAGCCTGCGCCCGCGCTCGAGCCGGACTTGGCCATGTTCGCCGTGATCGCGTCCGACCTGCGCGATCTCCCCGATCCCGACTTCAAGGCTCGCCTGCTGCGCGACTTGATTCCCGACAAGGAGGACGTCATGGAAACCGTAGCGACTGTCACGAGTGTGAGGCCTTATCTCATCGTCAAGGGAGCGGACGACTTGATTGCGTTCCTGCAGCAGACGTTCGACGCGGAGTTGATCCTGCGGGCGCCCGCGCCCGGCGGAACGGTCATGCACGCCGAGGTGCGCATCGGCGACACACTTGTGGAGATGGGCGACGCGGGCGAGCAGTGGACGCCGATCGCGGCGCCGATGCACGTCTATCTCGAGAACGTGGACGAGGTCTACCGGCGGGCGCTCGCCGCGGGCGCTACGTCGCTCTCCGAGCCGGTCGTTCAGCCGTACGGAGACCGCGAGGCCGGCGTCGTCGATCAATGGGGCACCGAGTGGTTCATCGCCACGCACCTCGAAGGTGGACCTCGGCCTCCCGGCTACGGCACGGTGACCACCGGCTTCCGCGCGGTCGGGGCGCAGCAGATGATCGAGTTCCTCGGCAAGGCCTTTGGAGCGGTCCACGTGTCCGGCGGTGTCGAGCACGCCGAGCTACGTCTCGGCGAGACGCTCATCGAGCTGAGCGAGGCCCACGGCCGGTGGGGCCCGACGCGCGGTGCGTTCCACCTCTTCGTCTCTGACTGCGACGCCGTCTACGCCGAGGCCCTGCGCGCCGGCGCGACGTCGCTCTGGGCGCCGGAGGACAAGCCGTACGGCGAACGTTCGGGCGGCGTGACGGATGCGTGGGGCAATCAGTGGTACATCGCCACGCCGCTCGCGCGGTGAGGGATAGGCGGTGGAGGGACAGACTCGCCTTGCAACCCGAGGGGTCGCGCCTTCCAACCCGAGAAGCTCGGCTTGCAACCCGAGGGGTTTCGGCTTGTAACCCGAGAAGCTCGCCTTGCAACCCGAGGGGGCTCGGCTTGTAACCCGGGAAGCTCGCCTTGCAACCCGAGGGGTCTCGGCTTGCAACCCGGGAAGTTCGCCTTGCAACCCGAGGAGCCTCGGCTTGCAACCCGGAGTCTGGGCGGTGCTTGCGTCACACGAACCGCATCCACCCTCGCGGCCGTTCCGCCTTCACCCGCGCATACCAGCGGCAGAGGAAGTAGAGGGCGGTCACGACGAGGGCGGTCACGAGATAGAGCAGCGGCAGGCTCCATTGATATCCGGGCGGGACGTCGGCCGGCAGCATCGGATGGTTGCCGGTCAGCCAGCCGGTGCTCTCCGGCGTCCGGACGAGCGAGATCAGCACGGCCACGACGTGGATCAGCGGGATGTGCAGCACGTAATAGAAGAACGGCACCTTCCCGAACACCTCGAGCCACCGCGCCACCCGCCCGCGGGCATTCTCGAGGAGCGGGAGCACGACGAACATCGGGCCGAGGGTCATGAGCAGGAACTGCAGCGACGCCGGATACTTGGCCGTCGCCAGAAACTGCAACACCCCGGCGTCGCGCGCCCAGGGACGCGGATCGCCGTAGACGCCGGTCGCGCGCAGCACGACGAAGAGGGCGATGCAGCCGAGGCCGAGCGTCAGGCAGATCCGGCGCCGCGCGGCCGGCGGCTTCTCCATCACCGCGCCGAAGCCGTAGCCGGTGGCCATGACCGCCGCCCACGGGATGAGCGTGTAGAGCACGACCACGTTCGCGCCGCCGGCGGGGAAGCTCCAGCCGGCGTAGAGAATCCGCATCAGCCACGACGGCGCCTCGCCCACCATCGGCGCGAAGGCGTTGTGCAGCGCGATGACGGCCACGCCGAGGGCGGTGACGAGCGCCGTTGGCAGGAACACCAGCACCGCCAGCACGATCATCGACCAGCCGATCACCCAGATCACTCCGGCGAAGGTGAAGTTCGCGTAGTCGAAGTTGAACGTCCAGCCGAAACGGAGGACCGTCAGCTCGAGCACGACCAGCCAGATCCCGCGGATGGCGAGAAACTTCGCCAGGGCGGGGCGCGACTGCACTTTCCGTCCGTACAGAAACGCCGCCGTCCCGGCCAGGAAGATGAAGACCGGCGCGCAGAAGTGGGTGACCCAGCGGGTGAAGAAGAGGGCGGCCGTCGGTCCGCCGGCCGGCACGCCGGCAAAGACGCGTACGTGGTCGAGCGCCATCAGGACCATCACCGCACCGCGCACGATGTCGAGCGAGGCGATGCGGTGACGGTTCGTCATCGGCTCACGATGCCAACTTTTCGTGAGACTGGCAACCGGGGAGCGGACAATCGCCGCTCCGTATGGCCATCGGCACGGGGGCGGGCGCCGCCACCGGCGTCGCGACGCTCTGCGCCCGCCGCATCAGCCATGCACCGGCGACGCAGACCACGCAGCCGATCACCGAAAGCAGCGCCACCCGTTCGCCGAGCACCACCACGCCGAGGAGCAGCGCCACGCCGGGGATGAGGAACGCCGTGGCCGAGGCGCGCGTCGGGCCGATCCGGCTGGCGATGGTGGTCATGAGCACGAACGCGATGCCGGTCCCAAACGCGCCGAGCGCGCCCAGCGCCAGCAGCGACCGGAGACTCCAGTGCGCGGCGAGGACGTCGGGGAGGCCGAGCGGCGCCGTCAGGATCAGGGCCACAGCCTGCGCGCGCCAGATCACCGGCAGGGCGCCGTAACGCTGCTGCAGCGGCACCGCGATGCTGAGCGCGAAGCCGTAGGAGATGACCGCCGCGAGGATCAGGAGCACGCCGACCACGCTGCTGCGTCCTTCGCCGATCGTCGGCAGCGCGATCAGCACCGCGCCGGCCATGCCGACCAGCAGTCCGGTCATGACGCCTTTGGAAGGCAACCGCCGCGTCAGGGCCGCGGCGACGATCGCGGTGCAGAGCGGGACGGCCCCGTTGAGCATCCCGGTCACCGCCGACGAGACCCGCTCTTCGGCGTGCGGGAACATGCTGAGCGGGAAGGCGAACCAGACCACGCCGAGGAGGGCGACCGCGGCCCAGTCGCGCCGCGCCATCGGCTGCCATGCCGCCGGAAAGAGCGCCAGCGTCGCGAAGCCGATCGCGATGCGGACGAGGGTGACGCCGTTCGGCCCGATCGCCCGCAACCCTTCGGCGATGAAGAGGAACGACGCTCCCCAGATGACGCCCGGGATGGCCAGCAGCAGCCAGCCGGTGCTCGCGGCGCTCGTTTTCACGCGCGCGTCCAGAATTGCTGTCATGAATGCTCCTTTGGTCTCGAGTCTTCGCATCGACTCAAACACCGTGAAGGCGGCGCGCGTTTGCGAGCACTCCGTTCACGACACCAAAGTACGCCGGAGTTGTCCGGTCCAGAAGATCCATTTAGGCTATTCTTACTGGACCACTTTCATGGCCAGACAGACCACCACGTTCGAGCTCGCGTTGCCCCCGCGCGACCGGGAAATGCCGGCTTCGCGATGGCTGTACGGCGCGCTGCGGGACGAGATCCTGGCCGGCCGCATGCGCCCCGGCGCGAGGCTCCCGGGCACGCGCGACCTGGCCGGCCAGTACGGACTGTCGCGCGGGACGATCGTCAGCGCCTTCGAACAACTCCAGTCCGAGGGATACGTCGAAGGGAGCGCCGGCTCGGGGACGTACGTCAGCCTTCGCTGATGCGCTACCCGTTCAACCGGAGGGGTCCTTCGCCGCCATGCTTTTGCGTACTTGCGAAGATTCGCGCGGCTCAGGATGACAGCGAATGTGGTTGTTCGCGAGGGCGATTCCCCTGGGGGAGAGCATTACCATCAGTGCGATGAGCGAGTCCGTTACCGAGCGCCTGGTCGGCAGCCATCGCCAGTTCCTGGCGTTCCTCGAACGCCGGCTCGGCGATCGCGCGTTGGCGGAGGACATTCTGCAGGACGCGTTCGTGAAGAGTCTGGAGAAGGCGGAGAGCGTTCGCGACGACGAGTC
>DASPHC010000070.1:0-5617 GCA_035629865.1 Thermoanaerobaculia bacterium | reverse complement strand
CGACAACAGATCGCGGCGCGGCCTCTGCTCGAACCGGGACAACGTCGGCTGCGAGGCCAGCGCTGCTTCTCCCGGCACTCGCCCCAGCGCCAGCTGGAATGCAGGATCGTGACGCAGCGTGGTGGCGTCATTCGCGTCTTCGTACCCGGCACAGATCAAGGCGATACGCTGCATGAGCAGATCGCGCAGTGAATGTCGCACCCTCAAAGGGTCACGCCGGTCGATCATCGCTGCTGCCAGCCGGTCCGACAGCCCGAGGCGCTTGTCGATGCGATGGAGCAACGAGACGCCGATGTCAAACGTTAGACGGACGTCGTCGAAGGCTGCGGTCACGGTTCGACGGCCGATGGAGAAGAGGTGGATCTGTGAGTTACACTCTGTCACGACGCGGGCACCTCCGAGCGCTGTACTCTGGTTGGCTAGACACCCTCAGAATACAAGCACTTGCGAGTGCCCGCTTCGTTTTTGTGCGCACGTCTGATGAATAATCCGGGTTAGCTACCGGGGACGTAGGCGCTGCATACAGCCGCCTGGAGCAGCTGTATGGCGCTACCACAACAAGCACCTGGGAGCTCCAGGACAACCAGTTGTCCGTCGAGGCGCTGGAACTGTTCATTTCATTCGTGGACGAGATCGACCTTTCGCGGTTTAGCGTCCTCCGGCCTGCCCAGGCGTTGCCACGGATGCGCGTGTCGGGGACCGATGTGAGTGTGAAGCCGTGTGTGCTCTTGCGCGATCCGGCCGGCACCGAGACGGTCGGAGCCGTACACGTCTACGTTTCGAAGCTCTTTCCGTTCGGGGATGAGGCGGCGGCATACGCCACGGCGGTCGTCCATCAGTACACCGAAGCTATTCTCACTGACCGAAAAGTTGCGCCGGCAGATTCGTATGTGATCGACGTATTCGCGCGACGGGTGCATGTTGCGCCACGTGCGTACAAGCGGCGGCGAAACGATATCGCCGCCGCGTGCGAAGAAATCGCACAGCGCTGGGCGGCAATCTAGCGCTGCTGACTTTCGGGGATGAGGTTGGGGGTCAGAGCTTCGCTCTTCTGCGGCGGATGAAGCGCTTGTCGTGGTAGGTATTTGCCGCTCCCGGACGCCGGTGGTCCGCGGTTGACCGAAAGCCGCCGAAGATCACACCGGCGCGGCCGTTCACTCCATGATGCCGTCGTGCCCGAGCGCGGCGCAGACACCTCGAATACGGCGGAGAGTGCGAAGCCGCAAGCGTCACGCGCGTCGAGCCACCTCGGAGCTGGCGAATCTGAGCCGCGCGTGATCGATATGTCCTTGTATACGACCGTCAGGAATGTCCCCGGTCGTGCCCAGGCCGAGTACCGGCGACGGCGTTCCACGGATTCACGTCGTTCCCGCGATGTGGAGTAACTTACGGCTGTGGCCGCACCTATATCGCGAACGGAGTCATCTTGAAGATCGTGAACGCGGTAATGTCGCGATCACGGTTATGAGCCTCCGATCGTCTGTACACCTGAGGAACTGCTGGCACCATGAAACCGACATCTCCTGACCCGGTGGTTGAAGAGATCCGCGCCGTGCGGCACGAGTTGGCGGAGCGCTTCGGTGACGACATCGACGCTCTCTGCGACTTTCTCGTGCAAGAGGAGCAACAGCACGCGGAGAGGCTCGTCACGCGATTGCCGAAAGAACCTCAACGAGCACACGTCGTGGGGTCTGGCCGCTAGTAGCGGATAGCTGGCGGTGACAACGACTACCGCGTTCTCCGGAAGGGCTACCGTCCATGGTGGGGTCACACCTTCGTTCTTCTGTCGGAAAGTACCGTCCATGGTGGGGTCACACCTTCGTTCTTCTGTCGGAAAGCGAAGGTGTGACCCCGGACTCAGCACTATGGTGGGGTCACACCAGGGTCACGCCGTCGTTCTTCTGTCGAAAAGCGAAGGTGTGACCCCGGACTCAGAGCTTCGCCATAGAGATCGGTGTACGGCGGCCGCCGCGCTCGAACACCTTTGCTTCCTGGAAGGGAGCGCTTGATGCTTGGGGCGAACGCCATGCCGCGCGTTTATGACGATTGCTCCTGGCCCGCAGCATCCGCCGCCGCGGATTCCGTCGCGACGATCGCCGCCTCCTTCGCCTCGACCATGTTCGCGTCCGGCTTCGTGTCCGCTGTCTTACTCGGAACGGCTGGTGCCGCGCCTGGCAGTTTCTGCTCCTTGCGGGAGCCGAAGGTCAGCGCATAGGCCCAGGTGAATTCCGCTCCGAGGAGAAAGATCTGGGCGGAGTAGTAGACCCAGACCATGGCCATGATTAACGAGCCGGCCGCGCCGAACGCGGACGTCAGGCCACTCCTGCCGATGTAGAGCCCGATCAACGATTTGCCGACGGTGAACAGCAGTCCGGTCACAGACGCGCCGATCAGGACGTCTGTCCAGGCGACCCTTGCCCGCGGCATCACCTTGTAGATCATCGCGAAGACCGTCGTAGTCAGGGCGTAGCTGACGACAACGTTGACGGCGCCGACCAGGGAGTGCCAGTCGGAAAAGCGCGGCCCCCACACCTTTCCGAACGCTGCCAGACCTGCGCTGACCACGAGCGAGACCATCAGCAGAAAACTGATCCCGGCGATCGTTCCGAACGACAGCAGGCGGGCGCGCAGCAGGCTCGCGATTCCCATCCGGGTTCGCTTCGGAGCACGCCAGATCCGATCGAGCGAATCCTGCAATTCGGCGAAGACCGAGGTCGCTCCGACGAGCAGCAGGACCAGGCCGGCCACAGCGGAGACAAAGCCTTCGGCCGGTTTGCTCGCGCTCTCGAGCAGTTTCTGCACCGCCTCGGCTCCCTCCTGGCCCATCAGCCCGTTCAGTTGCGCGGCGATCTCCCCGCGCGCTGCCTCGACCCCGAAGATCATCCCTGCCAGCGAGAGTACGATCCAGAGGAACGGCGCGATCGACAACATCGTGTAATACGCCAGTGCCGCCCCCATGCTCTGTGCGTAATCGTCGACCCACGACGAGGCGGCGGCTTTCGTGAGAATCCAGATGTTCTTCGCCGTCACGACCACTCTCTCGCGTTTTCTGGCCATGAGGACAGTCTACGGTCATGACGGCGTTCGCGACGCGCTGCACGCGACATCCTCCGCGACGTCGAGCGCGAGCTCGTCCCCATCGCGATGCACCCGCGTTGCGTGCGGCCGCCTACTCGTACAGCAGGTACGGCTTGCGATCCTCGCGGAACTGCGTCGCCTCGCGCTCCCACTCCTCCAGAAGCGCCGGCAGCGATCCTCCCTCGATCGCCAGCCGCACTTTGTCCGAGCCGGTCAGCCGGTCGATGGTGGCGGTCCAGGCGAAATCGCGCGGATGCTGGCGGCGGATCTCGTCGATCAGTAAGAGCGACGTACGCACGGGACGATAGGCCTCGCGGTTCGTGACCACGAAGCGGATCGCCGGAATCGTCTGCCCGGGGTGTTTGGCGGCCGTCGCTGCGACCGGCATGGTGATGGCCTCGAAGCGGACGCCCGGAAGCCGCCGCTCGTTCATCGTGCGCGCGACCGCCTGCGCGTCGAGCCACGGAGCGCCGATTTGCTCGAACGGCCGGTCCGTCCCTCGTCCTTCCGTGAGCGTCGTCCCCTCGAAGTAGACGCTGCCCGGGTAGCTCGTCAGCGCCGCCAGCGACCTGAGGTTCGGAGAAGGATTCACCCATGGCAGCCCCGTGTCGTCCATCCACTGCGACCGCCGCCAGTTGGCCGCCCTGGCGACGATGAGATCGGCGCCGATGCCGTACTTGGCGTTGAAAAGCGTGGCCAGCTCACCGACCGTCATGCCGTGGCGTGCCGGGATCGGGTACATGCCGACGAACGACTTGAAACGTGGATCGAGCAGTGCGCCTTCGACGATCTCGCCGCCGATCGGATTGGGGCGGTCCAGCACGACGAACGGGATGCCTTTGCGCGCCGCGGCCTGCATCGCCAGCGCCATCGTGGAGACGTAGGTCCACGTGCGCCCGCCGACTTCCTGAAGGTCGTAGACCAGCACGTCCACGTTCTCGAGCATCGCCGCCGTCGGACCACGATCCTCGGCGATGTACAGCGAGTAGATCGGCACTCCGGTTGTGGCGTCGATGGCGTCATCGATCGTCTCGCCTGCCTCGGCCGTCCCGCGAATGCCGTGCTCCGGCGCGAGCAGCGCCACCAGCGTCAGGTCCTTGTGCTGCGCGATGAGATCGATGTCCGGAACGCCGGCGCGGTCGATCCCGCTCTGGTTCGTGATCAGTGCGACGCGCTTGCCGCGCAGGGCGGGCGGCACGTCGGCGAGGAATGTCTCGATGCCGGGCCGCACGACCGGCGCACCGGAGGTTACGGACGAAACGTGGCGGTCGGACGTCGCCATACAGGCCACCAGGAGGAGGAGTGCGGGAGCGAGCGATGTACGCTTTCTTTTCATTTTCTGTGGTGATGCGGCTTGTCAGAAGGGGACGGCCGGGCGGAGCGGTCGCCGCGGCACGCGCAGTATGGGCTTGATCCTGCGGCGTCAACGGTTTCGCCGCGCTTCTGGAGATACCGGTTCATCTGGTACTCGTAGACGCGATGCGCTTCGGCGGGTCCGAGGACCTTCTCCTCATGACGCCGTCCGTCATATCGATTCGGCGTGCATTGCATTTCCGCTCTCGCCGCCATCGCCATTCGCGCGATAATTGCTGTACATCAATGACTTGCCGGGACACAGTGGCGGCCTTCGGGCAAGGTGGAGGGATTGAGATGCGAAAAGCAGCCTGGTTGGGGACGGCGCTCGCGCTGGCGGCCGCGGCGGCGGTGCCTGGATCGGCCTCGGAGAAGATTGTCGACGACACCGCGATGGCCGAAGTCTTCAACAAAGCATGCCTCCAGCCGGGCACCGAGCAAGCCATCAGGGCTCAGGTCGCCGCTGATGGCGGATGGTCGAAGGCCGAGGTCGACCCAAGCCTCACCATCGGGTCGCGCAAGGATCCCAAGACCTACGACGCCTTTTCGCGGACGGTGGACGGCAAGCAGCTGCAGCTGGTGCTCGTGAAGTTTCCGAAGCGGAGCTCCGAGTTCATGTGCGTGCTTCTGGTGCCGGACGTGCCGAACATGATGCCCTATCTCGACGCCTTTCGAAGCGCTGCCAAGGCTGCGGGCCTGAAGGGCTATGAGACGGACCTGCCGCACCTCTTCCGGACCAAAGGCCGGCTGGCGTCGGGGATCAAGGCGCAGAGCGATCTCTTCAGCCGTTCCCCCTTCCTGCCCGGGCAGAAGGCGATGCACATGGTCCTGATGTACTGACGCCAGTCTGTCGGCGTGGTAATTCGCATCCCCGAACAGCTCGTTCAGTGCCCGGTCGCGCTTCATGTAGAGGCCGATATCATATTCGTCGGTCATTCCGATGCGATCCTCACCAACTACGCGACGCACATGGCCAAGGTTCTGGGGTCGCTGGAGGCCTTCGCAGCGTTATCGATCGTCAGCCGATCTTCTCGGCGAGCGCGACGAGGATGCCCTCAGGGCCACGGACATAACAGAGCCGATAGCTGTTCTCGTACTGCACGAGTTCGCCAACCAGCTCGGCACCGTGGGCGCGGAGCCGGGCAACGACATCATCGATGTCTTCGACGGCAAACATGATGCGACG
>DASPHC010000069.1:0-8048 GCA_035629865.1 Thermoanaerobaculia bacterium | reverse complement strand
CTCGCGAGTCATAGGGTCCCGACTCGCGAGTCATGGGGTCCCGACTCGTGAGTCATGGGGTCTCGACTCGTGAGTCATGGGGTCTCGACTCGTGAGTCATGGGGTCTCGACTCGTGAGTCATGGGGTCTCGACTCGTGAGTCATGGGGTCTCGACTCGCGAGGGACAGGCAATCCTGCCTGTGTGGGGCTTCGACGGGGCACCTCCCCGGCTGCCACGGCTCCGCCCCCGACGCACCGGAGACTCGCCTCCATTCCTTCGGATCGGCCATACTGGTAGGAACCGAAAGGTGACTGTTGGGCAACATCCGTCACTCCTTCGGGTGAAGAGGGCGCCTCCTCTTGAATGTTCGAACCGGCTTCAGGCCGGAGGAGGAAAAGTATGCGTCGAGTGGCTTGTTCGGTGGGTCGAGGTGTGTCCGTGGTGGTGCTGTCGGTCGTGCTTGCGGGGAGTGCGTTCGGCGCGCCGCAGGAGCGGGACGGTGAGTTCCGGGAGAAGCAGCAGCCGTCGCCGATCGTCAAGGTCGTGAAGAAGGTGGTCCGGGCCTTCGGGGATCTCCTCACGATCCCGACGCCGGCACCGAGACCGTAGCGCTATCGGCTGGTGAAGTCTCGCTCCGGCGACGTTCGGAGCGAGACGATGTACTCGCGTACGTCGGCGACGAGAGTCTCCGAAACCTTCCGCGCGGCGATCGCTTCCGCGAGGTACCCGAGCGCGGAGATGGCGCGGGTGTTGAGACCGGCCGCGGTGAACTCGCCGACGATCCGCCGTGCGAGCGTCTCCGCCTGGGAGCTTCGGTCCAGGAGCAGGAAAGCCTGCACGACCTCCAGCCCGCAGATTCCCGCTTCCTCAGTGAGGCCGTTCCGGAGGAACTCCCTCCGGATCGGCCGCAAGTGGGTGACGGCGAGCTCGAGATCGCCGCGGCGCACATGGAGCCGGCCGAGGAGGGCTTCTCCTTTCAACACCTCCATGCGCTGACCGAGCTCGCGATGGAGCGTGATGGAGTGCCCCAGGCTGGTCTCGGCCTCTGGGAAGTCCCCGAGCTCGATCGAGCACATCGCGATTCCGCGGTGGAGAACGGCAAGCGTCTCCTTCTCGATGGTCCTCGCCGACGCCAGAAGGAGGAGGTAGGCTTCCCGCGCCTCCCGGAATCGCTTCATGCGCTGGAGAAGTCCACCCTCGGCAAAGACGCAAAGCGTGAATCGCCGGTCGTCGCGATGGTCGCGGAAGACTCCTTTGCACTCCGCCAGCAGGTCGCGTGATTCCGCGAAACGCTCGACGTCCTGAAGGGTGACGGCGAGGCTGAATCGGACGATCGCCCGGTCGTACGCGAGCTCGCCGAACCGCGTCAGGTGCGCGTGTGCAGTGTTCAGGATCTCGATCGCTTCTTTGCTGTGACCGAGGAACCGAAGGGCGGTTGCCAGGTCTTTCCAGGTGAAGGCGCGTATCTGCGCCAGAGTCGGCTCCAGATAAAGGCCTTGCGGCAGATTCTCGCAAAGCGAGACACCGAGCTCGGCGATCGCCTGTGCTTTCCGTGGGTCGTTCGTGACCGTATCCGCGAAGATCGCGCCGAGCCGTTCGATGGCCCCACAGGTCCGGAGCTGCGGGTTTTCGACCAGCTCCGGCCAGCGCTCCCGCGGCGTACTCCCGAGGATCCGATCCACCTCCCCATTCGCCACGGCGAAGCGTTCCTGTTCGAGACGTCTTGCCGCTCTCACGAACGACGCCGGCAGCGTCCTGAAACGCGGAGGCCGGAAAAACGGGAGTGGCGGCTTGCCGTGCGAATCAGACATCGCCGCCCTTCCGGTACTCCCCGGCCGCGGCGGCCATCGCGCCGGCCATCCACGTACCGGGATCCGGCACGCGCTGCATGTGAAACAGCGAGGCCACCAGCACGCCGTGCGCAAGCTCTCGCGCTACAGGCTCTCCCAGGCCGAGGCGGCTCGTCCCAAGGAGTACGAGCACGCCCAGATAGTGCTCGTAGAGGACGAGCCATTCGTCGTGAGGCTTCTCTTTTCTGGAACGCATGGGTGACCCAACCCGGCGCGAGATATAGCAGCTCGTGCGGACGAAAGTAAACAATAGAGGCCGCGGTTTGGGTGAACAGACGCGTAATAGCGTCTGTTGTGGGGTAACACGTCACCTTTCGGTTCCGCTTAGGAGTCGGCGTGCTCCACTTCGCGTCAACGGCGGGTCAAGAGCTAAGGGTGGGGTTCAAAGCTTCTTTTTCTCGCCTCAGCTGAGAAGAACGACGGTCTGTTTCCCACCTCCGTGTTCCAGCGACCCGCACGTTTCCAGCGCTGAAACAAAAACGGGCGGCGAGACGCCGCCGACGCCGGCGAGGACGCCGCCGGGCCAGCCTGCGAGGACGCAGGCGCTCCATGCACGGACCATGCACCTCGCGAGAATCGCGGTCCGTGCCTGGAGCGCCGTCCGTCTTCGGCGGCTGGCGTGGCGGCGTCCCGCGCCGCCACCCTATCGCCTCGCCCGCACTCGTGTTAGCACACGACTGGCGGCTTCGACGACGGCGGCCGTCTTCGGCCGTCCGATGGCGCGCTGTGTCAGAGTGACCGGGGATGGGTCATGACCGGGGATGGGGTCACACCTTCTGTCTTCTGCAACAAGACGAAGGTTTGACCCCAACTGAATGACCCCGACGTCGCGTAAGTAGACCGCATTCGAACAACCAACGGCTCGAGGAGAGGGACTCGGCGACAGGCCACAGGTTGCCGGCGCGGGACGCCGCCAAACCAGCCGCCGAGGACGGACGGCGCTCCAGGCACGGACCGCACTTCTCGCGGGGCGCATGGTCCGCGCGTGGAGCGCCTCGCGTCCTCGCAGGCTGGCCCGGCGGCGTCTTCGCCGGCGTGAGCGGCGTCTCGCCGCCCGTTTCCGTTGCATCTTCAGCCGGGCCTCACCGCGGCCGTCGTTCGAGCACGATCCCCAGTTTCTCCATCCGCCGGTAGAGCGCCTGCCGCGAGACGCCCAGTGCCTCGGCCGCCCGGGAGACGCTGCCGTTGGCGTTCAGCAGGGCCATCTCGATCTGGCCCCGTTCCACCGGCACGTCACCCGAGGGCTGGGCTTCGACGCCGAAGCCGAGATCCTCGGGGGTGATGGCGTCGTTTTCGGCGATGACGGTGGCGCGGAGGATGCGGTTCTGGAGCTCGCGGACGTTGCCGGGCCAGTCGTGGGCGAGGAGGGCCTGGCGGGCGGCGGCGTTGAGTGTTTTCGGGGGCTTGAGGAAGGCGGCGGCGAGCGGGAGGACGTCTTCGCGGCGATCGCGGAGGGGCGGGACGGCGAGCTCGATGACGTTGAGGCGGAAGTAGAGGTCCTGGCGGAAGGTGCCGCGGGCGATGGATTGGCGGAGGTCGGCGTTGGTGGCGCAGAGGACGCGGACGTCGACGCGGCGGGTTTCGCTGGAGCCGAGGCGCTCGAATTCGCCGCTCTGGAGGATGCGCAGGAGTTTCATCTGGCCGGCGGCGGAGAGGTTGCCGATCTCGTCGAGGAAGAGGGTGCCGCCGTTGGCGGCTTCGAAGCGGCCGATGCGAAGGCGGGTGGAGCCGGTGTAGGCGCCGGCTTCGGCGCCGAAGAGCTCACTTTCGATGAGGTTGTCGGGGATGGCACCGGCGTTCACTTTGACGAGCGGCTTCTGGCGGCGGCGGGAGTTGGCGTGGAGGATGTCGGCGATCTTTTCTTTTCCGGCGCCGTTCGGGCCGGTGATGAGAACCGGGATCTCGGCCGGCGCGACCTGGACGGTCAGGGAGACGAGACGGTGCATGGCGTCGCTCTCGTAGATGATGCCGCGCAGGTCGTGCTCGCGGCCGAGGGCGGAGCGGGAGCGGGTGCGCTCGCCGCGCAGGCGTTCGTTCTCCGTTTTCAGCGCGCGGATCTGCAGGAGGTTCCGGACCGTGGCGAGCAGTTTGACGTCGTCCCACGGTTTGGCGAGGTAGTCGCTCGCTCCTTCCTTCACGAGCTGCACGGCGGTCTCGAGGGAGGTCCACGCGGTGAGCAGCAGGACCGGCAGCTCGGGATCGTGCTGGCGCAGTTTGCGGAAGAGGGCGATCCCTTCTTCCCCGCTGGTGGTGCCGGGGGTGAAGTTCATGTCCTGCAGGACGAGGTCGACGCCGCCGCGGGCGATGGCCCGCATGGCTCCCTCGGGGCCGGTGGTGGCTTCGGCCTCGATGTCGTTCAGGTCGAAGAGCATCCGCAGGGCCTTCGCCACCGCGGGCTGGTCTTCGACGATGAGGACTTTGGACATTCGGCGGTTTGTGAAGGTCCCATGGGACTGATAGGACCAACTTTACGCTAGACGCTCCTGGTTGCGATTGCCGGGGACACGGACGCCGCGCGCAATGCCGGCGGGATGGTGGCGACGAGGCCGTTGAGCCAGAGCAGGACGACGCCGATGACGACGAGGTACCACGGCATCTTGGTGTCGGTGAGCTGGCTGACGAGCATGAAGTTGAGGCCGTAGGTGGCGAAGATGCCGAGGATCAGGCCCGCGGTGGTGACGATCCAGTTCTCGGCAAGGAAATGCTTGAGGATGTCGCCCTTGGTCGCGCCGAGCGCGCGGCGGGTGCCGATCTGCTTGGTCCGCTCCGAAACCGCCAGCGAGGTGATGCCGACGATGCCGAGGGCGGTGATGAAGACCAGCACGATGATGATGCCGGTCATGGCGCGGATGACGAGCGTTCCGGCCGAAAAAAAGCGGTCTTTGATCTCGGCGATGGTCTGGGTCTGGAAGACGCGGTGGGGGTTGACGGCCAGCAGGCGCGGCTCGAGCTGCGAGACGACCGACTTCACGGCGCCCGGCTCGGTGCGAAGGAGGAAGCGCGCGCCGCCGGTGTCGTACGCGCGGCCAGGGGTGAAGAGGACGAACTCGCCGATGTTCCAGGAGTACGGGTTGTAGAACTCGTCGATGATGCCGATGACGGTGCGCGGCGACTCGCCGTCGCCGCTGGTGATGACGCGGCCGATCGGGTTGGCGTCGCCCCACAGCTTCTTCGCCAGGGCGCGGCTGATGATGGTGACGCGCGTCGGGACGTTGGTCTCGGCGGGGGTGTCGTTCTCGACGAAACCGCGTCCCTGGGCGACCTTCAGGCCGAGGGTCGGGAAGATCTCGCCGCGTGCGGCATAGAGCTGCGCCTGGAACTTGTCGCCGTAGCCCTCGGTCTTCCAGGTTCCGGAGCTGCCGCCGCCCTGCCACGGCAGGAAGCGGGTCACGGAGACCGCCTTTACGCCGGGGATGGCCCGGATGGCGCGCATGTCGGCCTGGATGGAGCCTTCGGTGTACGACTCCTCGCGGAACTCGGCCCCGAACGGCTGGTAGGAGATGGCGATGAGGTTTTCGTCGTCGAAGCCCGACTTCTGCTGCATCAGGCCGCGCTCGTGAAGGATCATGTTGACCGCGTTCGTGACGATGGCGAGCGTCAGGGCGATCTCGAAGATGATGAGCGCGAAGCGCATCCGGTTGTGACGCATGGCGCGAATGATCGGACCGATGGGCATGGCGTCCTCCTACTGAACTTTCAACTGCATCGCCGGCGCGACCGAGCAGACGCGCCATGAGGGATAGATGCCGGCCAGCAGCCCGGCGCCGAGAGAGAGGAAGAGCGAGACGAGGACCATCTCGGGATCGAGACGGACGACTTCGGGATTGGGCGCGAACTTGGCGATCATGCTGAGCATGCCGATGGAGAGCAGCATGCCGATGATTCCGCCGGCGATGCCGACCAGCTCGCACTCGACGACGTGCTGCCAGAAGACCTGCCAGCGGCTCGCGCCGAGGGCCCGCCGCACGGAGACCTCGGGGACGCGCGCCAGGAACTTGCCGAGCAGCAGGCCGACGAGGTTCAGCGAGCAGACCACGAGGAAGAGCATCGAGACGATCGACAGGGAGCGGATCGCGGGCGGCACGATCTGGAGCTCGTTCATCAGGTCGGGCAGCGAGGTGACCTCGGTGTGCAGCGGACGCTGGAAGCGGCCGAGTTTCTTCTGGTCGCGCACGTAGTTGTTGACGAATTCGCGGTAGGCCTGCTGCTTCTCCGGCGTCGGCAGCTCGGCCCAGAACTGGATCCAGACCGACTCCGAGTTGATGTACGCGGCATGGCCGTCGCCGTCGAAGCCTTTCCAGCCGTCGCTGTTGCCGTTGGTGTAGATCTCCAGCGGCTCGGTGAAGTTGAAGGGCATGTAGATCGGCTCGACCCGCGGGCCCAGGCCCTGGGTCAGGTCGTAGAAGCGCACCGGCGGATTCCACGGCGCGATCACGCCGACTACTTTGTAGTTGCGGTCTTCCATCCGCACGGTCTTGCCGACGCTGTTCGTGCCGCCGAAAAGCTTTTCGTTCGTGGCGTGGTCGATGACGATGACCTGCTCCGGCTTCGAGTCGGCGGCCTTGTCCCACGGCCCGCCGTACTGGAACGGCACGGCGAACATGGTGAAGAAGTCGGTGAAGACGAGGCGGATGTCTTCCGCGTACGGGCGGCCGGCTTTCGGATCGGGATGGATGAAGTAGCTCGCCCGGAAGGTGCCGGTCTGGCGCGTCGGGATGTCGGACTTCATGAGCGCCCGCATGTCGCGGTAGCTGATCATCGACGGCAGCGAGTTGGGATCCTCGGCGTTATAGGCGCGCTGGGGGTCCCAGTTGTCGAGCCGCACGTTGAAGACCTGGCCGCTGCGGCCGGGGAGCGGGTCTTTCTCGAAGACGTGGCGGAGGGCGATGAAGGTGGTGGAGACGCAGATGCCGAGGGCGATGGCGCTGATGAGCAGCGCCGTCAGCACGGGATTGCGGCGCAGGCTCTTGAGAGCGATCTTGACGTTGTAGAGCAGCATGGAGCTCTCCTACCCGAGGGTCGAAACGATGCCGGCGCCGGCGTCGGTGCGGGCGAGCGAGATGCGCGGCGTCTCCAGGTCGACCACGCGGCCGTCGAGGACGTGGATCTGCCGCTGGGCGCGCACGGCGCACTCGGGACTGTGCGTGACCATGACGATGGTCGTTCCCTGCTCGTTGATGCGGTCGAGCAGGTCCATGATCTCGCGGGCCATGAGGGAGTCGAGGTTGCCGGTCGGCTCGTCGGCGAGGATCAGTTTCGGATCGCCGGCCAGGACGCGGGCGATGGCGACGCGCTGCTGCTGGCCGCCCGAGAGCTGGGACGGCAGGTGCTTGATGCGCGAGGAGAGGCCGACCAGCTCGAGGGAGCGCTCGATACGCTGCTTGCGGTCGGACCCGCCGAGGCCGCGGTAGCGGAGCGGCACGTCGACGTTGTCGAAGACGTTGAGGTCGGGGATCAGGTTGAACGACTGGAAGACGAAGCCGATGGCCCGGTTGCGGATCTTCGACATCTCGCTGTCCGAGAGGCGGCTGACGTCTTTGCCGTCGAGGATGTAGTGGCCCTCTTCGAACGTATCGAGCAGGCCCGCGACGTTGAGGAACGTCGTCTTGCCGGACCCCGACGGTCCCATGACCGAGACGAACTCGCCGTCGTCCACTTTCAGCGAGAAGTTCTCGAGGGCGTGGGTCTCGATGCGCTCCGTGCGGTAGATCTTCTTGATGTTCTTCATCTCGAGCATTTGCGTTCCTCCGTGTTCGTTGCGGGCACCGGCAACTTCATCGCAGCAGTACTGTTTTCGAATCTCCGAAGGCGGCCGTGTCGGAGACGATGATCGTTTCCCCCTCGGACAGCCCCTGGAGCACTTCCACTTCGCTCGCGCTCGAGACGCCGAGGGCGATCTCGCGCCGCGCGGCGATCTTGCCGTCCACCACGTAGGCGGCACGGCCGCCGGTGGTGTCGACGAACGCGCCGCGCGCGACTTTGAGCACGTTCTTCTTCGACTCGAAGACGAGCCGCGTGGTCAGGCGCTGGCTCTGCTTCAGCCCCACCGGCTGTTCGACGAAGGCGACGGTCCCGGTGACCTGGTTGGCTGTGACTTCGGGCGAGATGGCGGTGACGCGGCCCTGGTATTCGCGGCCGTTGAAGGCGATGACGGCCGGGGTGTCGATGGCGGTCTCCCCCGCGTACTCTTCAGGGAGCGAGATCTCGAGCTCCAGGG
>DASPHC010000068.1:0-16955 GCA_035629865.1 Thermoanaerobaculia bacterium | reverse complement strand
CCCAGAGCGGAAGCGCGCCGGTGATCCTGGTCGGCGAATGGGACCCGGTGTCGGAAGAAGTCCGCCGCCCGATCCAACTCGACCAGATCGACGCCGAACGCTACGGCCTCGCCGTCCCGCTGACCGCGCAAGCGGTGGAATCGCAGAGCGTCGCCTATCAGAAACTGTATCGCACGCTCAGCCGGATCGAGACGCTGCCCAGCTTCTCGGTCGGAGCGATCCGCGACAACACGAACTTCAGCGGCTTCATCATCGGGGCGACGGTGGAACCGTTGTAATGGTTGCTGGTTGCTTGTGACTCTTCGCCTGGGCGTCAGGCGCTGCCGCACAAGGAACCAGTAACCAGCAACCAACCATCAGTTGGCCGCGTTCTTGTCCCCGCCCCTCACCCAGCTCATCACCCCAGCAATCTTGGAGATGTCGACCTGGCGCTCCAGGTACTCCCAGATCCCCAGCACTTCTTCACGGTCGCAGGGGCGCGGCGGGGCGGCGCGGCGGACATTCTCGTCGGCGAGGGCGAAGCGGGCGCGCGAGTACCAGCGGTTGGCTTCGATCGGATCGTTGGTGAACTTTTCGAGGGCCGCGGTCACGAGGGCCATCTCTTCGTCGGAGATCCCACTGAGCACGCTCAGCGTGTCTTCGGAGCGGCGGGAACGGGCCCGGCGCTCCGGCTGCAATTCGTGGACGGCACGCAGGGCGTCGATGGCCTGCTCGAGCCGGTCGGCGTGCTCCGTGGCGCGCAGGCCGCTGATGGAGAACTTCTCCTCCCCCATCCGGGCCAGGCTGGTCCAGACCACACGGGCGCGGACCACCACCGAGCGCGCGGGCTTCATCAGGGCGAACGAGAGCTTGGCCTCCTCCCCCGGCATCAGCGGCTCGTTGTGGCGGATGCGCAGGCCGGTCGCGGAAAGCTGCAGGATCGAGAACTTCGTGTCGGCGAAGATGCCGCTGATCTGCCGCAGCGGGACGTAGCGGGAGGCGATCCGCAGGTCCGGCAGCTCGGGCGCCGCCGCTGGTTGCGCGAGAGGCGGAGGAGCCGCCGGAGCAGCGGCGGCGGGCTGCGCCACCGGCTCTTCCGCTTCCGGTTCCTCGAAGTGTTCCTCGGCGGGAGGAGCCCCGGCGGGAGGAGCCGCGACACGAGGGTGCTCCTGCGCCTCCTCCGCCACTTCCGGCCCCATCCCCTCTCCCTGATACACGCGCAACAGGGCATCGCGGAAGAACGCCTCGAGCTGCGCGAGCGGCACGCGCGTCTCGCCGCGCCGGACGTGGCAGAGCACGCGGCCGCTGTCGAGCAGCGCGTCGACGAGCTCCGGCGGAATGTCCAGGAGCTCGCTGACTTCAGCAGGAGTGAGAGAAGAGGTCAGAGGTCGCATCGGTCGCCGGGCCCGGCGACAGCATCATGCGACGAAAATGCCTGAAAGCCCGTTCGGGTGCGCGGTGGCACCGAGACAGCGGCGGACGGAGGCGATCAGCCGCGTCGGCAGGACCGGCTTCGAGAGCGTTTCGCAGATCGAGGGAAAGAGATTCCGGACCTCCCGGGCCTCGAGTCCGGTGACGACCACGATCGACGCGAGCAGCTGCGGAGTCGTGCTGGCGATCCACTCCATCACGTCGGTGCCGCTCAGTTTCGGCAGGGCGATGTCGAGGACGATGGCGTCGTAGTGGCGCTGCGCGAGCCGCCCCACCGCCTTCTCGCCGTCGACGGCGATGTCGACTTCGCACCCCTCGTTTTCGAGGATCATGCGGAGCGATTCACGAGTGTTGGTGTCGTCTTCGACGACGAGGACGGCGGGACGCATATCGGTAAGTAACTCTACCAGCAAACCACGTTTGCGGAAAGAAGGAAATGCCCGATCAGGCGAGCAAAAACGCCGCCGCAAGGTCGATGGCCTCGGAAAGTTTCCCTTTCAGCGAGTGATCGCCCCCCGCGAGCCATTCGATCCGGATCGCGGGGGAGAACCGGTAGCCCGCGACGTCGTCCGGTGTGCCGAACGGATCGCGCGTCCCCTGAAGGATCAGCGCGGGCGTCCGGAGGCCCTCCAGATGGGCCGTTCGCACCTGTTCGGGCTTCCCCGGAGGATGAAATGGATAGCCGAAACAGACCAGCGCCCGCACCCCTGCCTCGTCCGCAACCATGCTCGCCATCCGCCCTCCCATCGACTTCCCGCCGACCGCCACCTTCTTCCCGCCGCCATGCTCGTCGATCACGCGGCGGAATGTCTCCAAAAGGACAGGCTGCCGGTCGGGAGCCCCCCGCTTCCCGCTCGTCCGCCGCGCCGCCATGTACGGAAACTCGAACCGGACGACGCGAATCCCCCGCTCCCCCAGCCCGCGGGCCACGTCGTTCATGAACGGAGTGTCCATCGCCCCGCCCGCGCCATGGGCGAAGAGGAAGGTGTGGCGCGCCTTGGCGGGGCCGTCGTAGAGGAAGGTTGTCGGTTGGCGGTTGTCGGTGGTCAAAGCAGTATCCCTCCGGAGGACCGTGTCGCGAATGTGGGCCGGACTTTTAGTCCGGCCGGCTCTTGGGAAAAGCTTCCCGAGTGCCGGCCCGGACTAAAAGTCCGGGCCACAAGTAGGCCAGAGGCGTCGGACTGCCGGCCGAAGGCCGGCGGACCGGCCGGTCGAAGACCGGCGCTCCAACCCGCCCTCACCCTCCCCGTTCCCGCAAGCCCGGAACGGTTCGGACAACCGACAACCGACAACTGACAACCAATCACCACCCCCGCACCGGCTTCCATTGATCCACCACCTTCCCCCGATCGACGATCTGATACACCTCGTACATCGCCGCCGTGAGACAGGAGTGGTTCGGGAGGATGCGCAGCTTCGTCCCTACCGGCACGTGCGCCTCCGAGACGATCTTCCCGTGCTCCTGCGAGAGCGCCACGATCCGCATCGGCAACGGCCGCAGATCCACGTCGCAGACGAGCCCGTAGCCGAAGGAACGGACGATGTGCTCCGGCCCTACGTCCTTCGACAGCCCGAGCGCCCCGGCATCCACGATGAGCGAATCCCGCTCCGGATACGAGCCGACCACCGTCGTCAGCACCGACACCGCCACGTCTTCGAGCCTGCACGAGCCGATCGTCGCCTGGAATGCGTCGTAGAAGATGTAGTTGCCGGGGCGAACTTCGTCGCATTCGCTGAAACGCTCCACCACCGCCGCCGTCGGCGTCGAGCCGATGCTGCGGCGTGCGTCGCCCAATCCCTCGGCGGCGAGGAGCGCGCGGAAGCGGGTTAGACAGCCCGACTCCTCGGCGGCGATGCGGCGGATCTCCTCCACGTCGCGCGCGTTGTACGAATGCCCGGCGTGCGTCAGCAGTCCCTGGAAACGGATCGCCTCCGAGCGCCCGAGCGCCAGCGCGAGACGGACGCTGTCCGGACTGTCGGGATCGACGCCGGCACGGTGATAGCCGCAATCGACCTTCAGAAACACGTCGAACGTCACTCCACGAGCCGTAGAAAACTCTTCCAGCGCATGAAGCGTCCGCTCCGAGTCGACGAGCACGCTCAGGCGGTCCAGGCGGACGCCGAGCGCGGCCACCCGTTCGAGCTTGTCGGCCGCCGGCGCGAGCGGCACGGCATAGGTGATGTCGCGGTAACCGTCGCGTGCGAAATGTTCCGCTTCTGCAAGGGTCGAAACGGTGATGGGCCCCGCCGTTCCCCCATGCTGCATCCGCCCGATCTCGACCGTTTTGTGAGTCTTCACATGCGGCCGGAACGCCACGCCCGAAGTGTTGGCCTTTTCACGCATGCGCGCGCAGTTGCGGGCCAGCACGGAACGGTCGACGAGAAAGGCGGGAGTGGGCGTCTCAGTTAGGATTCTCACAGGTGAGGAAGATTATTCACATCGACATGGACGCGTTCTACGCCTCCGTCGAACAACGCGACGATCCGTCGCTGAAAGGACGCCCGGTGATCGTCGGCTGGGCGGGCGAGCGGAGCGTCGTCTGCGCCGCGTCGTACGAGGCGCGCAAATTCGGCGTCCACTCCGCCATGCCGGCCTCCCGCGCCAGGCGGCTCTGCCCCGAAGGGGTCTGGCTGGCGCCCGACTTCGAGCGCTATCGCGCGGTCTCGAAGCACATCCGCGAGATCTTCGAAAGGCACACGCCCCTGGTCGAGCCGCTGTCGCTCGACGAGGCTTATCTCGACGTGACCCACGAGCTGACCGGCATCCCCACCGCCACCGAGACCGCGGAGAAGATCCGCGGCGAGATCCGCGAAGAGACGCGCCTCACCGCCTCCGCCGGCGTCGCCCCGAACAAGTTCCTGGCCAAGATTGCCTCCGACTGGCGCAAGCCCGACGGCATCTTCGTCATCAAGCCGCACCAGGTGGAGCGCTTCCTCGTCGGCCTCCCGGTGCGCAAAATCCCGGGCGTCGGCAAAGCCACCGAGGCGGTGCTGCACGAGATGAAGATCGAGACCGTCGGCGACCTCCACCAGTTCGAGCAGGCCGACCTCATCGCCCGCTTCGGCAAATGGGGCACCCGGCTATGGGAGCTCGCCCGCGGCATCGACGAAAGCCCGGTCGAGCCGTCGCGCAAGCGGAAGTCATGGTCGAGCGAAAACACCTTCGCCACCGACATCCCCCGCGAAGAAGCGGCAGCCTGGATCCGCGCCGAGGCGCTGAAGCTCTGGACCACGCTCGAACAGAAATCGATGCGCGGCCGGACGGTCACGGTCAAGCTCCGCACCCCCAACTTCCAGACCGCCACCCGCCAGCTCAGTCCCAAAGAGCTGTTCGCGAGCGGCGAAGAACTCGGCGACATCGCCGTCTCGCTACTGGACCGCTTTGACTTCAAACCGGACGCGCGCTACCGCCTCGTCGGAGTCGGGGTCTCGAACTTTCTCGATGAAGACGAGGAAGTCCCCGCCGGAGCGGAGCCGACGCTGTTCGCGGGGACGGAGTAGGCGCGCCTGTAGGCACGTAGCGAGTTATCGCTGCCGCCGTAGGCGGCGGAAGATCTGTAGGCCCGCCCTTCAGGGCGGGTATCGAGTGGGATCCACGAAGGCGAGTCCGCGAAGCGGGCGACAGAACAGCGGTACGCGCAAACCCTATGCTGTCGCCCGCTTCGCGGGCTTGCCTTGCCTCCTCGAGCCTTACCCGGCCTGAAGGCCGGGTCTACAGATCTTTCGCCGCCTACGGCGGCTTCGACGTCTCGACGCACGTGGGCTGCATGAGGTGCTTCAGCTCCTCGCGCCGATCGATGGATTCGCTTATCGGTGGGCAGTTTTCGCAGCACTACCTCACCGCGCGGCGCCGCGGCACCGGCGGCTGGCGTACGAACAAGCGCGAGATCCCCGTGGCCGCCGCAGAGTCGTCGACCTGCGTGTGGACGACAACAGGAAGTGTGCCGGCGACCGTGGCGGCGAGCTCCACGCTCTGGTCGCTGACCGGGAACGGTTGCGTCACGAAGAGATCGCCCTGCGACTCCAGCGCCGCAGAGAGACGCTCGTAACGGATCGTCGCCGTCTCGTAGTTGCCGAAGTCGTGGCTCCACCAGTAGACGTCGACTTCACCGTTCGCGAGCAGGGCGATGTCGCCGAGCACGCCGCGGCCGGCGGCAAGCGGCGCCGAGGGATGGAGCGGCGTTGCGCCCGTGTAGCGCGCCACGCGCGTCACGCCCGAGATGCTCGAGGAGAGGTCCCCGAGCTCCATCCACGCCAGCACGATGCCCTGCGGCGACGGCGCGGCTTTCAGGCCGCGCGTGAAGTTGTCCGCGACATGAAGCTGGATCGGCGAGCCCTCGACTGCCTCACCCTCCGGGGTGACATGCAGTGCGCGAATCGGGGCCGGGCGCGGAAACGGGGGGCTGCCCATGTCGATGACGTGATACCGCCACGCGACGAAGAAGCGCGCGCCGTCCCACACCGCGACGGCGTCGTCTTCGTCGCCCTCGGTCTCGCCGGAGATCGCGAGCTCGCGCGTCGTCCCGTCCGCGCGCAGGACGCTCGCCACGAGATCGCCGTTGGAGTGGTCGAGCGGCGCGGTGCGCCAGAAGACGGCGAGTGCGCCGTCGCCCGCGGCGCCGGCAACCGCGACCGATGCATGCGCGGGCGGATCGAACAGCCGCGGCTCCGCGTCGATCGGAGTGAGGGCCGCCGTGTACCGGCGCACACCCAGTTTCCCTTTGCCGAACCAGGCCACCCAGATCGTGCCGCCGTCGTTCATGACGTCGAGCCAGTGCGCGTCCGTATTCGAGGCGACCAGCAGCGGCGGCATCCCGGGCCGGACGAGACGGATGTTGCTCGTGCCGATCGAGCGGTCGAGCCACGCCGTTACGGCCTGACCTCCCACATGCTCCGTCGCGGGCAGCAACTGTTCGTGTGCACCGCTGGCCGCGTCGATGATCTTGCGGAACGGCGTGCCGGTGCCGATCGAGGCGCTGTCGAAAAGGCCGACGCGCACCGACCGCTGCTCGTCGAGCCACGCCGCCGCGCCGCTGCCGTCGCTCTTCACGGCGATGTCCGGCGAGTCGTGGGCGCGGAGATCCGTCGCGATCAGCACCGGCGTCCCCACCTGCGCCCCGGCCGCGTCGAGGCGCGCCAGGAACATCTCCCGCGGCAGGTCATAACCGCCGCGCATGTACAGCATCAGGTACTCGCCGCCCCGCCAGGCGACCGCGGGCGCGTAGAGCGCGCGGTCGGGATGAGGAAGAGTGACGTCCGCGGTGCCGACGGTCCGCGGTTCGCCGGGGCTCCCGTCGCGCGCGATGACGCGGCCTACGATGTTGCTTCGCTCGCGCCACACCGCAAGCGATTCATTGCCGTTCGAGGCGATGGCGATGCTGTCCGACCCCTGCGAGCCCGTCACCGGCTTCGCGGCCTGCAGGTCTCCCGCGGCGTCGACCTTCTGCGTCACCACCGGGTACGGGAAGTCGCGCGACGCGACGGCGACCAGATACTCGTCGCCGATCGCGGTGACCGCCATCCCGGTGCCCTGCCACGTTTTCGTGGCGAGCTTCATCTGCTTCAGCACGTGCAGCTCACGGTCGAGCAGGAACAGGTCGCGTCCGCAGGTGGCCACGAGAATCGTGTTGCCGTTGCTCGCCACCTTCGCCCCGCCGCACTCGCCGTTCAGGTCGCCGATGCGCGCCACCTGCGCCGCCCCGTTCGCGTACGTCGCGGCGTAGTAGCCGTCGTAGGCGTGCCACGCCACCACGTAGCCATCGCCCGTCGCGGCCACCGAGGGAGCGTCGCCGCGGCCGAACGGAATGCCGGCCGGATCGAGAACCTGTCCCTCGGCGGAAACGCGCGTGCCATAGATGTGGTACGACGGCGAACGGCGCCGGTCGTTCCAGACCACAAAGTACGAGTCGCCGTCCGTGGCGATACTCGACATCCACTTCTCCGAGATCGTCGGACCGTATTCGGGAAGGGAGAGCGGAACCGCACGTCCGAGAGGGGGCGTGCCAGCGAAGGCAGGTGCAGCAAGGAGCAAAGAGAGGATCGTCAGGGCGGCAAAACGTATGAATGGCATCTCTAAAGAACAATATGCTCCAAACGCATAACGACTGCAAGCTCAAGCGTACGATTCTTTGTTCCGTCTTCGCACTAGAATGCGCGCCGCATGAACGTTCAACCCATTACCGTCGCGCAATACGGCATCGGGCCGATCGGGGCCGAGATCGCCCGGTTGCTGCTGACCAAGCCGTGGATCAAGGTCGTCGGGGCTGTCGACATCGACCCGAACAAGATCGGCAAGGATCTCGGCGAGGTGATCGGACTCGGCCGGGAGACCGGCGTCCTGGTCACCGCGGAGCTGCAGGGGAAGCCGGACGTCGTCTGCCACTCCACCGGGTCGCGTCTGCGCGAAGTCGCCGGGCAGCTCAAGTCGCTGCTCGAGCGCGGCTGTCATGTCGTTTCCACCTGTGAAGAGCTTTCCTTCCCCCTCGACCGTGAGATCCGCGAGGAGCTGCAGCACGTGGCCCGCGCCGCCAACGCCGGCCTCCTCGGCACGGGGGTCAATCCCGGTTTCGTGATGGACAAGCTTCCGCTGACGATCACCTCGGTCTGCCAGGAAGTGAAGTCGGTCGAGATCATCCGCATCCAGAACGCCTCCACGCGCCGCGAGCCGCTGCAGCGGAAGGTCGGGGCCGGGATGACGGTCGACGAGTTCCACGCCGCCGTCGGCGCGGGACGGATCAAGCACATGGGGCTCAAGGAGTCGTTGATCCTGGTCGGCAACGGCCTCGGGGTGGAGTTCGACAGCGTCTCCGAGGAGAAGATCGAGCCGATCGTGGCCGACCGGGAGATCGTCACGCAGTATCTCAAAGTGGCGCCCGGGCAGGTCGCCGGCGTTCACCAGACCATCCACGGCAAGGGGCGCATCGACGTCAGCCTCGAGCTGCGGATGTACGTCGGCGCCGAAGCCGTCGCCGCCGACAAGGTCATCGTGCGCGGCGTCCCCGACGTCGAGATGACGATCAAGGACGGCGTCCACGGCGACCGCGCCACGGCCGCGATGGTGGTGAACTCGATTCCCCGGATCGTGCAGGCGCGCTGCGGCGTGCTGACCATGGACGACATCCCGATCAGTTTCCGGTAATTTTCGTGTCGATCTCCCGTCTTTAGACGGAAGGATAGACTTCAGACAATGAAAATCTTCATCACGGGCGCAACCGGCTACGTCGGCTCCGCCATTGCCACCGCTCTCATTCGCGCGAGGCACGACGTGACGGCGCTGGTCCGCTCGCCGGCCAGCGCCGCACGCGTGCGGGACGCCGGCATCGTCCCGGTTCGCGGCGACCTGCTCGAGCCGGCATCCTGGCGCGACACGGCCCGCGCGGCGGATGCGATCGTGCACGCGGGCGTGGAGTCGGGGACGAACCGGATCGGCGTGGACCGCCTGGTCCTCGACGCCATCGCCGGCCCGAACCTGATCTACACCTCGGTGATGTTCGTCCTCGGCAACGTCGAGAACGCGGACGAGACCACGCCGGCCGGCGGCCCGCGCGCGGAGCACGAGCGGATCGTCCTCGAAGCCGGTGGCGCCGTCATCCGCCCCGGCATGATCTGGGGCGAGGACGCCTGGCTCTTCGAAAACCCGATCACCATCGGAGACGGCAGCAACCGCTGGCCCCTGGTCCACCGCGACGACGTTGGAGAGCTCTACCGCCTCGTCGTCGAAAGCGGCGCCCGCGGCGTCTTCCACGCAGTCGCGGAAGTCATCCGCGCCGCCGACGTCTTCCCCGGACACGAAGTGCCGCTCGAAGAAGCGCGCAAAGAGCTCGGGGGATTTGCGGACGCGCTGGCGCTGGACCAGGACGTGACGGCGCTGCGCTCGGTGGCGATCGGGTGGAAGCCTACGCAGTTCTGGAAGGGTTGATGGGACTGATGGGACCTATAGGTCCCATCAGTCCCATCCCCCACCCTACCTTTTCGCACTCTTCTTCTGCATGTGCGCGATCACGCTCTTGCTCACGCCGCCCTTTGCCAGGGCGATCAACGCATCAGGCGTGACGTCAAAGTCGGTCCGTTCGGCACCGTCGATGGCGAGGACGATGTTCTCGTCCGACAGCCCGGCCTTCGCCAGGTCGATCACGGTCTGATTGCGCATCCCCTGCTTCGCCGGCTTTGCCGGCGGTTCTGACGCCGAGGTCTGCGCGACACGCACCGCGGGGGCGCTGCCTGGTCCCGACCAGGCCTCGAACTTCGTAACCGAGTCGTTCACCCGAGCGATCGGGGCGCCGATGTTGTTGGCGGAGAGAAGGCTGACGTATCCCTTGCGGAACAGCTCTTCTCCCGGATTCGAAGTCGCGGCGAGCTGGTAGTGCGAAGCGGCGGCGCGCAGGAGGCCGGTCGCTTCGGCGCGGTTCTCGGACTGGTACGCGAGCGCTTCCTTCGCGATCGCCAGGGCGTACTGACGGAACGCCTCGTCCTTCGGGTTGCGGTTCGCCGGTACCGCCTCGACAGCGGTGAGATAGCGGTCCCACGCGCCGCTCTCGGCGAGCGGGATCAGCGGCTCGAAGGTCGCCCGTGGAACGAGGACGTTGACGCGGTCCTGCGTCGGGACGATGTGCGCGGCGATCTGCTTCGACGCCCTGCGCAACAGGTCGTCCTCGATCTCCGACGGCGCCGGGGCGTTGTCGTCGTCGCCGTACGTCTCGCGGAACGAATGCGTCAGATCCCCGGAGGCCACGTCGTCCGTGCGGTCGCCGATGTCGTAACTCCCGGACACACTCGCCGTGACCACCTTCACCTGCTTCTGCACCGGGACGCTGCTGTAGATCGGCTCCTCTTCGTACTTCTGCTTCTTCTCGTTCCACTTCCGCTTCGTGCCGGTCTGCTGGCGGACGTATTCGGTCTTCGTCTCCCACGTCTCGTGCGACTCGACGCGGTCGAGCGACACGTGGATCGTCACCTCGGGCTTCCCGCCCTCGGCGAGCGTCCCTGCTCCCGACAAAATGGCCTCGGTGAGATAGCGGTCCAGCGTCCTGGCGTCGTCCCTGGCGTCGCCGCGGTCGCTCGTCACCGTCACCTTGACGCGGCGTGCGCCGGCATTCGTCGACGGCGGGATGGTCCGCATCATCTCGACGGCCTTCTTCTTGAAACCGAATCCCTCGCGTGCGTCGATCGAAACGGCAAGCGGAAGGACGAACAGCACGGCCAGCAATCGCTTCATGCGCTCCTCCGAGTGGTGTGCGGGAAGGATTATAGACGGCGGCGGCGCAGCAACATCGCCATCGCGACCGTCCCGAACACGGCCCACAACACGATCCAGGCAACGTGCGCCGACTCCAGCCAGTTCCACCCCGCCAGCGTGAACGCCCACAGCCCGTACACCAGCACGAACACCCGCCGGTGATGCGCGTCGTCATCGACCCCGGCGGCGATCGAAGCGCCGAGGATGAGCGTGGGAACGATGCCGAGAAGGATGTTGAGGAGAACCGTCACTTCAGCGGTACCGCAGGTCGATCACCTTGCGCACCGCATCCTTCGCGGCGCCCGGAAGGTTCTGCACGCGCGTCAGGACGTCGTTGAAGGCGTGCGACTCGCCGCCGTGCTTGAAGCATTCGCCGCAGCGCGGGAGGTTGGTGAAGTCGCGGCGGTTGAAGGCATCCTGCATCAGGGCCATGCGGTCGCCGTCGATGATCTCGCGCAGCGACTGGGTCTTGAGATCACCCATTACCTGGTCGCCATGGGCGTCGTAGCAGCAGTGGGTGACGCGGCCGTCTGCGAAGACGACCACCCAGGTGAAGAACGCTCCCTGTACGCAGCCGTAGAACTTGCCGTGCAGGTCGGTCTCCTCGTTGACGTCGAGGGCCTCGCAGGTCTTCTCGATCACCCGGGCGTTCTTGAACTGCTTCAGGTCGAAGAGGTGCTTGAAATCGTCGACCGTCTCCTCGAGCGTCATCCGGGAGCGCATCTTCTGGATCTCGATGCGCATCGGCGCGCCTTTGGCCTGGACGAGGAACTTCTTCGTCAGGTCGACCAGCTTGTCGAAATCGCCGCCGGTGCGGAGCTGCGGGTAGACCTTCGGGTCGATCGAGTCGACGCAGATGCGGATCCGCTTGAGCGGCGTGGCCAGCAGCTTTGCCCCGATCTCCGGCGTCAGCACCAGGCCGTTCGTGGAGAGGCTGGCCTCGGGGAAGAGGCGGATGGCGTCGTCGATGCGGGAGTAGAGCAGCGGCTCCCCCATCTCGTGCAGCCACTTGAGCTTCAGCCCCAGCCCGTGGATCTCCCGCTCCGCCTTCTCGACCAGCGGCCACTCCATATCTTCGTAGGGACGGCGAAGCACCGGCAGCGGACACATGCCGCAGCGGAGATTGCACTTGGAGGTCAGCTCGAGGCCGACCTTGATCCTGCCGGGGGAAAACTTCATTCGCCTGCCACCAAGCGCCGGAAGAGTGCGCCGTATTCCTTCCAGGAGTACTTACGGGCCGAGTCCGCCGCCCGTCGCTCCAGCCTCTCCCGGTCGTCCCGGGCGAAAAAGGCATCGACCGCCTTCGCCAGGGCGGCCGGATCTTCCGGCGGCACGAGCAGCCCGTTCTCCCCTTCCTCGATGATCTCCGGCAGCCCGCCTACGGTCGTGGCGATCACCGGCCGGGCGAAGTGGAACGCCGTCAACGCGACCCCGCTCTGGGCCTCGATGCGGTAGGGGGCGAGGACGACGTCGCAGGCGGCAAAGTACGTGGCGATCTCGGAGTCGGGGATGAAGCGGAAGTCGAAGCGGACGTTTTCGAGCCCGCGCGCCAGCTCCCGATACTGCGCCTCCCCCTTCCACCACGCCTCCCCCGCCACCAGGAGCGTGACGTCGCTCTGCAGCATCGGCCACGCGCGGAGGGCGATGTCCAAGCCTTTGAACGGGCGGACGTGGCCGAAGAAGAGAGCGACATTGCCAGGGAGGCCAAGCCGTCTTCGCGCCTCGTCGCGGGTGGGAATGGCACCGCCGAGCTCGTGGACGGGGAGGAAGGTCTTCACGATGGACGGTGAATGCAGAATGCAAAATGCAAAATGCAAAATGGAAAAAGGGGCGCCGTCGACCGCTTCTCCATTTTGCATTTTGCATTTTGCATTTTGCATTTCCCCCCACACCCGCCGCGCCGCATCCTCCGCCTCCGTCCTTGCATGCACCACCAAAGCATCCCCCCGGCGCAGCACACGATTGGTCAGCCACCGCTTCCACGCCGCCGGCTCCTTGTCGCCGATGTTGTGGCACTGCAGGATCACCCGCGTCGTCCGCGGCAGAAAGGCCAGCATCGTCAGGTACGGCAGCGCCCACACCCACACCCACCACGCCACGATCACCGCGTCGTACTTGCCACGCCGCAGCAGCAGCCCGGTGTGAATCCACGTCAGCGGATTGAGAATGTCGAGCAGAAACCGCGCGCGGTCATACCGCGGCAGCGTCGGATCGAGATCGCTGGAGCCTGGGTAAAGGGATTTCGGAAATTGGCGCCGGAAGGAGATGACATCCGCCCCCAGCTCCTCGGCCAGACGCATCGTGCAGTACGCGATGCCGGCGCGATACGGAGGGACGGGACCGATGACGGCGGTCCGGACGCTGTTCACCTGTCGTACGCCGCGGCGGCGTCAACGAGCTCTTGCAGAAGAACCGTGATCTTGCCTGCCTCATCCGGGAGCGAGTCGAGAAACTCGCGAACGATCTCCGGCTGCACGAGCGTTGCTCCCGCGTCGATGCTTTCCTTAAGGACCGTCAGTGTGCTCTCGGCCAAAAAAAGAAGGTCCGTCCAGTCGATCACTTGGTCAAACACCCTACCGCCTGCATCGTCCGTCACCACGAGCTGCACAACGGGTGCGAGGACAGGGGGCTCACCCAGCCAGACTTTCGCATGACTGACAGCTCCAAGATTGCGGAGGGAGTCGTTCGCGCCCTGGTCCTGCGATTCGGCCAAGCCGGTCGCGGGAATGGCCGAAGAGAGTGCTAGGCCCGGAAATGACGCGAGCACGAGCCGGCGCGCCGTGGCAAGTCGTTCCGCCAGATCGGGATAAGAGTCTACGAGCGATTGAAAATGCGGTTGGGACGCCGTGGCCATCGCCAGCCGCAACACGTGCGGCGGGATGAGTTCCAGTAAGCGAGCCGGGGTGCTCGTGGGATCGGAGATCAAAGCGCTGACCGCCGCGACCCTGACATCGTCTGTGAGCACGGCGAGCAGCTCATCGACGATCGATCGAAGCGATCTGTCATCGCTGCTATCCACCTCTAACATCACTCCGCCTGTTTCTCGTTCACGATCCAGTCGGTGAGCTTCTTCGAGTCCACACGAGGGGCGACTCCAAGGTCCGACAGCGTCCCATTGAAGATCTTCTCCTTCATGGAAGCTTTCCCGTCCTCACGGCCGGAGCTCATCGCTAGCACGACAGCGACTTTGCGGAGGAGCTGCACCGGTCTGGACTTCACGATGATCGCCGAGCCAGTACGGTGACGTCTCGCGACGGCAGGAGAGGTCCGGACGAAATCGAGATATTCCTGCATCTCCTTCTTCAGCCGTTCCGGACTCTCTTGAAGTCGTGCCGCGCCGAGCCGCAAGACTCGCAGAAAGTGATCCGTCTCGCCGGCGAGGAAATGCAACGCCAGCGTGCGGACGAGTTGCGCGCGCACATTGTCGATACCGACGTTGCGCATCACCGTGAGTACCAGACGAGTGCGGTCCGTCACTGTACCGGCCGCGATCGAAGCGTCGAACTGCCCCATCGCGTGCCCGTGGACAACCTGTGCGAGGAGATCGAAGTCTTCGGCGGGCATCATCTGCACGGCAACCCCGCTCTGGGCCAAGATAATACCCCACCACGAGATCCCCAAACCCGCGACGTACCGCTGAAAGAGCGGACCGGCAATGACTACGTAGCGGCTTGGGTGGACCGGTAGTTCGCGAGCCGTCAAATCGAGCCGCTCGCCGACCTCCTCGGCGCGCTCGGTATTCATGCGGACGACATCGCTTTGAGGTAATTTCGGCGACCAATCGAGTTTCTTCGCCAGATAGACCTCGTCCGACCCTTCACGGGTGAACATCGGCAGCCGGGCCTGCAAGCGCTCTTCATTCCCCCTTAGCTCGCCGTCGAAGCCCCAGAGACGAAACGTCTGGCTACTCATCTACGCGATCCTCATCAGATACCGCGCCACTTCCACGTTCGCCTGCTCGTAGCGAGGAGTCTCGATGCTGATCGTCCGGATAAGCTCGACCAACTCGTCGGCCACTTTCGTGTCCACATCGCTCTCGTAGATCAGCCAGTCCTCGAACGACCTCCGGTCTTCGAGAGACCAGAAGATGTGGTCGACCGAGATCTGCTCGCGCCATGATGCTTTTTCGAGTCTTGCTTCCCAAGTCCATCCGCCGTCTTCGTTCCGGCTATCGTAGACGATTCCACCCACTCCGGCGCGCGGAGGCTTCCCTTCCACGTATTCCGAAGTCTTCCCGTAATTTGCTGCAATCCAGGCTACAAACTCCTGCAGCCACTGATCGACCGGCCGCGAGTGCATCTTCACAAACGTCTTGCGAGCAGGCTCCGGGAGAGGCGGTTGCATGATGACCCGCTTGTGCCAGATGCCGCCGGTATCAAATGGGGCTACGGCTCCATCGGCAGCTTTCAGAGACTGCACCGGATTCTCTCGCCACAGAAACACCACCGATCCAAAACGCCCGCTCGTCTGGAAGACATAGAAGTAAACACAAGGGGCGAAGCCGAGAGCCGTTTCGGTTGCGGTGGTGTTCGGCCCGTTCGGCTCGGTTACGAACGTTCGGAGGAGAATCGAATGAACAAACGGCTGCCAAGCTGCACCTGCTTTTTTCGGTCGCAGCCCCAGAATCCATGGCCGGTCCGGAGTTGCCATCGTGCTGCTCACGCCGCCGACAAAAAGTTCACGACCGTCGACTGCAGGTACGCGCCCCATGTCCGCCAGTCGAAGACCAGCGAGGACGACATGAAGCAGGAGTGCGTGCAGTGGCACTCCTTGGCCCGGATCGAGCGGCGCTGCTCGTCGGCCGCGGGGGAGAACCAGAGCTGGTTCCAGTCGTAGCCGGTGTCTTTGACGTTGCCGACCGGCTCGCGCAGCTCGCACATCCGCACCTCGCCGCGTGCGTCGAGGACGCCGGAGACGAGGCCGGCGTGGCAGGGACGCACCTGGGTCTCCTGCTCCAGCACCGCCAGCTCCATCTTCCGCGAATAGATCTTCACGAACTTCAGGAAGCCGTCGTAGTTCCGGTAGCCGTTCCAGTACTCCTCCAGCTTCGGCAGCAGCTCGCGGTAACGCTGGGTGGTGATCGGCTGAATGTTCTTGTCCGGCTGGTCGCCGCGGAGCATCTCGAACGAATGGAACGAGATCTCCGGGAAATCGCGGCGGACTCCCTCGAACATCATGTCGAGGTCTTCCGCGTTGTAGGTGCAGAGGCAGGTGTGGACGTTGACCGTCAGGTTCCTGTACTTCGCCTTCAGCGGCATCAGCAGCGAGTAGGTCTTCTTCGCCTTCTCGTAGTTGCCGGGGACGCCGCGGATCCAGTCGTGCTTCTCGCCGATGTGGTCGATGGAGAGGTTGACCACGATCTGCGTATCGGGGCAGTTCAGCAGCGTCTTCTCGGTCTGCCGGGCGATCAGGTCGCTGGTGATGGCGCCGGTCGGGATGGTGATCTGCTTGACGTGGTTGTTCTTAGCTAGGAACTCGCAGACCTCCGGGAGGTCGCGCCGGAGGAACGGCTCACCCCCCGACATGACGATGAAAAGAAGGTCGCCCATCGAGGCGAAGGTCTTCCGGATCTCCTCCAGCGACAGCTCGTGCTCCTTGTTCTTGCGCAGCTGCTCCCAGTTGAAACAGGTGCGGCAGAAGGAGTTGCAGTCGTACGTCAGACCGAGGATCAGGTAGACCGGGCGCATGCCGCGCTTGTCGACCAGATAACGGAGGTACTGTGCTTTGTCGGTGAACTTCATCGTCCGCGGCAGCCTGGATACGGCCGGCTGGCTGATGACGTCCAACCGCGGCGGAAGTGTAAGAGATTCCTCGACCTACGAGAACAGGGCTCGAATCCGGGCGGCAACCGGCGCTCCGGCCGTGCCGGCGATCTCCTCGGCGTACACCTTCAACTGCTCCCGCTCCACCGGGGCAAGGTTGCGGGCGCGGCGGCGGATCACCTGGCGCGCCAGGCTGAACTTCATGTCCGACAGCTCCGCCAGGCGGGGCAGTTCGGCCAGGAGCTTGTCGAGCGGCCTCCCCTCGACGGTCGCGGCAAATTCTGCCATCTCGGGAAACGTCGCCGCCTGCACACCGCGCCGGATGAGGGTGGAGTCGAAGTCGATCGTCGCTGCCTGGCTCATGGCGGGGGTGGGGGTGCAGCGGGCGTGCCGTAGAGGTGGGAGGGCGTGATGGGGGTCACATTGGGTTGTCGGTTGTCAGTTGTCGGTTGTCGGTTGTCTGGGGGCCTTTACGGCTTGCGGGTTCAGGCAAGGGGTGAGAAACATCAGAAAAGGCGCGCCGGAAGCGTGTGGAGTGGTGCGTTACT
>DASPHC010000067.1:0-21857 GCA_035629865.1 Thermoanaerobaculia bacterium | reverse complement strand
GGGGGTGAAGGTGTCGTTCATCACCGATGCGCCCGCGAACGTCGCCCAGGCGACGATCATCGAAGTGCCGAAAGCCGCCATCCGCCGCGACGGCGACCAGGACGTCGTCTACGTCGTCCGCGACGAACGCGCCGAGCGCCGAGCCGTGAAGGTCGCCTCTGCCCAGAACGACATCGCCCGCATCACCTCGGGGCTCAGCGGCGGAGAAAACGTGATTCTCGAAGGGCCGCCGGAGCTGAAAGACGGCGACCGAGTGGAAGTCGTCAAATAGTTGCTGGTTGCTGGTTGCTTGTGAGGCCTTGCCTGTGCCTCGGACACAGAGTCACAAGCAACCAGAAACCAGCAACCAGCAACAATTGAAGGAGTACGCATGCCGAACCCCCTCGTGAGGTTGTCGAACGTCAACAAAGTCTTCCACCGCGGCTCGGAGGACATCCGAGTCCTGAGCGACCTCAGTCTGCAGATCGAAGAGGGAGAATTCCTCGCACTCATGGGGCCGTCCGGCTCCGGCAAATCGACCCTGCTCAACCTCCTGGCCGGCCTCGACCGCCCCACCTCCGGCGTGCTCGAAGTGGCGGGGGAGCGCATCGACAGCCTGTCGCGGCGCGAGCTCGCCCGCTGGCGCTCCCGCCACGTCGGCTTCGTCTTCCAGTTCTACAACCTCCTGCCGGTGCTCTCGGCCGAGCGCAACATCGAGTTGCCGCTGCTGCTGACGAACCTCTCCGGCTCCGAGCGCAGGCGGCACGTCGCGACGGCGCTGGAGATCGTCGGCCTGTCGCATCGCGCGAAGCACACGCCGAGCACCCTCTCCGGCGGCGAGCAGCAGCGCGTCGGCATCGCCCGGGCCATCGTCACCGACCCGACCCTCATCCTCGCCGACGAGCCGACCGGAGACCTCGACCGGAAGACCGGCGACGGCATCCTCGACCTCCTGCAGAGCCTGAACCGCGACCAGGGCAAGACCATCGTCATGGTGACGCACGACCCGCACGCCGCCGAGCGCGCGTCGCGCCAGTTGCACATGGTCGACGGACAACTCTCCAGCGAGATGGCCGCATGAAGTTCGTCGCCCTCGTCCTTTCCAACTTCAAGCGCCACAAGCTGCGCACCACGCTGACGATCCTCTCGATCATCGTGGCGTTCATCCTCTTCGCCTACCTCGCGGCGATCCGCAACGCCTTCCAGTTCGGCGTCAGCGTGGCGGGAGCCAACCGACTCGTGGTCCGCCATCGAGTGACGCTCATCCAGCCGCTGCCGCAGAGCTACGAACGGCGCATCGAGCAGATCAAGGGCGTGACCGACGCCACCCAGCAGTCGTGGTTCGGCGGGCTCTATCAGGACAAGCAGACGTCGTGGGGGCAGATCGCGGTCGTGCCGACGGAGTTCCTGCCGATGTACCCGGAGATCATCCTGGCGAAGGAGCAGAAGGAAGCGTTCCTCAAGACGCGCACCGGCGCCATCGCCGGCCGCACGACCGCGAATCGTTACGGCTGGAAGGTCGGCGACCGCATCCCCTTCAGCGCGACCTTCATGCGTCCGAAAGAGGGCAATACCTGGACCTTCGACCTCGTCGGCATCTACGACGGGCAGTATCCCGACACCGACACCACCGCCTTCTACTTCCGCCACGACTACATGGACGAGAACCGGATCTGGGGGAAGGGGCTGACCGGCTGGTACACGATCCGGATCGAGGACCCGAACGACGCCGAGCGCGTGGCCCGGGAGATCGACGCGGCGTTCGCGAACTCCCCCGCCGAGACGAAGGCGGAGACGGAGAAGGCGTTCATCAAGGGCTTCGCCGAGCAGATGGGGAACATCGGCGTGATCGTGCAGGCCATCCTCACCGCCGTCTTCTTCACCATCCTCCTCGTGGCCGGCAACACCATGGCCCAGGCGGTCCGGGAACGGACGAGCGAGCTTGGAGTGATGAAGGCGATCGGCTTCACCGACGCGCACGTGCTGTCGTTCGTGCTGATCGAGTCGCTGCTGATCGCGATCGTCGGCGGCGCCATCGGCGTGGCCCTCGGCTCGTTCATGGTGGCGCAGGGCGACCCCACCGGCGGCGCGCTGCCGGTCTTCCTGTTCCCCGCGCGCGACCGCATCCTGGCCGGCCTGTTCGTCGTGCTGCTCGGCATCATCGCCGGCGCCCTGCCGGCCGTGCAGGCGATGCGGTTGAAGGCCGTCGACGCCCTTCGCAAAGAGTAACGGTGAAAGAATAAACAATGAGAACTCTCCGGCAGATCGCAGCCCTCATCACCTTCAACATCCGGACGCTCCGCGGCCGCCTCGGCTCTGCCAGCGCCGCCGTCTTCGGCATCGCCGGCGTCGTGGCCGTCCTCGTCGGCGTGCTCTCCATCGGCGAAGGCTTCCGCCGGGTCATGGTCGTCGAGGGCAGTCCCGACACCGCCCTCGTCCTCCGCTCCGGCGCCGACAACGAGATGTCATCCGTCCTCGGCCGCAACGACGTCGACATCATCCGCGACGCCCCCGGCGTCGCCCGCGACCGCGAAGGGAAGCCGCTCATGTCGCCCGAGCTCTTCGTCATCGTCGACCTGCCGAAACGGTCGACGCAGACCCCGGCGAACGTCCCGCTGCGCGGCGTCCAGCAGGGCGCCTTCGCCATCCGCCCCGAGGTCAAGATCATCGAAGGGCGGCTATTCGGCTGGGGAAAGAACGAAGTCATCGTCGGCCGCGGCGCCCACGCCGAATTCGGCGGCACCGAGGTCGGCTCCGAGCTGCGCTTCGGCACGAACGTCTGGAAAGTGGTCGGCATCTTCGAGGCCAACGGCTCGATCTCCGAGTCCGAGCTCTGGTCCGACGCCGCGGTCCTCGGACCTGCGTACCAGCGCGCCGCCTCGCATTCGATCGTCATCGCGAAGCTCGCCTCGGCCGGTACGTTCCAGCAGTTCAAGGACGCGCTGACGACGAATCCCAGCCTGTCGGTGCAGGTGCAGAGCGAGACCGAATACTACGAATCGCAGTCGCGCACGCTGCGCCAGCTCGTGACCGGCCTGGCCTTCATCGTCTGCAGCCTCATGGGCCTCGGCGCGATCTTCGGCGCCCTGAACACCATGTACACCGCCGTCGCCGCCCGCGCCCGCGAGATCGCCACCCTCGAAGCCCTCGGCTTCGGCGGCTTCGCCGTCATGATGTCCGTGATCTTCGAAGCCCTGCTCCTCGCCCTCACCGGCGGCATCCTCGGCGCCGTCCTCGCCTACCTCGCCTTCGACGGCTACCGCGCCGCCACCATGAACTGGCAGACCTTCAGCCAGGTCGCCTTCGCCTTCGACGTCACCCCCCGCCTGATGATGTGGGCCGCCATCTACGCCCTCCTCATCGGCCTGATCGGAGGCTTCTTCCCCGCGATCCGCGCGGCGAGAATGCCCGTGGCGATGGCGTTGCGGGCACGCTAAACCAATGGGACCTATGGGACCAATAGGACGAATGGGGGCATCTGTCCCATTCGTCCCATCAGTCCCATAGGTCCCATCCCAGGAGCGCTCCCCCCGGCACATCCCAATAAAAAACGCAGCATCCGTCGCGTATCATGGGCGCCGACGCCGATGATCCACTTCTACCACGTGACCAAGCGCTTCGACCGGTACTCCACGGCGCTGCACGACGTCACCTTCCACATCGACAAAGGCGAATTCGTCTTCCTCACCGGCCCGAGCGGCGCCGGCAAGTCGACCCTGCTGAAACTGATCCTGCGACAGATCAACGCCACCGAGGGACAGATCGTCGTCAACGGACGCAACCTCAATGCGATGAAGAAGTCGCACCTCCCCTACTTCCGCCGCGAGATCGGCATGGTCTTCCAGGACTTCAAGCTCATCGAACGGATGACCGTCTTCGAGAACCTCTCCTTCATCCTGACGGTGCTCAACGTCCCGCCGAAAGAGCACAAGAAGAAGGCCTACCAGGCCCTGCGCACCGTCAACCTGCACCACAAACTCAACGCCTACCCGCCGCACCTCTCGGGCGGCGAGCAGCAGCGCGTCGCCATCGCCCGGGCCCTGATCAACGACCCGCTGGTGTTGATCGCCGACGAGCCGACCGGCAACCTCGACCCTGACCTCTCCCACGAGATCGTCCAGATCTTCGCCGAGGCCAACCTGCGCGGCTCGACCGTCCTGCTGGCGACGCATGACCGGGAGCTGATCCGCAGCAGCGGCCGCCGCTGCATCACTCTCGAGCACGGACGCATCGCCGACGAAAAGGCCCGGACCCTCGAGCGTCCGCACGTGCGCGAGGGGCTCTTCGGGCTCGGCTGATGCGCCGCGAGTTCCTTCCCGGCCGCAAAGAGCCGGAAGTCCCGTCCAACACCTTCTCCTACTTCGTCCGCGAGGCGATCCGCCGGATCTGGGTCTCCAAGCGCACCAGCTTCGTGGCCATCTCCATGATCGCCATCTCCCTGTTGATCGTCGGCGTCTTCCTCCTCGTCGCCGAAAACCTCGGCCGCGCCGCCCGCGAGTGGCAGGGAAAGTCGCGGGTCATCGTCTACCTCGAGACCGACGCTACCCCGCAGCAACAGCAGGCCATCGACCGTTTCCTCGCCTCCAAACCCCAATTCGCCAAACGTCACCTCGTCTCCCGCGAAGAAGCACTGACCCGCTTCCGGAGCTGGTTCGCCCACCTCTCCGAAGTCGTCGGCCAGCTCGACGAAAACCCCTTCCCCCCCTCCTACGAGATCGACGTCGACCCCCGGCAGTCCCAGTCGCGGCTATTCCTCGCCGACATCACCGCCCTGAAAGCGATGAGCGGCGTCGACCAAGTCCAATACGACTGGGAATGGCTCGTCCGCCTGCGGCGCGTCATCCAGGTCATCAACATCGCCGGCCTCGTCGCCGGCGGCATCCTCGCCATCGCCGCCGCCTTCACCATCGCCAACGTCATCCGCCTGACCATGATGCTCTACCGCGAAGAGATCGAGATCATGCGCCTCGTCGGCGCCACAGAGCGCATCATCCGCGGCCCCTTCCTCATCGAAGGAATCGTGCAGGGCACCATCGGCGGCCTCCTGTCCATCGTTTTGCTCTACGCCACCTACGAAGCCGCCCGCCGCTCCCTCGCCCCCTCCAGCTCCTTACTCTGGGGCTTCCTCTTCGCCGGCTTCCTCCCCTGGCAGAAGATCGCCGCCCTTGTGGCGGGGGGGATGCTGGCAGGATGGTTCGGGTCGTGGCTCTCGGTGAGAGAGCGCGGAGAAGAGTAGGCCGTCCCTACGGAGCGCCGGCTTTCAGCCGGCCGGTCCGCCGGCATTCTGCCGGCAGGCTCGGGGGACGAACGGCGCCTGCCGCAGACCGCACCGAGCTTCGCAAAAGACTAACGTGCCACGCGAGCAGAATGAGCTCCCAAGAGGAGGCGCCACGTTGGGGGTTCCAAGGTGAAGGTGGCTGTCACTCGTTACAACGTTATTGTGATGGACGTCGTCTGTAACAACGCCGATGGGCTGCGGACCACCAATAGTGGTCAAAACATTCAGAAACGAACAAATTGTGTCCTTCCGCGAGGTCAGACCTTGGAGCAATAGGCGCAGTCTGAACGACAGCGGTGGCAAGAGTTGCCACTCCGATGGCAGCACTTGCCACTCAAGTGGCGCAGGTGTCCCGCTTCAATGGCAAGAGTTGCCACTCGATCGCGAGAAGTAGCCACTGAGTTGGCTCGATCTTCCACACCGTTGATAAACATTGCCACTTGAATGGGAGAACCACCCACTTGATTGTCTCGATCGCGCACTTCAGTGGCAAGAGCTGCCACTCGAATGGCAAGAGTTGCCACTGAAGTGGCGGGGTTTCGCCATTCGAGTGGGCATTCACGCCACTCCAATGGGAGTTCCACGCACCGAAGTGGGCCGATCTTCCACGGAAGCGCGACTACAAGCCATCGTTGTGGCAGAAGGAGGCACTCTGGTGGGCCGGAGTGCCATGCGGGTGGAAGCAACAGGCACCAAGGCGCGTGAGGATGCCACCTGAACCGCACGACAGGCCATCGCAGTGCGATCACCACCCGTTCGGATCGCGGATCTCACCATGACCGTCCGGCCGGGTGCCGGGTCGACGGGAGCCATAGCAGCCTGCGGTGGGGTCATACCTTTCTTTCTCTTTGCGAAGACGAAGAAAAGAAAGCTGTGACCCCACTCGTATGGAGCCACTCGTATGGAGGATCGCGACGATCACGGCGTCCGCTCGGAGCGCCGATCTCCAGGCCGGCGCGTGTCCGCCGCGTCCGCATACCGCCAACCTGGAGGTCGGCGTACCGGTCGGTCTGGAGACCGGCGCTCCGATCTCTTCCGATTGACCACTCCCCAAGCCGCCTGATTCGACCACCATCTTGCGGGGCGCTGTACTAAGTCGCGTCTGCGCGAGAGCGGCCCGAACTAAAAGTCCGGCCACATTCCGGCTCGGCCATGGGTCGGCCGGGCGCCGTCAGGCGGCGTCCGGACCGCCGGCGTCCTCGCCGGCCGGTCCGCCCACGTCCTCGCGGGCACGCTCTCGCGCAGCACTCCCAACTTGTTCCCGCGCCTCGCCCCCAATACCGGCGTCAACGATAAGATCCTCCGCATGATGGTGAGACTCGCGATCCTGTTGACGTTGGCGATGACCGGTGTGGCGGCGGCGGACGACGGTCTCGGGATCGACGACTACGTCCGCCGGAAGATGCGCGATCACCTCATCCCCGGGACGGCGGTCGTGGTGATCCGCGATGGAGCGGTCGTGCACCGCAATGGGTTCGGGGAGCTGGCGCCGGATTCGCCGATCATCATCGGGTCGCTGAGCAAGGCGTTCACGGCGACGGCGCTGCTGCAGCTCGTGGATGCGGGGCGGGTCCGGCTCGATGCTCCCGTGGTCACATACCTGCCGGATTTTGCGATGGCCGATCCTGACGCTCGGAAGATCACTGTCCGGCAGCTCCTGAACCAGAACAGCGGCATTCCGTCGAGCGCGGCGCGGGCGGCTTCGAATGACGCTTCGCTGGCGGAGCACGTGGCGGCGTTGCGCGACGTTCCTCTGGAGACGCGGCCCGGCGAACGCCACATTTATTCGAGCCCGAATTACCAGGTTCTCGGGCGGCTGGTCGAGGTGGTGTCCGGCCAGCCGTTCGGCTCGTACGTGGAAAGCCACATCTTCAGGCCACTTCAGATGTCCCGCAGCGCGGCGGACGCCGGACGGGTCGCGCCGGTGCCCGGACACAACATCTGGTGGGGGGTGTCCGGTCCGACGGCGTACCGCTGGGAGCCGGGACGGCTGCCGACGGCGTCGCTCATCGCCTCGGCGGATGACATGGGGAAGTTCGCGCTGGCCCAGCTCGGCGCAGGAACGGCGCGTCCGCTGCTGAGCGCGGAATCGCTGGCAGAAGCGCATCGGGGGGCGGCGAAGAGCGAGGGGTTCTCCTATGCGATGGGGTGGCGCGACGGGACGACCGCGGGGGTGCCGTCGCTGTGGCACGGCGGTGCGCTGCCGTCGTATCGCGGGGCGGTGGTGCTGCTCCCGCAATCGCGGTCGGCGGTGATCGTCTTCGCCAACTCTTCGAGCCTCTTCGCCGACCACACGCGCGAGATCGCGGCCGGGATCGTGGGGCTGCTGCATGGGAAGCCGGTGCGGAACGTTTTCCGGCCGCTGCGGTATACCTATCTGGCCATTGCGATCGGCGCGGCACTGCTGGTGATGCTGCAGGTCCGCACGCTGGTTCGCGCCCTCCGCGGGACGGAGCGGAAGCGGCATGCCACGGCGAAGGTGGTTCTCCTCGACATCGTCCTGCCGCTCGCGGTGTTGTTGATGGTGCCGCGGTTCGTTCGGGTCTCCTGGCGGGGGATCTTCGAATCTGCGCCGGACCTTGCCGTAACGGCCGCCGTTACGGTGGCTCTGACGATCGTGACGGCGGTGGTGCGGTTGAGGAGGGGGCGCGCTGGAGTGGAACCACTCCTGTCATCCTGAGCCCGCAGCCTTTTCCGCAGGAGCGGAAAGCATGGCGGCGAAGGACCTGGGCGGGTGGGGGTGGGATGAGCGTGCAGCGCTCCCCCTCCCCCCAGGTCCTTCGCCGCCATGCTTTGGGCACGTGGGATCCATCCTGTGGCTCAGGATGACAAGGGGCCGCTTACGTCCCGAACTCCCACGCCAGCTTCTTCAGCACCCGGTCCACCCTCTCGATCAACTGGGAGATGTCCTTCTTCGCGTGCGCGGCGGAGAAGAATGCGGCTTCGAGTTGGGACGGTGGCAAGTACACCCCCTCACCCAGCATGAGATGGAAGAACCGCGCGAACTTTTCGCGGTTGGAGGTGTTGGCGGTCTCGAAGTTCGAGACCTTTACGTCGGTGAAGAAGATGGTCCACATGGAGCCGACGCGGTTTACGGTCAGGGGGACGTTGTGTTTGTCGGAGGCCGCCATGACGCCCTTTTCGAATTCGCCGCTGCGCTCTTCGAGGTCGTCGTAGATGGAGGAGTTGCGGAGGACGCTCAGGGTGGCGCGGCCGGAGGCGACGGCGACGGGGTTTCCGGAGAGGGTGCCGGCCTGGTACATCGGGCCGAGCGGGGAGACGAGCTCCATCAGCTTGCGCGGGGCGCCGTACGCACCGATCGGCATGCCTCCGCCGATGATCTTGCCGAGGGTGGTGATGTCGGGGCGGATCTTGTAGAGATCCTGCGCGCCGCCGTAGGCGACGCGGAAGCCGGTCATGACTTCGTCGAAGATCAGGAGCGCGCCGTGTTCGTCACAGAGCTCGCGCAGGCCGGCCAGGAAGCCGGCATCAGGCGGGATGCAGCCCATGTTGCCGGCCACCGGTTCGACGATGATGGCCGCGACTTCGTCGCTCATCTGCTCGCGCACGTGCTCGAGGTCGTTGTAGTGGGCGATCAGGGTCAGCTTCGTCACTTCCTCGGGGACGCCGGCGGAGTCGGGGACGTTGAAGGTTGCGCCGCCGGAACCGGCTTTGACGAGCAGGGAGTCGACGTGGCCGTGGTAGCCGCCTTCGAATTTGAGGATCTTCGACCGTCCGGTCGCAGCCCGCGCGAGCCGCAAGGCGCTCATGGTGGCTTCGGTTCCGCTGTTGACGAGGCGGACCATGTCCATCGAGGGGACGGCCTGGACGATCATTTCGGCGAGCTCGATCTCGGCTGCCGTTGGGGCGCCGAAGGAGAAGCCGCGCGTGGCGGCTTTTTTGACGGCTTCGACGACGTAACGGTGGCCGTGCCCGAGGATCATCGGCCCCCAGGAGCCGACGCAGTCGATGTATTGGAGGTTGTCGGCGTCGAAGATGCGGCCGCCCTGGCCCATTTCGATGAAGAGCGGGGCGCCGCCTACGCCGCGAAATGCTCGAACCGGGGAGTTGACGCCGCCGGGGATGACTTCCTGTGCCCGTTGAAAGAGAGATTCGGATTGCTTACCCATAGTCGCGGCGGATTATATGGAACGATCAGTGCCGGTGCGGAGGACGACGGGGGGCCTCCGGCGGGCGGGCACGGCCCGCAGCGTTTGTTTTCGCCCGGACCGCGTTTTGGGCGACTAACGCGCGTTCAGCCTATGGCAACAAACGCTGCGGGCCGTGCCCGCCCGCCGGAGGCCCCCCGTCGTTCCCCGCGTCAGCTCTAATACGCGTTCTCATGCCGCAGACCGTGGATCACGGTCAGGCAGAGAATCTTCAGATCGAGCAGGAGCGACCAGTTCTCGATGTAATAGAGGTCGTGCTCGATGCGCATGCGGATCGACGTATTGCCGCGCCAGCCGTGGACCTGGGCCCAGCCGGTCATGCCGGCTCGGACCTTGTGGCGGAGCATGTAGTGCGGGAACTCGGCGCGGAACTGTTCGACGAACTCCGGGCGTTCGGGACGGGGGCCGATCACGCTCATGTCGCCGACCAGGACGTTGAAGAGCTGCGGCAGCTCGTCCAGCGACCAGGCCCGGAGGAAACGGCCGATGCGCGTCCGCCGCGGGTCGTCCTTCTCCGCCCACACCGCGCCGGTCTCCGTCTCCGCGCCGGCGCGCATGGAGCGGAACTTCAGGATCTCGAAGCGCTTCCCATCGAGCCCCATGCGGATCTGCCGGTAGAAGATCGGGCCGCGGTCCTCCAGCCAGATCGCGATCGCCACGCCGAGCATCAGCGGGGACAGCAGGATCAGCGCGGTCGTGGCGACAGCGAGGTCGAAGGCCCGCTTCACGAAACGGCTCCACCCTTCCAGCCGCGTCTCGGAGAGATTGATGGTAGGCAGGCCGTCGAGGTCCTCGAGACGCGAGCGGAGGACCATGAACTGCAGGAGGTCGGGGACGACGTGGATGGAGAGACAGTTCCGCACGAGGCGATCCAGCAGCTCCATCATCACCTGCGACGAGGCGTGCGGCAGGGCGACGAAGACGTGGTCGATCTCGTGCTCGAGCAGCACCCGCTCCGCGTCGGCGATCCCGCCGAGGCACGGGAGGCCGGGGATCTCGCCGGCGTCGCCGTTGCGGAGATAGCCGGCGATCCGGAAGCCGAGCCGGTCGCGGTGCGCGTTCATCCGCTCCACCACCGCCCGCGCCAGCTCGCCGTTGCCGGCGATGAGGACACGGTCGAGATCCTGGCCGGCGCGGTGGCGGCGCTCGACGAACATCCGCACCACGGTCCGGCCGACGACGGTGAAGACGATCGCACAGAGGAGGAAGATCGCGAGCGTGGCGCGGGAGTACGGGACGATGTGGCTTTGCGCGGGGCGGACCCAGAGAAGGATGCCGGAGAGGATGATGGTGGCCACCATCGAGCCGACCGCGACCGCCACCGCCTCCTCCGCTTTCCCGCGCGCCGTCCGGATGCGGTAGAGCCCCTGCACCGCGAATGCGATCGGGAAGACGAGCGTGATCAGCGGCAGGAGGATGAGATAGCTGCCGAGCTCCTGCTGCCCCTTGGTGACCGGGATGATCTCCGACTGGAACCGGAGAAACCAGGCACAGAGCATCGCCAGGTTCGACGACACGACGTCGATGACGAGGTAGATCGACGCGAGCGTCCTGTGTTTCTTCTCGATCATTTCTTTTGAGCTCGCAGCTCTCAGCTCGCAGCTCTCAGCGGCTGTCCTGCGAACTGAGAGCTGCGAGCTGCGAGCTTAGTTCCCCATCGAAGCGTGCCCGTGAGAAGCGCATCGCATGTGCACGCAGCGCGTTGCGATCCCAGTCACGGCCCTCCACCTCGTCGAGAGCCTGGCGTAGCGACTCTACCTCAGCTTTCTCGAAGAAAATTCCTGTCTGCCCCTCGACAACCGAGTCCCGCACCCCTCCCTCGCCGAGCGCGACCACCGGTGTGCCGAGGGCCATGGCCTCGAGCGGCGTGATGCCAAAGTCCTCTACGCCGGGGAGGATCAGGCTCCTCGCCCGCGCCAGCCGCTCGACGATCTGCTCCTTCGATACGGCGCCCGGGAGCTCCACGTTGGGACCGCTGCGGCGGCGGAGCTCGTCCAGCAGCGGGCCGCCGCCGAGGACCACCAGCCGCCGCCCGCTCGCCACTGCGGCGGCGACCGCCAGGTCGACTCGTTTATAGGGGACCAGGGCGGAGAGGATCACGTGATAGTCATCGCGCGAGGTCTCCAGCGGCGCGTTCAGGAAGGCGTCGTCGACGAAGGGATGGATCACCTCCGCCTCACGGCCGTAGAAGCGGCGGATCCGGTCGCGCACGAAGGTCGAGTTGGCGACGAAGCGGGTGACCTCCGACGCCGTCCGCACATCCCACCGCCGCAGCCACGGCGCGAGCGACATCATCGCCGCGCGCTGGAGCGGCCTGGAGCGGGGGAAGTAGTCGTCGAAGCGGTCCCAGATGTAGCGCATCGGCGTGTGGCAGTAGCAGAGGTGCGGCTTCCCCTTCGCGTCGATCCCTTTCACCACGCAGTGGCTGGACGAGACAATGAGGTCATAGCCTGAGAAATCCCACTGCCGTACCGCGCGCGGATAGAGCGGGAGGAGGCGGCGGTAGTCGCCGGTGCGCGCCGCCAGCGCCTGCAGCGACGAGGTGATGATATTGCGCGACTCGATCTTCTCCGACACCGCGCCCTTGAAGTGGAAGAGCGTGAAGAGGTCCGCCTGCGGCAGCGCGTCGAGGATGGCCTCGAGCACCGCCTCCCCTCCTCGCATTCCTGTCAGCCAGTCGTGCACTACGGCAACGCGGCGCGGGACGAGAGATGAGCGATGAGCGATGAGCGATGAGCGGGGATTCACGATCTGTTCATCGCTCATCTCTCATCGCTCATCGCTTTTTGGCCGGCTTCGGGTCGGGTGTCGAGGCGAGAGGATATTCGTCCTGCTCCGTGCAGGCGTTGCAGATGTGGTCGTTTCGCTGGTAGTCCTCCGCGGAGACGGGAGTCAGGCAGCGCACACAGTAGTGCTTGCCGGTGCGTTCCGGCAGTGCGCGCTTCGGAGGATCGTCATGCATGGCAGGCCCATCATACGGCGGCCCGCCTCGGACACATTATGTCTCTATGGCTCGCCACCCCTCCGCCAGTAGCATCGCCCGCCAAAGGAGACTCAATGAAACATTCCATGCTCATCAAGCTGTCTGTCGTGGCCGTGGTGGCCATCCTGATCCAGGTACCCGCGTATGCCACCTGTACGCAGGGGAGCTGCTTCGACTTCGGCTGCAACTGTCTCGACCAGATCGCCGACGCGACCTTCTCCGACTCCTGCTCGTCGTGGGTGTACGGCGGGGACGCCTATCTCGACAGCAGCGGCGGCGACGACTTCGTCGTCTTCACCAGCCCCGAGGAACCGGAAGACGCGGAGAACACCGCCGACATCGTGCAGACCCTGACCGTCCCGTCGGACCGCACCACCATCGCCGTGCACGCCGACGTGACCGTGATCAATCCCAGCGTCCTGACGGAGCGCCTGGTCTTCGAGATCCTCAACACCAGCGGCACGATTCTCGAGACCATCATGGTCGTCCGTCCCATCGACGGCAGCGACTATTACATCGGGACCACCAGCGGCTACGGCGGCCAGACCATCAAGCTGCGCATCCGCTACCGCCCGGCCCATTTCCCCGGCGGCACGATCTTCCACGTTTCGGAAGTCCACTTCCTCACCTGCTAGAAAAGAATGTCGATCGGTTGTCGGTTGTCGGTTATCTGCCAGGCATGGCAGACAACTGACAACCGACAACTGACAACATCCAGGCTCACGCACGGCGCTGGGGAGCCTGCACTTAGAGCTACCATTCGCGCTGCTTGCTGCTTCTCATCCGATTTCTGCTGACGATCCTCCGGAGCCCTTTCCGGTCGAAGATCGGGCCGCTGAACGAGTCGGTGGTCCGCTTCACCGTCCTTCCCACCGACTGCGACCTGAACTTCCACCTGAACGGCGGACGCTTCCTCAGCTTCATGGACGTAGCCCGCGTCGAGCTGCTCAGCCGGGCGCGGGTCCTCCGCAAGGTCCTGCGCCGGGGCTGGCGTCCGGTCATGGCCGGCTGCGTGATCCGTTTCCGCCGCTCCGTTCTGCCGTTCGAGCGTTTCAACGTCCGCACGCGGCTCCTCGGGTGGGACGCGCGCTGGTTCTACATGGAGCAGGTCGTGGAGAAGGACGGCCGGCTGTGTGCGATGGCTCATGTGCGACTGGCCATCCGGGGAAAGGAGGGCACCGTCCCGCCGGCCGAGGTGCTGGCGTTGCTCGATCCGAACCTCACTTCACCCGAGCTGCCTCCGTTCGTCGCCCAGTGGCGCGACGCCGAGGATGCACGGTGAGGCGGGCGGAGAAAGCGAAACGGATCGGAGAGATCCTCGACGAGCTCTACCCGCGTCCGCCGATCCCGCTCCAGCATCGCGATCCCTTCACGCTCCTCGTGGCGGTGCTCCTCTCGGCGCAGACCACCGACGCGCAGGTGAACAGAGTGACGCCCGCACTCTTCGCCCGCGCCTCCACCCCCGAGGCAATGGCAAGACTGAGCGCGGAAGAGATCCTCGGCTGCATCCGCGCCTGCGGCCTCGCCCCGACGAAGGCGAAGAACGTGAAGAAGCTCGCCGAGACCCTCGTCGCCGAGCATGGCGGAAAGGTTCCGCGGGACATGGAAGCGCTGGAGCGCCTCACCGGCGTCGGCCACAAGACCGCCAGCGTGGTCATGACCCAGGCCTTCGGCGAGCCCGCCTTCCCGGTCGACACCCACATCCACCGCCTCGCCGAGCGCTGGCGTCTCTCGAACGGCAGGAACGTCGAACAGACGGAGCGCGACCTGAAGAAGGTGTTCCCGCGGGAGGAGTGGGGGCGAAGGCACCTGCAGATCATTTACTTCGGACGCGAGTACTGTCCGGCACGAGGGCACGATGCGGAGGATTGCCCGATCTGCTCGTGGGCGGGGCGGCGGTAGGAGCGCCGACCTTCGGTCGGCCGGTCCGCCGACGTTCCGTCGGCAGTCTCTCGCGCAGCACTTGCCGCACACTGCCGGCCGAAGGCCGGCGGACCGGCCGACGGAACGTCGGCGCTCCGTTCGCTCTCCCGCAAATAACTCGCGTACAATGCCGCGACACGTGCGGTCCCACGTCCTTCTCCTGCTCGCGCTTTTCGCGTTGCCGCTCGCGGCAAGGGAGTTCGACGTCCGTCCCGCTCCCTCCTGGGTCGAACGGCTCGACGCGGCCGATGTCAAAGTCGCCCGGGAGAACGTCCGCTGGGGGATCTACGACATCCTCCGCGACCATCAGGTGCGCGACGGCTCGACCTTCTACCGCACCGTCCGCAAGGTCCTCTCGCCGAGCGGCGTGCAGAACGCGTCGGAACTGGAGCTCGACTTCGACCCGTCGTTCGAGCGGCTCACCATCCACGAGATCTCCATCGTCCGCGGCGGCAGGCGGATCGACGTGCTCGAAGCCGATGAAGTCCGCGTCATCCAGAAGGAAGAAGACGCCGACAGCCGCATCTACGACGGCGAGCAGACCGCGCTGGTGTTCATCAAGGACGTCCGTCCCGGCGACGTGATCGACTACTCCTGGTCGCTCGACGGCGCCAACCCGATCCTCGACGGCCGCTACACCGACGAGTACGACCTCAGCTCCGGCGTCCCTTCGCGCCTCATCCGCCACCGCCTGCTCTGGACGGCCACGCGCGATCTCCGCTGGCGCGGCGGCACTCCGAAAGTCATCCGCAACGGCGACGACATGACCTTGGTGTGGGAAGCGCGCGACGTTCCGGCGCTCGACGTCGAGGACTCGATCCCCACGTGGTACGAGCCGTGGAGCAGCGTGCAGGTGAGCGAGTTCGCCACCTGGAGCGAAGTGGCGCAGTGGGCCGACGCGATGTTCCAGCTCGACGAACGATCTACGGCGGACGTAAAGGCGCTGGCAGCGAAGATCGCCGCCGAGCATCCGACGCAGGCCGGGCGCGTCACCGCCGCCATCCGCTTCGTGCAGGACGACATCCGCTACCTCGGCATCGAGATGGGGCGCAACTCCCACCAACCGCACCAGCCGTCCGAGACCCTCGCCTCGCGCTGGGGCGACTGCAAGGACAAGACGCTGCTCCTCGTCTCGCTGCTGCGCGAGCTCGGCCTGAAAGCATGGCCGGCGCTGGTGAACACACGCCTCCAGCACCGCCTCACCGAGCGCCTCCCCTCGCCCTTTCTCTTCGACCACGTGATCGCCCAGGTCGTCGACGGCCGGAACACCTACTGGGTCGACGGCACGATCTCCGACCAGGGCGGGACGCTGCCGACCCTCGAGACGCCGAGCGACGGGCACGCCCTGATCGTCCGCGCCGACGTCACCGCCCTCGCGGAAATCCGGACCGCCGCGAAAGGCGGGACGAGCGTCCACCACACCTACACCACGAAGAGCTACAGCGAGCCGGTGACACTCGGGATCGAGACCACCTACAACGGCTCCGACGCCGACGACATGCGCTCCGCCCTGGCGAGCATGTCGCTCGAAGACTTCGCCCAGGAGCGGATCAACCGCCTGGCCGGCGATCAGCCGAAGATCGAGCGCGACCAGGCGCCGGTCATCCACGACGACCGCCTCCGCAACGTCATCACCGTCACCGAGCGGTACCGCGTCACCGGCATGTGGGAAGGCGGCCACTGGACGTGGTACCCGCGCGTCGTCGAGGCGCATCTCTCGCGCCCCGACACGATGATCCGCGAGATGCCGCTGGCGTTCACCTATCCGCTCGACGTGCAGCAGCTGGTGACGTTCAACTTCCCCGAGGACGTGGGCGTCGAGAAGAGCACCTCGGTGACGGAGACCCCGACGTTCCGCTACGAGTACAACGTCGACAGCAACGGCAGGACGGTGACGATCCGCCAGGTGTTGCGCTCCACTCGCGACTTCATCGACGTCAAGGACGTCCCCGACCACCTGACGAAGCTGAACGGGATCTGGAGCGAGATCGGCTACCGCCTCGCTCCCACCGGCGCCTCCGGCGGGCGCGTGGCAGCCGCCGCCTCGCTGCCCGAAATGAAGTGGGCCGTATGGGGCGTCTTCGGCCTGATGTTCGCCGGGTTCCTCGGCATGCTCTTCTCGCGGCGGCGGAGCGCCCCCACGGCCGTCGCCCCGCGCGGTTTCCGTCCCGGCGAGGCGCCTGTGTCCGCTCTGGCGTTCGGCCACGCGGACGACATCGACGTCCACCTCTCCAGCCTGACCTGCGCCTGCGGCTCACGCGCCTACTCCTTGCCCGAGCTGCAGCGCGCCCTCTACGCCGAGCGCGAGATGACCATCGCCACCAGAACCTGCGGCGAGTGCGGCCAGGAGCAGAGCGTTTACTTTACGGCGGCGTAGGGACACGTTGCGCCGGAAGGAGTCGCCAAAACGTTACGCCGGAGCGGAACTACTACGCCGATTCGAAATTATTGTATATAGCCGGGCGTTGCGCTCGGCACCCGTCACTTCGTGTAACTTTGGAAAGCGCCGTGCGCTCTCGTGAGGAACCGCGGGGTGAGATACAAGAAGGAGAATCAGCAGCATGCGTAGCACCGGCAATGTCAAGTGGTTCAACGACGCGAAAGGCTTTGGCTTCATCACCACCGAGACCGGCGAGGACGTGTTCGTGCACTTCTCGGCCATCCAGTCGAAGGGTTTCCGCTCGCTGGCGGAAGGCGCCCGGGTCGAGTTCGATCTCGTCCAGGGTCCGAAGGGCCTCCAGGCTTCGAACGTCAACATCCTCTAAGAGGCGAGCCACAAACCCAGGTAGAAAAGGACGGCGTACCGCCGTCCTTTTTGCGTTTCCTCCCGTATCCATACCCGTATCTATCTCTGTTCGATGAAACGCGTCCTTTCCATCGCCCTGCTCCTCCTCACCGCCACCGCCGCCTCCGCGGCGGACATCGACGTCGTGCGCGCGCAGTTCACCGGCTACTACAGCGCGGCCGGCGCCGACGCCTCCGCGCCGCGGATGCGGCAGGCGCTCGACGAGCTCGAGGCGGTGACCCGCCAGATCACCGGACCCGGCTGGCTGCGCAGCGACGGAAGCTGGACCGACCTCACCTACAACAGCACCCCCGACGGTTACTGGAGCCCGTGGGAGCACTCCCGCCGCCTGATCGTCATGGCCAAGGCGTACAACACGCCCGGCCAGGGGCTCTACCGCGACCGCACCCTCCTCGGCCAGATCGACGCCGCGCTCGCTTGGACGAAGACCTTCTACGGCGCGACCGTCCTCCCCACCGGCAACTGGTGGTTCTGGACCATCGGCATCCCCATCGACCTCGGCCCGACGCTCGTCCTGATGCAGGGCCACGCCGATGCCGCGGTCGTGAACGACCTCGTGAACGCCATGCACCTCCGCATCGGCAACTCCCCCACCGCCCGCGGTCTCGTCGGCCCGGTCCCGACCGGCCAGAACCTGGTCTGGTCGTCGTTCACCCACCTCTGCCTCGCCCTGCTGAAGAACGATCCGGTCATGCTGGCCGCCGTCCGCGACGCCATGGCCGCGGTGGCCCGTCCGACGGCCGCCGAGGGGATCAAGCGCGACCGCTCGTTCCACCAGCACGGCGCTCAGCTCTACACCGGCGGCTACGGCGGCTCCTTCGCCAACGACGTCGCACGCTACGCCCTCCTCACCGGCGGCACCTCCTACCAGATGCCGGCCGACGCGCTGGCCTCATTCAGCGACTACATCGCCGACGGCATCGCCTGGTCGCTCTACGGCAGCTACTTCGACGTCTCCGTCATCAGCCGCGAAGTGGCCCGCGAGTCCACCACCGGCTTCAACGGCATCGCCGCCCTGCTGCAGGCCTCGCAGTTCACCTCCCCGCGCCAGGACGAGATCCGCTCCGCCGCCGCGAAGATGCTGGAGAGCTGGAACGGCTCCGTCCCGAGCGAGCTCGCCGGCCTCGCCGCCCGTGTCGAAGCGGCGCACGCCACCCCAGCCTGGCCGTCCGGCCACCGCCACTACTTCGCCTCCGACTACTCCGTCCACCGCCGCGCCAACTGGTTCGCCTCGGTGAAGATGTTCTCGACGCGCACGAAGTCGGGCGAGAAGACCAACGAAGAGAACCTCCGCGGCTCCCGCCAGTCCGACGGCCGCTTCTACCTCGTCCTGCGCGGCGACGAATACTTCGGCCGCAACATCTGGCCCGCCTTCGACTGGACCCGCCTCCCCGGCACCACCGTCGAGCAGAAAGCCGACACCGCCAACGCCACCTACGGCTACGGCACCCGCACCCTCGCCGGCGGCACCGGCGACGGCCGGAACGGCGTCGCGGCCATGGAGCTCGCGCCGCTCAACTCCGTCCTCTTCGCCCGCAAAGCCTACTTCTTCTTCGACGACGCCATCGCCGCCCTCACCAACAGCATCACCTCCCCCAGCGGCAACCGCGTCGAGACCATCGTCAACCAATGGCCCCTCCTCAACCCCTCGGCCCCCCTCACCCGCCGCGACGACTGGGCCCACCTCGAAGGCGTCGGCTACTGGTTCCCCACCGGCGGCACCATCAAGACCGCCCGCGAAGAACGCAGCGGCACCTGGTCCGCCCTCGGCGGCTCCCCCGACACGACCACCTACACCAAACCGATCGTGAGCCTGTGGCTCGACCATGGGGTTACGCCGGTGAATGCCACGGCGGAGTATGTCGTCGTGCCGGATGTGTCTTCTTCGGCGATGGCCGCCTGGGCCGCGGCACGGCCGATCGCGATTCTTGCGAACAACGAGACAGTTTCGGCTGCGCGGGATACGCGGAGCGGCGAGCTCGGGATTGTGTTCTGGCGGGCGGGGGCGATTGAGGGCATCCAATCGAGTGCCGCGGCAGTGGTGTACGTTACGACGCCGGCTGCGCGCACGATGCGGATCTCGGTTGCGGATCCGAATGCGGGTGTGACCGGGTCGTTCACGTTGACGGTGCCGGGGCAGTGGTTGACTGCGTCGGTGGCATCGACACGCACCACACGCTCCACCACCCTTACCATCCCGCGCAAAGCCGGCGAGACGACGACGATCGTGCTCACACAACCGCCGCAGAAGCGGCGGGCGGTGAGGTAACAATAGAAGGCGCGTAGCGCCGACCATCGGAGCGCCGACATTCTGTCGGCAGTCCGAGGTACACTCCTCCCACCACACGCGCATCTTCCCTCCTCGCGCGCTCGCTCGGCACCCTCACATGCCGAAACGAAAATTCTTCCTCCAGGCATTGGCCGAAGTCCGCATCCACACCCGTGGCTACCTTCCCCACTGGGAACTGCCGGGAGCCACCTACTCCCTCACCTTCCGCCTCAACGGCTCCCTGCCGCCCGAGGTGATCGCAAGAATCACCGAAGAACAGATGGCACTCGAACGCTCCATCACCGGCGGACTGCGCAAGTTGACCGCCATCGAGAACATGGACGTTCGCGCCGCACTCGAAGAACGCATCGACGATGCATTGCACGCTTCGAACACCGTCGCACATATGAAAGACGAGCGCATCGCCGAAGTCGTCGCCAACGCGCTCACCTTCTTCGAGGGAGAGCGTTACACCCTCGATGCCTGGTGCGTGATGCCCAACCACGTTCACGCCGTGGTGTGCCCCCTGGGCGAGTGGTGGCTCGGACCGATCGTCAAGTCGTGGAAGGCATATACCGGATACGTCGCAAACGGCCTCCTGCGTCGGGAGGGACGGTTCTGGGCGAAGGAGTATTTCGATCGAATCATCCGCGACGAGCGAGATCACGCGAACGCGATCGCCTACGTACTGAGCAATCCGGTGAAAGCGGGCTTAGTGAACTGGCGGTGGGTGGGCACCGGCAAAAGGCCGCCGGAGTGACGCATGAATGCAGACTCGCGCGCCCGCCCACCGCCGCTCGTTCTCTTTATTTGAAAACCGCTCGTCAATGCGAAGCGCGGAGCGCCGACGTACCGTCGGCCGGTCCGCCGACCTTCGGTCGGCAGTCTCTCGGAGGAAGCTGGATTGGGTGCGGAACCAGTCACAACGGCCCACTTCTCCCGAGACTGCCGGTCGAAGACCGGCGGACCGGCCGACGGTACGTCGGCGCTCCGTTGCGGGCCTGCGGCCCGCGGGAGAGGACTGCGGGGAAGGGCGGCGATTGGGCCAACTCAACGCACCCCGTATCGCGCCTCTTGCCGTCCGAAAAACCGCTCGTCCACGCGAAGCGCGGAGCGCCGACGTTCCGTCGGCCGGTCCGCCGACCTTCGGTCGGCAGTCTCTCAGAGGAAGGTGGATTGGGTGCGAAATCAGTCAACGGACCACTTCTCCCGAGAGACTGCCGGCAGAAAGATCGGGATAGGGGGGAGCCTCACGGCCCTCCCCCTCCCACACCACCGTGCATGCGGGGCCGCACACGGCGGTTCAGCCAGTTATGCCCATCCGAGGATGGGCCGAGCGTTCGTTCTCGTAGTCGCCGTGAGCGATTCGGTCCCTTCCGACGCTGGCAGTTCGGCTTCACCGTTCCGCTCGCGCTGAAGGCCAGCACTAGCTGGAGTTCTGCCGCATGTGCCCACGAGATCTACGCCTCCTACTTGCTCCCCAACTGTTTAGGCCTTCGGACTTGCGTCCTACTATGCCCGCTGCTGACTTCTGCGTAGCGATCAGGTCGCCTTTCGACTTCCCCAGTCCCCTCTCCGGGACAGCCATCGCAGATCTCCCGAGGTAAGCTCGATAGCCTTCCCGGCACGATCGCCAGATCTACGCTCCGCGTTCTTGATGGATATGGACTTTGACGGTCCGGGCCCGCTCGTCCAACGCTCACGCCTCTTATCTGGTTCTTGTCCATCGACCCGCAGTTTTGCTCCACGTTTCTTTTCAGGCCGTCCTCTCGGACCGTCACCCTTGCGCTTCGCTAGTCCTTCACCTCCATCAGGTTAAACAGAAGACTTTCACTTCCTAGCTATCGAACATGCTCGGCACACCGGCGGACCGGCCGGTCGAAGACCGGCGCTCCGTTGCAGGCCTACGGCCCGCGGGAGAGGCTGCGGGGAAGGGCGGCGATTGGGCCAACTCAACGCGCCCCGTATCCCGCCTCTTGCCGTCCGAAAAACCGTCCGTCACGCGAAGCGCGGAGCGCCGACGTTCCGTCGGCCGGTCCGCCGACCTTCGGTCGGCAGTCTCTTGGAGGAAGCTGGATCGGGCGCGGAACCAGTCACAACGGACCACTTCTCCCGAGACTGCCGGTCGAAGACCGGCGGACCGGCCGACGGAACGTCGGCGCTCCGTTGGGCCTGCGGCCCGAGGGAGAGGCCTGCGGGGAAGGGCGGCGATTGGGCCAACTCAACGCGCCCCATATCCCGCCTCTTGCCGTCCGAAAAACCGTTCGTCAACGCGAAGCGCGGAGCGCCGACGTTCCGTCGGCCGGTCCGCCCAATGGCCTTAACTTAAGAGCTCCGGAGGCGCAAACTTGTAGGTGGGAGGGTGTGATGGGAAGACCCAGACGGGAAGAGCTTCATCTGGATCTCGATGCGCTGACCACGGTATTTCCGCTGGCGGAGATCGAGCGCAT
>DASPHC010000066.1:0-17266 GCA_035629865.1 Thermoanaerobaculia bacterium | reverse complement strand
GCACGGCCCGCGGCGTTTGTTTTCGCGCGAATCGCGATTCGTACGAGAGGCGCGCGTTCAGCCTATGGCAACAAACGCCGCGGGCCGTGCCCGCCCGCCGGAGGCCTCCCGTCGTCTTCGGGGTGGGAGTACCATTCCGCGCCATGAGCGACAACGCCCTTTCCACCTTTCGCAGCACGTTCGAGCGCGAGACTGCCACGACCCGCAAGGTCCTGCACGCCTTTCCGGTCGATCAGAATCAGTTCCGTCCGCACGAGCGGTCGATGACCGCGCACATGCTCGGCTGGATCATGGTGGGGGAGGAGACCCTGATGCTGAAGGTTCTGCACGGAGAGCCGCTCCTTACCGGGAACTTCCCGAAGCCGCCGGCGACGTGGCAGGAAGTGCTCGACGCGTTCGACGAGCGTTGCCGGGAGATGCTCGAGGCGATCGATGCGACGGACCTGGCGAACGTGCCGACGCCGACGTTCATGGTCGGACCGAAGCAGACCGGCGAGATCCCGCCGCTCGAGTTCCTCTGGTTCATGCTCCACGACCAGATCCACCATCGCGGCCAGTTCTCCGTCTACCTGCGCATGGCCGGCGGGAAGGTGCCGTCGATCTACGGCCCCTCGGGCGACGAGCCGTGGTTCTGAGACCGCCTCGCGAAGTGCGATAATGGGCGCCGGCAGCGAGTGGAAGAACCCCACTCGCCTCATCGTTTCACGCCGACGTCACGACAGACATGCAGACGCTGACGGTATTGCACTCGCAGTCTTTCCCCATCGCTCAGTACGCTGACGTGCTGAGCCGGGAGTCGATTGCGTCCAGCCTTCTCGACAGTCTCGACCATATCCTCACGGCCGATACTTCGTCGCTCCGCGTCCTCCTCGTCGATCCCGGCATCATCAACGGACGCAGATCGGCGCTCGAGCTCGATTCGCGTACGGCAGTGGTCGGCGTAGGTCTCGAAGAGCAGCCGGCATGGCTCGCCGACGACAGCATCTACCTCCATCTGCCGCAGAACCCGTCCACCGGCGTCCTGCTGGGCGGCATCAAGCGCGCCTACCAGGCTCTCTATCAGAAGCAGCGTGCCGATCAGCTCGAGAAGCAACTCAGCGAACGGACGAGGGAACTGCAGCAAGTCGCCCAGGTCGGCTCGGCGCTCTCGACGGTGCGCGACCACTCGGTGCTGCTGACGATGATCCTCAGCAAAGCCCGCGAGCTGTCGCGGTCCGACGCCGGGTCGCTCTACCTCCTCGACGAGGTCGACGGGAACAAGGTCCTGCGCTGGAAGCTGGCCCAGAACGACTCCATCGACGTCGAGGGCTTCGAAGAAAAGATCCTTCCGATCACGCGCAAGAGCCTCGCGGGCTACGTAGCCATGACCGGCGAGACCCTGGTCATCGACGACGCGTACAACCTGCCGGCCGAGGCGGAGTACGAGATCAACCGCTCCTTCGACGAAACGAACGGCTATCTCACCCGCTCGCTGCTGGTCTTCCCGATGACCAACCACGCCGGCGACGTGATCGGTGTGCTCCAGCTCATCAACCGCCGCCGCATCGGCGTGAAGGCGCGCCTGACGGCGGAGACCGTCCCCGACAACGTGGTCTCGTTCCTCGACGACACCGCAGACATCATGCGCGCCCTGGCCAGCCAGGCCGCCGTCGCCGTCGAGAACAACCTGCTGTACGAGTCGATCGAGCGTCTGTTCGAGGGCTTCGTCACCGCGGCCGTCACGGCGATCGAACAACGCGATCCGACCACCTCCGGTCACTCTTTCCGCGTCGCCGACCTGACGGTCGAGCTGGCACGGGTGGTCGACCGGATCGACTTCGGTGAATTCGCCGAGGTCCGCTTCACTCCCGACCAGGTCCGCGAGATCCGCTACGCCTCGCTGCTCCACGACTTCGGCAAGGTCGGCGTCCGCGAGCAGGTGCTGATCAAGGAAAAGAAGCTCTACCCGATGCAGCTCGAGACGATCCGGGGACGGTTCGAGTTCGTGATGAAGTCGATCGAGAACGAGGCCAATCGCCGCAAGGTCGACTACCTCCTGGAGAACGGCAAGTCCGGCTACGACGAGTTCAGCGCGCACCTCGACGCCGAGACGGCTGAGAAGATCCTGAAGCTGCAGAAGGACTTCTCCTTCATCGCCCAGTCGAACGAGCCGACCGTGCTCCCCGAGGGGGACTTCCACTACCTCCAGCAGCTCGCGTCGTCGAACTACGAAGACATCCGCGGCGAGCACCGGCGGCTGGTCGACCCCGAAGAGGCGCGCATTCTTTCGATCCGGAAGGGCAACCTCGACGCCACCGAGCGTGTGGAGATCGAGAGCCACGTCACGCACACCTTCAACTTCCTGCTGAAGATCCCCTGGACGCGCGACCTGTCGAAGGTAGCGGAGATCGCCTACGCGCACCACGAGAAGCTCAACGGCCGCGGCTACCCGCGCAAGCTCGCCGCGCACGACATCCCCATCCAGTCGCGGATGATGACCGTCTCCGACATCTATGACGCCCTGACCGCCAGCGACCGCCCGTACAAGCGTGCCATCACCACCGAGCGCGCCCTCGACATCCTGAACATGGAAGTCAAAGACGGATTGCTCGACCCGTCTCTGGTGACGACCTTCATCGAGTCGAAGGTGTACGAGCGCGCCGGCGTCGTGCGGATCTGAGCTCGCCCGCGCCGCCCGTACAATGGCGGCCAATGCGCCGCGTCCTTCTCCTTCTTCTCCTCCTCACTCTTCCGCTGTCCGCGGCGACGTTCGAGTCGCATGACGGGACGACGCTGTATTACGAGATCGTGGGGAAGGGAGAGCCGGTCCTGCTGCTGTCGGGCGGTCCGGGGTTCTCGCCCGAGTACCTGCGGCCGATCGCGGAGAAGCTGCGCGACAAGTATTCGTTCGTGCTTTTCCATCAGCGCGGGACCGGCAAGTCGGTCGTCGAGAAGCTGGACGGGAAGCTCGCGCTGCCGTCACTCGTCGGAGACCTCGAGGCGCTCCGGAAGGAGCTGAAGCTCGAGAAGCTGACCCTCGCCGGGCATTCGTTCGGCGGGATTCTCTCCATGATGTACGCGCGCCAGCATCCGGATCGGATCCGCGCGCTGGCGCTGATCGACGCCGGAGGGCCGACGCTGGAATCGGTGCCGAAGTTCAACACCAACCTCACCGCACGGACGACCGCCGAGGACGCGGCCCTGGTCAGGAAGTGGAGCGATCCCGAGACCGTCAAGGCGAATCCCCGCCTGGCCATGACCGAGCGGATGAAAGCGCGCACGCCGCCCTACTTTCACGACCGCTCCAAGGCGCACCTCCTCACCGACAAGATGACGGAGGACTCGTTCCACGACGGCGTCTTCTGGGGCATCGTCATGCAGATGATGGCTCTGGACATCCGTGAAGGGCTGGAGAAAGTGAAGGCCCCGGTCCTCGTCATCCACGGCAGGCAGGATCCGCTGGAGAGCGCCGAGGAAGTCCACGCAACGTTTCCCGGCTCGAAGCTGGTGATGCTCGATGAGGCCGGGCATTTCCCGTGGCTGGAGCAGGGGGAGAAGTTCTATGCCGCGCTGGATGGGTTTTTGCGCGAAGTGCGGTGAAGACGGTTGCTGGTTGCTTGGGATCGTGGCCTGGGCGTCAGGTACTGAGTGATTTGACGCCTTGTGTCGTGTTGAAGCCGCCGAAGGCGGCGAAAGATCTGTAGACCCGGCCTTTAGGCCGGGTTCCGGTCGCGACCCATCCCGTGAGTCCGCGTAGCGGGCGACAGAGAAGAGCGCCTGTTCTGCCGCCCGCTTCGCGGGCTCGAATCGGGTGGCCGCCGTTGTACCCGCCCTGAAGGGCGGGCCTACAGATCTTTTGCTGCCTACGGCAGCACACGGTGAAGCGTGTTGCGTGGGGTCTGGCGTCATGCGCATCCTCACCAGCAACCGGCAACCAACCTATCGCAAATCGTCCAGCGCCAGCTCCTCGAGCAACCTCCGGCAAACCTCCCTCCGCGCCTCGCGCCGGGCGAAAAGCCACGCTTCCGCTTGCGGGGAAAGCCATTCGGGGACGGCGGCGTCGGCGAGGGAGGCGCGGAGGACGTCCATCAGGGAGTTGCCTTCGCGTCTGGCGCGGCCGAACAACTCGGTCAGGCCGCGGACGCCGGCGGCGTCGATGAGCAGGGCCGCGGCGACGGCGCGTTCTCCCTCGGTGACCGGGGCGTCGAGGCGGCGGATGGCGGCGGCGGTCTGCCGCAGCTCCTGATCCGTCAAACCGGGCACGCCGAGGAGGGTGCGGGAAAGATTGCCGACCTTCTCCAGCCAGCGTCCCAGCCGGTGAAAGAGGAGGAGCAGCTCGAACGCGCGCGCGTCCTCGGGCACATACAGCTTCCGGGCGATCGCGGCGATCCGCTCCACCTCGTCGAACCGCGACGCGCCGTCGAGGTCCTGGTAGAACGGACGGAGAAACGTTTCGAGCCGCTGCCGGAGATCGCGATCCAAGGGCCGGAAGTGTATATGGGAGAGGGCCGAGGGCCGAGAGCCGAGGGCCGAGGGAGGAGAGCGTCACGAATGCCGCTTTCTCCACCCTCGCCCTCGGCCCTCGGCCCTTGGCCCTCGGCCCTTTCTTTCATATGCATCTTGACAGATGTGATTCGCGGCTCCATATTGCTATTACATTCAGTTCGACGCATATGAAAGGAACAACACCATGAACGCTCAGATCACCGCTCTCAAAGCTCACCTCGGCATCAACGTCCGGAACGTGGAGGCCAGCATCCCCTTCTACAAGAAGCTCTTCGGCATCGAGCCAGCGAAGGTCCGGACCGGCTATGCGAAGTTCGACGTGCAGAATCCGCCGCTGAATTTCACGCTGAACGAGGTGGTCGCGCTCGACAACGCCGGCGCGCTGTCGCACATGGGCATCCAGCTCTCATCCACCGAGGAAGTTCTGGCGTACCGCGACCGGTGGGCGTCGATGGGGCTCGAGACGCGCGAGGAGATCGGCACCGACTGCTGCTACGCCGTGCAGAACAAGGCGTGGGTGGCCGACCCGGACGGCAATGAGTGGGAAGCGTTTGTCGTCCTGCAGGACAACCTGCCGCAGTCGACCCAGTCCGCCTCCTGCTGCACGAGCACGGGCGCGTGCAGCACCGCGGCAACGGCCTAGCCGGCACGGCCGGCAGCGCTAATTGGCCAAGCCTTGGGCACGCCTGTCGCTCGAGGCGCGGTTCTGGCCGCGCAGTCTCCTTAGTCAGTCTTACGGCTTTCGCAGGGGATCCTTCCGGCGGTCGGCGGGATCCCCTTCCTCCCAGAACTGATCGGGGTCGTCGTCGACAGGCTCGATCTCGTCTGCGTCGGGCGAGAGATAACCGGTGGGCGGGCGATCGTCGTGGCCGCCGAGCGGCACGCCGCGTCCCTGCCCGCCATCCACCGTGCCTGCTCCGCTCTGCGTTTTCGGTTTCCGTCCAAGCATGGCGAGTTCGAGTGCAAGCGGGAAACCAGAATCGGAGCCCCCGCCGAGAACTAACGCCGCTTGACGCGTTTTCGAACCGACTCGAGCTCGTCGCGCAGAAAGTCGACCTGGGCGAGCAGTTCCTCGACCTGCTGACCGACGTGGCGGACGTCGCCGCCCTTTTTTTTCGCCAGGCTGGCGCGCCGTTCGTTGGCCAGGTCGCGCCAGAGGTCGAGCCTTTCGCGCGCGCCGAGTGCGGCAATGCGCCGGACCAGCGGATCGACCTGGTCATTGCCGGCCCCGTTGTCTCCGAGCAGCTCGTGGGCAGGGACGTTGAGGATGCGCGCGAGCTGGAGAAACAATCCGACGTCGAGGGACTGCTTGGCGTTCTCGATGCGCGAGAGCGTTGCCACGCTGATCTTTGCTTTCCCCGCGACATCAGCGAGCGACCGCTGCTGCGCGAGGCGCGTTTCCCGAAGTTTCTCTCCGACCATGCTCGCCATAGTGAGCCTGTTCCTACTTGCGGTCAATGCAACAAATTTGCGTGATCTTCCCCCGTTCTTTAGATGTTTTCACGCCCGACGCAAAATAATGTGCACGGAATGATCGGGCCGTGAGCGAGCCGGGTGGGCCTCAGCTCGCGCGGCAGCAGTCGATCGCCTGCGCCACCAGGTTCGCCACGTCGAACGGCTTTTCGAGGAAGTGATGCACCGGCGGGCAGACCTTTTCGACTGCCGAGGAGCCGAAGGCGGTCGTGACGATCACGTTCGGCAGCTTCTCCGGGCAATACTGGGTGAGGTACTTGACCACGGCCACGCCGTCGATGCGGGGCATCATCAGGTCGAGGACGATGACGCCGTAGTCGTTGCCGGAGAGCTTCTCGATCCCTTCGGCGCCGTCGCGGGCCGCTTCGACCGCGAAGTCGTGGCGCTCGAGAATCCGGGTGACCAGGACGCGGATTCCCGCGTCGTCATCGATCACCAGCGCTCGCCTCACACCCGCCACGCTGGTGAGGGCAAGCAAAAAATATGCACAGGAATGAATGCAGTCCGCGAAAACTGCGCCGGGCGGCGAGTGAGGTGAGTGTCCCGAAGGAGTACTTCGTGGAGCTGCACCCGCCGCCCGGCCTCTACTGCCTGTTTCTACGTGCCTGGGATGGACAACCGGTGGTAAAGAACCACAAGCGTCGTGACGACCAGAATGACTTCCGGCACGCACCCCTCCTTCTGCCGCCAAGGGCGAGTTGATGGAGGGGCCCCTCACCGGAGGAGTGTCGTGAGTGGGAAAAAGCTTATGGGGGGCGGTGAGGGTTGCTGGTTGCTGGTTCCTTGGGCTGCAGCGCCTGGGCCTCAGAAGGCACCAGCAACCAGTAACCAGTAACCGTTCTACGGCTGGGCGGGGGGGAGGAACGGTCTCCCGCTCTGATCCGGCCGCGTCTCCAGGTATTCGCGGACGTGGCGGACCAGGTGGGGAGTGGCGCGGCCTTCGTCGAAGGCCTCGCGCAGGAAGGCGAGGGCGGTGAGGGCGTGGCCGGTCATGCCGACCGCGGCGAAACTTTCCAGCACCGCGGCGCAGAGATCGGCCGCTTCGCGCGCGGAGGCGGGATTGCCGAGGGCCAGCAGCGCCTCGGCGATGTCGAGCGTCACCAGCGCGGCATCGCTGCGCAGGCCGAGCGACTCGAACTCGCGCCGCGCCGCGCGCAGCCGCGCCAGACCATCCTCGATCTCCCCTCCGGCGATGCGGAGACAGGCGATGTTCCAGCGCGTGCGCACCCGCTCGGTCTCCAGGCCGAGGGCGTCGTAGAGGGAGAGCGCACGGGCGAAGTAGAGCTCCGCCGATTCCAGGTCGTGCAGCCGCAACTGGCAGTTCGCGACGTTGCCGTAGAGCCGCGCCAGCGTGGACGCCTGGCCGAGACTCTTCGCCATCCGCACCAGCGAGAGGAACAGATCCCGTGCCTCGCGGTACTGAAAGGCGTCGAACAACAGCGTCGCCTCGACCATCCGGGTGTTCACGTACCGCTCGTCGTCGCCGAACTGGCGGAAGATGCGCGCGCTTTTCCGGACCAGCCGCAGGGCCTCGGCGGTCCGTTCGAGCTCGACGAAGATGACGGCGCGCAGATAGTCGACCAGCGCCTCCGAAAAGACCGGCACCGGCGATTGCGAAAAGGCCCGCGCGGCGATGTCGCACGCGTCGAGCGCCTCGGCGTAGCGGCTCAGGTATCGGAGCACGTTTCCCCGCTCCAGCCAGGCTCCGCCGCGCAGCTCGTCGACCAGCGTCTCCGGATAACGGCTCGGCGAGAGCTGGTCGCTGAGCGCGATGGCCGCATCGGCGAGCATCAGCGCATGCATCGGCTGCCGCTCGCGCAACTCCCGCGATTCCTGCGTCAGCCGCCGGATCACCCCGGCGGTCCGCATCAGCGGGAGGGCCGGGACGTTGGCGCGGCGGAACGAGGCCGGACTGCCGAGCAGCGGCTCGAGCAGAGTCTCCGCCTCGCGGTCTTCCCGCGTCAGCAACTCCGCCACCGCGCGGATCTCCGGCGGCGGCTCTTCGCCGCCCGCCTCGGCCAGCTCCCAGATCGCCTCCGTCGCCAGCGTGGCCTCGAAGGCGCGCAGCTCTTCGAGCAGCTCCGCGCACACGACGCAGACCGTCAGGTGCGTTTCCAGCTCTTTCCGGCTCGCGAATGCCTCCGGATCGTCCAGGTAATCCTGAAGCGTGAGCTCGTCATAGTGTTGACTCAACCCTTTGCGTCCTCCGGCGCGAGGCAGTGAGCCTTGCGCACGCGGTTACGGCACGTGTGCAGGAGCTGCGTCACGTAACCGCTCGTCGTGTTGAGCCTCGCCGCGATCTCCGCGGTCGAGTAGCCCTCCGCGTAGTACATCCGAAGCACCTCCCGGCATTTCGGACCTACCTGACGGAGGGCCGAGGCCATCGTAACCCGGTCGACGATGATTCCCTCGGTGTCGACCGTGGTCGGGTCGACATAGTCGCCGACGTCGGTGGGGAGGGGCGACTCCCGCGTGTGACTCCGCCAGTAGGCGCGACTGGCGTGGCACACCGCCCCGATCAGCCACTTGCGCGGATTGCGCACGTGGTTCTGCCGCAGGATGAACGCCGTGAAGACCTCGTTCACCACGCCGATGACGTCGTGCGGCGGCACGTTGAACTTGCTGCGCGCGATGTCGCGCAGCATCGTTGCATGCGCCCGATAGGCGTCTTCCACGACGACACATCCACCCATCGGCGGTAGCGCCGCCGAGTCGTCTTCGGCTGATGGACCCATGGTGCAAGTATAGAAGGCAGAAGGCAGAAGGCAGAAGTTCGTCAACCTTCTGCCTTCTGCCTTCCGACTTCTGCCTTCTACAATGCCCCCATGCGGATCCTCGCCGGAGACGTCGGCGGAACCAAAACCCTGCTGCGTTGCGTCGAACCGGACGGGTCGGTCTCGCGGGAGGAGCGCTACGAGAGCGGGGCCTACGCGACCTTCGACGACCTCCTGCGCGAATTCGCCGATCACCTGCCCGGCGAGGTCGACGTGGCCTGTCTCGCCGTCGCAGGTCCGGTGTACGCCGGCGGTGCCGAGATCACCAACCTCGGCTGGAACATCGCAGAACGCGCGTTGCGGGACACCTTCCGCATCGGCCGGGTCTCGCTGATCAACGACTTCTACGCGATCGCCCTCGGCGTGCCGCTGCTCGGGGAGCAAGACCTCTTCTCGCTGCACGCCGGCCGCCGCGATGCCGCGGCCCCGATCGGCATCCTCGGCGCCGGCACCGGCCTCGGCGAAGCGATCGTCGTTCCGTATGGCGGCCGCTATCACGTCGTGCCGAGCGAAGGAGGGCACCAGGACTTCGCTCCGCAGGACGAGGAGCAGACCCGCCTCTTTCTCGAGCTCCACGCCCGCTATGGCCACGTGAGCTGGGAGCGGCTGGTCTCCGGCATGGGCCTGGTCAACATCTTTACCTTCCTCGGCGGAGAGGAGCTTCCCCCGGCCGAGATCGCCGAGCTGGCCGAGAAGGAAGATCCCCGCGCCGTCCACACCTTCGAAATCTTCGTCGACCTCTACGGCGCCGAGGCCGGCAACATGGCCCTGCGCGTCCTCGCCCGCGGCGGCGTCTTCCTCGCCGGCGGCATCGCCGCGAAGAACGTCCGCTGGTTTACCGACGGCCGCTTCGTCGAAGCCTTCCTTCGCAAAGGCCGCTTCCGCGACCTCATGGAGACCATTCCGGTCGACCTGATCGTCAACGAGGAAGTCGGGCTGATCGGGGCGGTGGAAGGGGCCCGGAGAGCGATGAAAAACGAGAGATGAGAGATGAGAGATGAGAGATGAACGGAGACCGGGGCGGGGCTCATCGTTCATCTCTCATCACTCATCTCTCGTTCTCTCTCTACCCTCTGGAATCACGCTGAGCCCCCACCGGTTAGCGCGCTCCGCATGGGTCTCTCAGTAGGAATCGTTGGCCTTCCCAACGTCGGCAAATCCACCATCTTCAACGCCTTGACCGCCGCGGGGGCGCAGAGCGCGAACTATCCGTTCTGCACCATCGAGCCGAACGTCGGCATCGTTCCGGTCGTCGATACCCGCCTCCAGCGGATCGCCCAGCTCGCCGAGAGCAAGCAGACCGTCTTCACCGACCTCAAAGTCGTCGACATCGCCGGCCTGGTGCGCGGCGCGAGCAAAGGGGAGGGCCTCGGCAACCAGTTCCTGGCAAACATCCGCGAGACCGAGGCCATCCTGCACGTCGTCCGCTGCTTCGAAGACTCGAACGTCGTCCACGTCGAGGGAAGCGTCGACCCCGAGCGCGACATCGAGGTCATCGAGACCGAGCTCCTGCTCGCCGACCTCGACGCCCTCTCCAGGCGCAACGACCGCATCGGCCGCCTGGCCCGCGTCGGGCAGAAGGAGTACGTCGCCCAGGCCGAGGCGCTGACCAAGGCCATCGCGGCGGTCGAGAAGGGGACGCCGCTGCGCGCCGCCGATCTCTCCGACGCGGAGCAGGAAGCGCTCGCGGAGCTGAGCCTCATCACCATGAAGCCGGTACTCTACGTGGCCAACGTATCGGAGAACGACCTCGGACAGGAGACTCCGCTGCTGCAGAAAGTGCGGGCCGTTGCCGCCGCGAAGGAAGGCGAGGTGGTCGTCATCTGCGGCGAGCTCGAAGCGCAGATCTCCCAGCTTCCGGAAGCCGAGCGCGGCGAGTTCCTCCATGACATGGGCCTCGAAGAGCCGGGCCTGAACGTCCTCATCCGCGCCGCCTACAAGCTCCTCGACCTCGAGACCTTCTTCACCGCCGGCCCGAAGGAAGCGCGCGCCTGGACCATCCACCGCCGCTCCACGGCCCCGCAGGCGGCCGGCAAGATCCACAGCGACTTCGAGCGCGGCTTCATCCGCGCCGAGACCATCGGTTTCGACGACTACATCGCCCTCTCCGGCGAGCAGGGTGCCAAGGCCGCCGGCAAGATGCGCAGTGAAGGAAAGGACTACGAGGTCAAAGACGGCGACGTAATCCTGTTCCGCTTCAATGTCTGACCGGGTACGAGGTACGAGGCATGAGGTATGAGTAGAGGCTTGGCCTGCCTCGTGCCTCATCCGAACGTGAGAGTCGAGGCGTGAACGCGCCGTATCAGCGAACGCCCTCACTCATACCTCATACCTCATGCCTGCTTTTACGATTCTGTCCGACGAAGGCCTTCCGATCCGCGGCAACCTCGACGCGCCGGAGAAGCCTCTTGCGCTGGTGGTCATCGTTCACGGCTTCAAGGGCTTCAAGGACTGGGGCTTCTTCCCCTGGGTCGGCGAGCGGCTGTTGCAGCATCGGCTCGCGGTGTGCCGCTTCAACATGTCGCGCAGCGGGATCGGGGACGATCCCGAGACCTTCGGCCGGCTCGACCTCTTCGAGCACGACACTTACTCCATCGAGCTCGCCGACCTGCGGGCCGTCGTGCGCCACGCGCAGGCGGCGTACCCCACACTGCCGACCTTCCTCGTCGGCCACTCCCGCGGCGGCGCAGTGGCCCTTCTCGGAGCGTCGGACGTTCCCAATCTTCACGGCGTCGTAGCCTGGAGCCCGATCTCCCATTGCGACCGCTGGGACGAAGCGACGATCCGCGACTGGCGCGGGCGCGGTTTCCTCGAGATCGTGAACGCCCGGACGAAACAGGTCATGCGCCAGTCGATCGCCGTCCTCGACGACGTCGAGAAAAACGGGGAACGGCTCGACGTTCTCGCTGCCGCCGGCCGGCTTCGTGCCCCGCTGTTCGTCATTCACGGCGCAAAAGACGACAGCGTGCCGGTGGAAGAAGGGAAAAACATTGCCGGATCGTGCGAGGATGGCTCTCTGCTCATCCTTCACGGCGCCAGTCACACCTATAACGCCATCCATCCGCTCGTGAACGTCCCGTTCGAGCTCGTCATCGCCGCCGAAGCCACCGCGCATTTTGTCCGCGCGCAGGTCTGAGCCGGCCGAAGGCGATGCGCGCTACAATGCCGCGGGTCTAAACACCACATAGGATTTCCGGGGTTCAGTCAATGGAGCTGATGGGCCGGCGTTTCGGTCATATCCGCGTCACTGAAGTTGTCGGTCAGGGCGGGATGGGAGATGTTTATGCCGGTTTCGACGAGAAACTGGAGCGCAAGGTCGCGCTGAAGGTTCTCAATGCCGACCAGCGTCTCGACGAAGAGGCGCGCGAGCGCCTGCTGCGTGAGGCGCGGGCACTCTCCAGGCTCGACCACCCCAACATCTGCCGCATTCATGATTACATCGAGTCGGGCGACGTCGACCTCCTGGTCCTCGAGTACATCGACGGCCGGACCCTGCACGACGCGCTCAATGAGAGGATGACGCACGGCGAAAAGCTGCGCATCGCCTCGGCCATCGCCGAAGTGCTGGTCCAGGCTCACCGCGCCGGTATTGTCCATCGCGACCTCAAGCCCGAAAACGTCATGCTGACGAAAGCAGGGGAGGTCAAGGTCCTCGACTTCGGCCTGGCCCGCTGGCTCCAGCGCGCGCGCCAGTCGTCGGGCAAGACGGCGGTACTGAAGATCGGCGTGCGCCAGGAGGAGGCGACCGCGATCGCCGAGACGATGGCGCTGCCGCAATTCAGCGACGCTTTCGGCAGTACGCCCGCCGGCCGCCGCGAGTTTCTGGCCACAGCGGTGGGGATCACCCTCGGCACTCCTCTTTACATGAGTCCCGAACAGGCGCGCGGCGAGTCCCTTACCCCTGCCAGCGACATGTTCTCGTTCGGCCTGCTGCTGCAGAGGCTCTTTACAGGAAAAGAGCCGCATCCGGAGGACCTGACCGCGCGCGAGGTGATCCTCCGCGTCGCCCGCGGCACGACCGAGCCGGTGGAAGGAGCGCCGCGCGACGTCACGGCGTTGCTCGGCCGCCTGAAGCAGTTCGCCCCCGCCGACCGCCCGACAGCCGTCGAAGCGCTCGAGCGGCTGAAATTTCTCCACGTGAAGCCGCAGCGCATCGCTCGCCAGGCGATCGTCGCCGCGCTGGCCGTGATCGCGCTCCTCGGCGCCTGGCGGTACACGGTCGACCTGCGCGCCGAGCGCGCCATCGCGGTCGCTGCGCGCGCGGAGGCCGATCGGCGGAGGGCGCAGGCCGAGGGGCTGCTGGAGTTCATGCTCGGCGACTTGCGTCAGAAGCTGGAACCGGTCGGTCAACTCGACATTCTGGACGACGTCGCGGAGCGTGCGCTGGCGTACACCGGCTCCGCAAAGCCGGAGACCCTGTCGACCGCCGAATTGATCCAGCACGCCAAAGCGCTTCATCAGCTCACCCAGGTGCGTATTTCCCAAGGGAAGCTCAATGCCGCATTCGATACCTCCAATCGCGCGCTCTTGCTGACCGCGGAGGCCGCGAAACGGAAAGACGCGTCGGACGACGTGCAATTCGCGCTGGCGACAAGTCATTTCTGGATCGGCAACGTAGGGCGGTTGCGCGGCGAGTACCAGGAGGCGCTGGCGCAATTGCAGAAATACCGCGACGTCACCGTCAAGCTCGCGGCGGCCAACCCGGCGAACGACACATATCAGGTCGAGCGTGCGTATGGCCACAGTGCGGTGGCCACGATCCTCGAGACGCAGGGGGATTTTCAGGGGGCTCTGGCCGAATACGAGCCCGCGCTCGCGGTGAGCCGCGCACGCCTGGAGGCCGATCGGGGCGACGTGCAGAAGCAGGCCGATCTCGCCTTCGCCCTCAATAAGCTCGGCTATGCACTGCAGAGCGTCGGAAGGCTCAGCGACGCGCAGCGTCATTTCGAGGAAGAGCACGCGCTCTATGCGAGCCTGGTCCGGAGCGATCCCCGGCAGCGCCAGTGGCAGAGCCGCCTGGCGAACAGTCACAGCTACCTGGCCGCGCTGCTGGAGCTCACCGGGGATGACGACCAGGCGATGATGCATCGCACCGCGCAGGCCGAGTTGTACCAGCGCCTGCACGGGCACGATCCGACCAACGCCGGCTGGAAACGCAACTACGCCATCTCGCTGATGCGTGTGGGCGAGTTGGAGCGTCGCGGGTCCGCGGTCCAGACCGCGCTCCCGCTGTTCGTCCGCGCTGAAAAGCTGCTCGCCGAAGTGATCGCCAGCGATCCGACCCGGCCCACGTGGCGGCTCGATCTCGCGTTCGTGCAGACCGCCCACGCGCGGGCTCTGCTCGCATCCGGACGCTCCGGCGATGCCGGCGCTCTCGTGCGAACCGCCGAGTCGTCGCTGCTGCAGTTGTCTGCCGGCGATCCGGTGGTGCGCCGCTCGCTCGCCGACAGCCGCATCGTCATGGGCGAGTCGTACGCGGCTGCGGGGAACATGCCTCAGGCCGATGCCGCCTGGGCGCGAGCCCTGGCGACGATCGAGGAGCTCGGACGGCGGACGACCGATCCGCTGATCCTCGACACCTGGGCGCGGGCGTTGTTGCTCGCCGGCCGCGGCGCGGAAGCGCAGCCGGTGCTTGAACGGCTGCACCGGGCCGGATACCGCCACACCGATCTCGAAACGTTAGTTGCGCGCGTCCAGTCAGGACGGCGTGAGCAGAGGAGAGAAACTGCATGAGCGAACCCGAACCGGAACCCGAAACCAATGTGAAAGGCCAGGTAGACATCTTTTTCATCGAGGACGGCATGGTTCTCATCGAGCCCCATCTCGGCCTTCTCGATCGGGACGTGCAGACCATGGTCTGGACGCTTCACACGGAAGTCGAGGGGGTGAAGTTCGTCAACCCGACCGGAGGCATCGAGTTCCCTTGGCCGCCGGATCCGGATAACCCGCCGGACCCGCCGCCGCCGGACCTCCCGGTCACTCCCGTCTTTTCGAAATGGCCCGGCGACGATCCCATCGGAGACGAACGGCGGTATACGGCGGACGTGAAGCACCGCGTCGACCACGGGCAGCCGAGCCAGTTCTATTACTACGACATCGTGCTCGATACGCCGGGCGGCGTTCAGCGTTTCCGGAAGGCCTGGCGGAAGGATACCCGCGAGGTCATCGATCCGCCGATCGAGAACGAGCCGAAGCCGTAAATCGCGCAAACAAAAGGCCGGCGTCCTGCCGGCCTTTTTCTTTACTCTCCCCGGTCGTCGCCGCCGGCGAGGTGTTTGCCGCGGTTGCCCGGGAGGGCGTCGTGCTGGCGTCCGGCGCCGCCACGGCGGCGACGGCGGCGGCGCGGGCCGTTCGGCGTCATCGCCGACTCCGGCGTCTCCGGCTCGTCATCCTCATCATCGTCGGGCGGCGCGGCCACGACTTCTTCGCGTCGAGGGCGCACCGGTTCTTCGCGCGGAGGGCGCGCGGGCTGCTGCTGCTTCGGTTCCGCCGGTTTCGCCCGCTCGTTGAGCTTGTCCTCGTCGAGCAGCCACACCCACTGCGTATCCTTGGCGGCCGGGGCAGGAGCAGCGGCGGCCGGAGCGTCGCGTCGCGGCTCGCGCTGCGGACGCGGACCGCGGTCCGGCTGCTGGCCGCGATCGGGCTGCTGGCGGTCGCGCGGCTGGTCCGGCTGACGATCCTGCTGCCGCGGCTTGCGCACCGGCTCCGGCGACTCGAGTTTCTTGACCCGGATCAGCACGTCCTCGGTGAGCCTGCGGTTCACGGCAATCAGGTCCGCCAGCAGGGCGATGAGCCAAGTGTGGAAGCCGGTGATGAGGAAGACGGCGGCGAGGATGAGCGACTGAATGTGTCCGCCGCGGTCGCCCTGGGCGAAGTACCAGAGGAAACGGCCGCCGAGGAGCAGGCCGAGGAACATCAGCACGGCGCCGATAGCGAAGAAAGTCTTCAGCGGGCGGTACAGCGTATAAACGCGGAAGATCGTCGCGATCGACTTGCGCAGGTACGTCCCGATGCCGCTGTAGAGACGCGACGGACGCGTCGGCGCATTCGTCCGCACCGCGACGCTCTGCACGCCGAGGTTCCGGTTGCCCGCCTGGATCACCGTCTCCAGCGTGTAGGTGAAGGGATTGAACACGTTGATCTGCATCGCCGCCTCGCGCGAGAACGCGCGGAAGCCGCTGGTGACGTCGGAGACCGTGAGCCCCGAGGCCAGACCGACCGTCCAGCTCCCGAAGCGCTGCAGGGTGCGTTTCATCGGCGACATGTGCGGCGACTTCGCCGTCTCGCGGTCGCCGATGACCACCTCGGCCGACCCGCGAACGATCGGCGAGACCAGGCGGGAGATGTCGGCGCCCTGATACTGGTTGTCGGCGTCGGTGTTGACGATGATGTCGGCCCCGAGCCGGAGGGCGGCGTCGATCCCGGCGACGAAGGCGGCGGAGAGGCCGCGGTGGGACCGGAGCTGCAGGATGTGCGTCGCGCCGGCCTTACGGGCCGCTTCGACGGTGTTGTCGGAGGAGCCGTCGTCGACGACGAGGGTCTCGATCGAGGTGATGCCGTCGATCTTCTTCGGAAGGTCGCGCAGGGCCTGCGCGATGGTGGCCTCTTCATTGAAGGCCGGCAGTTGAACGATAAGCTTCATATTGTGAAAGTCAGTGTGATCATGCCGGTCGAACGCCTCGGCGGTGATGCCGAGCGCGCCATCGCGTCCGTCATGGGACAGGAGGCGCCCTTTCCGTTCGAGCTGATCTTGATCTCGGCCGAACCGCTCACGCTGGCCAGCCAAACCCGGTTTCGAAACGTGGTCGAGCCGAATCGTAATCCCGCAACTCGAAGAAATCGAGCAGTTTCCGTGGCGGCGGGGGAGATCCTGGCCTTCCTCGACGACGATGCAACCGCCGATCCGCGCTGGCTGGCGACGGCCTGCGCGTACCTGGACGAGCATCCCGACGTGCTCGCCGTCGGCGGTCCCGATCCCGCGCCGCCCGATTCACCGGTCGCCGAACTGCTCTCCGACACGCTCCTCGCCACGCGCTGGATCGGCAGCGGCGTGGCCGCACACGAGAACCGCCGCGGCGTGTTCGACGTGAAGCAGGCCACGGACATCGCCCTGGTGAATCTCTTCGTCCGGAGAAGCGCCTTCACCGGCTTCGACGAGGCCATCGGCTACATCGGCGAGGATACGGGTCTGCTGGAACAGCTCCTCGAACGCGGCCGCGTCGTCTACCACGACGGCGTCCGCGTCTTCCATCGCCGCCGGGCGTTCCCCGGGCCGTACCTGCGGCAGCGGTGGCGGTACCGGGTGAAGACAGGGCAGATGATGGTCCGCGGCTCGCGCTCGCACCGCAACAACCCGAAGATCCAGGCCTTTCTCGTCGCCGGCTTCCTCGGCCTGCTCCTCGCGCCGCTCGTGGCGATCCCATACGCCCTGTTGACGCTCGCCCTCGCCATCCCGGCGACACGGCTGCCGGTGCAATGGTGGCCGGCCATCCCCTTCGCCTTCGCCGCCCACCACGTGACGTACTGGCTGGGGA
>DASPHC010000065.1:0-31291 GCA_035629865.1 Thermoanaerobaculia bacterium | reverse complement strand
GCCCGCCGGAGGCCTCACGTCATCCCCGGGTGGGGGCGCGTAGTGCTGACTGGCAGGGGTCAGAGCTTCGTTCTTTCGCCGCTCCGCGGCTGGTCCTGTCTCGCGCTGATACCCAGCGCTCACGCGCTGGGCTACATTCTGCCGCCGCTCCGCGGCTCCAGGGCGCGGACTAAAAGTCCGCGCCACATGGGTCCCGGTCTCCTCGGCAAATGTGGCCCGGAGTTTTAATCCCAAGGGTCTTCAGTTAAGCGGAGACCTTCCCTCCCGTCATCCTGAGCGGCGGGTGGGCGGGTGTGAGGGAGCGAAAGGATCGGTACGACGAAAAGTGATCCGATGAACACTTGCTCCCGAGGGCAAGGTGGCACGAATCTCACTTTTCGTCGCCCAGATCCTTTCGCTCCCTCACACCCGCCCGCCCGCCGCTCAGGATGACGGAGGGGCAGCCTCCGTGTCATCTCGGGATCATACTCATTGGCTGTAGGGCTCCAGCAAAGCCGCGGAGCGGCGAAAGAACGCGCGTGAACCCGTCATTTGCAATCGACTACGCCTCCTGGTTCAACACCGTGCCGGATCGATCGGCCGGCGGGATCGTTCGTGCGTTCGGCGAACAGGTTCCGATGGCTTGGATCGATCGTTATCGAAGTGTTTGAGAACCGCGATGCGGGTTAATGGCTACCACACCTCGCGGAGTGTTACGGCGCGCACGGGCAGTAATCCAGGATGTTCGTTCCCCGGTATACCCACGATCCGTTGCACTTTTCGTAAACGGCGAAATTCCACGCGCCGCTTTCACAATTCTCGGTCCAGACCTGCTTCCAGTGTCCGTCGAGAACGCCTTCCGTGAGGCGGGAACCATCGCAACCCTGGAATCTCGAGCCGGTCACTTCGAGCTGGCCATTGCAGCCATTGAAGTAGGTCGTTTCAATCGACGCCGTGGGAAGCGCGGTTCCAGGATTGGAGATGAAGAGGACAGCGAGCAGCACACCCAATACGCGAACAAGCCGGGACATCGCAATCTCCTTTCAATCGAAAATTGTATCAGCGCACGACGTCCGTATGGAAGGCGGACGCAGGCAGGGCGTGCGCCCGCCGCGCAGGCTGCCGGAGAAACGGTGCATGATACGGGAGTGAAGACGCTGGGCATCATTGGCGGGATCGCGCCGGAGTCGACGATCGAGTATTACCGGGCCATTGTCGAGATCCACCGGCGGCGCGCGGATGGGGCGTATCCATCGGTGATCATCAACAGCATCGATCTGACGAAGATGATCGGGTTTGTCGCCGCGGGGCAGTTGGATGAGCTGGTCGAGTATCTGCTGCATGAGCTGGAGAGGCTCGCCGAGGCGGGGGTGGCGTTGGCGCTGTTCGCTTCGAATACGCCGCACATCGTGTTCGACCGCGTGCAGGAGCGGTCGCCGGTTCCGCTGGTGAGCATCGTCGATGTGGCCGCCGAGGCGGCGGTGCGGGCGGGAGTGCGGCGGATGGCGTTGTTCGGGACGCGCTTTACGATGCAGGCGAGGTTCTATCGCGAGGTCTTTGCCGCACGCGGGATCGAGGTCGTGGCCCCGCCTGCCGATGACCTGGAGCTGATTCACACGAAATACATGAACGAGCTGGTGCAGGGGCAGTTCCTGGAGGCGACGCGGGAGCAGGTCCTCGGAGTCGTCGAGCGGATGCAGGCGGCCGCGGGGATCGACGGCGTGATCCTCGGCGGCACCGAATTGCCGCTGCTGCTGCGGATGGAGGAGTGGCAGGGCGTGCGGTTCCTCGACACGGGACGCATGCACGTGGAGGAGGCCGTGACGCGGATGCTGGCGTGAAGCCGGTGCTACCATCGTCCGCATGCCGACACGTCGATGGGTGCTCCTGGGCTGGATCGGATACGGGATGGTCCTGCTGGTGATCTTCACGGTCTGCCTGGTGCTGTTCGCCAAGGAGCAGTTCTCCTGGCTGGTCGGCTCGATGTTTCTGCCGGCGATCGGGGGGATGATTTTCGTCGGCGCCCTGGCGGTGCTCCTGGCGGCGCTGATGCCGCCGTACCGAAAAACAGGACCGGCGATCGGCGTGGCGATCTGGGCGCTCATCGCCCTCACGTCGCCGTTGTTCGGGCTCATGTTCCTCATGCCATGGAGCCTGCTGCTGCTCACCGCACCGCTGGTGTTGCTGGCGTTGTTTACGTGGTGGAAGCAGACGGCGGTTCCGGCAGAAACCTTGTCATCCTGAGCCCGCGGGCTTGATCCCACGAGCCCAAAGCATGGCGGCGAAGGACCTGGGTGGGTGGGGGTGGGATGCACTTGCATCGCTCCACCTCCCACAAGGTCCTTCGCCGCCATGCTTTCTCTTCATGGGGCGATCCTGCGGGCTCAGGATGACAAAGGCGGGGCCATTTTCCTCCCGCGCGTCACTCCGTTGCCGGAGTGAACATCGATCCCTTCGACCCGCAGCTCCTCGCCGACTACGACTACTTCTGCCGCCGCTTTGGTCCGATGCCGCTGCCGGAGTTCATGGCGTTGTGGCAGGCCGCGGGCGAGTGGATGGAGGTCGCGGATCTGACGGGGTCGGACCTTCGCTCTTTCCCGACATTCTGAAAGCACGCATGGCGTGCCTCTCGCGGGTTACGATGCACGCCGAGTCCAAAGTCACGGAAAAAGAGGGATAGCTATGCGGTTTCGGAAGGTGGGGGCCACCGGTGTGGCAGTTTGTCTGCTGGCGTTGATCGCCGGTCCGTCGGTGTTCGGCCAGCGCTCCGGGTGGAGACAGGTCGGGAACGCGGGCGACTGGCAGAACACGGTCGCGATCACGGCGATGGGCGGGTATATCTGGAGCATCGAGTCGGACGGCACGCTGTACCGCACCGGCCGCGGCGGAAATTTCGAGCAGGTCGGGCCGCAGGGGGCGTTCGAGGACGTGGCGATGCTCGAGGCATTCGACGGACATCTGTACACGGTCATGGGCGGCACGTTGTACCGGACCAATCCGGCCAGCGGCCGGTGGAAGCAGATCGGAGACCGGGGCGACTGGGAAGGGACGGTCGCTCTGGCCAGCATGAACGGCTATCTCTGGAGCATCGAGGCCGACGGGACGCTCTACCGGACCTCGCGCGCCGGTGAGTACGAACAGATCGGCCCCGAGGGGGCGTTCTCGGAAGTCGAGCTCTTTGCGGCGATGGGCGGCCGGCTCTGGACTGTCGAGAGAGGGACGCTGTACGCGACTGACCCCGAAGAAGAGACGTGGCGCCAGATCTCCAAGAAGGGGGCGTGGCGGCAGACGAAGGGTCTCGCGGCCTCGGGCGGCATTCTGTGGAGCCTCCAGGAAGACGGGACGCTCTACAAGATCGACCGCAGCGGCACGCCGACGCGGGTCGGCAGGACGGGCGACTACGCGGCCACGGAGATGCTGATCTCGTTCGACGGCAAGCTGTTTACCGTGGAGAACGGGACGTTGTACGTGTCGCGGTAACGGTTCTGAATTTGTCCCGGCGGCGAGACGGTGAGCGTTTCGCCGCCGGCACGCATTCAGATCCGATCATGCCTCTCTGCTGCCGTAGGCAGCTAAAGATCTGTAGGCCCGGCCTTCAGGCCGGGTACAGCCGGGACCCACCCGGTGAGCCCGCGGAGCGGGCGACAGAAAAGACGGTCGCGCACGTTTCTCCTCTGTCGCCCGCTCCGCGGGCTGGAAGATCCATCGACGCCTTAACCCGGCCTGAAGGCCGGGCCTACAGATCTTTAGCTGCCTACGGCAGCAGAGGGCATGACTGGAAGATATACGTTGGCGTCTGCTGAACCACCTCTACTCCACTTTCCAGATCATCGTCGCTCTCGGCGGGAGCGACACTGTGAACGTCCCGTTGCCTCCGGACGGGGTGGCGGTGATGTCGCCGAAGAGGGTCTCGAAACGGGCGGCGGTGAACTGCATCGGCGCGGTGGTGGCGAAGCCGTCGCTGACGTTGTGGACGACGAGGGCGCGCTCGCTGCCTTCGGTGCGGAGGAAGGCGAGGACCTGGGAGCCGCCGTCGAGCAACTGCAGGTCGCCCTTCTTCAGCGCGACGCTGGAATTGCGGACGCGGATCAGGTTGCGGTAGCGGGAGAGGAGCGAGTTGTGATCGTTCGTCTGCATCGCGACGTTCGCCGTGGCCGTGCTCCCGGAGTAGGGGAACCAGGGTGAGGCGGTGGAGAAGCCGCCGTTCGGGGTCCACGGCATCGGGGTGCGTTTGGCCTCGTCGTTGTTCGTCGTGCCGTTGACGATGCCGACTTCTTCGCCGTAATAGAGGAAGGGCGTTCCGGGGAGAGTCAGCAGGATCGCGGCGGCGTTGCGGAGCTTGTTGGCGTTGCCGCCGAGCTGCGTGGCGACGCGCACGTGGTCGTGATTCGTGAGGAACGGCGCGTCGAGGACGCCCGCCGGATAGAGCGCCTGCATCGCTTCGAGCGCTTCCGCGATCCGGCTGGCGTTGCCGCCGTTGACGCCGGCGAGGATGGCGTCGGAAACGGGGAAGTTGAAGTTCATCGGCATCTCGTCGCCGCCGCGGATGACGTCCGTGTCGCCGTAGTAGGTGGCGATGATCGGGGCGGTGGTCCAGTTCTCGGCGACCAGGATCGAGTCGGGCTTGGTCTTCCGCACCTCGGCGGCGAGGTCTTTGAGCGCCGCATGGGTCTCGGCCGTGTCGGCCTGGCCGGCGCCGCCGCCGGTCTCGACGAGGTAGCGGGTGGCGTCGAGGCGGTAGCCGTCGACTCCCTGCTGCAGCCAGTGCCGCGTGAGCCGCAGCATTTCGGCCTTCGCTTCGGGGCTCTTCCAGTTCACGTCCGGCATGCCGCTCCAGAAGACGCCGTAGTAGAAGGCGCCGTTGCGCGAGTGCCACGTCGGCGCGGTGCCCCCCCACGGCGGGCCCCATCCCTGCGAGACCGGGCTCCAGACGTACCAGTCGCGCTTCGGCGAGGCGGTCGACGACGCCGACTCGGCGAACCAGGGATGCTGGTTGCTGGTGTGGTTGACGACGAAGTCGACGATCACCCGGATGCCGCGCTTGTGGGCCTCTTCGAGCAGCTTCGCGAAGTCGGCGTTGGTGCCGTAGTCGCGCTCGATGGTCTCGTAGTCGACGGTGTCGTAGCCGTGATAGCTCGGCGACTCGAAGACCGGCATGAGCCAGATCCCTTCGACGCCGAGGTCGGAGGTCGTGGCGGGATCGCCGTCGTTGAGGTAGTCGAGCTTCGCAATGAGGCCCTGCAGGTCGCCGACGCCGTCGCCGTTCGAGTCGGCGAAGCTGCGCACGAAGATCTCGTAGAACACGGCCCCCTCGGCCCATTCATGCTGCCACTGCGCGACCGCTGGCGGGGGAGGGAGGGTGCGGCCGGCGGAGCGCTGCTTGCTCGCATATAGGACCGGGCTGGTGGTGCACGAAAGGGTGAGGAGCAGGGCAAAGGCGAGCGACGAGCGAAAGAGCCTCATACCGTTATTCTATGTGTTTCGAGAGGGATGGAACGATGGCGCAAGTGGATCTCCGGGGTCAGATAGCGCTGGTCACCGGCGCGAGCCGCGGCCTGGGACGGCATGTGGCGCTGGAGCTGGCGCGCCGCGGCGTGCGGGTGGCGGTGAGCGCGCGAACGGAAGGGGAGCTGGAGCGTGTGGCCGGCGAGATCGGCGACGCGGGAGGCGAGGCGATGGCGATCGTGCTCGACGTGTCGCGCTGGGATTCGGTCGAGCGCGGCGTGGCGGCGGTCCGTGAGCGCCTCGGCGCCGTCGACATCGCGGTCAACAACGCCGGCGTCGGCTGGTACAAGCCGTTCACCGAGACGAGCATCGAAGAGCTCGACCGCACGCTGGACGTGAACCTGAAGGGGACGATCTACGTGACGAAGGCAGTGCTGCCGGAGATGCTGGCCCGCAACTCCGGCCAGATCGTCAACGTCGCCTCCGACCTCGGCCGCCGCGTGATCCCGAACATGGCGCCGTATGTGGCCAGCAAATTCGGGGTGGTGGGGTTTGCGGGCTCGCTGCTGCGCGAGGTGAAGAACCGCGGCGTGAAGGTGATGACGGTAACTCCCGGGATCATCGACACGTTCTTCGGCGGAGGGAGTGAAGGGACGAAGGAAGAGAGCTGGTCGCTAAGGCCGGAGTTCGTGGCCAGGGCAATCGTGGACATGCTGGAGCTGCCGAAGCATTGGGTGGTGGACGAGATCGCGGTGCATGCGATGGGGCAGGATTTCTAGAACTGATGGGACCTATAGGACCTATAGGACTGATAGGACTGATAGGACCTATGAAGTCCTATAGGTCCCATAGGTCCCATCAGTCCTATCAATCCCGGTGCCCCTCCTCCGCCCCCGGAGGTGCCGCCCCGTACACGTGCCGGTCATGCACCACCAAATCGAACGGCTTCAGCCCCGGGTTGGCCGGATACCCGCGGTGCACGGCTTGGCATTGGTAGCAGACGATCACGTCCTTGACCACACGCCACACGATGTAATCCAGAACCGTCACCGCGAGGAGGGAAAGCCCCCAGGTCCAGGGGACGAAGACGGCGCCGACGGCGACGAGGGCGATGCCGGTGGTGCGGTTGAAGTCTTTCTGGAAGTAGAGCTCTTCGTGGCCGCAGGCGGCGCAGCGGTCGATCACTGCTGCTTCAGGAGGGGCGGTAACGGCGGTCACCGTTCCGCAGTGCTCGCAGGCTCGCGGCGGCTCACCCGCGGTGCGGGCGAGCCGTTGTTCGCATTGCGTGCAGAGGTAATGAACTGAGGCCATGAATCTCGCGAAACGTGTGCCTCGGGCGCCAACGGTGCCGGAGCCTTGGGCAACCAGCGCTGCCGGCCGTGCCGGCTATTTGGCCCGCTCGAGGTACCGGTTGTCGCTCGGGTCGACGATGATCTCTTCGCCCTCGGTCACGAACGGGGGGACCTGGACGGTGACGCCGTTCTCGAGGGTTGCCGGCTTGTAGGAGGACGACTGGGTGGCGCCCTTCACCATCGGCTGGGTCTCGGCGATCTTGACCTTCATGGTCTTCGGGAGCTCGACGCCGATCGGCTTGCTCTCGTGGAACTGCACCTGGATCTTCAGGCCGGGCTGGAGCCAGGCGTGGGCGTCGCCGAGGTCTTCCTCGGTGATCTCCACCTGCTCGTAATTCTCCGTGTTCATGAAGTGGTGCGCGTGGCCGTCGGAGTAGAGGTACTCCATCTCATGCTGGGAGATGTACGCCTGCTCGATGTCGTCGTTCGAACGGAAACGGTGCTCGAACTGGTTGCCGGTGCGGAGGTTGCGGAGCTTGGCCTGGACCATGGCCCGTAGGTTCCCCGGAGTGTGATGGCGGAAGTCCATCACCTTGCAAAGGTCCCCCTCGAAGATGATGACAATACCTTTACGAATGTCGTTCGCCTGCATGTAAATCCTTTCAGGGGGATAAACTCGGAGGCCGGAGGAGTGAAAACGTTGAAGCTGATCCGCATCCTGCTCGCAGGCACACTGATCGTGTTCGGGTGCCACCCCGGCCGCGAAGCCCAAACTACAGACTCGGCTGGCGATATTCCAGTCGGAGTGTATGGCGCACTGACCGGAGACCAGGCCGCGTTCGGCACCTCCACGGTCAACGGCGTACGCCTGGCGGCCGAGGAGATCAACGCCGCCGGCGGCGTGCTGGGACGCAAGATCCGCCTCGTCGTCGAGGACGACCAGGGGCGGGCCGAAGAGGCGGCGTCGGTGGTGACGAAGCTCATTACCAGCAACAACGTCCTGGGCCTCATCGGCGAGAACTCCTCCAACCAGTCGCTCGCGGCCGCGCCGATCGCCCAGGCCAACGGCGTCCCGATGATCTCTCCCTCGTCCACCAACCCGGCCGTCACCGAGAAGGGGGAGTACATCTTCCGGGTCTGCTTCACCGACCCCTATCAGGGGAAGGCGCTGGCGGCGTTCGTCCGCGACAACCTGAAGCTCGACAACGCCGCGATCCTGGTCGACAAGAAGAACGACTACTCGGTCGGACTGGCGGGAGTCTTCCGGAAGGAGTTCGAAGGCGCCGGGGGGAAGATCGTCGCCGAGCAGAGCTACTCCGGCGGCGACACCGAGTTCCGCCCGCAGCTCACTACCATTAAAGCAGCGTCGCCGCAGGCGCTGTTCATCCCGGGGTTCTACACGGAGGTCGGGCAGATCGCCATCCAGGCACGCGACCTCGGCCTGACCGTTCCTCTGGTGGGAGGGGACGGGTGGGATTCGCCGGTGGTGATCCAGATCGGTGGGAAGGCCATCGAGGGATCTTACTTTTCCGATCACTACTTCGTCGGCGCCGCCGAGCCGGTCGTACAGCGCTTCGTGGGCCGGTACGAGGAGCGGCACAAACGGAAGCCGGAAGCGACGGCGGCCCTCGGCTATGACGCGCTGCACATCTTCGTGAATGCCATCCGCCGCGCCAACTCTCTGGATCGAAAGGCGATCCGCGATCAGATCGCCGCCACGAAGGATTATCAGGGCGTTTCCGGAAAGATTTCCATGGGCCCCGACCGGAACCCGATCAAGCCGGTGGCGATGATCAAGATCGAGAACGGCCAGATGAACTTTGCGGGGTGGGTGTCGCCGTAGGCGGCGCTCCCCACCGGGAACGGAAGAGTGGCAGTCTGGCGCGCGGGGATGTAGACTAGCGCCACACAGGTCCAGTTTCCAACTCCGTGAGAACCGTTCCGCAGGCCCGGGGCTCTCGGTTCCGTTGGTGACGAGAGGAGCATCCTATGCGCGTCACTCGTGTCCTTGCCGGCGTGATCGTCACGGCCGGCCTTCTGGTCTCTTCGAGCGTATCCGCAGCTGTCCGTGGGGAGATTCCTCAGCGTATCGAGCGCGAGTTCCCATCGCTCTCGGCGGCTCTCGATGCCCCGGCTTCCGGCGCGAAGGTTCGCGTCACGTCGGGCAAACGTTTCATCGACCCGGTCGTCGTCGAGACGGCAACGCAGCGGGTGGTGCTGCGCGCCCTCGAAGCGTCGCCGGTCGAGCGTGACATTGCCGGAGGCGGCAGTGCGTACGCACGCGGCTTCCGCGGCACCGATGTGCTGCGGACGACGCGGAACGGCTCCTCGTACGAAGTGCTGGTCGCGAACGACCGGCGCGCCGCCGAGGGGGTGGCGTACAACGTCGCCAGCCTCACAGGCGTGAAGGCGATCGTGCCGTTCGGACGGAGCGCACGCTTCCTCGCCGAACGTCCCGGCGCCCCGCGCTCGGACATCACGCTGTCCGCACCGGTCCTGATCGACGCCGACGGCCGCGTCTCCCGCGCGGCACGCTGGGTGGTCCGGAACGGCGGCTCGCAGGTGGCTACGGTGCGGATCGCGATCGACGATCCGATGCTGCGCTACCCGGTGGCCATCGCCTGGTCGCACTCCACGGCAGGGCAGGCCGATCGCGCCATCGCGCGCGTCGCCCCCCGCGTTCCCGTCTCGAACGGGACCGGATCGGTCGCCGGCCATGTGAGCGACGCCACCAGCGGCGCGCCGCTGGTCTTCGCCAACGTAGACCTCTACTTCGACAACGGTGAATACGCCGGCGCCGGCATCGCCAACGAGAACGGCGACTACATCATCGACGGCCTCGACACCGGCTCGTACCGTGCCCTGGTCATCCATTCCGACTACTCGGCCGAGCTGTACGACGACGTCGCCTGCAACGGCGCGTGCGACCTGAACGCCGGGACGCCGATCGCCGTCGTCGACGGCGCGAGAACGCTCGACATCGACTTCGCGCTGTCCCGCACCGCCTCGGCGGCCATCGCCGGAACGGTGCTCGACGTCAATTCCAACCCGCTGGTGAGCGTCGGTATCGGCATCTACGACGAGACCGGTGCGGCCGCCGGCTTCGCCGACACCGACGAGAACGGCAATTACCGGGCGCTGCTCTCCGGCGGCGGTACGTACTACGCACGCACCCACAACGACGCCTATCCGGGCGCCGTCGACGAGCTTTACGCCGGTATCGACTGCACCGGCTGCGACGTCCTGACCGGCACGCCGATCAGTGTCGCGAGCGGCGAGACGACCTCCGGCATCGACTTCTCGCTGACGGTCAACGGCGGCGCGATCTCGGGCTCGATCGCCGACGCCGGCTCCAACACTGCCATCACGTTCGCCCGGGTCCTCGTCTACAACGCGGCCGGACGGCTGGTCACGTTCGCCTATCCGAACGAGAACGGCGTTTACACGACGTACAACGGCCTGACCGCGGGGAACTATTACGCGGTCGGCTCGGCCTACGGCTATGACTCGGAGCTCTACGAAGAGCTGCCGTGCGAGGCCTGCGATCCGACCACCGGCACGGCCATCGCCGTCACCGCCGGCGCCACGACCTCGGACGTCGATTTCACGCTTTCGGGCGCCCTGGCCCGCGCCACCGGCACCATCACCGACTCGATCTCCACCCAGCCCCTGGGCGGCGTCTACGTCCAGTTCTACGACCAGAACGGCGAGCCGGTCATCGCGGCCGAGAGCTCGTTCGAAGACGGTACCTATGTAGCGCGCCTGCCGGCCGGCGGCACCTACTACGCCCGCACGTTCAACTACGTGCAGGAAGGGTATTCGGACGAGCTGTACGACAACATCGCCTGCACCAGTTGCGACGTGACCACCGGTACGGCGATCGAGATCGAGCCCGGCACCGTCACCACCGGGATCGACTTCGCGCTCTCGCAGACCGGCGGCTGGATCGCCGGGAAAGTGCTCGACACCGGCAACGCCGCGATCGCCGACTCGTACGTCATCATCTATGGCGCCGACGGGTCGATCGTCTCGTACGCGATTCCGGATGCGAATGGCGACTACAACATCTTCGGCCGCCTCGAGACCGGCACGTATTACGCGGTCGCCTCGGCCGAGCGGTTCGACTCGCAGCTCTTCGACGGGATCTCCTGCGCGAACGGCTGCGACCCGGTGGCGGACGGCACGGCCATCTCCGTCACGGCCGGCCAGACCACGACCGGCGTCGACTTCTTCCTCGCCCCGGTCGGCTGCGGCATCCTGCACATCGAGCCCGAAACCCTGCCGGACGGCAACGTCGGCGCTTCGTACTCGCAGACGCTGACGCTGCAGGGCGGCAGCGGCCCGGCCACGTGGTCTCTGGTCGACGGAGCGTTACCTCCGGGCCTGACGTTCAACACCAGCACCGCCGAGATCTCGGGCACGCTCGACAGCGCCGGCACATACAACTTCGTCATCAACGCCGCCGACGGCACCTGCGTCGCCGCGCGCGGCTACAGGATCAACGTGATCGGGCAGCCGACCACCATCACCCTCGAGGTCTTCCCGAATCCGACGCAGTACGGCCAGGCGACGACGCTCATCGCCACCGTCTCGCCGGAAGATGCCGAGGGGACGGTCAACTTCACCGTCGACGGCATCGGAGCCGGATCCGCCACGCTGGTGGACGGCGTCGCTACGGTCGACGTGTTGCTCGCTCTCGGCGTCCGCGAGATCGTCGCTGCCTACACCGGCGGCGGCGTGTACAGCGGCTCGGTCACCGACCCGCCGATCTTCGTGACGGTCGAGAAGGGCCGCGCAGAGCTGTTCTGGCCGGACCCGGCGCCGATCGTCTACGGCACGGAGCTGACCGACACACAGCTCAACGCGACGGTCGTCGTGAACAACGAAGATCCGGACGCGACCATCGGCGGAACGTTCTCCTACGACCCGCCGGCCGGCACGATCCTCGACGCCGGCGAGCAGACCCTCAGCGTCACCTTCACTCCCAACGACACCGACCTCTATGACCCGACCACCGCGACGGTGACCCTGGTCGTGGAGAAGGCCGGCCAGACGATCACGTGGGATACGCCCGCGGACATCACCTACGGCGAGGCACTCTCTTCGGCGCAGCTCAACGCCACGGTGACGGTCGTCGGACCGGCCGCTGCCGGCGCGCTGACGTACGACCCCGACTTCGGCACGATCCTCGACGCCGGGACGCAGACGCTCACGGTCACGGCCGCCGAGACCAACAATTACAACGAGGCCTCGGCAAACGTCTCCCTGGTGGTCCACAAGGCCAACCAGACCATCAACTGGGCCGACCCGGCGGACATCGTCTACGGCACGGCTCTGAGCGAGACCCAGCTCAATGCCACGGTGACGGTCGTCGGACCGGCTGCTGCGGGTGAGCTGACGTACACCCCGGCTGCCGGAACGCTGCTCAATGCCGGTACGCACACGCTCGGCGTGGTGGCCGCGGAGACGCAGAATTACAACGAGGCCTCGGCCAGCGTGACGCTGGTAGTGCTCAAGGCCGATCCGGTCTACAGCAACCTCTCGGCGCCCACGATCGTCATCGGCACCGCCACGACGTCCATCGGCGGGACGCTGAGCTTCGGGACCTTCATCCCCACCGGCAGCGTCGACGTCACCTTCAACGGCTCGACCGTGGCGGCAGCGATCGGCGCGGACGGTTCGTTCTCGGCCACGTTCAACACCGGTACGCTGGCTCCTTCGTCGTCGGGCTACCCGATTGCGTTCGACTACGCGGGTGACGCCAACTTCAACCCGGCCAGCGCGTCGTCGACGCTCATCGTGACCTACGGCATCGCCGGCGGCCCGAACCCGCCGAATGCCTCGGTCAACGCGGGGGCTACGCTCCCGATGCGCTTTACGCTCCGCAATGCGGCGGGAACGAACATCTCGTCCAACTCGATCGTCATCACCGCGTACGGTGTCCGTCCGGCGGGCGGCGGCGCGTGGATCCCGATCACCGGCACGTTCAACTTCCAGAACGCGCAGGGTGGCCAGTACGCCTACAACCTCAAGACGCCGAACACGCTCACCTCCGGTGCGTGGGAGTTCGGCTTCACCGTCGCGAACGACCCGGTGATCCACACCGTGCCGTTCACCGTCCGCTAAGCGCCCCATGGCAGGGGCGGGCTCCGGCCCGCCCCTGCTATACTTCGCGCTACCAAATAACCCTGACGGAGGAAGTCCCCCGATGCGTAAGTACGTGCCGTACGCGCTGTCCGCGCTCATGGCTGTAACTGCTGTCCTGCCCGCCCGTGCCGCCGACCACCCGCAGAAGCCCGGCAAGTGGCAGGTGAAGATGGAGATGGAAATCCCCGGCATGCCCTTCAAGATGCCGCCGGTGAACACGGAGATCTGCATCACCGAAGAGGATCTGAAGGACCCCCAGAAGTCCGTCCCGAACGACCCGAAGAGCAAATGCACCGTCGGCGACTACAAAGTCACCGGCAACACCGTCTCCTGGACCATCGACTGCCCGAAACAGGACACCAAAGGCGAAGGCGAAATCACCTTCACCGAAGAGTCCTACACCGGCTCGATGAAGATGAAAGTCGGCGAACAGGAAATGAAGACGAAGTACTCGGGGAAGTGGATCGGGGCGTGTAGCAAGAAGTAGGTTTCGTCTTTGTTGATCAGGAAACGGCGCGCCGCAGGCGCGCCGTTTTGCGTTCACACGCGAAATTCTTCTCTGAGCTCCGCGAGGATGGCGTCGCCACGCTCCGCATCGATTCTGATGCTTTCCGCGGCGCGGGCGTGGACGATCTCAGCGATCTTGCTGATGTAGTAGTCGACGCGCGCGCGACCCAGGTTCGGTATAGGCCGCGCCTCGGTGGAGGAGATCTCGTCAATGATCCTCTGGGCAAGAGCTCGGGCCGTGACCGACTCTGCTCCGAAGGGCTCATCGGCGGGAACGACCGAGCCGGAGAGGTGCTTGAGCGCGCGGATGGCGAGATATCCGGCCTCCACGGCGACGTTCTGGCTGACTGACGCAAGTACTTCGAGTGCCATTACATCCCTCCCAGTGGCAGTTCGAGCGCGTCAAAATCGACGCGCGGTAAGTGTTCGATGATGTACTCCCGTGACAGCGGGTGAGCGCGAAGCTCAACCGGTGCAGGCTGAACGATCGCACGTACGCGCGCAAAAGGGATAACGTACAGCAGAGGCCGAAAATCCCGGCCTTGCGCCTGTTTGACCGTGGAAACCACCACGCGATAGTCATCCTCGGAGATCATGCTGGCCGCGCGCTTTGCCGCAGCCCCTCGCAGGAGTCCGGCCTTGTTGTCTTTGATCTTCGAGCTGTGCTTGTCTCCTCGCCGAACGTCTTCGTACAAATCCTGGTAGATCTCGGCAGGGGAAGAGCTTGGCGGTGCGATCTGCTCAATCCGCGGAAGAGCTCGAGCATCGAAATCGGGGGTACACCAGACGTAATGCTGGCTGCCATAGAACCGCTCTCCGATGACGTACGCAAGCCACGTGTTCGTGGAGTAAAGGATCAGAGGATCCGCCATCGTCGATTCGAGTATAACCCCACGGCGCGCCGCGACGCGCCGTGGGGAAAGGCTACTCCGTCAGCCAGAAATCGCGCGGGTACAGCCGATACAGCCGCGTGTCCGCACCTTCGGCGTTCTTCACGTACGCCTCCCAGGCGTCGAGTTGTTTGTCGGGGCCGATGGTGAAGTAGATGGCTCCGGGGACGTCCTTCGCTTTGACGTTGTAGCCGGGGAGGAGGCGGCCGTAGACGGTGTCTTTGCGGTCGAAGAGTTTGTTGCCCAGCTCCGGGTCGGCGCGGAGGTTGAGGATGGATTCGCGGAATTTGCGGATCTGGGCGGGGGTCTGGCCGTCGGCGAGGTCGGCGGCGATCTGTTCGGCGCGGGTTTCGTACGTGGCGCCGGCGCGGGTCTCGCCGAAGACCTGGGCGACGGCGTAGTCGGCGAGGCGGGGGTCGCGCTCGCCCGCTTTGATGGTGTCGACGACGAACTTCACGGTCTGCGGGATCTCCGGCGTCCGTTCGGCGTAGTAGCCGGAGCGGCCTCCCTGGACGCTCCCGCGGATGCCGTTGCTGTAGGCGAGGCCGGCGGCGAGGGTCTTGAGGAAGATGCCGTGGGCGCCGTAGCCGGAGAAGAGGCGGGAGGCGAGGTAGTCGAGCTGTTTCTCGCGGTCGCCGGCGTCGGCGAAGTACGCCGTCGGGACGGAGGTGAGGATGACTCCTCCCTTCATGTTCGGTGCGAGCAGGCCGACGTACACCGGCGCTTTCGCGGAGGCGTCGCGGCCTGCGAGACGGGCGTCGACGGAGCGCACGGCGGAGCGGGGAGCGGCCGGTACCGCGGCGGCGTCGAGCGAGGCGGAGAGCGACGCGATGGACGGCTCGATCGCTTTCCGGATCGCCGACGAGGTGACGAGCCACATCCGTGCGTTGCCGCGGTGCAGGAGCATCTTGCGGACGCTGTGGAGCCGCGCCAGTGCATCGGCGGGAGCGACGAGCAGGTCGTCGCGCATCGCGTGGACCAGATACTTCCAGTCGGCGGCAAGGCTGCTGTCGGGGATCTCGATGAGGGTCAGGTCGAGGTCTTTCACGGCATCCGCCGCGATGGCCTGTGCGGCAGGGGAAAGGCCGGCGACGGTCTCCGGCTTGGCGAGCATCGCCTTCAGCTCGTCGCGCGTGCCGGTGGCCGTGGAGAGACGGGTGAACCAGGCGGCGAGCGCGTCGCGATCGGCGGCCGGCGCTTCTTTCAGCAGCCAGCGGAGGCGCAGCGCGTTGTGGGCGCGGGTCAGGAACGAGTCGGCGGCGAGGTACGTCCGGTTGGTCTGCATCCGGTAGGCGTTCGCGGGGTTGTTGACCCACGACTCTTCGGAGCCCTGCATGGTGTTGCGATAGCCGCTGAGGATCTGGTCGACCGCATCGCGCAGGCGGGGGAGGTTCTCCATACGCCAGTCCGGATGGTGCAGCACGAGGTTCATCCAGGTGATGGCGCGCTTCGCTTCGCCGGCACCGAGTCCCGCGCCGCGGACGCCGAGCTCGACGCGCTCGGTCCGCGGGTTGGTGGAGAAGCCGGCGTCGAGGCGGAGGATCTCCTTCCGCAGCCGCTCGGACATCTCCTCGAACGAGACCGGCTTGCCGTTCTCGATCACGCCGCTGCGGGTCAGGAGCTGCGGCAGCAGCGACAGGTAGCGAAGCTGCTCCTGCGGCACGACGTCCGCGCGCAACGAAAGGCCGAGGGTCGCGCTGGACATGTTCTCGAACGTCGAGACCACGATCGGGATGTCAGAGCCGACCTTGCGATCGGGCGACTCCAGCTTCTGCTCCGCATACTGCAGCGTGTCATCGAGCGTCAGCGGCGGGTTCTTCACGAACGGGGGAGGCGTGAGCTTCTTCGCTTCCTCCTCGATGCGGGCCGCCTCGACGTCCTGCTCCTTCTGATAGCGCTTCAGCGCCTCCTGCTGGTCCGTCACGGCGTACTGCGTCGCCAGCCGCTGCGCCTCGGCGTCGGCGCGCGCGACGCGCTCCTTCTCTTCCCGGTCCAGCAGCGCCGGGCTCGGGCGCGCGGCGGCGGCGAACGGGACGACGCCGGTGAGCTGCCAGCGGGGGAGGGCGTCGCGCCAGATGTTCTTTTCCGAGGAAAGGAGCTTGCGGATGCTCTGGATCTGCGGGTTGAGCGTCACCGACTTGCGGAACTCCGGCGTCCGCTCGAGAAGCAGGAGCTGGTCCATCCAGGCCGAGCCGGTGCCGCGGCCGCCCCACGACGGCGGGCTGTTGACGAAGTTGGCGAGCTGCCGCTCGCTCTCGCTGACGCGGCTCAGGACGCGCTCGTTGAACTCCTTCAGCTCCGGCGAGCCGTCGCCGAACGCGGCGATGCGCGCCAGCTCGTCCGTCACCTTCTGCCGGATGGCGGCGATCTTCTCGCTGGTGAAGTTGGAGACCGCGGCGTTGTCGATGATGAACGCGACCGGGTGGCCGGGGTCGCGATCGACGCTGCTGAACGTCCCGGTGGCGCCGGTGTCCATCACTTTGGTCTTGCTGTCGACGAACATCTTGTAGAGGTTCGTGGTGGCGTCGCCGGCGAAGGTGTCGGCGAACAGCTCGAGCAGCAGCAGATCCTCGGCGCTCATGGTCGTGCGTGTGGCCGGCCAGATGAAGGAGAGAGGGCTCGGCTGCTGGTCGTTGCGGTGCGGGTACTCCTCGACGACGATCGAGCCCGCGGCCGCCGGCTTCGGTGCCGGGAAGGGCTTGTCGGTGGTCGACGGGCGCTTCGCCGGCTCGCTCTCGACCCTGGTGAGGATCGCGTCGGTCCGGTCGAGGACTTCCTGCATGGTGACGCTCTTCGGGAACGCGACCATCGTCCCCATGTTGGCCAGGTAGTAGTTGGCCGCGTGGAAGCCGCGGATGTCCTGCGGCTTCATGGTCCGGATGCCGGAAGGCTCGCCGCCGGAGTTCGCCGCCAGCGGGTGGTCCTTGCCGTAGACGAGCTGCCCGCTGGTGCGGAAGAGGACGCGGTAGCGGTTCGTGCTCGAGCTGGTCATCTCGTTGTAGACCGAGCCCTTCTCTTCGAGGCGCAGCGTGCCGTCAGGGTTGGTGGTCACGCCGAAGCTGCGGACCTCGCGGCGGATCTCCTCGTCGGTGTAGTTCGGATGGAGCAGCGCGTTGAGCTCGGCGGCGAAGAGGTCGAAGAAGACGTCCTTTCCGGCCGTGGTGTTGAAGTGATAGCTGGTCCGCCACTGCTGCGTGAAGGCGGTCGAGCTGGAGAGCCACATGGTATCGAGGCCGGCGAACGCGCGGCCGGTGGTCCCCTTGCCGAGGAGCAGATGCTCCTGCGTGTGCGGCTCGCCCTGGTCGCCGGCGGGGATCGAGTTCACCCAGGTGTAGCCCTGCGGAACCGACTCGATCTGCAGGTAGTCGAGCTTGAAGCCGCTGCGCTGGTGGATGAAGCGGGCGCCGAACGGCTTCCCGGCGTCATCGAGGTAGAGGGCGTCGGCGCGAAACCCCTCGACGACGTCGCCCTTTTTCAGGTCGTTCAACGGCACGTCCACAGCAAAGAGAGGGACGGCGAGGAAAAGAAGGCACAGTAGGACCGCACGATTGCGCATGAGAGCTCCTCCGGCAAAACGTGCGGATTGTACGGGGGCGGCCGAGGGAACGGGCGGTTACGGAGTTGTGTCGGCCGTGACGGGGGCGGGCCGTCGCCGGTCCGCCCACCACAACTGCGCGACCATGAGCAGCATCCCGATGTCGCGCAGGATGACCATCCACATGTCGCGGATCCGCTCTTCGTGGGTCAGGTTGGCCGCGGAGACGTCGAAGCAGCCGCAGTCGATGGCGTTGTCGCGCAGGAGGTTGATGCCGATGGCGATGATGAACAGGACCAGCATCAAGGCGACGATGGTACGGGACGCGCGCGTCCAGACGCCGAAGATCAGGGCCAGGCCGATGAGGAGCTCGATCCACGGCATGGTCAGGGCGGTGAAGTTGATCAGCTTCCCCGGCAGAAGCCGGTAGTTGTAGATCATGTGCGCGAACGAGGGAGGGTCGATGATCTTCGGCCAGGCGGCGACGACGAAGATCGCGCCGAGGGCGATCTGCACGCGGACCGTCAGCCAGGGGTGGGTCAGGCGCTCAGACCATGAGCTCGCAGGGCTCATGGTTGCGCTCCCTTCCGCACCGCGCCGCCCCGCTTCTGCCAGTCGGGGTAGCCGTCCTTGTAGACATAGACATTGTTGAACTGGATGCCCCACAGCTTCTGGGCGAGCATGTGCGAGTCCTCGCACGCGCCGCCGGAGCAGTAGATGACGATGGGGAGGTTCTGCTGGGTGGGGTCGTTCCGTTCGGCGTAGAGGTTGTTGACCTTCTCGTCGATGTCGGACTCCCACACCGAGAACGAGCGCGAGCCGGCGATGTGCCCCTCTTCGAAGACCGCGGTGCGCCGCGCGTCGAGGAAGAGCGCTCCGTTCTTGTGCAGCACCATCACGTCGTCGCCGTTGATCTCCACCGAAGCGCGGTCGGGGTGCGGGGTGAAGCGGGCCAGCGGATCGCCTTGCGGGACGGCCGGAGTGGCGGTCGCGGGAGGGGGAGCGGCGGTCGTCGTGGCTGCCGGAGGAGCCGTCGTCGTGGCGACGGACGGAACCGCTCCGGCAGGGGGGGCGGTGATCGTGGTGTCGGTGGCCACCGGCGGCTGCTGACCTGGGGCGGGCGACTCGACGATGGTGGCCGTCGCCACTGTTGCGGTCGCCGTCGCCGGAGTGAGTGCGGCATTGACGGGCGGCAGAGGACGGTCGGGCTCTCTGGGCGGGACGCGGAGGGCGTTCGGGTAGTAGGTGTTCAGGAAGAGGCGCCGCTGCTTCGACGCGAATCCATTGGCGATGATCCCGAGAAGGATCCCGGCCACGATCAGCGCCACTCCCTGGGCGAACGTGTTTTTCAGCATGCTGGTCATTTAGACGATGGCGACGGCTCGGGGTTACGGCACCGGCCGGGCGCGGATGTTATCAGTTGTCAGTTGTCAGTCCAGGGCACTGCATGGTTCTAGACGGACGCTGACGACCGATTCCAGCTACCAGCCGGAAGCGTTCCCGCGGGCAGCCCCCCTCATTGCTACGACCCCGTAACTCCGGTGGCGCGAAACTGAGGCACAATCAGAACAATCATGAAAATCCTAGCCTTGGCCGTAGTGGCAGCATCCGTGGTCGCATCCGCGGTGCACGCGCAGTCGCCGCTCGCTGAGACGATCGAGGTTCGGGTCACGAACATCGACGTCGTCGTCACCGACCGTGACGGCAAGCCGGTTCCCAACCTCACCATCGACGACTTCGAGATCCTGGAAGACGGCGATCCGCAGAAGATCACCAACTTCTACGAGATCTTCGAGAACCAGGTCAAAGGAGTCGACGAAGAGGCCAACGGGCCGGTCTCGGAGGAAGTCGGCCGGCGCCGCATGATCATCTTCGTCGACAACAGCTCGGTCCACCCGCTGGCGCGCAACCAGGCCTTCATCGCCCTGGAGAAGTCGCTGGACACGCTGATGAGGCCGAAGGACGAGGCGATGGTGGTCTTCTACGGCGGCCGCGACCGCATCGTGGCCGAGCTCACCTCCGACCGCGTCGAGCTGCTGCGCGGCCTGCACGCCGGCGCCAAACGGACCGCCGGCGGCATGGCCCTGGAGGCAGGCAAGGCCCGCATCATCGAATATGCCTCGCAACTGCTCGCCGACGCGAATGCGCCGGGCGGGCGGATGAAGATGACCGTGCCGCAGGCGTACCGCATCGCGCTGGAGACGGCCCGGAATCACGCCGAGCAGGTCTACTCGGGCCAGCTCGACCTGTTCTCGTCCCTGACGGACACGATCTCCACGCTCTCCGGCCTCGACGGCAAGAAGGTGTTGATCTTCCTCGGCGCGGAGATGCCCGAGGCCCCGGGGATGGAGCTGTTCGAGCACATCGACAGCATGTACCAGGGCTATCTGCCGGACATCAAGCCGGCGGTGATGCGCGAGCGCTTCCGCAGCCTCAGCACCGAGCTGCGCGAGCTTTCCAATCACGCCAACGCCAACGGGGTGACGCTCTACCTCATCGACACCGGCAGCCGGACCGGCTTCACCGACCCGACCGAGCACATGGCCCAGACCGCGGCGATCTTCACCAAGGAAACGAACACCCCGACCGCAATGGCCAACGTCGCCGCGGCCACCGGCGGCATCTTCGTTTCCGGGGCGAAGGGCTTCGAAGGGGCCCTCGACACCGTGGCGCACGATCTCTCCGCCTACTACTCGCTCGGCTACCGCTCGCCCGATGCCCAAAACGCGTCGCGCACCGTCAAGGTCAAGGTGAAGCGCGACGGCCTGCGGGTGCGCACGCGCTCCTCCTACTTCGCCAGCGAAGGCGACGGCGACATCCGCAACCGCGTGATCGCCAACGTCTTCCACCCGAACGTGAAGAGCGACTTCGCGGTGAGCGTCGTCGCGCAGCCGGGGGAGAAGGTGCGCGATCGCAGCGGCCAGTATCGCGTCAACATCACCGTGACGTTCCCTTCGTCGCTGACGCTGATCCCGCAGGACGACGTCCTGGCAGGCGAGTTCGCCGTCTTCTTCGCCACCGGCAAGGAGGGGGGAGCACTCTCGCCCGTCTCGAAAGCGGTGCAGCGCATGAAGTTCCCCGGCGACGCCCGGGAGACCGTCGAGGCGCAGGAGACGTTCACCTACACCACCACCCTGCTCGTGCCGCCCGGCGAGCAGTACGTCTCGGTCGGCGTGAGCGACACGCTGGCGGGTACCGCTGGTTTCGCACGTACGAAAGTGATGGTGGGGAAATGAAAAGGTTCATTGGAGCTCGCAGCTCGCAGCTCGCAGCTCTCAGGACAGGGCTGAGATCCGCCCGCTGCGAGCTGACAGCTGTTTCGGCATTCGTTCTGAGCATGGTCGCGGCGGTTTCGCTGCAGGCCCAGCTCGCCGAGACGATCGAAGTCCGCATCACCAACGTCGACGTGGTCGTCACCGACAAGGCCGGCAAGCCGGTGACCGGTTTGACCAAAGACGATTTCGAGATCGTCGAAGCCGGCAAGCAGCAGCCGATCACGAACTTCTACGAGATCCGCGATGCCGCCGCGGACGCGGTACCGGCGGTCGAGGGGCAGACGGCGGCGCCGGCGTCCGTGGCGGAGGTCCCGCAGGAAGTCACCCGCCGCCGCATCGTCGTCTTCGTCGACAACTTCACCATCCACCCCCTCTCGCGGAACCAGGCCTTCGAGGCGGTAGAGAAGTCGCTCGACACTCTGCTGCGGCCGGGGGACGAGGCGATGATCGTCTTCTGGCAGGGGACCACGCACGACCTGGCGCCGTTCACGGCAGACCGGGCGGCGCTGATCTCCCGCTTTCGCGCCGCCTCGAAGAAATCGGGCGGCGGCATGACGCTGGAAGCGATGCGCAGCCAGATCATCGAGCACGCGTCGCAGATGATCGCCGACGCCAACTCGCCGGCCCGGCGCAAGATCACCCACGCCGACGCCTATTCGATCTCGCTCCAGAACTCGCGCGCGTTCGCCGAGAACCTCTACTCGGTCCAGAACAACCTGATGGACGGTCTGGAGCGGACCCTTTCCACGCTCGCCGGCGTGCCGGGGAAGAAGGCCCTGATCTTCATCGGCGCCGAGCTTGCCGATACGCCCGGGCTGGAGCTCTTTCATCAGATCGACGGGATGTACCAGCAGTACATCCGGGACATCAGGCCGGCGGTCCTCCGGGAGAGCGGCCGCACTCTCGGCGCGGAGCTGCGCAAGGTCGCGCAGCGTGCCAATGCCAACGGCGTCACGATGTATCTCGTCGATGCCGCCGACCGTTCCCGCCGCAGCGATCCGACCGAGCACATGATCGACCCCGGCGCCGCCTTCGTGTCCGAAACGAACACGCCGATGGCCATGTCCACGGTTGCGGCGATCACCGGCGGCATCTCCGTCCCCGGCGGCCGCAATTTCGAGAAGGCTCTCGGTACGATCGCGCGCGATCTCTCTTCGTATTACTCCCTCGGCTATCGCTCCCCTGAGGGAGGAGAAGGCAATCGCCGCTTCCAGGTGCGGGTGAAAAAGCCCGGCCTGCGCGTCCGTTCCCGCTCCTCCTACGTCGCGCGCAGCGGCGAGGACGAGATCCGCGACCGCGTCATCGCCAACGTCTTCCACGACGACGTGAAGAGCGACTTTCCGATCCGCGTCGATGCCGCGGCCCCGGAAGCGACGGACGGCGGCAGGTTCAAGGTGAAGCTCACCATCACCATCCCGTCGACGCTCACCCTGATCGAGCAGGACGACCAGCTCGCCGGCGAGTTCGCGGTCTTCTTCGCCACCGGCCGTCCGGACGGTGCGCTCTCGACGGTCAGCAAATCGGTGCAGGCGATGAAGTTCCCGGGCGACGCCCGCGAGCAGGTCGAGGCACAGAAGACGTTCAACTACACGGCCACGCTGTTGATGCAGCCGGGCGAGCAGTTCGTCTCGGTCGGCGTTTCCGACACGCTCGCCGGCACGGCCGGCTTTGGCAGGACGAAAGTGACGGCGCAATGAAGACCCGATGGGCTGTGCTCGCCCTGTTCGCAGCAGTGACGATTCAGGCGCAGCTCACCGAATCGATCGAAGTCCGCATCACCAACGTCGACGTCGTCGTCACCGACCGCGCCGGGAAGCCGGTGAAGGGGCTGACGAAGGACGATTTCGAGGTTTTCGAAGGCGGCGAGCCGCAGCCGGTCACGAACTTCTACGAGATCCGCGACAACACCGAAACGCTGCCTGAGGAGGAGACGGGCGAGGTGGTTCCCGCGGTCGCGGCACCGGCGCCGCCGGAGGTCAGTCAGCGGCGGATCGTGGTCGTTTTCGACAACATGTCCATCCACCCGTTCGCCCGGGCGAAGGCGATCGCCTCGCTGGAGAAGGCGCTCGACTCACTCATGCGGCCGGGCGACGAGGCGATGGTGGCGTTCTGGGATCATCGTATGAAAGTGGTGGTGCCGTTCACGGCCGACCGCGGCGATCTCATCGCGCAACTGCGCGCGGAAACCAAAAAACATGGCGCCGCTCAGATGATCTACGCCAGGCGCCTGCAGATCATCGAGCAGGCCTCGCAGGCGGTGATGGACGCGAGGAGCGGCCAGAGAAGGAAGAGCCTGGCCAAGGCGTATGAAGAAGCGATGTTCCTCGTCAAGGCGCATGCCGAGGAAATGCGTTCGATGCACCTCAACCTCATCGAAGACCTGAAACGGACCACCACCATGCTCGCGGGGCTGGAGGGGAAGAAGACGATGATCTATCTCGGTGCCGAGCTCTCCGAGAACCCGGCCGTCGAGCTCTTCTACCAGGTTCAGGGATTGTTCGGGCCGGATATCTCGGCCGCTCCCGCGGAGTTCACCGAATCGGGCCGCAACATTGGCCGCGAGATGCGCACCATCGCCACGGAGGCGAATTCCAACAACGTCACCATCTACATGGTCGACACCGCGGACCATGACGCGATGGGGGACCCGACTACCCACATGCCGGCTCCTCTGGCGAAGGGTGCGAGCGAGACCGCCACGCCGCTGACCATGAACATGATCGCGTCGCTCACCGGAGGCTTGCTGGTGCGAGGCGGCGAAGGCTTCGACGCCGCGCTGAAGACGATCGCCAGCGACCTCTCGTCGTATTACTCCCTCGGATACCGCTCCCCCGAGGGGAAAGGGAACCGGCGGATCGTCGTGAAAGTGAAGCGCGACGGCCTGCGCGTCCGCTCGCGCTCCTCCTACGTCGCCAAAGACGGCGACGAGGACGTGCAGGACCGCGTCGTCGCCAATCTTTTCAACGAGGGCGTGAAGAGCGACTTCCCGGTCACCGTCGAGACGGGCGTGCCGGAGAAGGAGAGCAACGGCCGTTACAGGATCCCGGTGACCGTCACCCTCCCGTCGTCGCTGACGCTCATCCCGCAGGACGACAGCCTCACCGGCGAGTTCACCGTCTTCATCGCCACCGGCGAGGAGGAAGGGGCGATGTCCTCGGTCTCGAAAGCGGTGCAGCCGATGAAGTTCCCGGGCGACTCGCGCGAGGCGATCGAAGAACAGGGAACGTTCACCTACACCACCACCCTGGTCGTGCGCAAAGGACAGCAGATCGTCTCGGTCGGTGTGACGGACACGCTCGCCGGAACGACCGGCTTTGCCCGGACGAAGGTCGTCGCCCAATAATCCTCAATCCTCAATCCTCAATCCCGTCACTCCACCCTCCGCAGTACCACGATCGCGTGGTTCTGCACCGCGACCTCTTCGCCTGCTTTCCATTCCTTGTGCTCGCGGAGGTCGGGGATGGGGGTGCCGGTGTCGATGTCGAGCTCCCAGCGGTCGCCCCACGGGCAGGTGGGGAGCTTGAACATCATCTGTTCGTAGTGGGCGCTGAAGAGGATGTAGAAGCTGTCGTCGATGATCGGCTCGCCGCGGTGATCGGGGGTCGGGATGGCCCGGCCGTTGAGGAACACGCCCAGCGTGCGGGTGTAGCCGGCCTGCCAGTCGGCGTCGGTCATCAGCTCGCCGTCCGGCTTGAACCAGCCGATGTCGGTGACGCCGGTCCCGCGTACCGGGCGGCCGTGGAACCAGCGGCGGCGCTGGAAGACCGGATGGTCTTTCCGGAACTGGATCAGCCGCGCCACGAATGCGTGCAGCCCCTCGTCCATGTTCTCCCAGTCGAACCAGGAGATCTCGTTGTCCTGGCAGTAGGCGTTGTTGTTGCCGCCCTGCGTCCGGCCGAACTCGTCCCCGCCGAAGAGCATCGGGACGCCCTGGGAGAGGAGGAGCGTGGTCAGGAAGTTCCGCTGCTGGCGGGCCCGGAGCTGCAGCACTTTCTCGTCGTCGGTCGGACCCTCGACGCCGCAGTTCCAGGAGTTGTTGTCGTCCGTGCCGTCGCGGTTCCTTTCCTCATTCGCCTCGTTGTGCTTCTCGTTGTACGACACCAGGTCGGCCAGCGTGAAGCCGTCGTGCGCGGTGACGAAGTTGATGCTCGCATACGGCCGGCGGCCGTTCGCCGCGTAGAGATCCGAGCTGCCGGTCAGGCGGGTGGCGAAGTCGTCCAGGGTCTGATCCGTGCCGCGCCAGAAGTTGCGCACCACATCGCGGTATTTGCCGTTCCACTCCGACCATAACGACGGGAAGTTCCCGACCTGATAGCCCCCCTCGCCGACGTCCCACGGCTCGGCGATCAGCTTCACCTGCGAGATGACCGGGTCCTGCTGGATGATGTCGAAGAACGCCGACAGGCGGTCGACGTCGTGGAGCTCGCGGGCCAGCGTCGCCGCGAGGTCGAAGCGGAAGCCGTCGACGTGCATTTCCAGCAGCCAGTACCGCAGCGAGTCCATGATCAGTTGCAGCACGTGCGGGTGCCGCATGTTGAGGCTGTTCCCGGTACCGGTGTAGTCCATGTAGTACCGTCCCTCGTGGGCGCGGTAGTACGCGGCGTTGTCGATTCCTTTCATCGAGAGCACCGGCCCCAGGTGGTTCCCCTCGGCCGTGTGGTTGTAGACGACGTCGAGAATGACTTCGATCCCCTGCTCGTGGAGAGCCTTCACCATCTGCTTGAACTCCGTCACCTGCTGGCCGGTCTGGCCGCTGGCCGCGTACTCATTGTGCGGCGCGAGGAAGGAGATAGAGTCGTAGCCCCAGTAGTTGCGCAGCCCTTTGTCGAGCAGGTCCTTGCTGTGGATGAACTGGTGGACCGGGAGGACCTCGATGGCGGTGATGCCGAGCTGCCTGAGGTAGCGGATGGCCGCCGGGTGGGCGAGGCCGGCATACGTGCCGCGGAGATTCTCCGGCACGCCGGGATGGTGCATGGTGAAGCCTTTGACGTGCGTCTCGTAGATGATCGTCCGGTGCCACGGTGTGTCGGGACGGCGGTCGGCCGCCCAGTCGAAGTACGGGTTGATGATCACCGACTTCGGCATGAACGGGGCGCTGTCGCCGTCGTTCCGCACCGTGTCGTCCGTGCCGAACTGATACGGGAAGACCGCCTCGTTCCACTGCACCTGTCCCTCTACCGCCTTCCCGTACGGGTCGAGCAGGAGCTTGGCCGGATTGCAGCGGTGACCATTCTGCGGCTCCCACGGTCCGTGGACGCGATAGCCGTAGCGCTGCCCGGGCCCGACGTTCGGAAGGTAGCCGTGGAAGATGAAAGCGGACGTTTCCGGAAGGAAAACGCGGCTCTCCCGGCCATTCGCGTCGAACAGACAGAGCTCGATGCGCGAAGCGACCTCGGAGAAGAGGGAGAAATTGGTCCCGACGCCATCCCATGTGGCGCCGAGGGGGTACGGTTTGCCCGGCCAGATACGCACTGCGGTGAGTTTCCTTTCGCGAGGGTGGAACCGGAGAGGAAAGGGCAAGCGGAGTGCCAGCGTGGGAGGGCCGAGGGCAGAGCGCCGAGGGCCGAGGAAGAACGGCGTGGCTCTTCATTGAACTCGCTCCCCTCGGCCCTTTGCCCTTGGCCCTCGGCCCTCCCTCATGGCACGTTGCTCGCTGTTATTCGGACTCGCGATGCAAAACAGAAAGCCCCAGGATCGGCGCTGCAGTTACGTGGTGGTGTTCGACAATGCCGCCTCCACGGCCGGTGAGCTGCGCGATCTCGCGAACTACCTCTCCATGGTCGGCGTTGCCGGTTGCGACGTCGTGGTTCTCGATGCTTCGCCGCGGCTTCAGTTCGAGCTGAACGCGCGGATCTTGCGGTGGGTCGGACGTCACGTCGCCGTCCGTCCGGACCACCGCACTCCCAACGGCTCCCTCGACCTCGTGCGGTCCGCCTCCGTTCTCGCCGCCTGCGAGAAAGTGATCGTGGCCGAACAGGACGTCCGCTATACCGCGGATGCCATCGGGCAGGTCTGCGACCTGCTCGACATGCACGAAGTCGTCGAGCCGCAGGACTACCTCGATCCGCTCCCCTGGTGGGGCGGAATCGAGGCGGGGCGCATCCTGGTGCATCGCGGTATCGAGCCGCAGCCCGATCACGGCGCCACGCTCGGCTTCCGCCGCAGCGCCGTGATCTCGCTGCGCAATCTCAGCACGGGCGAGATCCTCGACGACCAGGCCCGCCGCCTCGCTGCCGCGGGCGCGGAAGTCTTTGCCGCCACCGACGTCTTCGTCCGCCGGCAGCCCGGCGCGCTCGACGAATGGCTGGCCCAGCGTCCCCGCCACGCCGGCGGCGACTTCGGCCTTCCCTTCAAGAGCGCCTTCTTCTTCTCCCTCGTTCCTCTGCTCCTGCTCCTGGCCATCCTCGGCGGCCTGCAACTGGCGGGAGCCTACGCCTCCGTCATCGCCTTCGCCTCGGTGAGCCTCGCTCTGCGCGGCCGCGCCGGAGCCGGTTCCTTCTTCCCGTTGCACGCCTGCCTTTTCGCCCCACTCTGGATTCTCGAACGCTCGGTCAGCGTCTACTGGGCCCTCCTCCGGAAGCTCCGCGGAGCGGAGCTCGACCCTGCACGCATGGCGCTGCCGGAACGCAGCGGCCAGAAAGTAGCCAGCGGCGAGTAACGGCTATAGAACCGATAGGACAGATAGGACCTATGGGACCTATAGGACAGATAGGACCTATAGGTCTCCCGTGCTCCCCATCTGTCCTATTAGTCCTATAGGTCCCATAGGTCCCATCCCCATTCCGCGCTACCATACCGCTCGTCCAATTCCCTGAAGAGCGAGGTTCCCCCATGTCAGAGAATCTGCAGTTCGATCGGGCGGAGTATGCCGAGCCGGTCGCGCAAGGCGTGAGCTGCGCGGCGTGCAGCCGGTCGATCGTCCAGAGCTATTACGAGCACGCCGGCAACATCATCTGTGCGGAGTGCCGCGACAAGCGCGAGCAGGGGCAGGAGGGTGTCGGCGTTTCGCGCTTCGTCCGCGCGTTCGGGGCCGGTCTCGGTGCTGCCATTCTCGGAGCCGCGCTCTGGTACGGCGTGCGCGTCGCCACCGGATACGAGGTCGGGCTGATCTCGATCGCCATCGGCATCGGCGTCGGCAAGGCAGTCGCGTGGGGATCGCACGGGAAGGGGGGCTGGCTCTACCAGCTCATCGCCCTCTTCCTCACCTATACCGCCATCGCTACCAACTATGTCCCCGACGTCGTGCAGGGGATGGTTGGTGAAGGGGGAGAGGCCACCGCGCTCGTGTACATCGTCGCGTTCGTCTTCTCCTACGCCGCGCCGTTCCTGATGGGCTTCGAGAACATCATCGGCCTGCTCATCATCGCCTTCGGACTGTGGGAAGCGTGGAAGATCAACAAGCGGTCGGATGACGCCATCACCGGACCGTTCTCGGTCACGCCGGCTGCCGCCCCCGTCCCGAATGTCTGAGCCGGCACTGCGTCCCGGGCCGGTTGCCTGCAACTCGTGCGGATCGCAGGTCGCGCCGTCGCTGCTGGTCTGCCCGGCGTGTCATGCGCTGGTGCACCGGGAGCGGCTGGAGACGCTGGCGCGCGATGCCGAGGCTGCCGAGAAGGCGCACGAGCACGAGCGCGCCGCCTCGCTGTGGCGCGAAGCGCTCTCGCTCCTGCCGCAGGGATCGCGTCAGGCGGAGCGCGTCGGCGACCGCATCCACGCCATGACCGCGGCCATCGAGGGAAAGACTCTCGAGGAGATCCGCAAGGGTCCGCAGTCCGGCAGCCGCTGGGCGAAGATCCTCGGGCCGCTCGGCGTGGCCGGTCTGCTGCTCTGGAAGTTCAAGTTCATCCTCGTCGCGATCCTGTCGAAGGGAAAGCTGCTGCTGCTCGGCCTGACGAAGGTGAGCACGGTGGCGACGCTCTTCGTCTCCCTCGGCGTCTACTGGGCGGCCTGGGGATGGAAGTTCGCCGCCGCGATCCTCGCCGGGATCTACATCCATGAGGTCGGCCACGTCGCCGAGCTGCGCCGCCGCGGGATGGCCGCCAGTGCACCGATGTTCATCCCCGGCGTCGGCGCGTTCGTCCGGATGCACGAGCATGCCGCGACGCCGTCGGAGAATGCACGCGTCGGCCTCGCGGGTCCGGTGTGGGGTCTCGGCGCCGCACTCGCCGCATGGGCGGCCGCGCTGGCGACCGGGTCGAAGTTCTGGTTCGTCATCGCGCAGATCACCGCGATCATCAATCTCTTCAACCTGACGCCGGTGTGGCAGCTCGACGGCAGCCGCGGTTTCAGCGCCCTCTCCCGGATACAGCGCTGGATCGCGGTCGCGGTCCTCGGCGCGGCATGGGCGATCACGCGCGAGGGGATTCTGGTCCTGGTGGCGCTCTTCGCGATCTGGCGGGCGATGGAGAAGAAGCAGAAGACGACCGAGGACTGGCCTGTCCTGGCGCTCTACTCGGTCCTGGTGCTTGCCTTCGCCGCGTTGACGCTGGTGGTGCCGCGCTAGTTAGTTCCTGTCCTGAAACGCCCCAAACCAGCAACACACGTCTGGGATGGATGGGTGGGGGTATTGCCATAGGGCAGCAACGTGCGACCGAATGGTGGCCGGCGGCAAGCGGACGACGTTGGTCAGCGACCGCGAGCTGAAAGTGAAGACGCGGCGGCCGGCCTGCTCGCCGTATTGCGGGTCGACGGTGAAGAGGGTTGTCGATTCAGGCCAACTCGTGTCGCGCGATCACGAGAAGATTGAATGTCACGATCGAGCTCCATACGTAGCTTTTGAACGACGGTAACGAACGCCACGTGCAACGGTCCAAACCAAAGACCCTCTTGAGGAACGAGATCGTTGCTTCGATGCCGGCACGGAAGTCTCGGAGTTTCTTGTAAACCCAACTGCTGCGCACCATGTCGGTGATCGAGAGCGATCGCGCTTTTGAGAACGCGACATCTTCAACTCCTTTGGCTTTGATGGAATCGAGATTCGCTTTGGATGCGAATGCACCGTCATAGACGACCTGTCTGGGCGGCCCTCCCATGATCTCGATCTGCCTGTCGATCATTTGCTGGGCCAGGGTCGAGTCGGCGGGGTTTCCTTCGAGAATCGTGCAGTCGGTCACGAGCGTCGATCGACCAGTCGTCAAACAGATCTTGTGGCCATACAGCGTTTCGCGCTGGTCTTTGACGATGATGTCGGTGTGCTCTTCGAAAATCGAGACCAGTTTCTCGCGCGAGGGAACGCTCTCTTCGTTGAGCACCCGCCGCTCGGTCTGAGCCATGACCCGTCGTGCCAGTGCCGTGAAGTGCGCGAGTTCCTTGCCAACTCCAGCGGCACTCACTTGAGCAGACAAGTGCATCGATCCGGTTGCCAGAGCTCGATCGATGACCTCGACCACGCGCTCAGCCGATTGCATCGTTTCTTTCGCGACGAGCAGTAGATCTCGATACAACGGCTTTCGCTTCTCTTTGAAACGGGCGTTCAGAATCCCAAGAACGCGACGCTTGGCGCGCCGTGTCCGATTCGGGAATGTCACGTCTGCGCCGATGATCTGTCGAGCCTGATCCATGAGCCGCGTCACCACGCGCACGCAGTCCCCCAGCAGGTTCGAGTCGAGTGGCGCGTGGATGTTCGATTCGACGACAGTGCAGTCCACGCGCACCTTCTTGCCATCTTCGATCTTCTTCTCTTCAGCGATCCCGACCAGAAGCCGATTGATCTTCTCGAGCGTCTCGGCGCGGATCGCCTTGATGCAAGCGGCAAGTACCGATTTGGACGGTTGCTGCTGCAAGGCCAGTTGGCAGAATCTTCGGTAAGTCACCGAGTCGGCCAAGTGAAACGCCAGCACCCGATAGCTGAACCCATTGAGCTGCTTGATCAGCAAAGCCCGCAACACTTGCTCAGCGCTCAGACCTTGCGCTCCGGTGTCGTTGAGCAACCCCTTCGGAGCCAAGTCTTGCCAGACCAGGTCCGCAACCATAGGATGCGCATCGAGGAGGCCAGCAATGGCCTGCAGTTCCTTGGCGTGGTCAAAATCCAGCCAGTCTGAAACAAGGTTGAGCTGTTTTTGCCGCGCTTGGCGCATTTGTGGCCTCTTTCAGAGACGTATCTCTTTTAGAATCAATTGTTTGGTCACAATCATTCTAAAGGACCGGCTCGGAAACAGCAACCACAAATGCGCCTTATCTGTCTTTAGTTTCTTCTATTTAGCTTCCCCAGGACAGAAACTA
>DASPHC010000064.1:0-4678 GCA_035629865.1 Thermoanaerobaculia bacterium | reverse complement strand
TCTAAGCGGGAAACCCCCCTCAAAACAAACACTCCCCGAGAGCCGGGACAGACCATCCCGTCGATAGGAGGCGTGTGGAAGCGTGGCAACACGTGAAGCTAAGCCTTACTAATCGCTCGATCGGCTTGATCTCCTAATATGACTTCGAACGCCATACGCAGCGGCAAGACCGCACATGTGAGCGATCGGACGAGAAGAACCAACGCATCACGATCCGTCCAATGGTCACTTGAACTTATCCTCGACAGCCGCACCTGTCTTTTCCGCGGCTGGCCGACCTGGTGGTCATAGCGAGGGGCCCGCACCCGATCCCATCCCGAACTCGGCCGTGAAAACCCTCCGCGCCAATGGTACTGCGTCTTAAGACGTGGGAGAGTAGGTCGCCGGCAGGTCCGCCAGCCGCGGAAAACAGGTACGATAGTTCGAGCAGCACGGTTGAAAATATTACCTTCAACCACAGTTATTAGGGTACGATAGGCTAGGCAACCGCGTCAGCGGGGTCTGCCAGGATACCCGGATCCACAGTCCCGTACGTCAAGGACTGGAAGCGCGGGGACCTCAGGAGGGAACGAAGCTGCGACCCATACGGTCGAAGTGGGACCGATCGAGGGCCGGGAAAGCGAATGCCCGGCAACCAAGTGCCGATACGACACACATACTCACTACAGACATACCACGCTACAAACACACCACACGAAATTCGCGGGCGTAGCTCAGGGGTAGAGCACAACCTTGCCAAGGTTGGGGTCGAGGGTTCGAATCCCTTCGCCCGCTCCATCGCTTCATCCACTTAAGACCTGATCGGCAGCCGCAAGCGCAGGCGCCGCGTAGGGCAGGGGAGATGCCGGTGAGCGGTAACGACACGAGACACGAAAAGACGACATCGCCCATGGAAATGGGTGTTCCAGAGATTGGGGCCATAGCTCAGCTGGGAGAGCGCTACAATGGCATTGTAGAGGTCAGCGGTTCGATCCCGCTTGGCTCCACCACTACCTCCCCTCAGGGGCATTGAGTTCGACCCATCCGGAGGGGTGGCCGAGTGGTTAAAGGCAGCAGACTGTAAATCTGCCCGCGACAGCGTACGCTGGTTCAAATCCAGCCCCCTCCACCATGACTACGATCATCGCACCCGGTTCTCAGATTGTTCCGCTTTTGCGGCGGCGGTCGGAGCAGCCGGGTTATTCGTTTTTCCGTTTTCGTCTCCTATCTCCAGCTTGACCAGCGTTTAGCCGTATTTTCGGCCCTCTCATCAAGCTTTTCCAAAAGTTTTCCGAAATTCAGTGGGCGCATTCAAACGATGCGTCATTTTAAACCGGTCCGGAATTCGCGGCTTCTATCCGCCTGAGCCCGGACATAAGCAAGAAAGAACGAACTGCATGAGAAGTCCAAGGGATCGCCGCCGTTCGCGGACATCCACCTTATCCGTCCGTAGCGCTCAGGATCTCGGTGTCGGGGAACAACCCCTGATCTCGCAATCGCCGACAGTCCCAGCTAGAACGGCAGCTCCCGCCGCTACACGTACTCCCAACAACTCACGTCCTCAGAATCCCCGTACTCAAACCCCGCGTACGCCCAAGACCGGCCCCGTACGTGGCCCGGTTCCGGGTACCGACGAGATCATCTTCCTCCCGCTCGGCGGCTGCAACCGCATCGGCATGAACATGACCCTCTACGGTCATGCCGGCAAATGGCTGATCGTCGATGCCGGCGTCGCCTTCGGCGGCGACGACATGCCGGAGGTTCAGTCCTTCATGGTCGATCCGGCCTTCATCGAAGAGCGGATGGACGACGTCGTCGGCCTCGTGGTCACCCATGCCCACGAAGACCACATCGGCGCCATCCATCACCTCTGGCCCCGGCTGGAATGCCCGATCTACGCCACTCCCTTCGCGACGCACCTGATCCGTGAGCGCCTGAAGGAAGCCGGCGTCGCCCGTGCCGTCCAGGTCAACACCTTCGCGATCGGCGGGCGCTTCCGCATCGGTCCGTTCGATATCGAGGCGATCCCCGTCACCCACTCTGTGCCGGAACCCGTCTCGCTCGCGATCCGAACCCGTGCCGGCAACCTGCTGCATACCGGCGACTGGAAGTTCGATCCGGAACCGCTGGTCGGCCAGAGCACGGACTTCGCGGCCCTCAAGCGCTTCGGCGACGAGGGCGTGCTCGCCATGGTCTGCGACAGCACCAACGCGCAGGTCGAAGGCTCCACCGGCTCCGAGGGTCAGGCCCGCGCCGGTCTGGTCGAAGCCTTCCGGGGACGCCGTGGCGCCATCGCGGTGACCTGCTTCGCCAGCAACGTCGCCCGCATGAAGGCCATCGCCGAGGCCGCAGCCGCCAACGACCGCAAGGTCGTGCTCGCCGGCCGCTCGCTTCTGCGGATGGAGAAGGCCGCCCGCGCCTGCGGCTACCTGGACGGGCTTCGTCCCTTCCTCAGCCTGTCGGAAGCGTCGAGCATTCCCCGCCGCAACCTCGTGCTGATCTGCACCGGCAGCCAGGGCGAGGAGCGTTCGGCTCTCAGCAAGATCGCCCGCGCCGAGCACCGCTCGCTGGCGCTCCAGGCCGGCGATACCGTGATCTTCTCCGCCCGGACCATTCCGGGTAACGAGGATGCGATCGGCGCGATCTACGAGCTGTTGACCAAAATGGGTGTCAGCATCGTCACGCCGTCGGATGCCCCGGTCCACGTTTCCGGCCACCCGGCGCGCGGCGACCTGACCCGCATGTACGAGCTGATCCGCCCTCGCTTCGCGGTGCCGGTCCACGGCGAGATCCACCACCTGGAAGCCCACGCCCGCCTCGCGCGCGGCTGCGGCGTCGAGCGTGCCCTGGTGCCCGAGGACGGCGACGTGATCCGGCTGGCCGAGGTCAACACCTCCGTCATCGATCACATCGAGCCGCACCGTCTGGTCAACGACGGCCAGTTCCTGCTCCCCTGGGCCGGTTCGATCGAAGCGACCTTCGGCATCCGGGCGGAGCAGCGGGCAGAGCACAAGGGCCTCAACCACACCCACGCCGCCGCCTGATCCAGGCGGCCCACGTCCCCGTAGTCCCGAAAACATTCGGCTGCGGGGATGTCGCTCCCCAAACACACAAACCAAACTGCCCGCAAAACAGAAAAGGCCTCGACCGCATCGGCGGTCGAGGCCTTTTCTGTTTGGTGGAGCCAAGCGGGATCGAACCGCTGACCTCTACAATGCCATTGTAGCGCTCTCCCAGCTGAGCTATGGCCCCAATCTCTTGATCTTATTAAGATCTATCTCGCTGCGACGTCCGTTGCGGCGGTCTGGGGAACCACCCGGCGTCGCGGTGCCGGGGAATATCCTCAAACCGGCACCCTCATTCAAGTGAAAAATACGCTCCCGTCGATTTCTTCAGCAGATTTCTTCGGAAGCGCCTTTCACCCGAACGCCGAGCCCGTCCTCAGCGCTCCTCGTCGTCGTTCTCGACATCGACCACTTCGCCCATGTCGTCCTCGTCACCCAGCTCGGAAGCGTCTTCCAGCAGAACGTCGTCCTCTTCTTCTTCCTGGACGGGTTCGTCGGCGTCTTCTTCCAGATCGTCCACGGCGGCTTCGTCGTCGACTTCCTCCAGCTCGGCGTCGCCGGTCTCGGCCGCTTCCTCGTCATCCTCCGACTCGGGTACGACCTTCTTGACCACTTCCTCGACCGGAGCCGGTCTGGCCCGGCGGGACTTCAGAAGCGCCTCAGGGTCGAACGTCGTGCCGCAGCTCGGGCAAACCGGCGGGTCCTTTTGCAGGTCGTAGTAGCGCGCTCCGCAACTGGGGCAGATGCGTTTGGTTCCCCATTCTGGTTTCGCCACGCCTTATCCTCCGGTCTCTACTATACGCGCGTACGCATATGAAAATTCATCAAAGCACGCCCGTCTGCCATGCCGTCACGGAGATGTCAAAATCTAATTGCTGAACCGCCCCACGCACCCGCTCCGCCAGCGCGTCCCCTTACCCCCGATGCCCATCTGTGCTAGGAACCCGCCCTATCAGCCGCACTCACCCAGAGGGGGGAACAGACCCATGGCGCCCAGGCCGCTCCAATCCGCCAAAACCGGCCCGCTGTCCGGGACCGTCCGGGTGCCGGGCGACAAGTCGATCTCCCACCGCGCGATCATGTTCGGCGCCATCGCGATCGGCGAGACCACGATCCACGGCCTGCTGACCGGCGAGGACGTGCTCCACACCGCCGCCGCCATGCGCGCCCTCGGCGCCGACATCACCAGGAGCGACGACGGCATCTGGCGCGTGCGCGGAGTCGGCATCGGCGGCCTGGTCGAAGCCGACCAGGTGCTCGACATGGGCAACAGCGGCACGGCGGCCCGCCTGATGATGGGCCTCGTCGCCAGCCACCCGATCACGACCTTCTTCACCGGCGACGCCAGCCTCGCCAAGCGCCCGATGGCGCGGGTCACCACGCCGCTGGAGCAGATGGGCGCCAGCTTCGTCAGCCGCACCGGCGGCCGTCTGCCGCTGGCCGTCATCGGCACCGAAAACCCGGTCCCCATCACCTACCGCCTGCCGGTCGCCTCGGCCCAGGTGAAGTCCGCGATCCTGCTGGCCGGCCTCAACACCCCCGGCGTCACCACCGTGATCGAGGCCGAACCGACCCGCGACCACTCGGAACTGATGCTGACCCATTTCGGCGCCACCGTCACGACCGAGCGGATC